>NZ_CP014327.1:0-600000 GCF_000812665.2 Falsihalocynthiibacter arcticus
GTCCTTGAGTTTTTGTGTTTCCTGAGCATGGATAAGAATATCCGTCGCCTGCCCTTGGTATCCGCCCGAAGGTTGGTGCACCATGATACGGCTGTTGGGCAGAGAATAACGCATGCCTTTGGTGCCCGCTGCAAGCAAAAGTGACCCCATAGAAGCCGCTTGCCCAATGCACAATGTACTCACTTTGGGTTTGATGTATTGCATCGTGTCATAAATCGACAATCCAGATGTCACCACGCCGCCGGGGCTGTTGATATACATCGAGATTTCTTTCTCGGGGTTTTCGGCCTCAAGGTGCAAAAGCTGGGCCACAACAAGCTGACTCATCCCGTCGTGCACGGGGCCATTTACGAAAATAATCCGCTCTTTGAGCAAGCGGGAGAAAATGTCATAGGCGCGCTCGCCGCGACTCGTTTGCTCGACCACCATGGGCACGAGGTTCATATACGTCTCAACTGGGTCGTTCATATTTGCCTGCCTACTCTTTGCGTCTTCACGTCAACGCGGATCCACTTAGTTTAGAAGTAGTAATAGTCCCAACAGGGACCTGCAAGGGCTGCCCTGTCACTTTACCGCGCGAAGGTTGTAATTGCCCTGATAAAGGGAAAATCTTATCAAAATGGTAATATTCGATAAAATGTGAAGGAAATTTTATACTTTCCCACCTGTTGCCCCCTTCGCTTTGCTCTGGCATTTAGGGGCATGACTCTGATCCTTTTCAACAAACCCTTTGATGTGCTTTCGCAATTTACGGACTCGGGCTCGCAAGGCAGTACGCGCCAAACCCTTTCTGATTTCATCAAAGTTCCAAAAGTTTACGCGGCGGGACGCCTTGATCGGGATAGTGAAGGCCTGTTGCTTTTGACGGACGACGGCAAATTGCAAAACAAGATTGCCAGCCCGAAATTCAAAATGGAAAAAACCTATTGGGTGCAAGTCGAAGGCACCCCGAGCGACGCCGATATCGAAAACCTGCGCCGTGGTGTCGCCCTCAAAGATGGCCCGACCAAACCCGCCAAAGTGGAGCGGACGACCGAACCCACAGGCCTTTGGCCCCGAATCCCCCCTGTTCGATTCCGCAAAACGGTGCCCGATTGTTGGCTTTCGATCACGATTTCAGAGGGCCGCAATCGCCAAGTCCGTCGCATGACGGCCCATATTGGGGCCCCCACATTGCGCCTGATCCGCTACAGAATCGGCGATTGGTCCATCGAAGGGCTCGAAAATGGCCATTGGCGTGAGGCCTAGAACACATATTCAGAGGGCTTTCGTTCACCGTTAAGTGCGCTCTTTATCTGGTCGCCCTGCACGCCTATAAGATGGAAAAAACTTAGGAGACCTGACATGCGGACCGCAAAAATTACGCGCAAGACTGCAGAAACCGATATTTCGGTCGAAATCAATCTCGACGGGACCGGACTGTACGACAACAAAACGGGTGTGGGCTTCTTTGATCATATGCTGGATCAACTTGGACGGCACGCGCTCATCGATCTGACCGTCCGCGCCAGCGGCGATTTGCACATCGACGACCACCACACCGTCGAGGACGTGGGAATCGCGATTGGTCAGGCCTTGAGCCAAGCGCTTGGCGATAAACGAGGGATTCGGCGCTATGGGTCTTTCCTGTTGGCGATGGATGACTCGCAAATCCGCACTGCGCTGGACCTCTCTGCACGGCCCTATTTCATTTGGAACGTCGACATGCCAACGCCAAAAATTGGCACCTTCGACACCGAATTGGTCCGCGAGTTTTTCCAAGCCCTCAGCACCCACGGCGGCATCACCCTGCATGTCGACAAATTGCACGGGTTCAACAGCCACCACATTGCTGAAGCGACTTTCAAATCGGTCGCCCGCGCATTGCGTGAAGCGGTTGCAATCGATCCGCGCAAAGCGGATGCGATTCCGTCGACAAAGGGTGCGTTGTAAATGCTTACGGCGATCATTGACTATGACAGTGGCAACCTGCATTCGGCCGAAAAAGCGTTCCAACGCATGGCCTCCGAGACAAACGCGGGTGACGTCATCGTCACGTCCGACCCCGCCGATGTCTTGCGGGCGGATCGCGTTGTCTTGCCCGGAGATGGCGCGTTTCCTGCCTGCAAGGCCGAGCTTTTTGACCACACGGGATTGTTTGAAGCCTTAGAGGAGGTCGTCGTTGCACGGGGCCGCCCCTTCATGGGGATTTGCATCGGGATGCAGATGCTTTCAACCACGGGCCATGAATATACAGACACCGCTGGGTTTAATTGGATCGGCGGCGATGTCGTCAAAGTCGACCCTTCGGACCCCACGCTAAAAGTCCCGCATATGGGGTGGAACGACCTCGTTTTGGACCATCCCCACGAAGTGCTGGAGGGGATTTCCACGGGTGATCACGCCTATTTTGTCCATTCGTTTCATTTCCGCGTCAAAAATCCTGCCCACCGTTTGGCACACGTGGATTATGCCGAGGAAATCACCGCGATTGTCGGACGTGACAATTTGATCGGCATGCAATTTCATCCGGAAAAATCCCAACAAACGGGACTGCGGATGATTGCCAACTTCCTGAAATGGAAACCCTAAAACATTAAAAGCCCCGCCAATCCGCAGGGCTTTCTCACATGGCGCTTAGTTCACGCGCGACCACGTTTGTTTCTTACAGATAGGGCCAACACAGCCCGAAACTTTAAGCGTATTGCCGTTCAAAGCCATTTTGGACTTATACACTTTGTCTTTGGAGGGTTGCCAAATTTTGCCGCCCGCATAGGCCCCCTCGCCCTTCACGCTCATATCCCAAACCAACTGCTTGCCAATGTTCGGCGATTTGGTTTCCCCCGAAGAATCAAAGGTGCGCGCAATCACGCCGCAAATTTTGTCGCCACAGGGCGCAACGGCGATATGGGCATAGGCCCCATCATCGACTTCGGTTTTCCATGTGCCGTCAATCGGATCCGCAAATCCTGCGCCGACAGATAGAACAAGCGCTGCTGCGGCTGTAAGTAGTGTTTTCATTCAGTATCCTCCCGTTTCAAAGCAAACCTGCGCCAGAATTCTCGCTTCGATCAACCATGACGTTGGGTCGCATTTTTCGCGCCATAGCTTTTGCTTTCCCACAAAAACCATGTCAAAAGGCGCTAACTTAGCTCAAAACAGGCCAGCTTCATGATCCTCTATCCCGCCATCGACCTCAAAGACGGCAACGCCGTGCGCCTATTCAAGGGCGATATGGACCAGACCACCGTTTTCAACGAAAACCCAGCGGCCCAAGCGCTAGAGTTTGTTGAGGCAGGTTGTGAATGGCTCCACCTCGTTGATCTCAACGGCGCATTCGCGGGCGAGCCGGTCAACGCGGCCCCTGTTGAAGCGATTCTGAAGCAATGCCGCGTCCCCGCCCAACTTGGCGGCGGCATCCGTGACATGGCAACCATCGCGCGCTGGATCGACAAAGGCCTCGCCCGCGTCATCCTTGGAACTGTCGCAGTTGAGAACCCCGACCTCGTGCGCGAAGCCGCCCGCGAATTCCCCGGAAAAGTCGCCGTTGGAATTGACGCGCGCAATGGCCGTGTGGCCACCAAAGGCTGGGCGACAGAAACCGATGTGATGGTCACAGACCTCGCCAAATCCTTTGAGGATGCGGGCGTATCGGCAATCATTTACACCGATATCAACCGCGATGGTGCCATGAAGGGCCCCAACGTCGAAGCCACAGCCGCCCTCGCCCGCGCGGTGTCCATTCCCGTTATCGCCTCGGGCGGTGTCAGCTCATTGGCCGACCTGCGGGCGCTTCGCGATTGCGGAGCCAACCTCAATGGCGCGATTTCCGGTCGTGCGCTCTATGATGGCGCGATCGACTTGGCCCAAGCGCTCAAAGTGCTAAAAGGCGAAACCGCTTAACGCCCCCTAGTCGGGAAGCGGTGTTTCCCCTATGACAAAGAAATCCTTCACCACGGAGCCGCCGCCATGCTCAAGACCCGCATCATCCCTTGCCTAGATGTCGCCGAAGGGCGTGTCGTGAAGGGCGTGAACTTCGTCGATTTGATCGATGCGGGCGACCCCGTGGAAAGCGCAAAAGCCTATGACGCTGCGGGGGCCGACGAGTTGTGTTTTCTCGACATCAAAGCCACCCACGAAAATCGCGGCACCATGTATGATTTGGCGCGGCGCACGGCGGAACATTGTTTCATGCCGCTTACAATTGGCGGCGGTGTGCGTACCCGTGACGATGTCCGCAAATTGCTGCTCTCTGGCGCAGACAAAGTGAGCTTCAATTCCGCCGCCGTTGCCAATCCCGACGTGATCGCCGACGCGGCAAACCATTTCGGAAGCCAGTGCATCGTGGTCGCCATCGACGCGAAAACCGTGTCCCCTGGCAAGTGGGAAATCTTTACCCACGGTGGCCGCAAAGCGACCGGTATTGACGCGGTTGAATTTGCGAAAAACGTTGTTTCCAAGGGCGCTGGGGAAATCCTCCTCACCTCGATGGATCGTGACGGAACCCGTGCAGGCTTCAACTTGCCCCTTACCCGCGCGATTTCGGATGCGGTTTCTGTACCGGTGATTGCCTCAGGTGGTGTCGGCACGTTGGATCACCTCGTCGAAGGTGTGACACTGGGCGGAGCCTCCGCAGTACTTGCCGCGTCGATCTTCCACTTTGGGGACTACACCATTCGCGAAGCCAAGGAATACATGGCCGCAAATGGTATCAATGTGAGGCTAGACAGATGAGTGAAATCGCGAAACTTGCCCAAATAATTTCCGACCGCGCGAGTGCCGATCCAGAAAGTAGTTGGACCGCCAAACTCCTCGCTAAAGGCCCCGAAAAATGCGCCGAGAAATTTGGTGAAGAAGCTGTTGAGGCGATCATCGCTGCGGTAAAAGACGACAAAGACGAACTCGTCAAAGAGAGCGCCGACGTGCTTTTTCACTTGCTGGTTATGTTGCAGTCGCGCGGCGTATCCCTTGCGCAGGTCGAAGCCGAATTGGCCCAACGCGCAGGAACGTCAGGGATTGCCGAAAAGGCATCGCGTTAACCAAATAGGCGCGGATACTCGATTTTGGGACAGCGGTTTTGAATGACAGTGACGCCCCGCGCCTCTGCAAGTTCCGCCGCTTGCGCATTCTCAATCCCCAACTGCATCCAAATCACTTTAAGATTGGGAAAGCGCGCAAGGGCTTCCTCCACAACGGGCAACACATCTTCGCTTTTGCGGAAAATATCGATCATATCAACCTCGATATCAGCCTCAATCGCCGTCAAACTGGTGCGGACGGGTTCGCCCAACAGCGTCTGCCCCACATAGACGGGATTAACAGGAATGATGCGAAACCCCTTGTCTTTCAGGAACTCAGAGACGTAATAACTCGCTCGTTCCGGTTTTTTCGACATGCCAACACAGGCAATGACCTTTGTGTCGATAAAAATTTCGCGCAGCGATTGATCTGTATAATTCATTCTTAGAACCTTTCGCATCGCCCCGTTATACACAAGAAAAAACGCCCGAACTGGGGAAAGCTCGGGCGCTAGTGTGGAACGAGGGACAGTATTTGCGAGGGTGTTCCAAACCCTACTCTTTAAAAAATGGGTACTGAGTTGAAAATGTTAAGGGTTTCTCAAGAAAACGTGATCACACTACATCAAGGCTGAAGGCCAGAACCCATTGGCAAGCGCGATATTTCCCGGCATATCTTCCTGCCAAACACTTCGAACCGTCGTGTTGTAGTTTAGGTACAAGCGGTCTTTGTGTATCGTCCATGCATCAGGTTCCGTGGTCGCCACAGCCCCTTTGGACATCGCATAGGCGCAATAGCCCCCGTATTTGGGAGCATAGGCACGTGGGTTCCCCATAAAAATCTCAGCGTTGTGCATCGACGAAAACACCCACATCGCACCTTCCCATTTCACTGCATGTTTCATCATCCCCTGCACGGGTTTGCTTTCAGTAAAATAGGCAACGGGATCATAGCCATTGATGGCCACCCCGTGGGTATTGAACACGTAGTCATTGCCCGCAAAAGCGGGTGGCGCAACGAGAGTCGCAAGCGGGGCAGCGCCCGCCATCGCGAGGAAATGGCGACGAGAGAACATGAGAATCCTTTCTGTTGCTCTAAATTTGGCAACAAATGGCAAAGAACCCAAGCCCCCTAACGCAACCGTGACAGCCCGCGAGAAAGACGTCAGCGCCTATTTCGGGCGAACGGCATAGAGCGCGACCGCAGCAGCATTGGAAACATTCAACGAACCAAAGTCGGCCGCATAGGGAATTTTCGCCAATTTATCAACGGTTTCCTTGGTTTTATCCCGCAAGCCAGGCCCCTCGGCGCCAAAGACCAAAGCGATGGGACGGTCCGTCATACCGACAACCGCGTCCTCAATAGACTCCTCGGCATCGCCATCCAATCCGACAACCAAATAGCCCATTTGTTGCAGTTTTTCGATGGCATCCGCGAGATTGCGAATCCGCAGATACGGCTGACGCTCTAGCGAGCCGGAAGCGGTCTTCGCCAATGCACCCGTTTCCGGAGCCGAGTGGCGTTCTGGTGCAATCACGGCCCGCGCCCCAAAAACTTCCGCAGAGCGCAGAATCGCCCCAACGTTATGTGGGTCCGTCACGCGGTCCAACAGGATCACACGTGGCACCTGACCGTCCGCAGCAAGGCAGACTTCCTCAATCGGCCCCCAATCGAGCGGCTTAACTTCCAATGCGGCGCCTTGGTGAACTGACTGGGGATCAAGCGGGGCGGAAAATTTGCGTGTGGGCACGATTTCCGGTTCCATGCCGCTGGCCAAGATGTCACTCTCTAAACGATCATACGCGTTTTGGGTGACCATCAATCGCAACCGTTCCCGATTGGGATTGCGCAAAGCGTCGCGCACGGCGTGAATCCCAAACATCCAAACGCGAGAGGCCCGTGCCAAGCGTTTATCCTGCTCTTTTTCAATCACCCATTTAGGTTTATCCATGGTCCACCGCCTTTAGTTTATTGCGCCGCGGACAATGCGCAGAGCCTAGGTGCAGATGCAAGGTATTTTCCTGTTGACGCCCCAATCTATGGCTAGTATCTCACCCCTTGTTGGGCGATAGGCCGCAAGGTGTGGCAGGGGACTGTAACTCCCTCGAGGCGACTCACGCCTGGTTCGATTCCAGGATCGCCCACCATTTCAACGCTTTGCGTTGTAAAAATTGGCTTCGGAAATGTTCACGCATTTTCGAGGCCATTTTTTTGCCTGTAGTTTTCCAAGCGTTCACAACCAACGCGAATCAAAAAAGGGAGCCCCGAAAGGCTCCCCCGTATTCCCGTCTTCACTGTCTGATCTTGGGAGAATCTAGAAAGGAGAGTCGGGGAAATAGAAGCTCGCTGCGTTTTCGGGTGTGATCAAAGTCGCCCCCAGAATATAACGGCCGGACACTGGGCCGTTTGACTTGAACGCGGCAACCGTGACGTCCATCGCCGTGGCGATCATCGCTGGTGGATACAACACGTCAACCGGTACCAGAGTTTCGCCATCCATGATGCCTTTGATGGTTTCTTTCATACCTGCACCGCCAACAACGAACATGCCGTCACCGTCGCGGCCAGCCTGTTTCAGAGCCGCAACAACACCAATGGCGATGTCATCATCTTGCGCCCAAACCGCATCGATATCGGGGAACCGGCTGAGGAAGTCTTGCATCACTTCAAAACCGTCGTCGCGATTCCAGTTGGCGTGTTTGTGGTCGAGGATATTGACGCCGGAGCCTTCCATTTCGGCCATGAACGCATCGAACCGCTCATTGTCGATGATGGTTGGAATCCCGCGTAGAACAACGATGTTATCGCCTTCTTTCAAACGCGTTTTCATGTATTGCGCCGACACGCGACCCAATTCAGGATTGTTCCCAGCAACATAAATGTCTTCGATTCCGGGCAAGCTCAGACCACGATCCACAACCGTAATCAGGGCGCCCGTTTTCTTGACGTTCAAAACTGGATCCGTCAGTGGCTCGGACTCAAATGGTAGAACAACAAGTGCGTCGATTTGGTGAACCGAGACAAGATCCTCAATCGCCGAAGCCTGAGCGCCGGGATCTGGCGAGTTCACAAGGATAAGGTCTACGTCTGGATAAAGAGCTTCAAGACGCGCCTCGGCTTGTTCTGCGTGCCAGTTCATCCCAGCCGCCCAAGCATGGGTTGGCGTTGGGTATGAGACCCCAATTTTAATTTGGTCCTGCGCGATTGCGGTGCTGGCAAGGGCCATGGCCCCCGTAACTACGGCGACGAATAGTGATGTTTTCAGTTTCATAATCTTCCTCCCTAAGTTTCAAACTTAGCCGCCCTTTTTAGGTCCGGCCCCTTCTTTTGTGCGCCTCTCCTTGACGCACATATCAACGCTAGGATTTCGGCTTGGATTTTTTGCCCCAGTCCGCGCGCTGCAACCAAACGGCGATAATAATAATCAGACCTTGCATTGTGCCGTTCAGATAATTCGAAATCATATCCGTAAAGTTCAGGATATTGCCAATGGTCGTCAGGATCAGCGCCCCCAAAATCGTTCCGCCAATCCGCCCGTAGCCGCCCTTAAGTACTGTGCCGCCGATGATCACCGCAGCAATCGCTTCCAACTCCCAAAGGACACCCGTCGTTGAGGAGGCCGAGCCAAGACGCGGGACATAGATAATGGTTGCCATTGCCACGCAAAGCCCTTGGATCACATAGGTCCATGTTTTGATGCGGTCGACTTTAATCGCCGAATACCGCGCCACGCTTTCGGAGGAGCCAATTGCCGTGCAATAGCGGCCAAAGGCGGTTCGGTTAAGCAAAACCCAGCCCGCGATCGACACGAAAATGAACACCCAAACCGGTACGGGCAGCCCAAAGAACGCCTCATAATAAACCGGGCGATAGGTTTCACGGATGCCATAATCCAACGACAAGGTGCCGCCGTCGGCGAAATAGGTCACAAGCGAGCGGAAAATTCCCATGGTCCCGAGGGTGACAATAAAGGCTTCGATTTTTCCTTTGGTGGTCAGAAATCCGTTCGCCCAGCCAGCGCCAACGCCCAAAATCACGCTCACTCCACAGCCCAAAAGAACCGTCGCGACACCTGTGCCCATGATTTCAACTGCGCTGTTCATCACGATGATCATCACGCCGGCGATAACCGCAGCCATGGACCCAACCGAAAGGTCAATTCCACCAGCTGTAATAACGAATGTGGCGCCAATCGCAATGATCCCGATGAACGCGGAGCGTGTGAGAAGATTGGTGATATTACCTTCACTCAAGAACGCTGAATTCAGTAAAAATCCAACGACACAGAGCAATATCAACGCAATAGCTGGCCCCAAAGTTTTAAAATCGACTGACGAAAGCCAGCTTTTTGATTCTGTGGTTGTGGCTGAATCAGACATCCCGCACCTCTTCCTTCAGACCAGCGGCAAAGCGCACGATCTCTGTTTCATTAATGGCGTCGCCCGTGACAGACCCCATGATACGCCCGTCGCGCATCACAAAGACGCGGTGGCAAATGCCGATTATTTCCGGCATCTCTGATGAAATCACGACCACAGACATTCCCTCAGCCGCGAGGGCCGCGATGAAATGATAAATCTGCTGCTTGGTGCCTACATCGATACCGCGCGTGGGTTCGTCGATGATAACAACACGCGGATTACACTCCATAACCTTGGCGAGAAGAAGTTTCTGTTGGTTGCCGCCGGACAAATCGCCAGCTTTGACGTTGGGGTCACGCGCGCGAATATCAAAGCGGCGCACACCGCGTGCCAGCGCCTTCTCTTCGGCTCCTTTGTCCAACATGAAATTCTTCACAAATTTTGGCAGCGCAAGCAGGGTCATGTTCTTTTGCATCCCCTGCTCCATGAGCAAGCCTTTGGATTTACGATCTTTCGTTAGGTAAACCACGCCTGCATCGCGGGCTTGGGCCACAGACGAAAACCGCACTTCGGCGCCGTCGATTTTGATCGTGCCACTTTCGATTTCCGAGAGGCCACAAATCGACTCAAAAACTTCCGAGCGCCCCGATCCAATCAGCCCCGAGAAGCCCAAAACTTCGCCAGCTCGCAAATCAAAACTGATGCCACGCACATTCTTTGTCGTTAAATTAGAAACCTCCAAAACGCGCGGCGCGTCCACATCCGCTTCGTGGATCGGCGGATAGAGATCGGACAATTCGCGCCCAACCATCATCTGTGCCATCGCATCCAGTGTGAATTCATCTGCTGGCTTGGTTGCGATCCATTGTCCATCGCGCAAGATTGTAATGCGATCCGAAATTTCTTTCACTTCTTGCAATTTGTGCGACACAAACATAATCGCCGTGCCACGCTTCTTTAACTTCGCGACTTGCTCAAAGAAAACACCGGTTTCCGCTTCGGTCAAAACCGCTGTTGGTTCATCCATAATTAATACGCGCGCATTGCGGCTAGTGGCTTTGACGATCTCAACCATTTGCTTTTGAGCAATGGAAAGACTCGAAATTCGCGCCTTGGGAGAGATGTCTAAGCCAACGTCGGAAAACATCTTTTGAACCTGTGCAGTCATCTCCCGACGGTTCAAAACCCCGTTACGCACGATCTCGCGACCTAAGAAAATATTTTCTTCAACGGTCATTTGTTCGGCCAAGTTTAGCTCTTGGTGAATAAGAACAATCCCAAGGTCTTCTGCTTGCCCGTTGGGGGGCAAGTTAACCTCTTCGCCGTCAACACGCAGAGTGCCCGAGGTTGCGGGGATAAAACCAGACATCACTTTCATAAGCGTGGATTTCCCCGCGCCGTTTTCCCCAATCAACGCATGAACTTCCCCTGCGCGCAGATCAAAGCTGATACTAAACAGAACAGGTATCGCCCCGAAAGACTTGCTTACCCGCTCTGCGGACAGCACTGGCGTGGTATGGATTGCTCCATCGGCCATGTCTTCTCCCCCCTTTTAAAACAAGTCGCCTCCCGCGCCTTGCCCCCAAACTTAAAAACCGTTTCACAAATGTAAACCTTTTCACAAACTCCTGTAAACCTTTTCATTGCCCTTTCATCCCATCCCGTTTTAAACTCGAAACTCCTGCCGTTAAGCCTGACTAAGCCTGACTAAGCCTCGGACTTATATCATTAATTTAACGGCCGAAAAAATTATAGGCCGCTGATACTTTGGAACAACCCGCACCAAGGCCCGCCACCATCGAAGATGTCGCTAAGCTTGCGGGCGTCTCGATCGCGACGGTAAGTCGGGCGATTCGGATGCCCGAAAAGGTCGCCGAAAGCACCCGTAAGAAAGTCACGGCGGCCATCGCACGGACGGGATATACCGCCAATGCCATGGCACAAAATCTGCGCATGCAACGCTCGCAAATGGTGATGGTCCTAGCACAGTCGATTGCCGACCCCAATTTTCCAGGCATCCTAACGGGCCTCGAAAAAGTCGCCAAGGCGCGGGGGTATGGTGTTTTGATCGGCAACACGGAGGGCGATGTTTTACTTGAGGAAAAGCATCTACGATTCCTTTCAACGGGTATGGCTGACGGCTTAATCCTTCTAACAGGCCACCTCCCTGTCGCGGGTTGGTTGCAACACCCAACAACCCAAATTCCGCCAATGGTGGCGGCCGCGCGTCCCATCAATCGCCGTGACATAAGCTATGTTGGCGTCAATGATGCTGCTGCCTCCAAAGTTGCGACCGACTACCTTATTTCCCTTGGTCATAAGAGAATCGTTTACGTCTCAGGCCCCCCGGCGACGCCCTGTCGGAACACCGCCATCGAGGATATTGTGAGGCCCTCACCGAGGCCTTCAATCAAAGCTCCGTGTGGCGTGTTCAAGGCGATGGTACCACCGAAGGCGGCCGCAGCGCCATTGAACGTCTGTTCATTCGCGACACCCTCCCAACAGCCTTTTTTTGCTATAATGATAATTCTGCAATTGGGGTGATCGCTGCCTTGCAATCGCGCGGCTTCAATGTCCCTGCCGATTTTTCTGTCGTTGGATTCGACGACATCCCCTTCGCCAATAATATTACGCCCTCTCTCACAACAATCCGTCAGCCTCGCAGCCAAATTGGCGAGATCGCGATGACGCATTTGTTGGACTTCCTCCCCACGCGCAGCATCCCCACAGAGACCTCCCTCCTCCACGGCGACCTGATTGTGCGGGGGTCTTGTTCGGCGCCGCGCATGAAACCTTTGGACTAACCCCTCAAAAATCTTGTAAGTGTCGGATCGTAACGCGACCAAAAATTGAGGTTTTCCATGATCGATCTACTCCTTTCACCCCAAGCTTGGGCTGCCCTTTTGGCGCTTGTGACACTTGAGATCGTGCTTGGTATCGATAACCTCATCTTCATTTCAGTGGTCTCAAGCAGGCTTCCAGAGAAGCAACAGCGCCATGCCCAAAAGATCGGCATCTCCCTCGCGCTTATCCTGCGACTTGCGTTGCTTTCCGTTATTTCCGTGGTCGTTGGCCTCACCGCCCCTGTGTTTGACTTGGGAATTACAGGACCACTCGACAGCCACGGAACCCCCGCGTTCGAAACCGCTTTTTCTTGGCGCGATATCATTCTTATTTCTGGCGGCGTCTTTCTTGTATGGAAAGCGACCACCGAAATTCAGCACAAAGTTCAACCCGACCCCGCCAATACAATGTTCAAATCCAAAGAGGTCGCGAGTTTTGCTTCGGTCGTCACCCAGATCATCATTCTGGATGCGGTTTTCTCAATCGACAGTATTTTGACGGCCATTGGGATGACCTCGGAATTGCCAATTATGGTGGTTGCGGTGGTTATCGCCGTGGGCGTTATGTTCCTCGCGGCGGGGCCGGTGTCGTCCTTTGTGAACGCCAACCCCACCGTGGTGATGTTGGCCCTCGCCTTCCTTCTGATGATCGGCATGGTCCTTATCGCGGACGGCTTCGGCCACCACCTGCCAAAAGGGTATATTTACGCCGCGATGGCCTTTGCGGCCTTCGTCGAAATGCTCAACCTATTGGCGCGAAAACGAAAACACGCGCATGCTCAGTAGTCAGTATTGAAAAAGATCCCAATGGAGGAATTTCCGTCATTGCCGGTGGTTCCTTTGGCCGTCAACTTCTTGGTTAAATCAAAGTTAAGCGATATTTCCGTATCCCCTTGGGCACTGACTTCGACGTTGGAATAGACGTTCTCACTGAGATGTTTTCCCACGCTTACAGTCGCGACGCCGTCCGAATTTGAATCAAGCTCAAAATCATCAACGGGAAGATTTTCACGCAGACGTCCGATAACACCCGTGCCGCCACGCCCCGTCAAGGTCGCAACCGCAGAGGCAAGTTGGAGCGATTGGAACGCCGTCATTTCATCAAAAGGAACCCCAAAGAAGATTAGCGCAAGAACTTGGTCTTCGGGTGCTTCTGGCGAGGACTCAAAAGTGATTTCTGGCTCGGACAAGAATCCACCCACAACAATACTTGCTTCCCCGTCGGGAATGGTCGTCGTTGCGCGCAAATTCAGACGCGGGTCGAGGCTCCCTTCAAGGAGAATTTCACCATCCGTCAGGGCAAAGCGCCTCTCCAGAATGTTAATGCGCCCGCGTTGAAGTTCAAAGGCACCGACCGAAACAATATTGGCTGTGGTGCCCGTCAGTCTTATTTTTCCACCAAGTTCCGCGTCGATCCCGCGCCCGCGAATAAAGATTTGTCTTGGCGCAGAGATTGTCACATCCAGCGGATACACGGGCCCGCCCGAATTCCCAGAGGCTCCGGTTTTCTCGGGCTTTTTGTCGAGGCCAGCCCGTTCAAGGGTAGCTCGAACGGCAGCGGAGGCTCCAATATGATCCATTTGTGGAATGCTGGTGACCGATGCAATGCTGCCTGCGGGTACGGTGATTTCCGTGACGCCAATGTCGATCAATCCCGAGATAAGCGCCCCCCCAAGCAACGGTCCGTTTACCGCCACGTTCCCGTTTACCGACGTGGAATACAGGGCGGGGTCGGACAACTGAATCGCCTGAAGCGCCAGCGCCAAATTCGCCTCATATCCACCAACCAACGACATCCCCCCCTGCACCGTCAAAGACCCGCCTGAGGACACATTCGCCTTGGCATCAATGTTTACGCTGGAATTGTTGAGGGTGACTTGGGCGCCAAGGTCTTTGAGCGCAAGTTGGAAATTCGGTGCCACAACCTCGGAGTTCGAGATGGTAACCTGTCCCGAAACGGCATTCAGACTTGGAACGCCCTTTATCGCCAAATCAAATTGCGCGGTCCCCGACAGGGTGCGCGGAGTAATAAAGGGGCCAGCAAGGCCAAGTGGTGCGTTTCCTGACACCTTCATATCCAAACTTTGGTCCTCCAAAACCAATCCTTCGGCCTTCGCGGAAATCCCCATCGAACCATTCACATTCGTCGACACATGCCAATCCGCACCTTGTTTTTTGAGTGTCCCGTCGAGATCCACACTCCCGGGCAAAGCCGCAACAATTGCGCCAAGATTACCTAAATGCGCCTGAATGGACATGTTCGCATTCGGGCCTGTGACAAGCCCAGAAACTTTGGCCGTGGTGGCCAGTGGCCCGGTCATTGACGTGTCCAGAACAACGCCGTCGGCGCTTAGGTTGGCTGTCCCTTCAAGGGTCACGCCCCCTGGATATTGTGGCAAAATCAGTGCCAAGTCACGTAACTTGGCTTCGTAAACAAACGTGCCGTCATCTGCGTCGACGTCTGCATGCGCGTCCAGTGAAAGTTCCGGTGTTGTGATTTTAAAGGCGCGTAGGGTCGAGCCTTCGCTGTCGCGCGCTGCATCGAGATAGATATTCCCGACGCCGGCAATCAAGGCGTCTGCTTGGGAAATGCCCACGGCCAAATCCCGCGTCTCGCCTTCGATTATGACGTCAAAAATACCTGAAAGAGCTTCGACACTGCCCGAAACGGACAGGTTTGCTCCCCCGCGATCGGTTGTTTTGCGAGGGCAGCAAACTGCGAAAGATCGTCCACAGTTAGTGCCGCTTTCAGGTCAGTGGGAAGCCCGTCCGATAGGCCGCCAATATCGAAATCGCCGCTAAAAGCCACGCCCTTGCCTTCTACAGAAACGTTATGAACATCCAAAGGCGTTTGCGGTTTGTATGCCACATAGGCGCGCCCTTTTAAGGTCGTCCCCAAGGCCTGTGACAACGCCGGATCCGCCAGAACAAGGCCTTCAGTCGCAAAGGATACATTCGCGTTTACACCAGTGACTTTATGTACCTTGCTTTCGAATTCCCCTGCCATCGACAGCCGCGCCGAGGCAAGCTCCACCTCATCTCGTACAAGATTAACGAGGCCCAAACTCCCCTGCCAACCCGATCCTTTGTGGGCGTCATAACTGAGGTTAAGATTCAAACTATCCACAAGTGTTTTCGACCCCGACAAAGGAAGAAGCACGGGCGTGCCGTCTTTGGTTTTCACGTTCCCCTTAATGTTAAGCAAGGTTGGCCACATTTCGGGAGAAAGGCGCGCGCCCCCTTTCAAATCGATGGTTTGCGCTTGGAGAGAAAAGCTCTCAAGGTCCAACGCGCCGCTGGGTTCCCGTGCCCCTTCCAAGTTCAAAGAAAGGTCAGGGCCAAAAAACGAGCGGTATTCGGGCGCAAAAAGCGCGGTGACATCACCGCCGAGCTTAAGCTTGAACCCTTGCGATTTTTGCGGTGTTGCCCCTTCGGATCCGACCACGCCAAAAGGGGTTTGAATGAGTTCAACACTGCCTTCGATGTTCTTTTCACCCGCACTCGCGAGGAAAAAATCGGCGGTAAAATCGGCAAGCGGACCGTGCCCCGTAATTGAGGCCTCCAACGCGGGCGTGTCAGGAATTTTCAACAGTTGGGCAACAATTCCACCCGCGTCTTCGCTAAAATCAAACTCGACATCCAGCGCCTGCGTGTCCCGCGCATAGCCTCCGCTAAATGTAAATTCTCCGTTGGCCTCATCGGTGCGAACTGCCGAAAACGTTGCCCGCCCCGAGCCCCCTTCCAAGTTTGCCGACGCGTCCAAAGACAGCTCAAGCGCCCTCCCAACAATGTCTTTTCCCAATACGACTTCAGGCACACTTACGTTCTTAATGTCGATGGAAACGGGTAATTCCGGCAAGCTAAATTCGGTTGCCTCCGCTGCAGGGGCTTCGCTAGGAACGGCGAGTGGTTTTCGAACGACTTCAATCCGATCCGCGGTCATTTCCCTGACGATCACCCGCCCCCTCAGAAGTGCGGCGCGTTCCCAATTCAAAGAAGCGCCCTCGACGATCAACCAGATGCCGTCGCTGTCGGCGATCGTTAATTTTTCCATCGTGGCGACTGAACTCAATGCGCCTTTAAAGCCGGTAATTCTGACGATCCGCCCTTCCCCACTCAGGCTGTCTTCAAGTTGTGTTTGCAGAAAGCCACCGCGTTCTTCTTCCTGCGCAAACACTGGAGTCGCAAGGCTAAAACACAAGGCGGTAATGGCGATGAGGGATTTCAAAACGCTTCTCCAATTCCGATGTAAAACTGAACACCACTCGCATCGAAACTGCCACCAACGGGTGCAGCCACGTCGAGTCTGAGCGGGCCAATTCCCGTGTCATAGCGTGCGCCAATCCCTGCCCCAACTTGCCATTCGCCCGAACCATCGGGCGTGGAATTCGCGCCGACATAGCCAACGTCGGTAAATCCAACCACACCAAAGCCGCTGTCAAACATCTGGCGCAATTCCGCTGACATCCCCGCAAAACTCCGCCCCCCGTGACCGTTTCCCCGTTCACAACCACCCCAAGCGATTGATACGGAAAACCACGGACTGTGTCGCTCCCGCCAGAATAGAACAGGAAGTTGGCGGGTGTATCCTCAATAGAGGTGCCCACGATTGAACCAAGTTGGCCACGCAGCGCAATCACTGTATTTTTCGATTCTCCGAAGCCAAAATACGTGCGCGCGTCAACATAAGCGCGCAAACCCGTGCGCGCGCCCTCTACGTCGACATAGGGCAAAAGGGTTGGGCGAATAAAATATCCGCTTGTGGGGCGCAGAGCATTGTCCCGATAGTCGATTGTGCCTTCATACAGCCCCGTCAGCAGCGTGTACGTATCCTTGCCAAAGACGGTTTCTTCACGCGCATGGAGCAACCCCATTGAAAACTGGTATTGATATTCGTCGGTCACATAGCGCTGGATACCCACGCCGAGGATCGCTTGTTCAAGGTTGTATGTTTCTTCATCTATGGTCGCGAGACTGCCGAGGGCAAAAAAGTCTGTGTCGCGCGCAAAGGCTGCGGGCCGTTCGTAGCGGGCAGTAATGTTGAATTCCGAACGCCCTTCGGCGCCGCCATAAGAACTGCCAATGCCGCTAACTTCGCCCTCGAAATGCAACTTGTCCGCGGCGCCCGTCAAATTGCGATGCATCCAATAGGCCGTGACAGTCGCACCTTCATCCGAAGAAATTTCACCGCCAAATCCAAATCGTCGTGGAATTTGATCCTGGACTTCCACCTCAATGGGGAGGGTCCCGTCGGCATTTATCTGTTCACCCTCGGTCAAAACAACCGACCTAAACGCATCCGTGCGACGTAAACGCGTTACCGCGTCCCTAAGATCTTCGGGCGAATAGACTTTCCCCTCTTCGATTCCCAAGATCGCGACCACCCGCTCTGGACGGACGTTTTCGCTGCCTGAAACGGTAACTTTTCCGATCCGCGCGAGGCGGCCCGTTGCTAATTCTACCTCGGCATTAAAGAGGTTGGAATTGTGATTCACCGTGAACTTTTGCTTGCTTGGCTCAACTTTGGGGTAACCAGTATCTTTCCAAACGGAAACCGCCCCTTGGACACTGCTTTCCAAAACTCTGGTACTCGCAACTTGGCCCGTCGCAAACTCTGGCGGGAGTTTGGACGCAGGCGCAAGCGGGGCAATCTGAGCTTTTCCGAACTTAAATTCGCTCCCCGTTGTCACGGTGATCGATACTTGAGAGATACTTTGGGGCGGTGAAATCGTCGATAAACTACTAGCTTCGCGGCCATCCAGCTTGATGGAAACAGTCGAGCCAAAATAGCCCAACTCATAGAGAACCGCCAAAATCCGTTGATAATCAGCTTGCGCCGATGCCAAAACGTCCAGCGTGTCCGCCTTATCGGAGGCCGCCAACGGCGTCAAAAGCGCTTGGGCTGCGACTTTATCCTGCAACTCTTTGGAGGCAGGTGTCAGCGACAAATCCAATTCGAGTGCCGCAAGGGGGCCTAAACTGGCGGTTAAAACCAAACCACTTAAAAGGAGGCGAGGATGAAAATTTAGGGCCAAAGCGGGGCACCAGAGCAGGGAAGAGATTTGGGGCACAAAACAATCCAACTTGCGAAGGGGACATCGCACAAGTATTCTTCGCGCTATCACCGTAAAAACATGAAGCGACTTTAACACAGACTTAAAGGAAAAGAAGAGCACAAAGCAGTTATCGCCGATTACATAACAGAACTTGGAACGGGCCTTAAAAAGGAATGTAAAATCTGACGTTCCCATATTGGGAAGGCTTTGCAACCCGCCTAGCAATCATTGGCCCCATCGGTTTCTAAACTACCTGACTGAGCACTCGCGTTCTGGCGTTGCAGGCGTTTAAAACTCATCGAGACATGCGCCCGTTGTATGCGAGCAACGGCATCCAAATCCCCCGACAGCAGCGCCAGTTGAATGGCCTCCAACTCATGATGGAAAATTCGGAACTCTTCCTCCAAATCCAATTGTGCCTCAATCGCCGTCCTCAACCAAATCCGTTTGGTTTGGAAATAGAGCCGCTCAAGGGTTTGACGCAGCGGTGCGTTTGAAGTGAGATCGAGTAGCGTTTGGAAAACGTCCATATCAAACTGGGTAAATTCCCGCGCGGTGCCAGACTTAATGATCTGCGCAGCCCGAAGTACCAGCCCATCAATCTTGACTAAAAAAGCATCACTTGGCGGCACCGGATCAAGGCGTCCCGTCAACTCCGTCAACTCGACTCGCAAGCGATACACTTGTTCCAGCGCGTTGATATCGGCATCAGTAACTAGGGTGCCGACCCCGTGATGGGACAAAACCAGCCCCTCGTCCTCCAGCCGCGCCAGAACCCGTCGCAAAGGCGTACGGCTGGTGCCAAATTCTTCGGCCAGTGCCGCTTCCGAAAGCCGCATTCCGGGCGGGTAATCAAGCAGGCAAATGCGCTGGCGAATTTCTTGGTGCATGGCGGCATGACGATCACGCACAGTTAAGGGAGCCTGTTCGCCTTCAAGCGATTCACTCACTCTGCTTCCCCCAGTTCACCGCCAAGTCGATCTAGCATAGCTAGGCCTGCTGAAAGCTGATCCAACGAGAGATATTCATCCGCTTTATGCGCTTGTTCAATTGATCCCGGGCCGCAAACGACCACATCCGTGCCCAGCGCCTGAAAAATTCCTGCTTCGGTTCCAAAGGCCACCACATCCGCATCATTGGCCCCCGTCAACTCCATCGCGATCCGACGCGCTTCGTTTTCATCCGCAGGGATCAGTCCCGCTATCTCTCCAACTATCTCAAGGTCGATGGAAGCCTCGCCATAAATGGCCTGCATTTTGGGCAGCAACTCCACGTCGCAAAACTGCTGCAACGCCGCTTTGACAAAATCGGCGTCGCCGCCCTGAACGGGTCGCATTTCCCAGTCCACCCGCGCCTTGGAAGCGATCACATTATGGGCTACCCCGCCGTTGAGCGCGCCAACATTAACCGTGGTCCAAGGTGGATCAAATCGGGTTTTCGCGGGGGCCATACCGCGCAACTTTTCTTTCAGATCCAACAGACGGCTCACATAATGCACCGCAAATTCAACCGCATTAACCCCAAGATCGGGTGCGGATCCATGCCCCTCGAGACCGTGAAAATGGGTGGAGTATTCATAGCAGCCTTTATGGCCTTCGATCACCCGCATCTCTGTCGGCTCGCCAATAATGGCCACCCGCGGCGTTAAACCGCGCGCCTGTAGAGTTTGCGCCAAATGCTGCGCGCCCAAACAGCCGATTTCTTCGTCATAGGTCAGCGCGAAATGCAGGGGACGCTCTCGCACTTGGCTAGCAAATTGCGGCGCCATCGCAAGCGTTGCTGCGATAAACCCCTTCATGTCACAGGTGCCACGGCCATAAAGGCGCGCGTCCCGCTCCACCATTTCAAACGGATCCGAACTCCAATCCTGGTCGGCAACCGGCACCACATCACTATGCCCTGAAAGCAAAATGCCGCCATCTCTCTCTGGTCCCAAGGTGGCAAAGAGATTGGCCTTGCCACCACATGGCGACGTTACAATATCTACACGCGCGCCGCAGTCCTCCAAAAGATTGGCGGCATAGGCAATTAGCGCCTGATTACTGTCTGACGAGATCGTTGGAAAAGCGATCAAATCACGCAAAATTTCGGTGGTGCGGGAAAGCCTATCCATCGTCAATTCTTCACGAAAAGTTTGCGGTCCACATTACACAGCGCCTCTGCGGCACCATTTTCGGTGATGAGAATGGTCTCTGTTGTCTCAAGCCCCCAGTTCTCCATCCACAAGGCCGGCATAAAGTGAAACACCATCCCGGGTTCAAGAACTGTGCGATCTTCGCTGCGGATTGACGCGGTACGTTCGCCCCAATCAGGCGGATAGCTTAAACCGATAGGATAGCCACAGCGCCCCTCGCGATGAATGCCGTGCTTCTTGAGGGTACCAATAAACGCGTCGGCGATATCACAAGTCCGGTTCCCTGCCCGCGCGGCGTCAAGGCCCGCGGCGATCCCTTCAAGTTGTGCCTGTTCTGCGTTCAGCATTTCTTGTGGCGGCGTCCCCAAATATATGGTCCGACACAGCGGCGCGTGATAGCGACGATAACAGCCAGAAAGTTCAAAAAATGTCGCCTCCCCATCGCGCATCGGCGCACCATCCCACGTCAAATGCGCCGCCGTTGCATCCAGCCCCGAAGGCGTCAACGGTACGATCGCGGGGTAATCGCCCCAAATATCATCCACACCCGTAATTCCAGCGTGGAAAATTTCGGCGACCAACTCGTTCTTTTTCACTCCCGGTGCGGCCTTGTCCAGCGCAGTGGCGATGACCTTCTCGGTGATCCGCGCCGCCTTGCGAATAAACGATATTTCATCCTCTGATTTGATCAAACGCTGCCAATTCACCAAGGCCGTTGCGTCAAATATCTGTGCCTGCGGCAGGTCTTGCACAAGTACCGCGTGGGCCTTTGCCGAGTAATAATAGTTGTCCATTTCTACGCCTATCCGCGCGCTTTCATACCCAAGGGCGCGCATATGTCCGGCCAAATCCTGCATCGGGTGGCGTTCGGTGGATTGCACGAAATTATCCGCATAGCCATGAATTTGGTCGGGGCCCATCCAGCAGGTCCGATTGGCACCCACACTGTCCATATAGCGCCCCCACCAAATTGGATCGCCCTCCAGTCCCAAGATCACACCTTGATGCACATAAAACGACCATCCGTCATAGCCCGTGAGCCATGCTTGATTGGAGGGGTCCGTCACGAAGATCACGTCAAGCCCTGCTGCCTGCATTGCGGCGCGAGTTTTAACGATACGGCGATCATATTCTGAACGACTAAAAGCGGCGTGTTCTTGGGCCAATGGACAGTCCTTTCGCGAGTTTCTAAGTAAAGATGTACACAACAACGGGCGTGGCGTAGATTCTTTGGTAGATTTGTGGCAGTTAACGCGCAAAAGGCAAGTGATTCATTTTATGTTGTACACAATACGGCAGGGATGAAAAGGAATGCTAGGGACCAACGAGCATTCCGATAATATTCACAGGCGACAAGTCGCGCGCGAAGCAATACTCACCCCTCGCGAAACCGCGTCGCAGACTCTAGGCAAAGCACCCATACAACCAGAAAAACTGCCCCATTCCATATAAGCGCTCTGTACTAAAAGACGTTTAAGTGCCTCATTCGAGGTCGCCCCCACCGCCGATCATGCTTTTTTGAGCAGTCGGAGTTCGAACGTTTGCTCTGCGACGACCTCTTTTAGGTCACGCGCTTCTCGGCGCAAATTCTTGAAAGACTTTTCCGTGCTCCAGTTGTTTGTCTCATATTCCACTCCATGGTGGTTAGAATGAGACAAAAACTCTCTCTTATCAAATTACCCTATTTGGTCCCATAGGCGCTGACGTCAGACACTGGCAATCTTTTCCAGACGCAGCTGCTCCCACTTCGCACCCCGCTTTGACGGCGAGACTTCCCGCGCATAGCGCAGCAACGCATCGCGCATGGTCTCGGTCGATCCCGAAACCTCTCCTTCTCGAATCAAGAACTCTTGGCGCGCGACCCAGTCTTTGGCATCAACCCGCTTCTCAAATGACTTTGATTTTCGTATACCTTGCATGGCGACTTGCGCCTGCCATTTGCCGGTTTGCAGCTTTTTAAAAGACGCCATTTCAAATTCTCCCGCTCGGAAAATTCGTAATTCGTTCGTAGTGACATGTCAATTTTAATGGTTTTTAGCGCATTTCAGTACGAAACGCCCACCATAAACCCCTGTATAACCTTATATAAATAAGGGATATCACTGTTTAAGGGGAAAATATTGGTGCGGTCGAGAAGACTCGAACTTCCACGGGTGTTACCCCACAGCGACCTCAACGCTGCGCGTCTACCATTCCGCCACGACCGCACGTGATATTCTGGTAGTCTGGGGCGGGGTATAGCCAAGGGATTCGGGGATGTGAAGTAGGAAAACGCGCCAATAGTCAGAAAACTTCCACCTCTGCCTCCTCCTCTGCCCAAATCCCTTAAAAATGGGGGCGATGCAAAGCCTCCCCTGCTCGCACGACCCCAAAAACCAAGCCATCGCCCCCAGAATTCGAACCATTGCACTCTTGCGCGTTTCCATGGGAAACCTTTAACCAGAGGCAACGCGGCTTTGTCCGTCGGAAACCATACCTTTTCTGACCACGCGAACGGCTGGAAAAAGCAGAAAACGCATATGAGGAGACTTCGGTGGTTGAATGGATTCTATCTGAGGGTCTCACGGAGTATGAGGCGGCCGTAACCTTCATGGAGCAACGCGCCGACGCGATTGCCCGTGGCGAGGCCGAGGAAGCCATTTGGCTGGTCGAACACCCGCCCCTCTATACGGCAGGCACCAGCGCAAAACGCGAAGACCTCACCGATCCCGACCGTTTCCCCGTTCATGAGAGCAAACGTGGCGGTCAATATACCTACCACGGCCCTGGCCAACGGGTGGCCTACGCGATGCTTGATGTTGGCAAACGCGGCCATGACGTGCGCGCCTTTGTCAATCAACTCGAAGCATGGGTGATTGCCACCTTGGCGGAATTCAACGTCACCGGCGAGCGCCGCGCGGGACGAGTCGGGGTCTGGGTCACGCGCCCTGATCGCCCCCTCAATGTCGACGGCTCCCTCCAAGAAGACAAAATAGCCGCTATTGGCGTGCGCCTGCGCAAATGGGTCAGCTTTCACGGCATCTCGATCAACGTTGAACCCGACCTGTCGCATTTTGACGGCATTGTCCCCTGTGGCATACGTGAACACGGGGTCACAAGCCTCGTAGATTTAGGGCTGCCCGTCGAAATGGGCGATGTCGATGTGGCTCTCAAGCGCTGTTTTGAGCGGTGCGTCGCGCCCTACGAAGCCTAAGGCCGCCCTGTTCGTCGAAATAAAACAGCAAAATGGTCGCAGAAAGGCTTTTACCCTTTAATTCGGCGTCGATTCCCTATGATATGCGGGCACAGCGCGAACACTTAACTCACTAAAGAGGTTCCTAATGACAAAATTTCATATTTTGGCCGCGATCGCATCCCTCGCAATCGCATCCCCTGCGTTTGCTGAAGGCGATATCGAGAAAGGCGAGAAAACATTCAAGCAGTGTAAGTCTTGCCATATGATCGCAAATGGCGATGAAGTACTCCTCAAAGGCGGCAAAACGGGTCCAAACCTTTATGGTATCGTCGGTCGTGTTATGGGGTCCGAAGAAGATTTCAAATATGGTTCCGGCCTTATTACAGCAAATGAAGCGGGCATCGTCTGGGACGAAGAAGCCGTCGCTGAGTATGTTGGAAACCCAAAAGACTACCTCCAAGAGGTCACAGGCGATTCGGGCGCAAAAACAAAAATGACCTTTAAATTGAAAAAGGGCGGCGAAGATGTTGCGGCCTTCCTTGCAACAATGGGCCCCGCATCGGAATAAATTCCGTATTTCGTCGGAAACGATGAAAAAAAAGTGCGTCGGGACGTCTAGATGATTGCCCACAAAACAGAAGCGCTCTAAGACATGAGCGGAACACGTCGCGCAGGGCCTGCCCCTGCGCGTCCAATTTATAAAAGCACTGGGAGGCAGGACATGGCCGACGCAGCTATGACTAGCGACGAACACCACGACGAGCGGAGTTTCTTTACCCGCTGGTTTATGTCTACAAATCACAAAGATATCGGACTACTGTATCTTTTCGTCGCCGCGGCGGTCGGGTTCATATCGGTGTCCTTCACCGTCTATATGCGCCTAGAGCTCATGAACCCAGGTGTTCAGTATATGTGTCTCGAAGGCGCACGTCTGTTCGCGGATTCATCTGAACTCTGTACGCCAAACGGGCACCTCTGGAACGTTTTGATCACCTACCATGGTGTCTTGATGATGTTCTTCGTGGTTATTCCCGCCCTTTTCGGTGGTTTTGGTAACTACTTCATGCCGCTGCAAATCGGCGCGCCCGATATGGCGTTCCCGCGTTTGAACAACCTCTCCTTCTGGCTTTATGTCACGGGCGTCTGCCTTGGTATTGCCTCGCTGTTTGCCCCGGGTGGCAACGGACAAAGCGGTTCTGGTGTTGGCTGGGTGCTTTACCCACCGCTTTCCACCTCCGAGGGCGGCTTCTCGATGGATCTGGCGATTTTCGCGATCCACGTTTCGGGCGCAAGCTCGATCCTTGGCGCGATCAACATGATCACCACCTTCCTCAATATGCGTACCCCCGGCATGACAATGCACAAAGTGCCGCTCTTTGCGTGGTCGATCTTTGTCACTGCATGGCTGATCCTTCTGTCCCTGCCCGTCTTGGCTGGCGCGATCACCATGTTGCTCACCGACCGGAATTTCGGCACCACCTTCTTCCAACCTGAAGGCGGCGGCGATCCCATCCTGTACCAACACATCCTTTGGTTCTTTGGGCACCCAGAAGTGTATATCATCATCGTTCCCGGTTTTGGTCTCGTCTCCCACATCATCGCAACCTTCTCCAAGAAACCGATCTTTGGTTACTTGCCAATGGTCTATGCGATGGTTGGTATCGGGGTTCTGGGCTTCGTTGTCTGGGCACACCACATGTACACCGTCGGCCTGTCCCTCTCGCAACAAAGCTACTTCATGATGGCGACAATGGTGATCGCGGTGCCAACCGGCATCAAGATCTTCTCGTGGATTGCCACCATGTGGGGCGGCTCGATCGAGTTCAAAACCCCCATGCTTTGGGCGCTCGGCTTCCTGTTCCTCTTCACCGTTGGTGGCGTAACGGGCATCGTTCTTTCCCAAGCGGGCGTCGACCGTGCCTATCATGACACCTACTATGTTGTGGCCCACTTCCACTATGTGATGAGCCTTGGGGCCGTGTTCTGTATCTTCGCGGGCATCTACTTTTACTTCGGTAAAATGTCGGGCCGTGAGTATCCTGAATGGGCTGGCAAACTGCACTTCTGGGCGATGTTTATCGGCGCAAACCTGACCTTCTTCCCACAGCACTTCTTGGGTCGTCAGGGCATGCCACGTCGCTACATCGACTATCCTGAAGCCTTCGCTTACTGGAACAAAATCAGCTCCTACGGCGCGTTCCTTTCCTTCGCTTCGTTCATCTTCTTTATCGGCATCATGGTCTACTCGCTGCGTTACGGTAAAAAAATCACGGTGAACAACTACTGGAATGAATACGCCGACACTCTGGAATGGACCCTTCCTTGCCCCCCCCAGAGCACACATTCGAGCAACTGGTTGATCAAAGCGTCTGGGACAAACCCCACTCACACTAAGAGTGCCGATCCCATAATAAAAAGGCCCCACCATTCACTTGGCGGGGCCTTTTTTGTTGTCAAATTTTGATTCTGTCGCTGGATACCGTCAAACAAAGGCGCTCTTTTCGCGCGTTCCGGTAACGTCTTGAAGGTTTTGAATTCAAGATTCCTTCACCATGGAAAGTTATCTTTTTATTTGGCCTTCCAAGCGCGTACCGTCATTCGTAATCAAAATAAGGCGTCTATCGTTGACAACAAAGAGATCGAATCGCGGGTTTACTGTATTGATGCAGCGCGTGCCATCTTCATAATACTTGTAGCTGGGCGCTCTGAGTTCGCCCGCCGAGGTACTAAAAACATATGTTCCATTATTGTTATAATACTCGGTGCCTTCGCGACCATATTTGACCGAGTTACCCGCAAGTATCTTTTGCAAATACTCTGCGTTAACATGCTGATCCCCATCGTGGGTATTCCAAACGGTCTCTGGCGGAGAAGTAGGACAAGAGGCAAAAGCACTCTGTGCGGCAATGGTCGCGGCAAATAAATAGACTGCAAATTTCATTTCAATCTCCTTATGTTTTCCTTATTCTGTTACTTTTATGATTTTGAGACGCATACAGGACATTAGAAGAGCACGGCAACATTTGTTCTGTCAACAACCCAGAAATTCGCCTCGGTCGCCTTTTGAACCCAATTTCCCCGCGCGCTCGCGACATTCCCAACCTGTCAAAGTCGTTGTTGGCCCTGTCGTCCTGTGGATCGGTGGGTGCAAAATTTCCTTTGCGTGCGACCCAACCTAACTCCAAACGCGGGCCTTCCCCCCTCTCGCAATAACCTCACATTAACCTAAGGGATGTGATGATGGCGTCCACGGCAAGAGGGTCGTGCGCCCCACTAAAGGAATACCTTTGTTCGTCTCGGCCAATTGGAGGTTCATTCTGAAAACCGGCGCCTTGAGCCTACTGCTCATGGCGGCCTGCTCTGGCGGGCCAAACGATGTTCCCGGTTCGGGTCCCCTCGCCAATGAAATTCAGGTCGCGCGGATGCTTTCCGGTAACAGCTTTGACACCCATGCCAACGGCCAAATCTATCAGGCCCGAAACGGCGGCCTTCTGTCGTTCAGCCACCATCCAGAGGGACCGCGCGTGTGCAAAGGGGTCTGGAAAGTCGACGGTGCCGAGGAGATCAACGTCCTCACCTGCAAATGGATGTGGAACGGCCAGCTCTATTCCCAAAAAGAAAAGGTTGTCCGCTATCAGTATCATATTGGTTCGGTCTACGGCTTAGACATGCTCGATGAAGTTGGCGAATTTGTCGCCTTCCTTCCCTATAAATACGGCACCACCTATGGCTCCACCAAGTACAGAGGTTTTCCCCGTTGGGAGGAGTACAAAAAGCTGAGCCAACAGCTCGGCCTTTAGCGGATTCATCTTCCCCGCGAACGCAAAAGGCAGGGCCAAAATCAAGCCCTGCCTTTTTAAGAAACGCGCATATGAAAAACATATGCAAATCATATGGAAAACTTACGGCTGTTTTAGCCTAGTCTGTCCTTGACCAGCGGTCCAACCCGTCCGAAGTCCATTTGCCCAGTATACTTGGATTTCAGCACGCCCATGACCTTGCCCATGTCACGAATAGACTCAGCCCCGACCGATTTGATCGCGTCCACAACAGCGGCTTCGCTCTCATCCGCATCAAGTTGACGCGGCAGAAATTCTTCAATAACTACAATCTCTTGCAGCTCTTTCTCCGCCAATTCAAGACGACCACCTTCTTCATAGGCGCGCGCACTTTCCTGACGCTGTTTGACCATTTTTCCCAGGATTCCGAGAATTTCATCTCCCGCCACCCCAGAATCGTCGCCCTCACCGCGCAAAGCGATGTCACGATCTTTAATTGCAGCGTTGATAAGACGTAGCGTGGAAAGCCGAGCCGCTTCCTTTGCTTTCATCGCCTCTTTCATCGCCGTCGTAATTCTTGTTCTCATGTCCATCGGTTTCCATCCCCTGGTTTCCGAAAAGTTAAGACCTAGGACAATACTCTGTGATCTCTAAGCTTTCAACCTCCGTCTATATTGGTAACATATTGAATATTAACACTAATCTATTTTCTTTTGCCCCCTTGACCCTGTTGCCGTCCGCCATTAGTTTCCGACAAGTTTGCGCCCGATTTGCCTAAGGAGTCGCCCATGTCTGCCGCCACATCGTTTAAACCTTCCGCTTCACCACATCCCACCGCCTGCCTTGCGCTTGCGGATGGCACCCTGTTTTACGGCTATGGGTTTGGAGCCGAGGGCACCGAGATCGCAGAGCTTTGCTTTAATACAGCCATGACCGGTTATCAGGAAATCATGACCGACCCCTCCTATGCGGGCCAAATCGTCACCTTCACCTTCCCCCATATTGGCAACACCGGCGTCACCCCCGAAGACGACGAAACTGCCGATCCTTTTGCCTCCGGAATGGTGGTCAAATGGGACCCCACCGACGCCAGCAATTGGCGCGCAACCGAAGAATTGACCGTCTGGCTCAAACGGCGCGGACGCATCGGAATTGGTGGCCTTGATACACGCCGCCTCACCCGCGCAATCCGCCAACAAGGCGCGCCGCATGTGGCTCTTTCCTATTCTGAGGGCGGCGTTTTTGATATCGCCGATCTCGTAGAAAAAGCGCGCTCGTTCAAAGGTTTAGAAGGCCTCGACCTCGCCAAAGAAGTGACCTGCGCGCAGTCCTATACCTGGGATGAGCAACGCTGGGTTTGGCCTGACGGATACTCAAAAACCACGAAGCCCGGCCACAAAGTCGTTGCGATTGACTTCGGCGCCAAGCGCAACATTCTACGCTGCCTCGCCTCCGCTGGCTGCGACGTCACAGTGCTTCCCGCCACCGCGACCGCCGAAGAAATCTTGGCCCACGCCCCCGAAGGTGTGTTCCTTTCAAACGGTCCCGGTGATCCCGCGGCAACGGGCGTCTATGCCGTGCCAATGATCCAAGGTATTCTCAAGGCCGACATTCCCGTTTTCGGTATTTGCCTTGGCCACCAAATGCTTGCTTTGGCCTTGGGAGCAAAAACAGTCAAAATGAGCCACGGCCACCACGGTGCAAACCACCCTGTTAAAGATAAAGACACCGGAAAAGTTGAAATAACGTCAATGAACCACGGATTTGCGGTCGATTCTCAATCCCTTCCCAAAGGCGTCGTTGAGACCCATATTTCCCTTTTTGACGGTTCCAATTGCGGCCTTCGAGTCGACGGAAAACCGGTATTTTCGGTCCAATACCACCCCGAAGCCTCTCCCGGCCCTCAAGACAGCTATTACCTCTTTGAGCGTTTTGTAAAAGCGATGGAAAAGTAGCACTCTTTACGCGTCGGTTAATCGCACATTAACCATTCCCAGTAAATGTAGGCGTGCCCTCATAGGACGTCGCCTGCACCATGCAACTGACCCAACTTCGTACTGTGCGACCGTTCGCTACGGTTGCTCCACATCAGCCAGGAGCCGAGCGTGGACGGACTCCTATTGGCCAAATCCTCGTGCAAAACGGCGCTCTTTCGCCCGGTGACCTCGTGAAAGCGCTGGCACTGCAGGCACGGCAAGAAGTCCAAATAGGCGATATTTTGATCGCCCACGACCTCGTGACTGACCAAGACCTTTATCGCGGACTCTCAAAGCAATGGGGGGCGCAGTTCGTAGATTTAAACTTTGAGCAGCCGGACGCCCGCCTTATTGACGCCATTGGCGCAAAAGTATGCCTAAAAGGGCGTTTCTTGCCTTGGAAACAGGTCGGGATCGTAACGATTATCTGCACTGCCCGCCCTGCAGAATTTGCAGAAGTGCTTCGCAACCTCCCTGAGAATTTTGGTCCTGTACGTATGGCAATCGCCTCAGAGACCCAAGTTTTTAGTGCCCTAGAGCGGGTTCGGCAAACCTACTTAACGCATAGTGCTGAGACCTGCGTTCGCGAAGAAGAGAGTTGCCGCAACTGGCATACTCCGCAGAAAAAACGGTTCGCGATCTCCCTTATTCTCTTTATAATTATGGGAATATTGTTAGTTCCGAAATTCGTTATTTCCTTCTTTTTTGGTTGGGCAGTTCTTATTTTGATCGCGAGTTCCGCCCTAAAATTCGCAGCAGCGGCAACCCAAGTCTCAAATTTCAGAAAAAAGGAAACGTCAGGGTTTCGACACCATAAATCTCCGTCAATTGCGCGCCTTCCCGTGGTGTCCATCATGGTCCCTCTTTACAAAGAGCGAAAAGTTGCAAGCCAGCTTATCCGACGCCTTTCCAAACTGTCCTACCCAAAGGAATTGTTGGACATTTGCCTCGTCGTAGAGGCCGATGACCATACGACGACACAGGCCCTCGCCGAGGCCGATTTGCCCAAATGGGCCCGTGTGGTGACCGTGCCAACTGGGGCGGTAAGGACCAAACCACGGGCCTTGAATTATGCGTTGGATTTCTGCCGAGGGACAATCATCGGAGTGTATGACGCCGAAGACGCCCCTGAGGAAGGCCAGATCCATGCAGTGGTTCGACGTTTTCATGAACGTGGACAAGACGTTGCTTGCCTGCAAGGCGTTTTAGACTTTTACAATGCGCAAACGAACTGGCTGGCGCGATGCTTTACCGTCGAATATGCGACATGGTTTCGCGTGATTCTGCCGGGGCTTGAAAAAATTGGCTTTGCTATTCCCCTTGGCGGCACAACGCTTTTTTTTCGGCGCGAAGCGCTTGAAAAACTTGGGGGTTGGGACGCACATAATGTCACTGAGAATGCAGACCTCGGAATTCGCCTTGCGCGGCACGGATATCGAACGGAAGTTCTCCCAACAGTTACCTATGAGGAAGCGAATTGCCGCTACTGGCCGTGGATTAAGCAACGTTCTCGGTGGCTTAAAGGCTATGCAATCACGTGGACGGTCCATATGCGTAACCCTGCGAAACTTCTAAAGGACTTGGGACCATGGCGCTTTCTTGGCGTCCAACTCCTGTTTCTAGGTACCCTCAGCCAGTATATTTTGGCCCCTCTCTTATGGTCTTTTTGGCTCGTCCCTTTCATTGATCATCACCCGATTAAAATGATCCTTCCTAGTCACGCGATAATTGCGCTCGGGATCATTTTTTTCCTATCTGAGATCCTATCAATTTCTGTTGGAATGATGGCGGTTTCGGGCCCACGACACAGACATCTTCTGTGGTGGGTTCCGACGCTTCACTTTTATTTTCCGCTAGGAGCTTTAGCGTCTTACAAAGGCATCTTTGAACTTATTGTACGCCCATTCTATTGGGATAAAACAGAGCATGGCCTTTACGCGGAAAAGGTAGTGGAATCGTCAAATAGAGTTTGAAATAAGCGCCATAATTAAATTCGGACACTCAAGGCATCAAGTTTGAGACGCGTTTCAAAGGCCTTTGAAATATGGTTTTTTAGCGCCAAATGTGCGGCTTCACCGTCCCGTTTTTCCAGCGCTGCGACAATGGCTTCATGCTCATTGAGCGCCGTTTCGCCCCGTCCTTTGACCGCCAAAGAGGTGGTCGCAAGGAGAGCCATCGTACGATGCACCAAATCCAACTGCTGAACTAGGTAGCGATTGTGCGAAGCGAGGTGAATTTGCTTGTGAAATCTTCTGTTGGCCAACGACAGTGCTTCCGGATCGCTTAAAAAACCGCGATCCTCTTCAACCATTTCGCGTAAAACACGGATTTCCTCTGGCGCGGCATGGCGTGCAGCTAAACGGGCCGCGAGCCCTTCAAGCTCGGTCCGCACCACATATAATTCCGCTAACTGATTGTGATCAAGGGAAGCCACAATCAAACTGCGACCATCGCGGGTTAAAAGGGATTGTGTTTCAAGCCGTTGAAGGGCCTCTCGAATGGGCGTGCGGGAAACGCCAAACTGCTCAGCCAATTCGCTCTCAACCAATCGATCCCCCGGCCGATAAATTCCGACGTCGATTGCGCTTAAAACCAACGCATACGCATCTTTTTGACCGTTCTTGTGCTCACTCATGTGCTTCCCCTCGCGTATCCGCACCCTACTCCCGTGCGGCATTCGCGATCAACCCCGTTGCTGCTTCAATCACAACTCCCTACAATGCGTTTATGCAAAAACAAACTAAAACTCCAATGCCCGCATTTTCCCACATCAAACATTGGGTATTTGACCTTGACAATACGCTATATCCACCTTCGGACCGCCTGTTTGACCAAATCGAGGTGCGCATGACCGATTTCGTCATGACCGCTCTCAATGTAGATGAAAAACAGGCCAATTATCTGCGCCAGCACTATTGGCAGAAATACGGAACAACCTTGACCGGATTAATGGATGAGCATGGCGTCGATCCAGCCCCCTATTTAACTCATGTCCATGATATCTCAATGTCGCATATGCGCCCTGCCCCCGCGTTAGCAGAGCGGATTTCAGCGCTCCCCGGACGTAAAATTGTCTATACAAATGGCACGGCGCCCTATGCCGAACGGGTTCTAAGGGCGCGGGGCCTTGATGGCATTTTTGATGCAATTTACGGTGTGGAGCATGCAAATTTCCGCCCCAAACCCGAGCGCGCGGCATTTGAAACCATATTTTCAAAGGACGGAACCATTCCCTCATCCGCAGCAATGTTTGAGGATGATACCCGCAACCTCATTGCGCCACATGCCATGGGAATGCGCACGATTCACGTGGCCCCCGAGCAATCGCGCCAAGATCACATTCATTATCATACCTCCGACCTAACGACTTTTCTGTCGCAGTTGGTCTAGGAGGGGTTTTCGAGCGCCCTCTTGCAGCTTACATCTAAGGCATGAATAGATCCCACACAGATATTTTAGTTTCGGGCGGCGGAATTGCCGGTCTTACGGCCGCGGCGGCGTTTGGAGCGGCGGGTTTTTCCGTCATCTGTGTTGACCCGACCCCGCCGATAACTGAATCGTCTAACCCACAAGCAGACCGACGCACGACGGCGTTTTTGCAACCGGCTCGCCAGACGTTGATCGATGTGGGCCTTTGGGATTCGCTCGCGCCCTATGCGGCCCCTTTGCAAACGATGCGCATCGTCGATGCGGGTGGCGAATTGCCAGAAGCGCGCCTTATCAAAGACTTCAACGCCAGCGATATCAGTGACTTACCTTTCGGCTGGAACCTACCAAATTGGCTTCTGCGACGCGAAATTTTGGCGAAAATTGAAACGCTTGCGAATGTAACCTTTCGCGCAGGGATTGGAACCCAAGATGTTGTAACCCGCGAAACATCCGCCATCGTTCGCCTGACGGATGGGGCGTCTATTTCGACCAAGCTCCTTATCGCGGCGGATGGACGAAATTCAAATGTGCGCGCGGCGTTGGATATCCCTGTAAAAACAATTCGTTACGGTCAAAAGGCGCTCGTTTTTTCCGTTTCGCATGCACCTTCGCACGAAAATGTTTCGACCGAAGTACACAGAAGCGGAGGCCCCTTTACCCTCGTGCCCCTCCCCGATCACGATGGAAAACACTTTTCCGCTGTTGTTTGGATGGAAAAAGCCGCGAAGATCGACAGCCTTGCAACCCTATCAATAGAGGTGTTCGAAGAGAAAATCACCTTGAGATCAGCAGGTATTCTCGGCCCTCTCACCCTTGAAAGCCAGCGCAGCAGTTGGCCGATCATCAGCCAAATCGCCGCCACAATGTATGGCCAACGCACGGCGCTGATGGCCGAGGCAGCCCACGTTGTTCCACCGATTGGTGCACAGGGCTTAAACATGAGTTTAGGCGACTTACGCGTCCTCCTCGACCTCGCGACATCCGATCCAGCGACCCTTGGGACCCCGAAAATGCTCGAAAAATATAACAGGTTGCGCCATAGGGAAGCCCAAATACGCGTCACGGGCGTCGATCTACTCAACCGCGCCTCAATGGTTGGTGCGCAGGGATTACGTGACTTACGGGCCGGCGCTTTGAACACGTTTTATTCGGTCGCGCCCATTCGGAAAACCCTTATGAAAGCTGGCCTGGGCATGCGTTAAGCTAACCAATCGGCCCAGGACATCGTTCTTCACTTAAGAGGACATTGGCCTCAACATTGCCAATTCCCGGAAGGGTCATCACGCGCCGTCGTAAAACACGCTCAAAATCGGCAAGGTCGCGGGCCACGACCCGCAAGCGATAATCATACATTCCCAACACGTGGTGCACGGCCTGAACTTCAGGAATCGCCGTGACCGCGCGTTCAAAATCCTCAAGACTAACCCGTCCCTTGGTGGCCAGTTTTACCCCCAAAAACACCGTTACTCCAAATCCCAGCGCTTCTCGATTCAGCACAAGCCGACGTCCGACAATAATTTTGGCGTCTTCTAGACGTTTAATCCGGCGCCATGTGGCGGGTTGGGACAGGCCGAACCGTTTTCCCAAGGCCCCAGCGGATTGACTGGCATCCTTCGCCAAAGCGCGCAGTAAGCTACGATCGATTTCATCAAGGTCAATCATAGGGGCAAATCCTCCGACATCTTAATCGCAGCGACCTGCATAAGCGCCTCAATATCCGCAATATGTGGCAGGGTCAGGATACGCGTTTTGTATATTTCCTGATAATGCGCCATATCACGTGCAAGAACCGCAAGCCTCACGTCGACGCGACCAAGGAAAGTGTGAATTTCCGAAACCTCTGGTATTTTGCGTGCCTCTTCAATGAATTCGTCAAACGCCCGCGACTGAGTTTTGTCCAACGTCACCCGAAGCGACACCTCAACGCTATAACCAAGGGCCGCCCAGTTGATAATGGCCTGAACACCTTGATAAATTCCGGCTTCACGCATTTTTTCAAGCCGCCGAGCACAAGTTCCGGCCGCAAGTCCCGCCCTTTGAGCGAGTTCGGCCATCGGCAAATCAGGTTCGGCCTGCATATGCCGAAGAATTCTGCGTGATATTTCATCGGTAAGCATGAAATTTCCTAAAAACCCAAATTTGGCGAATAGAAAACACCAAACATGAGGACATTTTATTCATTTCGACAAATAATACCATGCGAAATTCGCTATTTTCACCACAACACTACATTGCTTAACAAAAGGAGCACCGACATGCGTGTTTATTACGATCGCGATTGCGACATTAACCTGATCAAAGACAAAAAAGTTGCCATCCTCGGCTATGGTTCGCAAGGCCACGCACATGCGCTCAACCTGCGTGACTCGGGTGCGAAAAACCTCGTTGTTGCCCTGCGTGACGGCTCCCCATCCCAGAAAAAAGCCGAGAGCGAAGGCCTGAAAGTTATGGGAATCGCCGAAGCTGCTGCTTGGTGTGACGTTATCATGTTCACAATGCCCGACGAGCTTCAGGCAGAAACATACAAAAAATACGTGCACGACAACATCAAACCCGGCGCAGCAATTGCATTTGCGCACGGCTTGAATGTTCACTTTGGTCTGATCACTCCCAAAGAAGGCATCGACGTCATCATGATGGCGCCAAAAGGCCCAGGCCATACGGTTCGCGGCGAATACGTTAAAGGCGGCGGCGTTCCTTGCCTCGTTGCTGTTGACAATGACGCGACAGGTAAAGCTCTCGAAATCGGTCTTTCCTATTGTTCCGCAATCGGTGGCGGTCGTTCTGGTGTGATTGAAACCAACTTCCGCGAAGAATGCGAAACCGACCTCTTTGGCGAACAAGCTGTGCTCTGTGGTGGTATCGTTGAGCTAATCCGCATGGGCTTTGAAACCCTTGTTGAAGCTGGCTACGCGCCTGAAATGGCATATTTTGAGTGTCTTCACGAGACAAAACTCATTGTGGACCTGATCTATGAAGGCGGCATTGCCAACATGAACTACTCGATTTCCAATACTGCTGAGTATGGCGAGTATGTTTCTGGCCCACGCGTTCTTCCTTACGCTGAAACCAAAGCGGCGATGAAAGGCATTCTCACAGACATCCAAACTGGTAAGTTTGTACGTGACTTCATGCTTGAAAACGCTGTTGGTCAGCCCTTCTTCAAGGGGACACGTCGCATGAACGATGAGCACCAAATCGAAGAAGTTGGCGCGAAACTTCGTGGCATGATGCCATGGATTTCCGCAGGCAAACTTGTCGACCACGAAAAGAACTAAACCATTTAAATACTTGGGAAAAGGCGCCCATCGCGGCGCCTTTTTTCGTTGAGAGGATGCGCTATGTTTGCCCAAGCAGGACTTAAAAACTGGGGACGAATTCTTCTCCTTGGCGCGCTTTGGGGCGCATCCTTTATGTTCATTGAGTTCGCGATTGCAGGCTTTACTGCTCTCTGGGTCGCGGCCATTCGAATTACCATTGCCGCCAGTGTTCTATGTGTAGTTACTTACGTCGCGGGCACCGGATTGCCAGATACGCGAGGCCCGAATGCACGACACATTTGGCTTTCGGCCTTAGGGCTTGGTGTCTTTGCAAATGCGGTGCCGTTTGCGCTTCTCTCTTGGGGCCAAGGCTATGTTACTTCCGGATTTGCAGGTGTTTCCATGGCTGCAGTTCCTCTGATTGTGTTACCTCTGGCGCATATTTTTGTACCAAGTGATCGACTGACAGTTCGAAAAGCTATTGGATTTTTGATCGGCTTTGCAGGTGTTGCGCTGCTTGTTGGAAAGGACGCATTTGTCTCGTCGGGAACCCAAATAGAAAGTGTTGGGCGGCTGGCATGCTTCCTCGCCGCCGCGTCCTATGCGTGTAGCTCGATTATCACGCGGCGCGCCCCACCCGTTTCGCACAAGAGCTTTAGTGCCGCGGCGCTTTTGATGGCGTCGGTTGTCAGCGTGGGTTTGGCGCTTTGGTTTGACGGGGTACCGACTGAGTTCCCCATCGGTCCTGTCCTCGCAACTCTATATTTGGGGCTCTTCCCGACGGCCTTGGCCACCCTCCTCCTCGTTTCCGTCATTCGCGAGGCGGGGCCGTCATTTCTCGGCCTCTCAAATTATCAAGTCCCGATTTGGTCGGTTGTTTTCGGCGTCACATTGCTAGGTGAAACAATGCCCCCACAACTGTTACCAGCTCTGGGGCTTATCCTATTTGGTGTCGCCGTTAGCCAAAAATGGCGCGCCTAGCAGACGGATTCAATCACCCCGACGATTTCGTCGACAACATTGGTCAGCCTCGAGAGATCTTCGTCCTCGCCCATAACACGAATAAGAGGCTCAGTGCCAGATTTACGGATAACAAGACGGCCTGTTTTTGCCAGTTTGGCTTCACCATCAGCAATCACTAATGCAACTTTTTCAAGTGATAATGGGTCAATATTACCTTTGTATTTGACGTTTTTCAACATTTGCGGCACGGAAGTGAAGTTTTGCGTCAGGGTACTCGCCTTGTCTCCAGACTGCGCCATCTCTGCCATAAACTGAAGACCAGCGATCAACCCATCACCGGTGGTGGCATAGTCTGTCATCACAATGTGCCCCGACTGCTCTCCGCCCAGATTAAAGCCCCCTGCGCGCATCGCCTCAACGACATAGCGGTCACCGACATTCGTGCGCAGAAGGTTTATGCCCCGTGCAGAAAGAAAGCGTTCCAGCCCCAAATTAGACATGACTGTCGACACCAACGTCGCCCCGGAAAGACGTCCGTCGAGCGCCCATCGGTCAGCCAGCAAAGCCATAATCTGATCGCCGTCAGCGACCTTCCCGTTCTCATCGATGATCATAATTCGATCGGCATCACCGTCCAAACATATGCCCAAATCGGCACCGTGTTGTACCACCGCTTGCGCGGCGGTTTCAGTATGCGTTGAACCACATTTATCGTTAATATTGAATCCGTTAGGAGAAACACCGATGGGAATTACTTCCGCTCCGAGCTCCCAAAGCACTTCGGGTGCTGCGCGATAGGCCGCGCCATTGGCACAATCCACAACGACCTTCAGACCAGAGAGTCTTCCGCGGGATGGGAATGTTGTTTTTGCATACTCAATATAGCGGCCCAAGCCATCTTCGACACGACGCGCACGGCCAATATTTTCTGGCTTTGCGGGGGCAATTTCGCCTTTAAGTATCTTTTCAATCTGGTTTTGCGCACCATCAGAAAGTTTAAAACCATCGGGCCCAAAAAACTTAATCCCATTGTCTTGGTGCGGATTGTGGCTTGCTGAAATCATGATGCCGATATCAGCCCGCATTGAGCGGGTCAAAAAGCCTACAGCGGGCGTGGGAACCGGCCCCAAAAGAAGGACATTCATTCCCGTACTCGTCAAGCCCGCCGTCAGGGCGTTTTCGAGCATGTATCCCGAAAGCCGTGTGTCCTTGCCGATCACAACGCGATGGCGATTTTGGCCGTCTGTTCGAAAGTACCGACCGGCCGCCGCACCCAATTTCAGCGCCACTTCTGCTGTCATCGGGTAGGAGTTTGCCTGACCACGCACACCGTCCGTTCCAAATAAATCGCCCATAAGTCACCTTTTACATTAGATTTTTTGTGCGAGCCGTATGGCTTGCTTTGTTTCTTTTGTATCATGGACGCGCAAAATCTGAACCCCCTGTGATACCGCTTTGAGCGCCACAGCAAGTGACCCACCGACACGGAGTTCTGCAATTGGTTCTTGCGTAATATCACCGATGAATTTTTTCCGCGACGCGCCCAACAGAACGGGGCAACCAAGGGAATGGAACAGGCTAATTCCGCGTAAAATCGCAAGGTTATGGCCTTGAGTTTTGCCAAAACCAATACCGGGATCAACAACAATTTGCGCGCGCTCGACACCTGCCTGAACGGCAATTTCAATCCGATGAGCAAGATAGTCGTAAATATCCAGAACTACGTTCTCATAGCGCGGGTCGACTTGCATGTCTTTTGGTTGTCCTTGCGCGTGCATCAAACAAATCGGGGTTTTCGCCTGCGCAGCGACAGTCGCAATCTTGGCGTCAAAACCCATCGCGGACACATCATTCACAAATGTTGCGCCTGCGTGCATGGCCGCCTGCGCGACGTCTGATTTGCGTGTATCAATTGAAATCGCAATATCACTTTGGGCGCGAACGGTCGCAATTACAGGAACCACCCGCGCAATCTCATCGGAAATCGAAACGTCGAGCGCTCCGGGGCGCGTAGATTCCCCGCCAATATCAAGGATGTTGACGCCGTCAGAAATCATTCGCTCTGCCTGCTCAACTGCCGAGGCAGTTGACGCAAATTTGCCTCCGTCAGAAAAACTGTCGGGCGTCACGTTTAAAATGCCCATAATATTGGGGCTCCCCATGTCCAAGGACGCGATATCAGCGCGCGGAGAGGTCATGCGTTGCAGAACGTCATGTGGGGTTTCACGCGCGGGAATGAGGTGCGCAGCGGCCCCCTTTTGTAGGACTTCCACTTGATCAAACCAACACCAACCACCAGCAAGGGCAACGGCGCCTTCTGGCTTTGCTTGGTCGGTTCGCGGAATGGCGCGGTAGTAAACCGTCATGCCAGGTCCAAAAACTGGGTGGGGTCTGTGATTTCAACGCCAATCGGGCAGTCCAATCCGACGACCTGCCCAGCGTGCTGCTTTGCCAGCCAAAAGGCCAGCCTCTCAGCGCCAAAACTCTGGGGCGGATGAGGGCTATCGAGAACTTGCTTCATTGGCGCCCAAACGTTGACACGCCCCTGACCGAACCCCCACTCCATTTCCGTACGGCTCCCAACGACACCGACGTGCTCATTGCGCGATGAGAGGGTCCAAGCCGCGCTGTCCCACGCCAATAACTCCAGCCGTTGGTTGGCAATCTCGTCTTGTGTCGCCGCAAAATCAAGGCACATTTCTGGCAGGAGAAGAACCGGACGGGCATGGGTGTGAAAAATCGAGACCCATTCAGAGAGTGACAAGTGATTTGGAACGGCAACGATCAGCGGAGCCAAACCCGACCAATCCGAACGCGCTTTCCCCACGGTAAGGGCGTCGCGGACGATCTCGACACCAAGCTTCCCTGCGCCACGATCCAGTTTTTCAATGCGTACGAAAACCCGCTGTGCTTGGGGGGCGGCCAAAATCAAAGTGGCAATATCTTCTGCCAATGTTTCAAGAAGATTTACGCGAGAACGCGTGAGAGCACTTGAAATAGCGTCCGTAACACGATCATACGAGAGAATTTTATCGACATCATCATCGAGCGGCTTTTGGACATCCGAAACCTCAACTACGACGTTGAAGGACAACCGCTGTGTGACCGCGCGCTCAACTTCAAAGGCTCCAATTTCAACGGCCACAATGTGATCGCGCAGGGAAATACGATCCAAAACACCCGTAGGGCGCAGCACCGAGGATCGCTCAATTGGATGTAAAAAATGTGCGCTAGGCTCAACTGTCATGTGTAATCCCGATTGTTGTCGGATATGTACAGCGCGACTAGCGAGCAAACCAGTAAAATCATCGTTAACGGCGGATGTGAGCGCAGCTTAGGATTTATTCGTCCCAGCCCCGGGTTGGCGATAGAAATAATGCACACCAATCGCTGCGACGCGAGGGAATTTCTTGGACCACGACGGTTTGACGGCCTTGGTGTGATAATGGGTCGCGCCCTTGGTCAAGGAGCGCGGCACAGCGCCGGACAATAAGGCTGCGGCTATCTTCTGCGTGCTTTTTCGCGCGGAGGCCTCGTTATAGAGTTCCTTTTTCCCATCGCAAGTATAGGTAAATTGGCATTGGTATTTCTTGCCTGTGCCCTGCTTAATCACACCGCAGACAGAATTCGGGTATTTTGCACTTTCGACACGGTTCAAAATAACCTCGGCCACCGCAAATTGCCCTTTAACACTTTCGCCACGCGCCTCAAAATAGAGCGCTTCACTCAAGCACGCCCACTGATCATCGCCCGAAGCGGGCTTTTGGGACGCCAACCAGGATTTGCTATACTCAAAACTTTTGGTTTTTGCTGTTTTCTGACTGCGGCCAATAAAAAACTTGAGAAAGGAGTTGGGATTTTTTTCAGATTGGTGTGTACTGTGTGGAACGGTCTTTGTTCCGGTCACCGTGTCGCTTGCCCAAACGGGACCAGTCATGGCAACGCACAGGACAAGTCCGCGCAATAGAGGGCCGCGAACCGACTTGGTTGCAGCCCTTGGAAGCGTCGTTTTTATCATCTGGAAAAACATATTTTCACCCATTTTCAACCCACATCTGTGGATCAGCAGCCCCCACGGCCCCGACCGGCAGGTGATGTAGGCAAAAAAGGTGGGCTTGTCTACACCTGAATCTTTACTGCGACAAACGTGCGAGAAACCCCCAATTACCCCCAAATATGGAAACAACTGTCAGCAATCAGTTTCGCTCAAATTTATATAAATTAAAACAATATCTTAGCCAAAGAAACGCCCCTAGGACCGCCACTTGTCTGCAATCGCTAGCTGTGCAGCAGCGAGGCGCGCAACCGGAACGCGATAGGGTGAACACGACACATAATCGAATCCCGCACGCCGACAAAAGGCAATCGATTCTGGATTCCCACCGTGCTCGCCACAGATGCCCAGAACGATCTGAGGACGCGCAGCGCGGCCGCGTTCCGCACCGATTGTCAGGAGTTCGCCAACGCCGTCCGTGTCCAAAACATGGAAAGGGTCTTCGGCGTAAACACCCAGACGGACATAATCAAACATGAACCGTGCGGCGTCGTCCCGCGACAACCCATAGGTCATTTGTGTCAAATCGTTTGTTCCGAAACTTAAGAAATCGGTGTTTAGGGCGATATCCCCAGCGCGTAACGCTGCACGAGGGGTTTCGACCATCACGCCCAAGCGAAAGGTGAAATCCACGCCTTCCGTGAAGCGCACTGCCGCAGCCACGGAATCAATTCGTGATTTCACCAATTCCGCTTCTTTTTGCGCGGACACCAGCGGGATCATGATTTCAGGAACAACCGTATCCCCGCGTCGCGTCACTTCAACGGCGGCTTCGAAAATAGCGCGCGCTTGCATATCATAGATTTCGGGAATTGTGATCCCCAACCGAACGCCCCGCATCCCCAACATCGGATTGAACTCCGTCAAAGCTTCAATCCGCGCGGTCACCGTCGACAACGGCAAGTCCAATGCTTCTGCGAGTTCATGGATTCCTTCGCGTGTGGAAGGGAGGAATTCATGGAGTGGCGGATCAAAAAGGCGAATACAAACCGACTGTCCCTTCATGATCTCAAAAAGCTCTATGAAATCAGCGCGTTGCATAGGCATTAAGCGATCCAATGCTGCGCGTCGGTCTTCTGGCCCATTGGCGAAAATCATTTCACGCATCACCGTTAGCCGGTCGTCTTCAAAGAACATGTGCTCCGTTCGACACAACCCAATACCCTGAGCGGCAAATCTGCGGGCCGTTTTCGCATCTGAGGGGGTGTCTGCGTTGGCGCGCACATCGATATCACGGGCATCATCCGCCCAGTCGAGGAGGGTCGTAAAGGCGTCGTCCAAGGCGGCGTCGAGCAATTTTGGCTCCCCCGCCAGCACTTCCCCTAAAGAACCATCAACCGTGAGAAGATCGCCTTCGACAAAGCGGCGATTGTTGGGTGTGGTGAGTGTTTTATCCTTGGAATTTATCACAAGATCGAACGCACCAACGATACAAGGCAAACCCAATCCGCGTGCAATCACAGCCGCGTGGCTGGTCATCCCACCTTTTTCAGTCACAACAGCAACAGAAGCGTGCATGCCCCGAATATCTTCGGGGGAGGTTTCACGCCTGACGAGGATCACGGCATCCCCCTTTGCCGCAGCCGCTTGTGCCGCCGTCGCTGAAAACACGATCCGCCCTAGCGCCGCGCCGGGGCTGGCACCAATACCGCGCGCAAGGATGTCGCGCTCGGCAAGAGGATCCACATGAGGGTGCAAGAGTTCTGTCAGCGAATGTGGGTTGATCCGCATGATCGCTTCTTCACGCGCAATGACGTCATCACGCGCAAGATCAACGGCAATACGCAACGCGGCTCGGGCGCGCCGGTTAACCCGCACCGCATCCAGAATATGCAAAACACCGCCCTCAATCGTGAACTCGATTTGCATTTCTTCTCGCAAACTGCGCCGCGCCATTCCGCCCAATTCAACAAGGCGATCAAATTGCTCAGGCAACATATCTTGAAGCGAATCTCCTCGCGGGTCTTTGTTTAAAAACAACGCGTCCCTTTGAGCGCCAAGCGCATCACGGCCTTGGCTCTGGCATTTGTAGCGTCCTGTAATCTGCGGAAGGCCTGTTTCGCTGTCGACAAATTGAATAACGCCAGAGCCGCTGTTGTCATGACCAACACCCAGGGCCATTTCTTGCACGACCAACCCAAGACCCGCGTCCTCCGGAGCACCTTTTGCGCTGCGCAGAAGACGTGCGGTGGTTCCAGACCAAGCGCGCGCCATCGAACGGAGCACCTCGGCGAGCTGCTGGGCTGGGTCTTGCGGAAACTTCTCGTCCGTTTCATCCTCATAGGCGCGCAGAGCAGATTGCAAGGCGCTGTCCCCATCAGGGTCGTTCTTGTCAAAGGGTTGATCCTCAAACATGTCGGCATCAAGGCGTGCGACATGAACGGCATAAGCTTGAATAAAGCGCAAATAAAGGGCATTCGCGCTCGCTTTCCCTACCGACAATTCCATCTGTGCATGGCGTGCGTCATTCATTCCAATGTTCAAAACGGCGCGCGGACCGCCCCAATCGGGATCTTCGGAACTTGGCCGCACGGAAACAAGGGTACCGTCGCCAAAATCCCGCATCATGGCTGTGGTATCGGGTAATATTCCGGCTGCAATTCCGGCCACAGCATCAAAGGAAAGCGCAAGTGTGCGAGGAATTGGCATATCCAACCGCACCAGTCGCTGAAGACATTTGGCGCGCCCGCCGTGCCGTTTGGTCGCAATTGGCGCAGTTGTCGTGATCTGTGTGAACTCTAAAGTTTTCGCATTTTTCTGCACCGCAGCACTCCTTGTCTCCCAGACCATAACGTTTGAACGAAGGCTGGCAAGCTTTGACGTACCGTTTGCGGCTTAGGACGCCAAATTTGCGCCCTAAACCTGATTTCTTGCGATCTTCAACCTTCGATTTTACCCAAATCCGCAACCGTAAGACACAGCGTGCGAATACGATTTAGTAAATTCAAACGATTGCGCCGTGTGATCTGACTGTCGGTATTAATCTGAACCGAGTCGAAGAATGCATCAATCGGCGCTCGGAGCGCGGCCATGGCGCTCATTGCGCCCGCGAAATCTTCGGCCTCGATGGCCGGAGAGATCGCAGCCTCGCCAGTGTCTAGTGCTACAAATAACGCTTTCTCTTCGTCCGCTTGGGCATATTTCACATCCGCCCCATAGGAGTACTCCACACCATCTTTTTCTTCGGCTTGCGAGAGAATATTGTTGGCTCGCTTAAACCCTTGAAGAAGGTTTTCACCGTCATCCGTTTTCAAAAACGCAGCCAAGGCATCCGCGCGCTTCACAAGAAGTGTCAGATCATCATTCGCAGGCATCGCAAGACAGGCGTCGATCACATCAAAGCGAATACCTTGGTCCTTCAGGTATGTTTTCAAACGGTCATGGAAAAAAGCCAGTAGGTTTTCTGTCGGGGCGGCCTCACCTGAATTAAGCGCAAGTTCGTGACGTATAAATTGCGCGTCCGCAAAGCGTTCCAACGGCAAACGCACGTTGTTTTCCAAGACCAAACGGATCACACCAAGTGCGGCGCGGCGCAGGGCAAACGGATCTTTTGACCCCGTTGGTTTCTCATCTACCGCCCAAAACCCAGTTAAAGTGTCCAACTTATCGGCGAGGGCTATTGCCACAGAGACAGGCTCGCTTGGGACATCGTCACTGGGACCAAGGGGCGAGTAATGCGCTTCACAGGCATTCGCGACGGGCTGCGGATGTCCGGCTTCCTCGGCATAATAACGTCCCATAAGCCCTTGAAGTTCCGGAAATTCATAGACCATTTCACTCGAAAGATCGGCTTTGGTAACCTGTGCTGCAAGGGCTGTCATTTCGACATCAGCACCAACGACTGGCGCTAAATCCCGCGCGAGTGCTTCAATCCGGTCGATCCGGTCGGCCTGCGTTCCAAGCTTATTATGGAAGGTGACATTCGCGAGCGACTTCGTCCACGACGCCATGTCAGATTTGGCAATCCTCAGATCATTTTCCCAGAAGAATTTGGCATCCGAGAGCCGCGCGAACAGAACCTTTTGGTTCCCCGCGAGGATTGTTTTGCCGTTATCCGTGGTTTCTCGATTTGCCACGGTGACAAATTTCTCGATACGGTTTGTTTTTGGATTGCGCACAGAGAAGAACTTTTGGTGCTCTTTCATCGAGGTTTGCAGGACTTCAACGGGCAACCCGAGGAAGTCTTCGGCAATATCGCCCATCAGGACAACAGGCCATTCCACTAGCCCTGCGACCTCTGCCAACAATCCTTTGTCTTCAACGATTTCAAATCCCTGAGCAAAGGCCGCGTTGGTAGCATCGTTCCATATGTGGTCTGCGCGTTCTTCAGATGAGAGCACGACGTATGCCGATTTCAGCTTGCGTTGGTAATCGTCGAAATGGGCAATTTTGAGCGATTTTGGCGCCATAAAACGATGGCCGAATGTAACGTCTGACGCTTTGATGCCGTCGACATCCAATGATACGACTGTGGTGCCAGTTTCGTCACTCAAAATACAGAGTATAGAGTGCAACGGACGCACCCATTTTAGGCTCCCTGTTCCCCAGCGCATGGATTTTGGCCACGGAAAATTGCGGATTGCCGCTTCGAGCGTTTCCGCGACAATCTCAGCCGCAGGCCGCCCCGCCTTTTTGGTCACCGCGAAATAGACTTGGCCTTTTTTGTCATCGCGAATTTGCAGATCGTCCATCGTGAGCCCTGCGCCGCGCAGGAAGCCTTCGATTGCTTTTTCCGGCGCACCGACTTTCGGGCCTTTGCGCTCTTCAATGGTGTCGGGGCTCTCGGCGAGGAGGCCTTCGACGGATAGCGCGAGCCGTCGTGGCGTTGAGAAGGCCCCCGCTGACGCGTAGGTCAGGCCCGCGTCAACCAGCCCGTCCGTTACAAGCTTTTTCAAATCCGCCGCAGCGCGGGTTTGCATGCGTGCGGGAATTTCTTCGGAGAAGATTTCGATCAGTAGGTCGGCCATGATTTATTCTTTCTCAGAAGGGACTGGAGGACAGGATGCAGGGACAGGATCGCCGTTGAAAGCATGCTCGCCACAGGTGTTGATTTGGTGCCAGGCATAGGCGCGCCCATCGTCGTAGACGGCGATCACACGATCAATCCCATAAATGATATTTGCTTGGCCCAAATAGGCGGTCGCGGCGCCCGTTTCGATGTCGGCCCCAAGTTTGCGGGCGTCAAAGCAGGAAAACTGTTTGGGAGCTACCAGCGGTTCGGCTGCGGGATAGGTTTGGAATGTTTCTGTCATCATGGCATTCGACATGGGCGTTGTAAAACACGCGCGATATCGGATCGGGGAACTGTCGGCGTCTATACCCTCGAACCCGGCAATAAGCATAGGTTCGGGAGCTTGGGTGACGAGGTTGGTTATCTGGATATTGGCATTCTCGGACGAAGCCTCAACGGTTTCGTAAAAGCCATATTCCTGCAAATAATACATCGCACCGCCGGCGATCAATGCTGTAATCACGATTGCACCTGCAATGAGTTTCCCGATCATAATTGCGCCTGCTCTTGTGCAACCCAGCCACCGGCCTCGGTTTGCACAAAGGCGTCGGCACAAGCTTTGGACAAGGTCCGCACGCGTCCGATATAGGCCTGGCGTTCGGTTACCGAAATCACGCCGCGCGCATCGAGAAGGTTGAACAAGTGGCTGGCCTTAATCGCTTGATCATAGGCCGGATGCACCATGACAATGCGCTTGCCCGTTTTGGGATCAACATAGGGCTGATCCAAAATCGTTTTGCACTCGGCTTCCGCATCCAAGAAATGCTGCAAAAGCACATCTGTGTTGGCAATGTCAAAATTCCAGCGGCTGTACTCTTGCTCGGTTTGACGGAACACATCGCCATAACTCAAGGCTGTGGGCGACGCCGGATCATTATACGGCATGTCCATCACGTGATCGACGCCAAGAATATACATCGCCAAGCGTTCAAGACCATAGGTCAACTCGCCCGACACTGGGTGGCAATCATGGCCACCTACTTGCTGAAAATAGGTAAACTGACTGACTTCCATACCGTCACACCAAACTTCCCATCCAAGGCCCCATGCGCCAAGGGTTGGGCTTTCCCAATCGTCCTCAACAAAACGAATGTCATGGATTTCCATATCCACCCCGATGGCGGCGAGGGACCCAAGATAGAGTTCCTGAAGCTCGGGGGGCTTGGTTTAATCACGACTTGATACTGATAGTAATGTTGCAAGCGGTTTGGGTTTTCCCCATAGCGCCCATCAGTCGGGCGGCGCGACGGCTGAACATAGGCCGCGGCCCATGGCTTGCTGCCAAGCGAGCGCAACGTCGTGGCGGGGTGGAACGTTCCCGCGCCGACTTCCATGTCATAGGGTTGCAAAACGGCACAGCCCTGCTCCGCCCAATAGTTTTGCAAACGCAGGATGATCTCCTGAAAGCTTCTAGGTTTGGTTTTCGAGTTTGAAGCGGCGGACATGGCGGATCCTTATGAAAATTCCCGTTCCAAATACGCAACCCTTCGCGAAGGGTCAATTGCTTGCTCTTGCATTATTGGCTCGCAATGCGCAAAACAAGACAAATAGCGCAACAGATATCCAACAAAGGGAAACCCGACCGCCATGACTCATGCCCGGCCACTGGTTACAGCCATTTCAATATTTCTTATTTCGACCCTTCTCGTTTTTCTCGCGGTCCCAAATCAGGCACAGGCCCAAGAAAATACATGGATTCAGATTGAAGCCCATCCGACCCTGAACGAGGCACAGACACGTGTGCGCGCCTTTTCAGGTGCCTTTCCGAATGTGGGCGGGTTTCGGGTCAGCTCTGGCTGGTATGTAATTTCGATCGGCCCGTTTTCGGCAGCGGCTGCGGCGCAGGAACTTGAAAGATTGCAGCAGGAAAATTTGATCCCGAGGGACAGTTATTTGGCAGACAGCCGCAGCTATCAACAACAGTTTTGGCCCCTTGGAGGCACCACCCTTACTCAACCCACGACAACCGTTGAACCCACCACAAGCACCGAACTAACTCCGACCGAGCCCGTAGGCCAAATCATCACCCTTCCAGACGAAACCCCGGGTCAGGCGCGCGCAAATGAAAACGCCCTGTCACGTGAAGAAAAAATGGAACTTCAGGAAGCCATGCAATGGGAAGGCTTTTACACCAGTGCCATTGACGGCTCCTTTGGTGCCGGAACGCGGCGTGCGATGGCCGAATATCAAGCGGCGATGGGCTATGACACGACGGGTATCCTGACGACATACCAACGCGGCGAATTACGCGCGAAATTCAACGAAGTGTTCACAAATGCAGGGATGGAAAACTATAGCGACCCCAAAGCGGGAATTTCTATAGATCTGCCAATGGGTTTGGTCGAATTTGACGGCTACACCGCGCCTTTCGTTCACTTCGTGCCAAAAGGCGACAGTGGCGTTTCCGTTTCTCTGATCTCACAAAAAGGCGATCAAGCGACGTTGTTTGGCCTGTATGAAATCATGCAAACTCTTGAAATTGTTCCTTTAACAGGAGAGCGGGAGCGCAAGGATGCGAGCTTTATTTTGCGAGGCAACAATGCAAAAATCAACTCCTATACCTATGCTGCCTTGGAAAACGGTACAATTAAGGGCTTCACCCTCGTTTGGCCTGCTGGCGACAAGGCAAATATGAACCGCATCATCGGTGTGATGATGACAAGCCTCCTTTCGTTGGGCGACACGGCGCTTGATGACTTCGCTGGCACCGATCAAAACGAGCAGAAGATTGACCTCCTGTCTGGCCTCCAAATCCGCCAACCGATCCTGTCCCGTTCTGGTTTCTATCTGGACGCAACAGGCACAGTCTTGACCACGAGCGAGTTTGCGGGAACGTGCGCGAAACTGACATTGGATGACCTAACACTTGCTGACGTTATCTTGACTGACCCGGCTCTCGGCATTTCTATTTTGAAACCTGAGAAAAAACTGGCACCGCTTGGCTTCGCGACTTTCGCCAATGCCTCCCCCCGTTTGAAATCGGAAGTCGCCGTATCTGGTTATTCTTACGAGGGCGCTCTGGGGGCTCCGACAATGACGTTCGGCGCCTTAGCAGACGTTCGTGGCCTTGACGGAGAGGTGAACACCCAGCGTCTAGACCTTGTGTCCCTCTTGGGCGACGCAGGGGGCCCTGTGGTGAATGCCGGCGGAACGGTCATCGGCATGTTGCGCTCAACCGAAGTTAAGGACGGCCGCGCTTTGCCGGAAAACGTAAGTTTCTCGACCTCAGCGAATGCGATCCTCAAGGTTTTGGCTGACAACGGCATCGCCTCGACGACGTCCTCAGAAGGCGGAGCGCTCCACCCAGTGGACCTAACGGCACGCGCGTCTGACATGACCGTCTTAGTACGGTGCTGGAACTAAAGACTAAAATTCAACAGCTTAGGGCGCATCCAAAACTTTGGCTGCGCCCTTTTTTATTTCTGGGCCAGCGTCATCAGCCAACGTGGAATAACGTCGAAAACAGTTTCGGATCGAAGCTTTGGGCCGCAAAAGTTTGCCCTTCTGTCAGAACACTCACAGCATCATGGCTGTGAAGACTCTCTTGGTGGCTTGCCACGATTCGATAATCCAAAATGCGTTCATCGTTCTGAAGTTGCTCACTAAACAGACGCGCGGCATCTTCGACAAAAATCGGGTTGGCCGCGTTGAGTTCAGCAAAGGCCTGCTCATCCTCACGCTTCACCATCACTTGTGTTTCCGTCGGCACTGCTGCACGGCACAAATCAATCAAATCCTCAAACCAAAGACGTGGTTTTTCCGAGTTTAGCAAAACCGAAATACGGGCGACGGACCGCTGTGAATGTGGGGTAGCTAATTGATGGCGTGTTTGGCGCGCATGTTCGGAAAGTTCAAGTGAACAGGGGCAAGTGGACGAGTAAACATAGTCCAAATGTATGATTTTCACAACTTTACCGGCGGTCTCGACCAACTCTAATGCTATATTGTAATACTGATAACCTGCCAGTCCTGACCGCAAACTCTTATTCTTTACAGGAAAAGAAAACGCCATTTGAATGCGCGCGTCAAAACTCTCAAGATCGGTTTTGTAATCCGCGAGAGCGGCTTCAATAACGTCAAAACTGAAGACACTTTCCGCGTATTTGTAAAACGTGCGCATGATGCGCGACATGTTGATGCCTTTTTTACCAGCCTCTAGGCTGACCGTGCCTGTCACGGAGGTCTCTAGAGCCAGATCGCCGCCTGCGCGTGCCTGAAAGCGGATGGGGAGACGAAAATTCGAAATTCCCACGTGTTGAATGGGGCGCCGAGAGCCGCGAATGAGGCTTTCAGGGCCGTTCTGTAGATCAGGGAGCGTCGCACGATACGCGTCATCCGTTGTAAACTCCTCTGGATAAGCTCTTGCAAGCGCTGGGTAATTCTCCAACGCCCTCTCTGGAAGAAGCCGTCCAATCGCGGGGTCCAATTCGGCCACTTCTACTGGCGATACATGTGCGGCCCATTCCCTTAAGGTCTCGAGCGCAGCCTTCGCTTGATCGCGCGATAAAAGCGTTTTTTGCATGTCCGTATTCATTCCTTCCCCCCCCTTCAGGTAAAGCAACGTTACGCGGCTTTACCCAAGAGTTCCAACCCTATGCCGACAAAAATTGCGGCCTAAACGGCATCCAGTGCGTTCAAAATATCGGACAGCAAGTCATTGGTATCTTCAATGCCGATACTGACACGCACCAAACCTGGGGAAATTCCCAAAAGCACCTTTTGATCGTCCGGAAGACGTTGGTGGGTTGTGGTCGCCGGATGCGTCACAATGCTTTTCGCGTCACCTAGGTTATTAGAAATAATGCAGATTTCCAACGCGTTCAGGAATTTGAACGCGGCATCTTTTCCACCCTTCAGATCAATAGAAAGGACTGTGCCGCACTTCTCAAACTGCGCTTTGGCAATCGCTTGATGGGGATGGCTGTCTAAAAACGGGAACAATACACGCTCCAGTTTTTCGTGCCCTTCTAAGGCCTTGGCGATTACCTCTGCGGAATGAGCCTGTGCGCGGACCCGCAAATCCAAAGTCTCCAACCCTTTGAGCATGACCCAAGCGTTAAAGGGACTCATTGAGCCGCCGGTGTGTTTTAAGTAGGTTTCTAGCGGCCCACGGACGTAATCTTTTTTCCCAAGCACGACACCGCCAAGGCATCGGCCCTGACCGTCAATATGCTTAGTCGCAGAATACACGACGACATCCGCGCCGAATTCAATGGCGCGAGAGAACACAGGCGTCGCAAAAACATTATCCACGATGACGGTCGCCCCAACAGCATGGGCAATCTCGGCAACAGATTTAAGATCTACGACTTCTAGCGTCGGATTGCTCACGGATTCAAGGAACACGACGGTAGTGTCTTTCCGCACAGCGGCACGCCATTGCGCTAAATCCGCACCATCAACGAAGGTCACTTCCACCCCGAAACGGCGCAAAACTTCCTCGAGAATATAGAGACAGGAGCCAAAAAGCGCCCGCGAACTCACCACGTGATCGCCAGATTTGAGAATAGACATCAATGCGCCGTTTACGGCCGCCATACCACTTGCCGTTGCAAATGCGTCTTCTGCACCCTCGATGGCGGAGATACGATCTTCAAACATCCGAACGGTCGGATTGCCGTAGCGAGCATAAATAAACTCGTCGTCACCAACTTCTACAAAGCGGGCCTCGGCGGCCTCGGCGGAATCGTAAACGAAGCCTTGGGTCATAAAAATCGACTCGGAAACTTCACCGTATTGGCTGCGGCGGCTTCCAGCATGAACCATTTTCGTGCGCGCGTTCCAGTCTTTAGTCATTGTCTCAACCCTTTGTGCCTGTCTCCACTTACGTGAAAACACAAAAAAACCCCCTGCGCAAAAAGAAGCGAGGGGGTACGTCCCAGACCTCTTTAGCGGCATATTTAACGTGGCCCGCAATCAGGAGAACAAATCGCCACAGGACGCCTAAATAGGGGTCTGCGGCGCTTTCGTCAAGCCCGTCACGCAGTCGTAACGAGAAATTCATGCTCCTGTTATACGGTGGATTTATCCCAATGATAGACCACGACGCGAGGACGCTATGCCCGTTTTGCGAATAAACGCTCCGTTTGGAGCGGCTGACCCAGTGTGCGCAACGGCGTGCAAATCTGTCGAGAATATGCTCAAAGGCCCATCAACGGGCCCCATAACGATTATGCTGCATGGTTTTCGATATTCGCCATATGAAGAGAAGCATGATCCGCATGCCCAAATTTTTGCGTTAAGACCGCGTCATGAAAAACGAACCTGTATCTCTTGGCCCCATCACCTCGGATTTGGCAGAGCGACAAAGGAAGAGGGGCAATGCATCGCCTTTGGGTGGCATGCGCGCGGCACAATTTGGCAAGCTTACAAGCAAGCGATCCCTGCGGCAGATACGTTGGCTGCTGTGATTACTACTCTGCACCATCTTGCCCCCAACCGTAAAATCAACGTGATGGCACATTCCCTTGGGGCGCGTGTTCTCTTGGCTGCGCTTGCGAAACTCCCGGAAAATGCCCTAAATCGCATTGTCTTAATGGCTGGGGCTGAGCTAAGTTCCGTGGCCCAAATTGCGATGCAGACTCCAGCGGGCAAAAGTTGCGAAGTTCTGAACATTACCAGTCGCGAAAACGATTTCTACGATTTGCTGATTGAAACCGCCATTGCACCGCATCGCCCCTTTTCTCGTAGCTTGGGGCATGGCCTCTCCCCTGCCCGCGCGAATTGGCTGGACCTTCAACTTGACTGTGCAAACACCCTTGCCGCGTTGAGACGACAAGGGTTTCCGATTGCGCCTCCGCTCCGGCGTATCTGTCATTGGTCAACCTACCTTCGGCCTGGAATGTTTCCACTCTATCGCCAGTTTCTCCACGCGCCAGACAGTCTATCAATATCCGATTTATCCGCGGCTTGCGCGCGTTCGCAATCCCGTCGATGGTCTCGTCTCTTTACCCGCATTACCCGCACCCCCTTGCTATCTAGCCCCAAAAGATGATCATTGCTTCGAGAATAAGGAGCGAATGATGACAACCCCAATAGACCTATATTACTGGCCGACCCCAAATGGTTGGAAAATTTCAATCGCTCTCGAAGAGATGGACCTGCCCTACAAACTTCATCTGATTAATATTGGGGCAGGCGATCAATTCGCACCCGACTTCCTTAAAATTGCCCCAAATAACCGGATGCCCGCGATTGTCGATCCAGACGGGCCCGATGGTGCGCCCATTTCGATCTTTGAAAGTGGGGCAATTCTGCAATATCTTGCGCAGAAAACCGGACAGTTCGGGGGCGAGACTCCGCGTGAAAAAATCGCTGTAACCGAATGGCTTATGTGGCAAATGGGCGGCCTTGGCCCCATGGCAGGGCAAGCGCATCATTTTTTAAAATACGCGCCCGCAATGGAACCGCCAAATGATCTGCCCTATGCGAAAGACCGGTATCGCAATGAAACAGCACGTCTTTATGGCGTCTTGGATCGGCGTCTTGCAGAGAACGAATATGTTGCTGGCGACTTCTATTCCATCGCTGATATGTCGATTTGGGGCTGGGCCAGCCTTTGGGAAGGCCAGCAACAAACCTTAGAAGACAAACCACATTTCGCCCGTTGGCTGGACCAAGTCAGCGCGCGTAAAGGCGTCATCAAAGGTCGGGCATTGGCCGCTGAAAAGCGGTCAAATCTTCAAAGTGACAAAAAATCCCACGACCTTCTCTTCAAGAAAAAACCCTAGGCGTAGGCCTAGGGCGACCGTCATGTATCTTGATCTTCGACCGTTACCGCGTAGGTCTGCATGAGTTTGTTTTGAAACATAAAAAACACGAATACAGCAGCCGTGAGGCCGAAGGTTTTAAAATTCACCCACGCGTCCGTGCTCATCGTGCGCCAGACAAATTCATTCGTAATTGCGAGCGCCGCAAAGAAGGCAGTCAGCCGTTTCGTGAGGATCATCCAGCCTTCATCTTGCATAGGAAGGACTTCTTCCATGACCGAACGAAGGTAGCTTTTGCCCTGTAAAAGGCCGATCCCAAGAATACCGCCGAACAAAAGATAGATCATGGTGGGCTTCATTTTGAAAAAGCGTTCGTCGTTGAAATAAACGGACATTCCACCAAAAACCACGATCAAAACGGCTGTCATTAGCTGCATTTTTGACAGCTTGCCTGTCAGCCACCACAAAATCGCCGTCGAAGCCAAAATCAGGGGAATAAAAAGCGCCGTCGCAACTATGAACCCAGCGTATTCCACGCCGCCAATTGTGAAAAACTCATCCTTAATGCGGCCATAGAAAACGAAGAACAGGACGACTGGACCAAGCTCCAAGCCTAGCTTTACAAAGGGGTTTACCGTTTTTTCCGTCATCATTCTTCCTAACCGTTCATTTCAACAATGACTGCACCAACGGCAATCAATGACATAAGAATGAGCCGTCGCGGCCCAACCTTTTCCCCTAGCACCAGCCAGCCGATAAGGGCGGCAAATACTGTTGACGTCTCGCGCAAGACGGCAGCCTCGCCGACACTATCAAGCCGCGTCGCCATCATGATCGACCCAAAGCTAAAAAAGGCGACAAATGCCCCCAATATTCCGCGTTTCATCAAAGGCTTTAAACGCGGTTTCACCTGCATTTTTGAATAACGCCACGCAGCATAGGGCGGGATCGCAAGGCTATCAATAAAGAAAAACCACGCGAGAAAGGTGAATGGGTTGGCCGTTGCGCGAATTCCATAGGCGTCATAGGTCGTGTAAAGCGCGACAAACATTCCGGTGCCGGTCGCCATCAATAGCGCCGCTTTCAGGGTCTCGCGATTGGTCTCTAGATACATCAGATTGTAGAGCCCCAACCCAAAAATCCCGCATAACAAAACCACTACACCTATCCACTGACCGAACGCGAAATGTTCACCAAACACCAGCCCCGCCCCAAGAACCGTAAACAGCGGCCCCATCCCGCGCACCACCGGGTAAACCACTGTATAAGCACCCAAAACATAGGTTTGCGCCTGCATGGCCTTATACCCAATATGGATAACAAACATGCCGAAAAAAATGGGCCACATGTGTGGCTCGGGCCACGGAACGACAAACAATGCAAAGGGAGCAGCCATCACGCCGTAGTTAAAATCAATCGCCCCACGCGAAAGCCACGGATCGTGCTCACCCTTTTGAAGCGCACCGAAAATAGCATGTAAAACGGCAGCCAAAAGGGCCAGACCAAGGGCAACCCTATGCCCCATTTCGGTTCCCTCAAGGGAAATAAGCCATTCAGTCAACCTAAATATCCGCCCCAGTTAGGGCACGGGCAAACTCCTCGGGGTCAAATGCGGCAAGATCGTCGATTTGCTCTCCGACACCGATAGCATGAATCGGCAGCCCAAATTTATCGGCCAAAGCAACCAGAACACCGCCTTTTGCAGTACCGTCCAGTTTTGTCATCACAAGTCCCGAGACATCGGCGAGCTGTTGAAAGGTCCCCACTTGGTTCAAGGCATTTTGCCCTGTCGTCGCGTCAAGGACGAGGAGCGTATTATGGGGCGCTGTTGGGTCTTTCTTCTGAATAACCCGCACAATTTTCGCCAGTTCTTCCATGAGATCCGCACGGTTTTGCAAACGCCCAGCGGTGTCAATTAACAACAGATCGGCCCCATCGGCCTCTGCTTTGGTCATCGCGTCAAATGCGAGGCTCGCCGGGTCGCTCCCTTCGGGGGCCGTCAAGACTGGCACCCCTGCACGCTCGCCCCAAACCTGCAATTGCTCCACGGCCGCCGCGCGAAATGTGTCACCCGCAGCGATGACAACATTCATGCCCGCCGCTTTGAATTGGCTCGCTAATTTTCCAATGGTCGTGGTTTTGCCAGAGCCATTTACCCCAACGACCAAAACGACCTGTGGTTTTTTGGTATAAATCGGTAGCGGCTTGGCCACGGGTTCCATGATGCAGGTAATTTCATCCGCCAAAAGCGATTTTATCTCGGCACTTGAAAGCTTTTTGCCAAAGCGCCCTTCTGCCATGTTCGCGGTCACGCGCAGGGCCGTATCGACCCCCATATCCGCCGATATCAGCAATTCTTCCAACCGCTCAAGCATCTCGTCATCAAGTTCACGGCGCGGTATATTCTTTTCGCTTTCGCGTCCAAGAATACGCCCCATAAGACTTGGTTTGGCCGGTGCGCTCACGACGACTTCTTCGATTTTTGGTGCTGCAACCTCTTGGGGGCTTGCGGGTTGCACTTCTGGGGAAGCGACCACTTCGGGCTGCGCCTCAACGGTTTCGGCGACGATTGCATCCAAACCCTCGTCAAGTTTTGACGAAGATTTTACCAGACGGTTCTTGAGCTTTTTAAAAAACGACATTGAGCGGCCTCTTGGTGATCCTCTTCACCTAAGCCATTGCCCCGCCCTATGAAAGAGGGGAGCAGCGAAATCACACGTTCTTCACCTTTTTTACGTCCGTGAAACGCTAAATTTCGTTGGGGAAATGCTTCATCACAAGTCGGATCGGATTTGGCGCGGCTTGGCCCAAACCACAGATCGACGCATCGACCATCGTTTGGCAGAGTTCTTCTAGCAATGGTTGATCCCAATGATCCGCCTGCATCAACTTCACGGCCTTCTCACAGCCAACGCGACATGGCGTACATTGCCCGCAACTTTCGTCCTCAAAAAACCGCAACATATTGAGCGCGGCATCCCGCGGACGATCTTGATCCGAGAGAATAACAACTGCGGCGGATCCGATAAACGTTCCGTGCGGCTGAAGCGTGTCAAAATCAAGTGGAACGTCGTTTAAGTGCGCAGGAAGCAACCCCGACGACGGCCCGCCGGGTTGATACGCGTGGAAAATGTGGCCTTGTTTCATGCCGCCCGCCGCATAAATAATATCGGTTACGGTCGATCCTGCAGGCAAAAGGTAGACACCCGGTTTAGCGACCCGCCCCGAAACGGAGTAGTTGCGCAGCCCAACCCGCCCGTTATGCTCAACCCCCGAAAAAACCTCCGGCCCTTCACGCAGAATACGCGCCACCCAAGCGAGGGTTTCCACGTTGTGAACCAATGTGGGGCGGTTAAAAACCCCAACCTGCGCAACAAATGGCGGACGATGGCGTGGCAATCCGCGCTTGCCCTCAATGCTCTCGATCATCGCGCTTTCTTCACCACAGATATAGGCGCCAGCACCGCGACGAAGGTCAATATAACCCTCTTGAACAATCTTCTGCTCGACAAGTTTTGCGATTTCCCGCTTCAGGATTTCGCACGCCGCAGGATACTCATCCCGCAGATAAATAAAGGCTTTTTCCGCGCCAATGCTCCATGCGGCGATCAACATACCTTCTAGAAAAAGATGCGGTTCGGCTTCTAGGTGCACTCGGTCCTTAAACGTTCCAGGCTCCCCTTCGTCGCCATTCACAGCCAAATACTTGGTCCCCGTTTCCGCGAAGACAAACCCCCATTTCTTGCCTGACGGAAAGCCCGCGCCCCCTAGCCCACGCAATCCAGATTCAAAAACGGTTTCCGCCGTCGCCTCCGGGTCACCATTTTCATGCAACGCATGCAAAACGCGATATCCACCGCCAGAAACATAGGCGCCATAATCTTCATATTCGGGAATTTTAGTGTGGACATCACGCGCAGCCACAGCCGCCAAAACCTTCTCTGGCGTCGCATGATCAATGTGGTTGTGCCCGACCTCGGCGATCGGCGCCATGTCACAACGGCCCATACAGGGCGCGCGTAAAATCCGCACAGAGGCGGGATCACTGCCTGCCTTCAGGGCGCTCATCAATTGCTGCGCGCCCTCCATTTCACAGGACAGCGAATCGCAAACACGAATTGTCAGCGCAGGCGGAACGGCCTCGCCTTCGCGCACCACGTCAAAATGCGCGTAAAAACTCGCGACTTCTTGAACTTCCGCCATTGAGACGCGCATTTCTTCGGCCAACGCCCGCAAATGAGGTGCAGAAAGATGGCCATAAGCGTCTTGAATAAGATGTAGAAACTCAATCAGCAGATCGCGGCGACGCGGCATATCTGCCAAAAGTGTCCGAACCTCGCTCAAAGCAGCATCGTCCAATTGACGGCCCTTGGGCGTCGTGCGCCCCTTGCCCTTAGCGGACTTCCACACGCCTGTTTTTTGGTCCACGCCGCTCTCCCATATTATTGCCTCATCATAAGGCTCGATTGGACACGCACCACAACAAAAGCGACACAAAACACTTCGGAAACGTTGTGCTTTGTTTCACATCGGCGCGGATTAACTACGATTGTAATCAAATTGAATATTTCTGGAGGCCTTAAGTGTTTTCTGGCATAGTTCGCGCATCCGAATACCAAACTGGTGAATTGAATGTTGTTGCGTACCCTTGCCATTTTTGCCCTTGCTTCCTTACCACATCACGCCTTTGCGACGGATGTATTGGGTGGAGAAACCCTTGGGGCAGAAAGCTTCTCGTCCTACGTAACGGGCAAGACGTTGACCTATTCAAAAAACGGGCAAGTCTTTGGAGCCGAAGAGTATTTACCCGACAATCACGTGCGCTGGTCGTTTAATGATGGGCAATGCCAAGACGGTATTTGGTTCGCGCAAAATGATCAAATTTGCTTTATTTATGACGGCCAGACGGTGCCGCAATGTTGGTCGTTTTCAGTGGGGAGCATTGGTTTGATCGCGCATTATGAAAATGCGCCTACATCTGATGATCTTTATGAAACCGCGCGCAGTTCCGCCCCGCTGTATTGCAAGGGGCCGGACGTCGGCGTTTAAAGGGTGCTAAAATAAAGTCCCTTGCCCGCCCGGCGGATTGGTTTTCTTTTTGGCTTTTTGGAGAGTCGATTCAGACTTCGGCGTGGAAGAAACAGCCCCCGTAGACATGCGCCCGTCTTGGAATTGAACCTCCAAAACCCCTGCGGATTTTGCCGCAGTCACAGTGGTCACAAGAGTTCCATCCTCGCCCCTCACGACGGCATAGCCCCGCTTAAGCGTCTCGGTATATCCTAGGCTTTGCCGCATCCGCTCATATCCGTCGAGACGCTCACGCCGCGCATCGGTTTGCGTACGAGCAAGCGCGACAAATCGTTTGGAAACGCCCTCTAATCGATCTTTCTTGCGCAGGATCTCGCGCTCAATATTTTCCGACCGCAAGCGCACGGCCACTTTATCAAACCCCTGCCGCTTATACGATGTTCCACGCGCAAGGCTAGGGGCAAGCCCAAGGCTCCAGCGCGCCAGTCGATCTTGTGCGCTTTTGATCTGGCTGCGCAGAACAGCAGGTTGAAGTGGAGCGGATACCTGCTGCAATTTCAAACGTTTAGATTGAACAGCTTTGGTTAGATTGGGCCCCAATTGTAAACTCGCACGATCCAATCTCTGGCTTGCGTTTTCGAGCAAACTTTCTGGCCGTGGGAGCGCGCGGGATACATCGGACAAACGTTGTCTCCGCTGGGAAACCCCTTGGCTGATTGCCCGCAAAAGCCGCCCGCCTTGAGCATCGATATGCGCCAAAAGCTCCATGCGCACTGGCACCGCAAGTTCCGCCGCCGCCGTTGGTGTCGGCGCGCGTTTATCGGAGGCAAAATCGATCAATGTTGTGTCGGTTTCATGCCCTACGGCCGAAATCAACGGTATTTCACTGGCGGCGGCGGCCCGTGCGACGGCCTCCTCATTGAAGCCCCAGAGGTCCTCAATCGAGCCCCCGCCCCGTGCGACAATTATGAGGTCAGGACGGGGAATTGCCCCGCCCCGTGTCATAGCGTTAAAACCTTCGATCGCGGCCACAACTTCCGGTGCACATTTCGCGCCCTGAACCGCGACCGGCCAAATCAGAACTTTGCGCGGGAAACGGTCGCGCAGGCGATGCAAGATATCACGAATTACCGCCCCCGAGGGAGAGGTGATAACGCCAATCACCTCTGGCAAATAGGGCAACTCGCGCTTGCGCTCCTGATCAAAAAGCCCCTCTGCTGCGAGCAGCGCTTTGCGCTTTTCTAACATCGCCATCAACGCGCCCATACCGGCGGGGGCGATGTCTTCGATCACCATTTGATACTTGGATTGCCCGCCAAATGTGGTGAGTTTGCCCGTCGCAACAACCTCCATGCCTTCCTCAGGCTGGGTTGCAAGCTTGGCGGAAACGCCCTTCCAGATAATTCCAGACAAAACAGAACGATCGTCTTTTAGGTCGAGATAAATATGCCCGACCGAGGTCGACTCACCCGCCCCACTTCGCCCCGCACACGTACACGGGAAAATTCGCCCTCTATCGTGCGTTTTATGGCGCCCGAAATCTCGGTTACGCTGAATTCTGGGGCGTTTTGACCGGGTTCGGGGTCATCGATGAGGTCGGACATGTCTGCTCGCTTGTTTCTTGGTGTGAGGCACCTTAGAACGCCCCGTAACAAAGGCCAAGCGGGGGACGCAATGAACATTTTGATTTTAGGCAGCGGTGGGCGCGAGCATGCACTGGCATGGGCGATAAAACAAAACCCCAAGTGTGATCGGTTGATCGTTGCGCCCGGAAATGCAGGCATTGCACAAATGGCCGAATGCGCCGCGATTGATCCCTGTGACGGCGCCGAAGTTGTGACATTTGCTGAGCAAAACGCCATTGATTTCGTGGTAATCGGCCCCGAAGCACCGCTTGCCCTTGGCGTTGCCGACGATCTGCGCAATGCGGGAATTTTGTGTTTTGGCCCCTCGGCAAAAGCGGCGCAACTTGAAGCGTCAAAAAACTTCACCAAGGAAATCTGCGCGGCCTCCGGCGCTCCTACTGCGTCCTATGCGCATTTCACCGAAGCCGAGGCCGCGAAAGCATATATCCGGGAACAAGGCGCACCAATCGTGGTCAAAGCCGACGGTTTAGCCGCAGGAAAAGGCGTCATCGTTGCCATGACCGAAGCTGAGGCCCTTGCCGCCATTGACGACATGTTCGGAGGCGAGTTTGGCGCGGCAGGTGCGGAAGTTGTGATTGAGGAATTTATGACGGGCGAGGAAGCCAGCTGGTTTATCCTTTGCGATGGCGAAAATGTTTTGCCCATAGGCACGGCCCAAGACCACAAGCGCGTGGGCGAAGGCGACACAGGCCCCAACACCGGTGGCATGGGCGCTTATTCTCCTGCTCCTGTGATGACCGACGCCGTAACGCAAAAAGCCATGGACGAGATCATCAAGCCCACAGTCGCCGAAATGGCGAAGCGCGGCATGCCCTATCAAGGTGTGCTTTACGCGGGCTTCATGATTGAAGATGGCCAGCCGCGTCTCGTGGAATACAATGCCCGCTTTGGCGATCCTGAATGTCAGGTTTTAATGATGCGCTTGGGGGCTCAAGCTCTCGATTTATTGCTCGCCTGTGCGCGCGGTGAACTCGACAAAGCACAGGTCAACTGGGCCGACGATCACGCTTTGACGGTGGTTTTGGCTGCCAATGGCTATCCGAATGCCTATGCAAAAGGGTCCGAAATTCGCGACCTCAAATCCCTGAACGAAGACAGCATGAACATGACCTTCCATGCGGGAACCAAAGAGATTGACGGCAAAATTACGGCCAATGGCGGACGTGTGTTGAACGTCACCGCTCGCGGGGCCAGCCTCAAAGAAGCACAGGAACGGGCCTACAAAATGGTGGATCAGATTGATTGGCCAGAAGGGTTCTGCCGCCGCGATATTGGGTATCGCGCGCTTTAGTTAATCGCGGCAGTTCATTGTATTTGAAAAAGAATTGGCGCCCGAATTCGGGCCCAATACATGGCTTTCGATGCGGCCCCCCACCAAAGTCGAAGCTGCAATTTGCGACCAGTCGCTCGTGGCCGTGATCATCTCGGGACCATCGCCACAGTCGCGAATGCCACCTGAAATATAGTCTTGGCCGATGCTGTGGTTGGTAAGACCTTCGCGCGTCGCAACGGGATGCAATGCGCCATCTTGGAAGCGCCAGATCGTAAGCACTCGCGCCAAATGGGGGCGGTCGATATAGGCCAGTTCAACGAGGCCATCCCCATCTAAATCAGCACCGCCAATGGGGGCAAGCCAACGGTGCGTGCGACCGATATGCGGCGTTTCGGCCACTTTGCCCGACGCGTCATAAATGGCCAAAGCAGCCCCCTTATGCATATCGGTTTCAATAACCACAACTTCGGGCGCACCGTCGTTATCGACATCCACGAGTCGGGGCGCGATATCTTCGAACACGTGGTCCTCGGGCAAAGTGAGGCGCATTTTTTTGCCCGAAAACATCGTTAGAACAAGCGCGCCGTATTCCGTGGAATCCCCAAGAATACCGTGATCATAGCGCTGTGTTGGGGCGCTATATTCGGCTTTGGTGATTACATCCGCCGAAGCAGGTGTCACCACAAAAGCCAGTGCAAAGAGCGCGCCCCTGACCATTAGATTTGTTTTTCTGGCATTTGCACCACAAGCCCGTCCAAAGCGTCCGTCACTTTGATCTGACAGGTCAGGCGGGAGGTCGTGGGGTTTGGCTGAAAGGCGAAATCCAACATGTCTTCTTCCATCGCGTCTTTGCCTGGGATTTTTTCTAACCATGCTTCGTCCACGTAAACGTGGCATGTGGAACAGGCACAAGCGCCGCCGCAATCGGCTTCGATTCCGGGAATGTTATTGTCGCGCGCACCTTCCATGACAGATAGCCCATTGGCCACCTCCACTTCGTGTTTTTTGCCGTTGTGCTCGATGTATGTTATTTTGGCCATGTACCTTTTCCTTTAACAGTTGGGGACGTGAATATCTAAGGTGCCTGCTCTGCGCCACCCTCTTTTGCCGCTGGCTCACGAACACTTGTTAAATTTCGCGAATGTTCTATATTTGTTCTCATGCAGATATTTAGCCCCGCCCCCCATTTTCAACCCAGTACATGGCCGCGCCCTCCGGCCTGCTTGCCGCACGCGCGTCTAGAGGAGCCGCCTGCGGGGGCGCGGGTGGCTGTTGCGGGGCTTGTTTTGGTGCGCCAACGGCCCGGAACCGCCAAAGGCGTGATCTTTTTAACGCTGGAGGACGAGACGGGCGTTTCCAATATCGTGGTCTGGCAGAATATCTACGAACGCTATCGTCGCGCGGTGGTGGCGGGGCGTTTGTTGCGCGTCACGGGGCGCATTCAGCGGGAAAATACCGTCATTCATGTGGTCGCCGAAGTGGTGGAGGACATCTCTTATATGCTCGACGATCTGCTGCGCGCTGATGCAACGGTGCAACCTGCGCCACAAACCACGTCGACACGGGTTCTCGCGTCGCTCAAACCGCGCTAAGATTGCGCCTGCAGGTGGGCAAAAGATCCGCCGCAGAGAAGAGCAGAATGAGCAAAATCAATATGACCAACCCGAAACCCGGGTATTTTCGTGCGACCGCCGTGCTATTGAGTGCGGCGTTTGGCCTGTCCGCTTGCGTTGACAAGGGCGTCCACGTGGCGAGTCTGAGTGAGCCCGAGCTCGCTGTCAGCCAAGCCAGCGCTCCGCCAAATGCCCGCGAGGGAAGCTGTTGGGCGCGCGACGAAACGCCTGCAACCATCCAAACAACCACCGAGAAATTTCTCGTTGAACCCGAAGAGGTCGATGCGAGTGGAACGATTGCGAAACCTGCGATCTATCGCGTCGAAACCCGCCAAGAGATCACCCGCCAGCGGGATGAAATCTGGTTTGAGACACCCTGCTCGGAGACTATCGGTGAGGATTTCATCCTCAACCTTCAACGCGCCTTAAGCGTGCGCGGGTATTACGCGGGACCAATCAACGGTGAAATGGATTCGCCGACCCGCCAATCCGTTCGAAAATACCAAAAAATTCAGGGGCTCAACAGCTCTATCGTCTCACTCGAAGCGGCCCAGCAACTTGGCTTGTCAAACTACATCCTAGACTGAAAAAGGCGCCGCATTTTCATGCGACGCCCCGAGATCAGACCCTTGTGATCCGAAAATTATGACAAGTTCACCGCCATATAGCGCGGCTCACCGTCACGACGCACAAGAAGAAGCAAGGATTTGCGCCCTGCATCTTTGGCATCTTCAATTTGGTCTTCAAGGTCTTGAAGCGAATTCACGGCTTGCTGGCCTGCCTCCGAGATCACATCCCCCGCCCGCAAACCTTTTTCAAAGGCTTCACTGGTTTCGTCGATGCCTTTCACGAGCAAACCATTGACGCTGTTTGGCAATTCAAGTGCCTCGCGCACCTCATCCGTAAGCTCAGTCAAAGTAACGCCAAGAATTTCCATCTCAACGGGATCTTGAGCCTCAGGGGACGGCACGACAGTATCGCCATTTCCTTCTGCAGTTTCGCGACGTCCCAAAGTGATCGTGAGCGTCTTTGCTTCACCCTCACGGAACACTTCCATATCAACCGCTTTACCAACTTCCGTTTCTCCAACGCGGCGCACCAATGCACGGGTATCCTCAACCTCGACTCCATCGAAAGATGTAATCACGTCTCCAGCTTTGACACCTGCATCAGCCGAAGGACCCTCAGGAACATCCGTCACCAAAGCACCCGTCGCGTCAGGAAGTCCAAGCGCCTCGGCCACATCCGAATCGATATCCTGAATGCGCACACCCAGCCATCCACGACGGGTTTCACCGAACTCTTGCAACTGATTTACAACTTTGCTGACAACCGCCGATGACATCGAAAAACCAATCCCGATGGAGCCGCCATTGGGCGACAGAATGGCCGTATTCACGCCCACAACATCGCCGTCCATATTGAACAAGGGACCACCAGAGTTGCCACGGTTAATCGCCGCGTCGGTCTGGATATAATCGTCATAGCTACCAGAAAGCGCCCGGTTGCGCGCTGAAATAATCCCTGCGGAAACCGAAAAACCCTGTCCCAACGGATTGCCAACGGCCATGACCCAGTCGCCGACACGTGCATTGTCACTGTCACCAAAAACCACAAATGGTAATGGTGTGTCACTCTCAACTTTCAGAAGCGCAATGTCCGTATTGGGATCACGGCCAATCAAACGGGCGGGATATTCCTCACCCGTGAAAAATTCGATCATGATTTCGTCCGCCCCGTCAATCACGTGATTGTTCGTGACGATAAAACCATCCTCGGAAATCACAAAACCCGATCCCAAAGCTTGGCTGCGCTGAGGTTGATCCCCGCCCCCTTCACGACGATCCAAAAAGTCGCGAAAGTAGTCCTCAAACGGGGAGCCTTCCGGCACGACAGGACCCGGTTGAGTGGCGCGTGCAATGGTCGTTGAGGTTGTTATGTTCACCACGGACGGGCTAATGGATTCTGCGAGATCCGCAAAACTTTCGGGCGCACCGCGTGCGAACGCGACCATGCTCTGTGCGAGAAACAGAACCAATGCCAATGTTGCGAACAAGGCCGCCCTCACCATGTTTGATTTCTGTTCTACGTCTCGATCAATTGAAACTGCCAAAGATTTCACTTTAAGCTCCTATTTTACATATCATCCTGCGGCGACACTGTATCCAGCACTTTGTTGCCGTATTCCTTGCAATTACTTTAACTCTACACGCGGACTTGTAACCAAGATTCAAATCGCGAACGCACAAATGAATGTGATTGCGATGTTAGCATTGATTTGAAGGTGTGGCTGATTCCTTTTTTTTCAAGGGATGGTTTCGAGATACCTCGCCACGCGAAAGCCTCGCCTCCACCAACAAAAAAAGGGCCCATGTCGCGAAACATGGGCCCAGAATGCAGTGCGATAGCGCCCCTATTTCGCGGGGACTTCACCGGTAGACGACCGCATGAATTTGAAAAACTCACTGTCAGGTGACAACACCATCGAAGAATTTCCCGCCTGGAACGCACGTTCATACGCCGTTAGCGAGCGATAGAATTCAAAGAAATCTTGATCCGACCCATAGGCCGTCGCAAAAATTCCGTTGCGTTTGGCATCGGCTTCACCGCGAATAATCTCGGACTGGCGTTTCGCATCCGAAACCAATTCAACCACGGTACGATCTGCGAGAGCCCGCACACGTTGTGCCGCCTCATTCCCGCGCGCACGCTCGTCGGTGGCTTCCCGCTCGCGTTCTGCGCGCATCCGATCAAAAGTTGCCCCTTGGTTTGCTTGCGGTAAATCTGTGCGTTTCAAACGTACATCAACCACTTCAAGACCCAAGGTTTGAGCTTCGAAAACGGCGCCAGCACGAATTTCCGACATTAACGCAATCCGATCCGCAGAGAGAATATCGTTAGACGTTACGCCCCCCAAGACTTCGCGAATTATTGAAACGAGGATTGAATCCAAACGCGCTTCACCAGCCCGTTCACCACCCGCACCGACGGCCCGACGGAACCGTTCCACGTCTGTGATCCGATACCGCGCAAAGGCGTCAACGATCAACCGGCGATCATCTAGCGGCGTGACTTCCAAGGCTTCAACATCCCGGCTCAAGATACGGTCATCATAGTAGACAACCTCTTGAATAAACGGAATTTTAAACGCGAGACCCGGCTCTTCCTTGATGGCTTTCACCTGACCAAACTGAAGGACCAAGGCCTTTTCTTTTTCGTCCACGATGAAAATCGAAAGATAGGCAAGAGCGAGCGCCGCCACGGCAACGGGCAGAATATATGCTGTCTTTTTCATTATTCTGTCCCTCCGGATTTACGCAACTCGTTGAGCGGAAGATAAGGCACAACACCCTGCCCCCCTGAGTCGCCGTCGATAATCACTTTGTCTACACGGCCCAAAACACGCTCCATTGTCTCAAGATAAAGACGTTTGCGCGTCACTTCTGGGGCTTTGCGGAATTCAGCCAAAATCGATAGGAACCGGCTAGCTTCACCCTCGGCTTGGTTGACAACTTGAGCACGGTAAGCCTCGGATTCTTCAAGAACCTGTGCCGCTTCCCCGCGTGCGCCCGCCAAAGCTTTATTGGCATAAGCATCCGCTTGTTTCTCAAGCTTATCACGCTCTTGCGAGGCTGCCTGCACATCGCGGAAAGCTTCGATAACCTCTTGGGGAGGATCGGCTTTTTTGAAGTTCACCCGCACGACATTGATGCCCGCATCGTATGAATTCAAAGTGTCTTGAACCAATGCTTTCACAGTATCGGCAATCAACCCGCGATCCCGATTCAGAATCGGTGACAAGTTGGATTGGGCAATAACTTCGCGCATCGCCGATTCAGATACCGCAAGAATGGTCGCTTCGGGGTCGCGCAAGTTGAACAGATATTTTGCCGGATCATTGATATTCCAAACCACTTGGAAGTCGATATCGACGATATTTTCGTCGCCCGTGAGCATCAACCCGTCGCGCGCTCCGCTCCCGATTTCCACGATTTGCTCGCGCGAAACGGTTAGAATTTCTTTGGTCACAAAAGGCCATGGCGCAAAATTCAGGCCTGGCTCGCCGGTTGAATAATACTTCCCAAGGAACAATTCTACAGACTGCTCTTCTGGTTTGACGGTGTAAAACGAAGCAAAAGCCCAAAGGCCCAGCGCCACAAGGCCACCAATTGCAATCGTTGTGCCGTTGAGGGCAGGTCCCTGACCTTCGCCGCCACCAGAACCGCCATTGCTGCGACCACCGCCGCCGCGACCGCCCATCAAAACGCGAAGCTGTTCTTGCCCCTTTTTTACCAATTCCTCAAGTTCGGGGAGTTGGGGTCCGTCTTGTCCGGGTTTACGTCCACCGCCGTTATTGGGACGATTATCTTTATCGCCACCATCGTCGCCGCCTCCGCCACCCCAAGGGCCGCCATTATTTCCCGCCATAAAGCTTCCTAACGTCTGAATTAACTATGCTACTTACTTAGATGCGGCTTCTAACCGAAATTTCAAGGCATTGCCACCTTAGAGGCGGCAGGAACAACGCGTGTTGGCGTTTTCATTGTCACCAATTCTTCGGCCATGACAGGATGCACCGCACATGTGCGATCAAAATCTTCCTTCGTCGCACCCATTTTTACTGCAATTCCGACCATTTGGATCATTTCGCCCGCGCTCGGGCCCACAATGTGACAGCCCAAAACAACGCGGGTCTCAACGGAAACTATTAATTTCATAAAGGCTTTGTTCTGACGCCCCGCAAAAAGCGTCTGCATGGGGCGGAAACTCGTGGTGTAGACTTCAACCGCGCCGGTTTTCGCGGCCTCATCTTCGGTCATGCCAACGGTACCAAACTCCGGCTGGGTAAAGACGGCCGAAGCCACCAAATCGTGGTCAGGCTTGGTTGGATTGCCATGGAAAACCGTATCCACAAACGCCGCGCCTTCGCGGATGGCGACGGGGGTAAGATTGATGCGGTCGGTCACATCGCCCACGGCAAAGATCGATGGAATGTTGGATTGCGAATAGTCATCAACAAGGATTTCCCCCTTGCCGCCGAGCGTAACGCCTGCCGCCTCAAGGCCCATACCCGTTGTATTGGGCACCCGCCCTGTAGCGTAGATAACTTGATCAAATTCAACCACTTGACCACAAGTAGACGTCACCTGAAGCCCCGTATCTGTTTTAAGAATACTTTCCACATTCTCGCCCAGTTGTAGGTCGATCCCCTTGGTGATCATCTCGCTGGCGATCACATCAGTCGCCTCACGATCAAAGCCGCGCAGGATTTGCTCACCACGATAATATTGTGTGACTTCGACGCCCATCCCCTTAAGGATGCAGGCAAACTCGCAGGCAATAAACCCACCGCCAACAATCAAAACCGACTTCGGTAAATCGTCCCACAGGAAGATTTCATTCGAAGTGATCGTGTGCTCGGACCCAGAGAATTTGGGCGTAAAGGGACGGCCCCCAACAGCCACCAGAATATGCTTGGCGGTAAATTGTTCGCCCGTCGATAATTTCACCGTATGCGCATCCACAAGTTCGGCGCGGGCATTGAAACGCTGAACGTTATTGTTGTCCAAAATCGAGCCGTAAATGCCTTCAAGGCGATTCAACTCGCGTGTCAAATGGGGATGAAACGTGTGCCAATCGAAATCGCCAACCGAAACGTCCCAACCATAGTGGGCGGCGTCGACCATAAGATCTTTGTATTCACTCGCGTAAACCATCAGTTTTTTCGGCACGCATCCGCGGATCACACAGGTGCCCCCCAGACGGTATTCTTCGGCCAAACCAACGCGGGCGCCACCCTCGGTCGATGCAAGTCTCGCGGCGCGCACGCCTCCGCTTCCGCCACCGATGACGAATAGATCAAAGTCGAATTTCATAATTTAGTCCTCTAGATCCGCAAAAAGGTTGTCACTCTCGACGAAATCAAGACGGGACTCCTCAACTGTTCCATTATTTATATCGCGCACTTCGACTTTTCCATCCCCATAGCCGATCACAACTACGTCACAAATATCAACAAACAGCCCGTTTTCCACAACACCTGGGATCTGATTGAGCACCAGGCTCATCTGGCGTGCATTGCCGATCCGGTGCAAATGGAGGTCCAGAATATAGTTCCCCTCATCGGTCAAAAAGGCCGCATCGCCATTCATCCGAAGGCTGGTCGTGCGCCCCAAAACATCAAGGCCAATAAGGGTCTCTTCGATCAACGCCTTGCTGGTTTGCCAGCCAAAGGGGATCACTTCAACGGGCAAAGGAAACGCGCCAAGGGTCTCAACTTGCTTGGAAATATCCGCAATAACGACCATCTGATCGCTCGCGGTGGCCACAATCTTTTCTTGCAACAAAGCGCCACCGCCGCCTTTGATCAAATTGAGGTTACCGTCATATTCATCCGCGCCGTCGATCGTAACGTCCAGCCATTTGGCCTCGTCCAAGGACACAACTTTGATGCCCACGCTGCGGGCCAATTCAGCGGTGCGAGTCGATGTGGGAACGGCCGTAATATTCAGCCCCTCCTCACGCACCATCTCGCCCAAACACCGCACCATCCACGCCGCAGTTGAGCCCGTGCCCATGCCAACGCGCATCCCGTCCTCGACATATTCGACGGCCCGTTTGGCGGCGACGAATTTGGCCTTATCGATGGGGGAAAGTTCTCCAGACATAATGCGACTCCTTATAAGTTGGGGTGTTTATACAAAACCTCACGCGGCACGGCGAGAGGCAATTGCCGAAAATATGCACGGGTTTCGCCGCCTTTAGCGCAAACAGTGTCGCATGCGCCCTTGCACCCGTCCCCGCGCGTGTTTCCTATAGGAAACTTTTCACGCGAGGCCATGATGTTTCTCTCCGTTTTCGACATGTTTAAAATCGGTATCGGCCCTAGCTCAAGCCATACAATGGGGCCCATGGTCGCCGCCGCGCATTTCCTTGAGCGTCTCAAAGGGTCGCCCTTCAAGGCTCATGGTTTACGCGCCTCCCTGCACGGTTCGCTCGCCTTCACCGGAGTAGGCCACGCCACTGATCGCGCCACCATTCTCGGCCTCGCGGGTTTCACACCTGAGGCCTATGACGCGGTAAAAGCCGAGGAAATCTTGGCGCAAATTCACGCGACTAAAACGATTACAAACGAGGGTCTCCTGCCGCTTGCTTTTGATCCAACAACTGACCTCAAATTCGACTACGACACTGTGCTTTCGGGCCATGCGAACGGCATGATCCTGATGGCCACTGACGCCCAAGGCGACGTCATTCTGCGCGATGTTTACTACTCCGTCGGCGGCGGCTTTGTGATGACCGAGGCCGAACTTGCAGCGGGCAAAAACACCGATCCGGGCGAACCGATCCCCTTCCCGTTCCAAACGGCCGTCGAGATGCTTGATATGTGCCGCGCTTCGGGTAAATCCATTGCCGACCTAAAACGCGCCAATGAACACGCGCGCAAAACCTCGGCGGATTTGGACAAAGACATCCTGCGCCTTTGGGACGTCATGAACGATTGCATCACCCGTGGCCTCGCCACCGATGGCATCCTCCCCGGTGGCTTGTCGGTACGACGACGCGCAAAAGCGATCCACGAAAGCTTGCTGGCGGAGCGCGGCCTCAACCTAAGTGCGCCGCATACCATCAACGACTGGATGAGTTGCTTTGCGATGGCAGTAAATGAGGAAAACGCCGCCGGTGGCCAAGTCGTGACCGCCCCGACCAACGGCGCGTCGGGCGTGCTTCCCGCAACATTGCGCTACTGGCTCGATTTTGTCCCCAACGCCTCGCCCTCACAGATTCCCGACTTCCTCCTGACGGCGGCGGCTATTGGCGGGCTGGTCAAACATAACGCCTCGATTTCGGGTGCGGAATGCGGATGTCAGGCCGAGGTTGGTTCGGCGGCAGCGATGGCGGCGGCGGGCCTTGCTGCAGCTATGGGGGGTACACCCGAGCAAGTCGAAAATGCCGCGGAAATTGCGCTGGAGCATCATTTGGGCATGACCTGCGATCCGATCAGGGGTCTTGTTCAAGTGCCGTGTATCGAGCGCAACGGGCTGGGCGCGATCAAAGCGGTGTCGGCGGCTTCTCTGGCCCTTCGTGGCGACGGGCACCATCTTGTTCCGCTTGATTCCGTTATCGAAACCATGCGTCAAACAGGCGAGGATATGCACGAGAAGTATAAAGAAACCTCGCTTGGTGGCCTCGCGGTGAACGTGCCCAACTGTTGAGTTATAAGTTGGCCCTCAAAACCGGAATGACCGATAACAAAAGCAAGAACGCCATGATGCCGTTGAACACGCGCATGCGGCTTGGGTTGGTTAAAACTTTTTGCATTTGCACGCCCATAATCGCCCAAAGGCTGACGGACGGCAGATTTACGCAGCCAAATATAAGGCCTACTAATAGAACAGATGCCAAAGTCTGGTCCGCCGCATAAAGCGACATCGCAGAGATCGCCATGCCGATGGCCTTCGGGTTCACCCATTGAAACAAAACCGCTTGGTAAAAACGCATCGGGTGGCCCTTTGCCGCCTGCTCCTTTGGGGGGCGGGCCGTTGCAATTTTATAAGCCAAATAGGCCATATAGACGGCTGCCAAAACTTTAAAAACTGTCAACATTTCGGGAAAAACGTCAAAGACCTGCATAAGTCCCATGCCCAGAAGAACCGCCATGAAGACAAAGCCAAACCCAACGCCAAGCATATGAGGCACCGTGCGCAAGAGGCCAAAATTCGCGCCAGACGCCATCAGCATCAGGTTATTCGGCCCCGGTGTCACCGACATAACGAAGGCAAAGACCATGAGGGGTTTGATGTTTTCTATATCCATTCGCAAGATATTGCACATCAGACGAGACATGTGATTGCTAAATTTGCAAAAATGACATAATATTCACAACATATGATAGATTCTAGCCCCATTAACCAAAAGATATTGCGCGAACTTTCTATAAATGGTCGGATCAGCAATCTTGACCTCGCACAGAAAGTCGGCCTTTCGCCCAGCGCCTGCTTGCGACGCGTCCAAGACCTTGAACGGCGGGGCGTCATTACGGGCTATCGGGCCACCATTGATCAAACGGCCATTGGCGCGGGGTTCACGGCCTATATTGGCGTCGGCCTCAATGATCATTCCAAGACCAGTCAGGAAGCCTTTGAGCGCTCGATTTCGAAGGTCGACGAAGTGCGGGAATGTCACAATGTGACCGGAACGATTGAATACCTCCTGCGGGTCGAAACCAAAGATCTGGCGAGTTATAAAGTGCTCCACACCGAGAAATTGGGCACCCTACCGCAGGTGCATTCGATCACAACTTATGTAGTGATTGGTTCGCCCAAGGATGACCGCGCCTAGACGCGCAAATCCGCTGGTCAGAGGCACGGCGAACACCTAGAGTTCGTCCATGTCTCAAGATCGTCCCCTCCTTGGAATCCTCCTCATCATCGGCTTTTGCATTCTTGCGCCGTTGGGCGACGCTATGGCAAAACTGCTGGGTGGATCGAATGGCGTCATTGAGCTTGTGGCCTATCGCTTTATTATCCAAAGCCTGATTGTTGTGCCCATTGTCCTGTTTGCGCGGACGGATATGAGGGCCTCACCCCGCGTATTGGGCTTTACGTTCCTGCGTACCTCTCTGCACATTGCGTCTACCATCATGCTCTTTATTGCCCTGCGGTATATCCCTTTGGCGGAAACACTGGCGATTGTTTTTATCATGCCGATTATCATGATGTTTCTAGGCTGGTTCTTTCTTAACGAAACCGTTGGGCCGCGGCGGATTTTGGCGGCAGGCGTTGCTTTCTTTGGCACGATGTTAGTGATCCAACCCAGCTTTGCGCTTGTGGGGATGACCGCGCTCCTGCCCATTGGGGTGGCCTTTGCCTTTGCCGTTTTCATGATTATTACCCGCGTCATTTCCCGCGAGGTCGATCCGATGGCGCTTCAGGCGTTCAATGGCATCGTGGGAGTCGCGCTTGTTGTGCCGCTTTGGTTTGTGGGCGCGCATTTCGGCTGGACGGATTTTCAAATCACCACCTATGTGAACAACCAATGGGGCATCATTATTCTAATGGGGGGCATTGGTACCGTTGCGCATCTTTTGATGACGTGGTCGTTGCGGTTTGCGCCTTCCTCAACCCTTGCTCCCATGCAATATCTCGAAATTCCAATCGCAACGGTTTACGGTTTCTTACTGTTCAACGATCTCCCGAACGGGGTCGCGGCACTGGGAATTACGATCGTCATCTCCAGCGGGCTTTACATTATCTACCGAGAGAGCCGCCTCGCGTCCGCGCTTCAAGCCGCAGAATAAAGCGCGTCCATCACGGAACGTAGGGCTTCGCGCGGCAAGATTACCAACATATGCGGGGCATCAAACGTGAGGATCACAGGGCCAGAAACCTCGTTTGATGTACCAATCCGCCCATGCGGCGCAAACTCCACCCCATCAATCGGCCACCGAAGCCCCTCGGATGTACCGCGCAGGTTCCCCATGGGAAAAAGCGAAAATCGCGTGCCAATAGAAAGGTCGAGACGCAACGTTTTGGGAGCACGAAAAACCACATCCTCGCCGCCAATCAGGATTACAACTTTCGAATCATGCTTGGCCAAAGCACTGAATGCCGCGAGCTCATGATCCAACCGCGCGCCTGTAAACCCAACCCCCAACATCAACGGGGCCTCGCATCGCAAAAGCGCTTTTTCAAAGTCCGTCGTGTCTTGTTCGGCCACTTCAAACAGCCGATCTGCCCCGATTTCAGCCCTTGAACCCGCGTCTATTGAATCCATATCTCCAATAACGGCCACGGGTTGTGTGTTGTTTTCTAACGCGAATTTCACGCCCCCGTCACATGCTACTAACGTAGGTGCAAGGGTTAGGGCTTCTGAAAGGGTATCCAGCGTAACCTCCCCTCCACCAAGAAGAGTGATGGGAGTCGATTTGGAAACAATAGGGGGAAACATGGTCATTTTGCCTTATTCTTGGAAACACGCCATATTTAGGCCCAGAAATGATACGTATAATAACGTAGTTCCGAACAATTGTGTGATCGGCAACGTGGTAAACATATAGTTGCAGAGTAAGAGAGAAAGCGAGCAGTATCATGATAAGCGAAAGCAAAATCCTGACCGTATCTTACGGAACCTTCTCTTGCACACTTGAAGGTTTCGACGATTCGTTCTCCACGATGAAGGCCATCGCGGAATATTTTAAGACCCTAGCGGCAGAAGACCGTTATTTTGGTGCGGAACCCCCCGCTCCAGACGTGGAAATGCTGGCTCGCATTGCAGAACGTGAAGTTCGCAGTCGTGTTCAGGCGCAAATTGGCGACAACGGCGTTGTGTTACGCAAAAGTGAGGAAACGGGCGCGCAAAACCCTACATTCACGAAAGAAAGCGCCCCCGTTTCTGAGACGCCTCAAGCGCATCCCACCGCCCCCCACAACCAAACGGTAAAAATGCCCGCTCCGGTTGCAGTTCAACTCACGCAAAAAACGGCACCTTTTGTGATGGCAGCAGCAACAGATGGATCAGAATCCGTCGCCGCCAAGCTGCAACGCATTCGTGCGGCTGTATCTCGCGCCCCAACAAACGCTCCGGCAGAAGTCATCGAAGACGCAAACAGCGAAGACCTTTTCAAGCCAATCGCAAGCGCCTTTCAAGACATTGAAGATGACGCTGAAATCGTCCTCCCTTCTGCGCCTAAAGTAGCGCCAGTGGCAGACGAGCAAGCGACCCAAGAGTCATTCGAAGACTCGCAAGTCGTTGAAGCAGTATTAGAAATAACAATTGAAGACAACGACGAAGAGCCGACAGCAGACCTAGTCGAGGACGCCGACATTGTTGTTTCTGATGTCTTCGAAGACACCCTTGAAGACATTCCCGAATTGGCGGTTTCCCTCGAAAACGATGCAGAAGAAGAACTTGAATTCACGAAGGAAAATTCAGTCGATGTTTCTGAGCCTGAAGCTGTTTCAATGGATGTTGAATCCACAAGCGACGACGATGCGGCAGTGCTTGCAGGTGTTGGTGCTTTCATGGCCCAATCTGAACCTTCTGAAACTGTCGCCAGCATTGATGAATATACCAATGAGCAGGGGGATGAGCCCCTCGACGCAACGGATATAACGTCCATCTTGGGCACCATATCCCAAGACGATTCGACATCGCATAGTGATGGCGCCATCCAAGAAGACACACACCAAGACCAAGAAGACGATACTTTTGAAGGAAGCCTTGAGTCCCGTTTGGAAACAGAAAACGTTTTATCCGAGGCCCAGAGTGACGAAGACCTTGCGGATTTGGCCAAGCTCGATGCTCCCCAAGACGCGCTTCAAGACGAAGCACCTGATACTGCATCGGTAGAAAGCAGCACAGAAGAATCAATTCGCACGCCAAAAGGCAGCGTATCCAATGTTCTAGCGCGCGCACGCGCACGCGTCATTCATGTTAAAAAGACTGACTTGGAGCAAGTCTTGGAGGAGGACGCCGTTGAAGAATTCCTCGACGTCTCCGCGTCACCTCAAGAGAATGCTTTTACCGACGATGACACCGACGATGCAAATGAAACGGCCGAAGAGTCGATTCTATCGGCGGAAGATGAAGCAGAATTGATGGCCGAACTTGCGGCTGTAACAAATGAAACACCAGACGACATCCCCACACTTGAACCTCTACCCGAGGTGACTCACTATCATTCGTTGAGCAAGCAAGCAGACGAAGACAATGTGAACCGCCTCATGGACGAGAGCGATTCGAAGTTTGCCGAGAGCGATGGAACTCGGCGCCGCTCGGCCATCGCGCATCTTAAAGCGGCGGTTGCAGCAACAGTTGCCGATCGGAGAATTTTGGGCGGTTCGAAACCAAAATCCGACGATACAGGTGCTTACCGTAAAGATTTGGCCGAAGTTGTTCGTCCGAACCGTGCCGAACGTCGTGCGGGCAGCAGCAAAGATGATCGCCCTGCACCTTTAGTCTTGGTGTCTGAGCAACGCATTGACCTGCATGATGGGCCAGCAGTACGGCCACGTCGCGTAGGCAAATCGGCGCTCGAATTGCGAGATGTGAACGAAGATCTGTCGGAAGGCGGACGCGCAAATTCGAAAACGGCGAAGCATCTTGAGGAAAGCAAATCCTTCGCGGAATTCGCCGAGCGCGTTGGCGCAATTGAATTGCCAGACTTGCTAGAAGCAGCAGCAGCCTACGCATCCTTTGTCGAAGGAAAAGAGCATTTCACACGTCCCGACATCATGCGTCGTGCTTTGCAGTTCGCGGAAGACCAAGGTGTCTCACGCGAAGAAGGCCTGCGTTCCTTTGGCCTCCTCTTGCGTCAAGGTAAAATCGAAAAAGTAAAACGCGGGCAATTCAAAATCGCGCAGTCGACTCGGTTCAACCCAGAATCACGTATCGCTGGCGAGTAGTATCAGCGTCACAAAACAAAAAAAGGCGGCCATTGGGCCGCCTTTTTTGATTCTTATACTGCGGCATCTGGACCTGTCGCGCTTTAGTGCCGCCCCAAGTGCTCGTTTAAGCCACTTTCCGTTCGAAAGCGACGGGACTTTTCCATCCTAGTGCTGAATGGCGCCGTCGCGGATTGTAGAACCCATTGATGTATTCAAAAATCGCCATCTCAGCCTGCCTGCGGGTTTCCCAAGTGTCGCGCCAGATCAGTTCAGCTTTGATGGTTTTGAAGAACGTTTCCACTGCCGCATTATCATAGCAATTCCCTTTGCCACTCATCGATACCTTGAAGCCATGCAGGCGCAGAATCTTCTGGTAATCGTGGGAACAATATTGGCTGCCCCGGTCCGTGTGATGGAAACAGCCCTTGGGTGGTGCCCGAAAGGCTATTGCCATGTTCAATGCCCGGATGGCCAGATCGCGTTTCATTCGGTTACTAACCACTGCCCGACAGTCGAAACGCAGTATCGATGAGAGGGAGCCCAACCGACCACTCGGCGCGAATGCAGATCCAAGATCACAGCAAGATAGAGCCAGCCTTCTCGCGTCCAAATATAGGTGATGTCAGCTGCCCACTTCTGGTTTGGTTGCTCAGCGACAAAGTTCCGATCCAGTAAGTTAGGCGCGATGTTGAACTTATGATTGCCTCCTCTCGGGCATACTGCGCATACCCTGCCGGGCAGTGGTCCGTCGTTGCCTTGTGTTTCCGCGTTCTGATCACTGATATGCCGTTCTGGCGCATCCACTGACCGGCAGTTGGTTGCAAAGCAATCAATGAGAGGGGAACGGCCGACGCGGCGATGCCCGATGTCCAAACCAACTTCTTTCAGTTCTTCAGTCATGCGCGGCCTGCCATAGCTGCCAAGACTGAGACGGGATTGTTCTTTGATGTGGGCCAACGTGACCATATCAGACCGCTGCCTGCGACTGGCTGGACGGTTACGGAACGCCCGTAAGCCGCGTGCGCTGACATTCATGACATGGCACATACGTCCAATGGAAAATGCAGATTGGTGTTCTTCCCCTCTCATCGATACTGCATATCGACTGCCGGGCAATGAATGAACCTAAACCTCACGGCTTTTGGCTCGCGAAGAACACCGTGGCCTTTTTTAGGATGTCCCTTTCCTCCTTGAGAATACGGTTCTCACGTCGAAGCCGGCCATTCTCCTGAGCCAGTCCCAAATCCTCCTTCGACACCACATCCGTGTCTCGGTACGCTGTGATCCATTTGTTCAGCGTCGACACACCGACACCAAGATCATCAGCCACTTGCTTTCGGGTAAGCCCACTGGTCAGTGCGATCCGCACCGCATCTTCCCTAAATTCGTCTGTTCGTTTCAGTCCCATGTTCAGTCTCCTTTGTTGCAGTAAATGCTATCAAAGGAGCGGCATCAAACCGTGACAGGTCCATACAGCACAACCCGAACGTTGCGATGTGAGATGATGCGGAAGTTATCAGTTACTTGATCTCGAAAGTTGCGCCACTTTTTTGGGACGACCTCTCGCATAAAGTTCAAGATTGGGTTGGCGAAGTGTTTTTGCGTTGGATAGTGCCGATTATGGGTGACGTGGCTGTGCATGACGGCCCAGAGCCTCTCAATGGGATTGAGATGAGGGCAATAGGGCGGTAGTTGGATCAGGTGAATGCGACAGTTTTTGCGCGACAGGAACGCTCTGACATTGGGGCCTTTGTGGTATGGGGCATTGTCCCAAATGACGTGAATGATACGTTTGTCAGGGTTTCTGGCCTCAATTTTGGCGAGAAGCTGAACGGAGCTGACCCCATCGACGGTGGTTGGTTCAACGAAGGGCGCGTCAAAGGTTTCCAGGTTCAGAGCGCCGTGAATGTTCACGCGCCCAGATGTCGTTTGGATGGCGGGATTTGACCCTTTGCGAGCCCAACCATGGCTGGGTTTGCTTTGATATTCCGGATGAACTGCATCCGAGAAGTCGACGGCCTCGTCGGCAGGCAAGTTATTCAGTAGGTTCGTATGAAATGCGATGAATGCGGCCTGCTTTTCAACGTCAGCCACACGGGGCAACGCCTTTGGTTTGCGATACTCGAACCCCAGGCGGGCCAGAAGCTTGATGCAGCCAGAATGAGAATAGTGGATGTTGAATTTTGCACCCATATAGGCTCTGATCTGCGCCGTTGAACGGCAGAACCGTTCCTCAAGCCATTCGCTCAAATCCGCCTCATGAGCAATCGTCATCCGTGACTGCCCGCCTTTCCACCCATCGTAGGCGACGGCCTCCCAGTCCTCAGCCAAATATTGCTTGTGCCAGCTGCGCACCGTGTCGTCGTCCAGAAACAGAACCTTTGCGATTTGGGCACATGACATCCCATCATTCAGCAGCGAAAGCGCATTCGCCCGCCGCGCAACCCCGTAATCCTCACGCTGGCGCTTCACGCAGGATAAAAGCTCAAGGCGGTCTGCAGTGGTAAGAAAATTAGGGCGGATCATAAAGACACCTGAAACTCATTCGCTCAGTCCACCAATGCAAAAGTCGGGTGTTCAAAAACCCCGAGTATACCTCATTGGGCTCGCTCTTTTCTAAGCGTCCGGATCCGCCTGACCGATGCCCTTAAATATGGCCTTAAGCGGAAACGCCCAAATAACCCCAAGGAACACATAGATCACCAGTTCCAACCAGAACGGAGGCCGATCAAACAGACCAATAACACTAACCGCAACAATGATATACGCTGGGAGCCCCACAAGGAGTGCAAACAGCGACCACCGCCGACGGGCTTTATAACTCAATGCCATGCTCAATCCTCAAATGGGTCAGTGACAAGGATGGTGTCTTCGCGCTCTGGGCTGGTTGAGAGGATGGCCACAGGGCACTCAATCAACTCTTCAACGCGACGCACATACTTGATCGCGGCCGCTGGAAGGTCGTTCCAGCTGCGCGCCCCTTCTGTGCTCTCGCTCCAACCCGGCATTGTTTCGTAAATCGGCGTGACGCGAGCTTGATGATCGGCGGCAGTTGGCAAATAGTCCACCCGCTTCCCGTCGAGTTCATACCCCACACAAATTTTGAGTTCTTCAAACCCATCCAGCACGTCAAGCTTGGTAAACGCGATACCGGACACACCAGACGTCGCGCAAGTTTGACGCACCAAAACCGCATCAAACCAACCGCAGCGGCGCTTGCGTCCTGTGACCGTTCCAAATTCATGGCCGCGCTCGCCAAGCCGTTGGCCATCCGCGTCATCCAGCTCTGCAGGAAATGGACCTTCGCCCACACGGGTTGTATATGCCTTAACGATTCCAAGTACATAGTCGATTGCACCTGGTCCGACGCCCGTCCCTGTCGCGGCTTGACCCGCGATCACATTTGAGGACGTTACAAAGGGATAAGTGCCAAAATCGATATCGAGCAACGCGCCTTGCGCACCTTCAAACAAGATACGTTTCCCAGCTTTGCGTTTCTCGTTAAGAATTTTCCAAACGGGAGCCGCATAAGGCAGAACATGCTCGGCGATTTCTTTGAGTTTCGCGAGCAAATCAGCCCGATCAACCTCAGGAAGCCCCATGCCACGACGCAGTGCATCGTGGTGCTGAAGCAAACGATCCACGCGCGTTTCAAGAGTAGCCTCGTCTGCCAAATCCGCAACGCGAATTGCACGACGTCCAACCTTATCTTCATATGCAGGGCCAATTCCGCGCCCCGTCGTGCCAATTTTGGCGACCGTATTGTGACCTTCGCGCGCACGATCCAGCTCGCCGTGGACTGGAAGAATCAGAGGGGTATTTTCGGCAATCATCAAGTTTTCAGGTGAAATCTCGACGCCCTGCGCCCGCAGCTTGTCGATCTCTTCGATGAGGTGCCAAGGATCAAGAACAACCCCGTTGCCAATCACAGAGAGTTTGCCACCCCGAACAATTCCCGATGGGAGAAGCGACAGTTTATAGACCTTCCCGTCAATAACGAGGGTGTGACCCGCATTGTGACCGCCTTGGAAGCGCGCAATTACATCTGCGCGTTCGCTAAGCCAGTCAACAATCTTGCCTTTTCCTTCGTCGCCCCATTGAGCGCCTACGACGACTACATTTGCCATTATTCTATCCCGGTGATTGGAAAACCCGCGCCCGTATAACTTGCTATGGACTTACAGGGAACCTCTAAAACACCGTTTACCCCCCAAAGCACAAGACAGGGGTACTTCTTTTGCAGAATTCCCTAGAAATGCAGCAACACCCGCGAGGATTTCACGGGGCCGACCAAAGGCTTTCAACGAATAGGGTTGCGAGCACGGGAAAAGCCGCCTAAATAACTCCAAATCTCAAGCGAGGCTGCTTCATGGAAAATATCGTTCTTGTCATCCACCTACTTCTTGCGTTGTCATTGATCGGCATCGTTCTAATCCAACGTTCCGAAGGGGGCGGCTTGGGTATTGGCGGTGGCGGCAACGGAGGCACCTCGGGGCGCTCTGGCGGGACGGCTCTTGGCAAAGTCACTTGGGTTTTGGCGGGCGGATTCATCATGACGTCGATCACCTTGACTGTAATTGCAGCACAAAATGCTGGTGCAGGGTCGGTTTTGGATCGCGTTGGTGGAAAGGCCCCTGCGCCGATTGAAGCTCCGGCTTCCTCACTTGGTGAAGGTGATGCTTTGCTGCCGCCGTCATCTGGCGACGAAACGCTTACACCCCCCGCCGCCGAATAAACTACTATAAATTGAGAACGAGCAGAAATGCTCCGCAGCATCTTGCGATTGGGTTGCGGTTTCCTTGAGAATCCGTTATAACTCAACTCCCGTGATGCTGCGCTTTTTTGCGCCGTTTTCATCTCAGTTAAAACACTCACGGGAGACGTTCGCCACATGGCTCGTTATATTTTCATTACTGGTGGCGTTGTGTCTTCACTTGGCAAGGGTTTGGCTTCGGCGGCTCTTGGTGCTTTGTTGCAAGGCCGTGGTTATACTGTTCGCCTACGTAAGCTCGACCCTTACCTCAACGTAGACCCCGGAACCATGAGCCCATTTGAGCATGGCGAAGTTTTTGTGACCGATGATGGCGCCGAAACGGACCTTGATTTGGGCCACTACGAACGCTTCACCGGCGTGGCCGCACGCAACACAGATTCCATCTCTTCTGGGCGTGTTTATTCCACAGTGTTGGAAAAAGAACGCCGCGGCGATTATTTGGGTAAAACCATTCAGGTTATCCCGCACGTAACCAATGAGATCAAAGAATTCCTACATATTGGCGAGAATGAAGTCGATTTCATGCTTTGCGAAATTGGTGGCACTGTGGGCGACATCGAAGGCTTGCCCTTCTTTGAAGCAATCCGTCAATTCGCCCAAGACAAGCCGCGCGGCGAGTGTATTTTCATGCACCTCACCCTGTTGCCGTACCTTGCCGCGTCGGGCGAGCTGAAAACCAAACCCACGCAACACAGCGTCAAAGAATTGCGCAGCATCGGGATCGCCCCAGACGTGCTTGTCTGTCGTTCCGAACAACCCATCCCAGAAAAAGAGCGCGAAAAAATCGGTCTTTTCTGTAACGTCCGCAAAGACAAAGTGATTGCGGCATACGACCTCAAATCGATCTACGAAGCCCCCCTCGCCTACCACCGCGAAGGCCTCGACACGGCGGTCCTTGATGCTTTTGGCATCGACCCCGCACCAGCGCTCGACCTCACCCGCTGGGTTGATGTCGCAGACCGCGCCTTCAACCCCGAAGGCGAAGTGAAAATCGCGATTGTCGGCAAATACACCCAACTTGAGGACGCATATAAATCCATCGCCGAAGCTCTTGTACATGGTGGCATGGCCAACCGCGTGAAGGTGAAAATCGAGTGGGTCGATGCCGAGATTTTCGACACAACCGACGCCGCCCCCTACCTAGAAGGGTTTCATGCGATCCTCGTTCCCGGTGGCTTTGGCGAACGTGGAACCGAAGGCAAAATCAAAGCGGCCGAATTTGCACGCACCCGTAAAATCCCCTATCTCGGGATCTGTTTGGGCATGCAAATGGCGGTCATTGAAGCTGCACGCAATGTGGCCCACCTCACCGATGCGGGTTCCGAAGAATTCGACCAAGAATCCGGTGAAAAACGTTTCACTCCTGTAGTTTACCACCTCAAAGAATGGGTACAGGGCAACCATAAAATCGCGCGCAGACTGTCTGACGACAAAGGCGGCACAATGCGATTGGGCGCCTACACGGCCACTTTGAAAGAAGGCTCCAAAGTCGCAGAAGTCTATGGCACGACCAGCATCGAGGAGCGCCATCGTCACCGCTATGAAGTTGACGTGCGCTACCGTGAGCAATTGGAAGCCGTTGGCCTTCAGTTCTCGGGCATGAGCCCAGATGGGAAACTCCCCGAAATCGTCGAGTGGAAAGATCACCCGTGGTTCATCGGCGTGCAATATCACCCCGAACTAAAATCCAAGCCCTTCGCGCCGCACCCGCTTTTTCAAGGTTTCGTAAAAGCTGCCAAGGACAATTCGCGTCTGGTCTAACGGTGGGGAAATGCCTAACCTACCAAAAATTGGGAGGGACATATGACAGACAGTCTCAAAGGATACTGGATCGCGCATGTAGATGTGGGCGATCCGGACGGTTACAAATCCTATGTCGCGGCGAACGGCGTTGCCTTTGCTAAATTTAACGGTCGTTTTTTGGTACGCGGCACCCCTCAAGAGGTCGTCGAAGGCCATGTTAAATCGCGCACAATTGTAATCGAGTTTCCCAGTTTGGAAGCGGCGAAGGCCTGTTATAACTGCGATGAATATCAAGCGGCAAAAGCCTTACGAGCACCTGTGTCAGACTGCGACCTAACGATCATCGAAGGCTGGCTTGGCTAAAACCTCCCTAAAGGAAGCAACATAACTAAAATGATTGATAAACTTTTTTCTCTTTTTGCCCCTGAAGCAGAACCACAAAAACTCGACGACCGCATCGCAATTGCGGGATTGCTTGTGCGCATAGCACGCACCGATGGCGATTATTCCCACGCAGAAATCACCCGCATCGACCGTATTTTGGCAAAACGCTACGGACTCACCCCCGAGCAAACCACCGAGTTGCGTCAGGAAGCCGAAGTCTTTGAGAAGTCGGCCCCCGACACCGTCCGCTTTACCCGCTCGATCAAGGATTCGGTGCCACACGACGAGCGCGAGGCCGTTATCGAGGCTCTATGGGAAGTGGTTTTGGCCGATGGTGTCCGCAATACATACGAAGACACACTCATGCGTTTGCTCGCAAACCTACTGGGTATCACGGACATGGACAGTGCGCGCTGTCGTCAACGTGTTTTATCCAATCAATAATCTCCGATTTCCTGGACCGAGGCGCCCCCGACAATTGGGCGTTTCGCACCAAATTGCGTTCCCTTACGTCAATCGTCCTTTCTGTTTGCAATTTTAAGGAATATCCTTCCTAATAATGAACCAAATCCAAACAGCTGGAATACCGTGACAAAACCTAAAACAAACGACACACAAACTCCTGTGATAGAAATCCGCAACCTGCATAAATCCTATGGGCCGCTGGAAGTCCTTAAGGGTGTGGACATCTTGGCGAACCGTGGGGATGTTGTGTCGCTGATTGGCTCTTCTGGGTCAGGAAAGTCTACCCTTTTACGGTGTGCGAACCTGTTAGAAGATAGCCAGAGTGGGGATATCCTTTTTGAAGGCGAGCCTATTTCTTGGCGCGGCCAAGGTTTGGGGCGTCACCCCGCTGACCGCGCACAGGTCACGCGCATTCGCACCAATCTGTCGATGGTTTTTCAACAGTTCAATCTGTGGGCGCATATGAGCATCCTGCAAAACGTGATGGAAGCCCCTGTTACCGTCCTCGGAGAGGACCGTGAGGCGGTTGAGTTGCGCGCGCGCGACCTGTTGGCAAAAGTGGGGATTGGCGACAAATGTGATGCCTATCCTGCGCAACTTTCTGGTGGTCAGCAACAACGCGCCGCCATCGCGCGTGCGTTGTGTATGCAGCCCAAAGCCCTCCTGTTCGACGAGCCGACAAGTGCCCTTGATCCAGAGCTGGAGCAAGAAGTTGTAAAAGTCATCAAAGACTTGGCAAACGAAGGCCGCACGATGATATTGGTTACGCACGACATGCGGTTGGCGAATGATGTTTCGGACCACGTCGTGTTTTTGCATCAGGGAATCATCGAAGAGCAAGGCCCGCCGTCGACCCTTTTCACCGCTCCTAAAACCGCTCGTTTGCAACAATTTCTCAGCGCAACGGTGAGTGCATAATGTCTGCACCTAGTGCCCTTGTTGCGCTCACATTTGTGGGTCACCCATTAGAGTTTGATTCCAAAATCGTCCTAGATTTCGGCCCTTCGCACATACCCCAGTTTCTCAACGACGGAACCAAGAATACGCACACCAAGCGTTGGTTCCCCGTTGGCGGAAGACTTACGTAATTACACCTCACGGAGACTAAAATGAAAAATATCCTTCTTTCGACCGCAGCTTTAGTTTTTACAACGAGCGTTGCCTTCGCTGACACCGTTCGCATGGGCACAGAGGGTGCCTACCCTCCCTACAACTTCGTCAACGATAATGGCGATCTCGACGGATATGAAATCGTCTTGGGCAATGAACTCTGCAAACGCGCAGAATTGACATGTGAATGGGTCCAAAACGATTGGGACAGCATCATCACAAACCTCAACTCCGGCAACTACGACACAATTATTGCAGGCATGTCCATCACGGACGAGCGCAAAGAAGTCATTGATTTCTCGCAAAACTACACGCCACCAGCGGCTTCCGCCTACCTTGCATTGTCCGAAGACGTTGACCTAACTTCTGCTGTTGTGGCCGCACAAGCTGCTACTATCCAAGCGGGTTACATTGCTGAATCCGGTGCAATCTTGGTTGAGTTCGCAACCCCAGACGAAACCGTTGCTGCGGTTAAAAATGGCGAAGCGGACGCAGTCTTTGCCGACGGCGATTATCTATATCCAATTGCGGCCGAAAGCGGTGGCGAAATGCTCATCGTTGGCGAACCCATCGGATTGGGTGGCGGCATCGGCATCGGCATGCGCAAAAGCGACACAGAACTCAAAGCAAAATTCAACACAGCCATCGATTCGATGAAAGCTGACGGCACGTTGAACGCTTTAATCACTGAATGGTTCGGCGCAGACGCCCAAGTATTCTAAACCTTAATAATCAACGCGCGCCTTGAAAATAGGCGCGCGTTTTCCTATTGGCCAAACCACTCAGGGGACTGTCCGATCTTTTCATATTGCTCCGATCCGTCCGCCCTCGAAGGCCTGACATGGCTGTCGTGCTATCTCACGACAGGAAAACATTTCGCGTTTTACAGTTCGTTTTTAACGGTGCTCCTCTTGCTGGCCGTGACCGCACCCGTTGCCTTGTTCTTTGGCTTTTTGGGCGCGACAGCTTCGCGTAGCCACGTCGCCCCCTGCGCTGGTTTGGAAAAATTTACACCTCCGTCGTGCGCGGGGTTCCTGATATTGCGTTTTTTATGTTCTTTGTCATCGCCCTTGACCAAGCTGTCGAATGGACGCGCCACAAGGTAAAATGCCCCGAATGGACCGATGCCATTCGTCAGGGCAGTGATTTCCTTGTCTGCCCCGATGCTAAAATGCCCCTCTCCACCTCGGCCCAATGGGTCCATGAAACCTACAGTTTCTCCATCGCGGTTTTTACCTTTGCGATCGTGTTCGGCGCCTTTGCGGCCAACGTTCTTTATGGCGCGATGCAAGCCGTCCCCCGTGCCCAAATGGAAACCGCCGAAGCTTACGGTATGTCGCACCGCCAAAGTTTCTGGCGCATTCTTGTGCCGCAAATGTGGATTTTCGCGCTGCCCGGCCTCTCCAATCTTTGGTTGATCCTTGTAAAAGCTACGCCACTTTTGTTCCTTTTAGGCATCCATGACATCGTCTTTTGGGCCCGCGAAATGGGGGGCCACAAAACCAATGCCTTCGACTATCCGCATCCAGATTGGCGCATTTGGTATTTCCTTGGTTTGATGGTCTTCTACCTCACACTAACCAAAGTGAGCGAAATCGCCTTTGCCAAATTGACTCGTAAACTTTCCCGTGGACAGGCAACCGCTGGCGGCGAAGCCCAGCGACGCGAGGCCACGGCATGAGTTGCCTCGAAACCATCCAAAACTACGGCCTGCGCTCCATCGGCTATGGCGAGCGGCTTCTGCCCAAAACCGACTTCACCCTGTGTGATCAATTCACATTGATTGGCTCGGGTATGATCTGGAACATCTATTTCGGCGTCCTCGCCCTCATCTTTGGCTTCTTTGCCGCCACAGCCGTGGCCATGGGCAAAAGCTCACATCGCTGGATTCTGCGCCGCCCCGCCGAGATTTTCATCTTTATCTTTCGCGGCTCGCCCCTGTTTATTCAGTTCTTCTTGGCGTATGAAACCTTCGTTCTCCTGCCCAAACTCGGCATCGATCTCAACCTAGGATTCGTCGAAATTACGCTGGAAACCCGCATGTTAACAAAGGCTTGGCTCGGGGCATTGCTGGTGCTTTTCCTCAACACAACGGCCTATACTGCGGAAATCTTCTATGGTGCGCTGAACTCTATTCCCAAGGGGGAAATCGAAGCTGCCGATGCCTACGGTTTAACCGGTTGGAAGAAATTCCGGCGGGTGATTTTCCCCACCATGCTGCGCCTCTCGTGGCCCGCTTACACCAACGAGGCGATCTTCCTCTTCCACGCCACAACCTTAGTCTATTTCTCGGGCTTTCCGGCATGGCAGCAACGCGGCGATGCGCTGTATTACGCCAGTTATTTTGCGGACAAAACGTTTAACCCGTTCGTCCCTTATCCGATCCTTGCCATGTACTACGTGCTTTTGACGTTTGTTGTGATTGGGATTTATGGGGCTATCAGTAAATATCTCAATCGGCATTTACCGCAAGAAGCCCGTCGCAAATTTCAGTTCAGACCCCAGATCATTCGCTGACGCGTGACACGCTGAAAACAGGGGGTTTTTGCGGTAGAATGAGCGTTTTCTACCGCAGAGCCAATCAGCTTAAAGCATCGAGCTTTTAACTTGATCCGTATCCCGCCTCACAAAAGAAGTTCCAGCATTCGTCTGGCGTGAAGAGATTGCAAATTTTGGCGAGGGCATCGAACATCTGGTCAAATGTTCTGGCTCCGATCCTTCGAAGGTGGGCTTTGAGTTTTGAGAAGGCCATTTCAATGGGGTTGAGATCGGGTGAGTACGGCGGCAGGTAGAGGAACCAGCACCCGACTTCCCGCAAGGCTTCTGCAGCCGCCTTGTTGTAATGGGTGGCAAGGTTGTCGCAAATGACGACAGTGCCTGGTCGCAGTTCCGGGGCAAGGACATTGCGGACGTAGACTTCAAACGCCTCACCATCCATCGCCCCCTTGATGACCCATGGTGCAATCAGGTTATCTTGCGTCAGGCCTGCAATGAACGTCTGAGTGCCCCACGCCCCAAACGGTGCGTCCATTTCCAGACGCTTTCCGCATAGACTGCGCCCACGTAGTCGGGTCAGATTGGTTTTTACTGACGTCTCGTCTATGAAGACGAGCCGTTCAGGATGCGCTTGCATTGCCGGAATACGGTACCGGAACCAGTCCCGACGACGCAGCTTCACATGGGCGCGGAGCCGCTCGGTGGCCACCAGTGACTTTTTTTGTACGTGTAACCAAGTTTGCGCAGGAACCGTCCGATAGATGCAGAATGGGCAACAACACCCGTGGCGGCCTTCAGCGCTCCGGCCAGTTCTGGCAGTGTGATGTCACCATCCTGCGCGACCAACTCTACAAGAAACTCACGGTGGAGCGCGAGCTTTCCGTGTCCTTTTGGTCGCCCTTGGACATCCGGTGTGGCATTGCCTCGCTCACGGATTCTGCGAAGCCAGCGAACGCCCGTGGCCGCCGAAACCTTCAAACGCGCCGCCGCCGCACGACCGCTCAACCCTTCCTCAATGTACTCTTGAAACCGCGCCCGAAGCGCCATCGGTAATGCTGCTGACATGATCCATCCTCCCAACCAGAGTGAATCACAAAACTGAACTCAACGGAATCCTATCGATTCAATATTTAAGCTCGACGCTTTAACTCATTTTTGACAGCTTACTTTGCAGTTCCGCCAACTGTTTCTTGATGTCAGCCAGATCACTATCGCTACTCGCGGTGTCTTTTGAGGCTGGCTGCTCAGATGTAGGCGCGGTCCATCCGCCGGTCATGGTCTTCAAAAACGCTTCCTGTTGAGCCTTTAGCGCGTCAAGACCAGGGATGCCGGCCAAAGGACTGGGAAAGCCGCCCATAACTTTGGTCTGGCTCTCGCGGAGCATTTCAAAGCTGGCAGAGAGAAAGTCAGGGACAACGCTGCCTGCTTGGTTTGTATAGCTACGCACCAAATCCATGAGGACATTGACGGGCAATACATTGTCACCACGGCTTTCTCTCTCCGCAATAATCTGTAGAAGATATTGCCGTGTCAGATCGTCGCCGCTTTTTAGGTCAATAATCTGGACCTCACGCCCTGTGCGGATAAAGCCTGCGATGTCTTCAAGAGTGACGTAATCGCTGGTCTCGGTATTATAAAGACGGCGGCTGGCATAACGTTTGATAAGTAGTGTTTTTTCGGCTTCGCTCACAGGGATCCCCTTCTTCTGCAATGCAGAAGGATTGCGCATGCGCAGAAGGAAAGCAACAAAAAGAAAGGCGAGACCCGAGAGGATCTCGCCTTAAGAGGAAGCGCGGGAGGGAGGGAGGAGGAGACCCGCGGTTAGAACCTCAAATTACTTCGTGGCCGCTTTTGCAGCTTTCGTAACGTCTGCGGTTGCTTTGTTAACAGCAGCGTTTGTTTCTTCAGTGATGTCTTTGCCAGCAGCAAGCATCAGTTCAACGGTTTCAGCTTGAACTTTTTTCGCAATTTCAGCGAAAGCGGCCAAGTTTTCAGAAGCCATCTCAGCAGTTGAAGAAGCGAATTCTGTCAATGCTTTGCTATAATCAGCTGGCTCAGTTTTAACTGCAGAAACTGCAGAAAGTTTCGCAAGTGTTTCTTTTGTCCATTTTGTGGAAATCTCGTTAGATTTCTCAGCAGCTGTCAAAGCTACTTTGGACATTTTGTCGCCAAGGGCGGCGGAATTTTTGAACGCGCCTTCAAATGCAGTTGTGTCTACTGGGAATGCGCCAACCATGTCTTGCATGATCTTGGTGAAATCTTGTGCTTGTGTCATGTGTTCGCTCCTAAGTGCAGGCGGGAAGTTCCGCTGAATTTCTCTTGTACAAACAATATGCATACTGCATCGCGGCATTTCAAGCTTTTTATGCTGCATCGCAGCATTATTATTCAATACCCTTATAAATCAATCACTTATTGGTGCCAAAACATAGGTTCCAGGAGCAGGGCAAAGCTCTGGATAGCCCGAATCACCGGGAATTCGCGCCGGAACCTGCCCGCCTGAGTGTTCAGACAGCCATTTTCCCCATCGTTCCCACCATGAGCCCTCATGAAACTCTGCGCCTTCTTTCCACGCATCTGCGGTAAGCGTCATGTCCTCATTGGTATAATGGCCGTATTTTTTCTTGCTGGGCGGATTCACGATCCCAGCGATATGGCCACTTTCAGACAGAATAAAGGTTTTCGATTTACTCTTGAACTGACTCACGCCGCGATACGAGGAGGTCCAAGCCGCGATATGGTCGGTCTCACAGGCGATAGCACAAACGGGCACGTCCACATCTTTAATCGAGAGCACCTCGCCCTCCATTTCATAGATTCCGCGCGCGAAGTGATTTTCTTGACAAAGGTTACGCAGATATTCGACCGTCATCTGGCCCGGAAGGTTCGTTCCGTCGCCGTTCCAATAGAGAAGGTCAAACGCTGGCGGCGCCTCCCCCATCATATAATTCCGAATAGCGGGCGCATAGATCAGGTCATTGGAGCGCAAATACGAAAAGGTCTTAGACATGAAGAGCGAGTCCAAAACACCCGTCTCAGCGACTTCGCGTTCAATCCCACCAACAAAGCCTTCGTCCAAAAACACGCCAACTTCGCCCTGATCCGAGAAATCCGTTAGCGTGGTAAAGAAGGTCGCTGATTTTATCGATTTGTCCCCCGCCTTTTTCATCTTCGAAAGTGTTAGCGACAAAGTCGTTCCGGCGATGCAATAGCCCACAACATTGACGCTCTTTTCCTTGGTAATCTTTTTGACCGTCGCGATGGCCTCAAGGTACCCCTCATTCACATAATCCGCCAATCCCACATCCTTATAGGAGGCGTTCGGGTTGACCCAAGAGACGACAAACAGGGTAAACCCTTGTTCTGTAATCCAATTTATCAAACTATTCTGGGTCTTGAGGTCCAAAATATAGAATTTATTGATCCACGGCGGAAAGATAATCAACGGAGTCTTATAGACGGTTTCGGTTTGGGGGGCATATTGCACAAGTTCAAACATGCGATTGCGAAAGACGACCGATCCTTTGCTCGTCCCAAGATTTTCACCAACTTTAAAGGCCTTTTTGTCGGCCAAAGTTACCAAAAGCTCGCCATCATTGGCTTCAATATCGCGCACAAGGTTTTCCAGCCCATCCACCAAGGATTGCCCCTCGGTCTCGGCTGCTTTGGCCAGCGCCGTCGGGTTTGTCCCAAGGAAATTATTGGGCGAAAACATATCCACAATCTGGCGACTAAAGTAATCGACTCGCTTTTTATCTGACGGATCTAGCCCGTCAAGGTCCGCCACGGCCTGCGAAACAGCATCGCTGCCCATCAAATATTGTTGCTTAATATAATTGAAATACGGATGCGTATCCCACGCGGGGTCTGCAAATCGACGATCGGTAGGCCCAGAATCTTTGGGCGCCTCAATTTTACCTTCGCTCAAAGTATGCTGCGCATCCACGTAATGCTTAAGCGACTTCCCCCAATAAGCAACCTGATGCTCGACCATTTTTGACGGATTATTTACCATTTCGGCCATATAAGCGGCAGCGGCCTTCATGAAGAGGTCGCTACTTGGGCCTTGGAGGTTGGGATCAATTTTACGTTTTTTCGAAAGGGCGGCGACAAGGCGCGCCGAAAGCGCCTCCACCTTAGCCAGATTCTCTGACAGACGTTCAGATGTCACATTTCCGTTTGAATCTGAGGATTTTTCGTCGGAATCGTTCTGATTGGTTGTCATATGATTTTTTCTACCCTAATCTTTCTGCAAGTGCAGCATAGTGCAGGACGCGCGTGCAGCACAAATCAAGCTTAGCCTGAGAAATCAGCGCTGTGAAGGAGCGAATATGCGGTATATGGCCACCTATGACATGATGGAAACAATGCGCAATACCAACGAGTGGTTGGGCGCATCTGCAAAAGCCGTCGCTGCCTTCCCTGCCATGGGCCTTGTTCCCAACCCGTTTTTGCAATGGATAGGCGCATGGGGCGACGTCACAGAGCGTAGTTTCGCCCGTATGGCGGTCAAGCCAGACTGGGGCATTCATTCGATTCCTGCCGAGGACGGATGCGATCATTTGGTCTCAGTTGAATCCGTTTTCTCGCGTCCTTTTGGCGATTTGATCAAGTTTAACGTGCAAGGCCGTCCCGAAAAGGCGCGCAAAATCTTGTTGGTCGCTCCGATGTCCGGCCACTACGCAACCCTTTTGCGCAGCACCGTCGCGAGCCTTCTTCCAGACGCCGAAATCTATATCACCGACTGGCACAATGCGCGGGACATTCCCGTCTCCGAAGGCAAGTTTGATATTGAAGATTACACCCTTTACCTCGTTGATTTTATGCGAGAAATTGGACCAGAAGCCAATGTGATTGCCGTTTGTCAACCCGCGCCCCTAGCGCTCGCGGCGACAGCCTACCTCGCAGAGCTCGATCCGTCCGCACAACCCCGCACCCTGACGCTCATCGGTGGGCCAATCGACCCCGATGCCGCTGCAACCGACGTTACCGACTTTGGTCGCCGTGTCACAATGGGCCAACTCGAAAAAACCGCGATTCAACGCGTTGGATTCAAATTCAAAGGCGTCGGACGCATGGTCTATCCGGGCCTACTGCAACTCGCGTCTTTTGTATCGATGAACAGCGAGCGCCACTCAGAAGCTTTCAAAAATCAAATCACCCGCGTCTCAAAAGGCGAAGCTGGCGACCATGATGCGCACAACCGTTTCTATGACGAATATCTTGCCGTGATGGACATGACAGCCGAGTTCTACCTCTCGACTGTCGAGCGGATTTTCAAAGACGGCGAAATCGCAAAGAATCAGTTCGTTGTTAACGGTACGCCCATCGATATCGGAAAAATCACTTCGGTTGCGGTCAAAACCGTCGAGGGGGCAAACGACGATATTTCGGCACCGGGCCAATGCGTGGCCGCGCTCGACTTGTTGACCGGCCTGCCTGATAGCAAAAAAGCTAGTCACCTTGAACCTGGCGCGGGACACTTTGGTATTTTCGCAGGCAAAAGCTGGCGCAACAATATCCGCCCGCTTGTCCTTGATTTCATCGATGCGAATGCAAAACCCGAAACGCCAAAAGCTGCTGAGAAACCTGTACAAAAATCTGCAACGGTGACCAAACTCAAAGCCTAATCCGGCAAATCTAGCCCGCGAAATATCGGGAAATCAAAATACCGTGCTGCGCGCACCGCTTGCTCCTCGGATGGCGCATCCCCCGCGCGCAGCACAACAGAATTCCCGCCAATCCACCCGCGAATATCCCGCTTTGGCACCTCGCTAAACGTAAGATTGAACGCCGCGAGTTTTGGAAAAAACCGAATTTCGGAATAGGGCAAATGATCGTGCAACCACCACGCCAGATCATGCCAATTCCTTCCCTTCTCATATCGGTCCGCAAACCACGGAATCACGATGCACGCACAGGCTCCCATGGCGCCGCGTGGATCTTTCCTGTCCCAAATATGCCCGCCAAAATCCACGTCATTTCTGGCGCAGTTCAGCGCGTTCTCATTGCCAAACCGGTTCAAATCCGCCGCCCGAAATCCTGAACGCACAGAGATCGAACCAAAAGTTTCCTGAAGCGGATCAAGCAGTTGCGTACAAAGCGCACGCCCCGCCGCAATCGCCAGTTCCGGATTGTCAGGGATATTGGAAAACCCGTGCACTGCGCCGATTTCCGAATACAGAAAATCGCGCATGAAGAAATACTTGGATAACCGCGTGCGCCCGAAGGCTTCAAGCCCCCGCATGCTCGCGGGTTTACGCATCTATTTCACGCCGTTCCATTGGAATTCGCCCTTTGGCCCCAGCGGTGAAAACGGGTTATGCGCAATTTCCCACACATGCCCGTCTGGATCGGCGAAAAACCCGTGGTGTCCGCCCCAAAACACATCAACTGCGGGCTTTAACACCGTCCCACCGGCCTGTTTTGCCCGTTCCAGTAACGGCGCGACATCTTCTTTTTGGGGCACATTATGGCCGAATATCACCCCGCTAAAACCGCCGACATCCGCAACCGGAATGCCGAGATCATCGGCCAAAGCCGCCCTCGGATACAACCCAAGCGTCTGGCCAATCAGGTCAAATGCAATGACCCCATCCGGACTTTCCACCTGCGCCCATCCCAGACCTTCATAAAACGCCGCCGAAGCATCCATATCGGCCACGCCAAGCGTTATTAAACTTACCCATTGATCCATTTTTTCAGCCTTTCAAAATTTCGCCCGTGCGATGACCTTCTCACAGGTCTTTGTTATCAGGTTTAGGCATTCAGGCGTCGAGAAGCGGTGATCGGCCCCCTTGACCAGCGTCAGGCGGACATCACCGCCCTCAACATGTTCCAAAAGGCGCATCGCCACCGAAGTATCCACATCCGCATCGGCAGTTCCCTGCAAAAATCGCGTGGGAAATGGCAGAGAAAGCGGGCTGCGCAGCACGAGGTTTTCGCGCCCATCCTCGATCAGCTTCCGCGTGATAATATACGGCCCGTCGCCATATTCGCTGGGCAAGGCAACCCGCCCCGTTTCGGCCATTTCCACCTTTTGTACCGCGTCAAATCCGCCCCACATGCTATCCTCGGTAAAATCGGGCGCAGCGGCAATTCCCACCAGTCCGGCGACTTTTTCGGGCATCGCGCGCGCCACAAGAAGCGCCATCCAGCCCCCCATCGACGAGCCAACCAAGATCTGTGGCCCTTCGGTCAATGTGCTAATAGCGGCCTGTGCGTCTGCGGCCCATTCTCCGATGCAACCGTTGGTAAATACCCCCGAACTCTCGCCATGCCCCGAATAATCAAACCGCAAAAAGGCGCGGCCAGTTTTCTTGGCCCACTCCTCAAGGTACACAGCCTTGGTGCCGCCCATATCCGACATGAATCCGCCCAAAAACACCACACCTGGTCCCTTGCCCTCCGTAAGGTGGTAGGCAATTTTGCGCCCTGTCTCGGTGGTTAAAAACTGTGGGTCTGTCATGTCTTGGCTCCAAAATATTGCCGATGTTTGACCGCCACAGTGCGGTCCAGCGCCCCGAGTTTCAAGTCTTTCATTCTCCTTGCGATCCGGACCACAGTCCATAAATCCGCGTTGACTTTCCCCGCCCCGCGCGGCAAAACACGCACGAACATATACCCGCAACCGGGCGTTTCGTAGGCGCCAAACTGACGAGGAGCCCCATGATGGCCCAAATCTCCCTTACCCTTCCCGACGGCAGTTCCCGCCAATATGATGCTGGCATTACCCCCGCGCAGGTGGCCGAGAGCATTTCCACATCCCTCGCGAAGAAAGCCATTTCCGCGACAGTGAACGGCCAACATTGGGATATGCAATGGCCCATCAACGCCGATGCAAGCCTCGCGCTCCACACTATGAAAGACGAGGAACAAGCCGTTGAGCTGATCCGTCATGACTGTGCCCACATCATGGCGCGCGCCGTTCAGGAGCTTTGGCCAGACGTTAAAGTCACCATCGGCCCCGTGATTAAAAACGGCTGGTATTACGACTTTGACCGCGAAGAAGCCTTCACACCAGAAGACCTCGAAACCATCGAAAAAAAGATGAAAGAGATCATCAACAAGCGCGAGCCTGTGACCACAGAAATTTGGGAACGTGAACGGGCGGTTGATTTCTATCAGGCCAATAATGAGCCTTACAAAGTAGAGCTTATCAACTCCATTCCGGGCGACGAACCCCTGCGCATGTATTGGCACGGCCACTGGCAAGACCTCTGTCGCGGCCCACATCTTCAACACACCGGTCAAGTTCCGGGTGACGCATTCAAACTGATGTCCATCGCGGGCGCTTACTGGCGCGGCGACAGTGACCGCGCGATGCTGCAACGCATCTACGGCGTGGCGTTCCAAAACAAAGACGGCCTCAAGCAGCACCTCCACATGCTCGAAGAAGCCGCCAAACGCGATCACCGCAAACTTGGCCGCGAAATGGACCTCTTCCATATGCAGGAAGAAGCACCGGGCCAAGTGTTCTGGCACGCAAACGGCTGGCGCGTCTATACCGAGTTGCAAGACTACATGCGCCGCAAGCAATATGCCGACGGCTATGTCGAAGTGAACACACCACAAGTGGTGAACCGCAAGCTTTGGGAAGCGTCCGGTCACTGGGAAGCCTATCAAGAACACATGTTTATTGTCGAAGTCGACGAGGAACATGCACGCGAAAAAACTGTGAACGCGCTCAAGCCGATGAACTGCCCTTGCCACGTACAAATCTTCAACCAAGGCATCAAATCCTACCGCGACCTGCCCCTGCGCATGGCGGAATTTGGCTCCTGTAACCGTTATGAACCTTCGGGCGCACTGCACGGTATCATGCGTGTGCGCGGCTTTACACAAGACGACGGCCATATTTTCTGTACAGAAAACCAGATCGAATCCGAGACCAAAAAATTCGTCGAGTTTCTTTCGCAAATCTACGGTGAGTTGGGCTTCCACAACTGGCGCATCAAGCTTTCCACCCGTCCAGAAAAGCGCGTCGGATCAGATGAAAGCTGGGACCTCGTTGAAGACGCCCTAGGCAACGCGTGTAAAGCAGCAGGGTACGAGTTTGAACTCAACCCCGGCGAAGGCGCATTTTACGGCCCGAAACTTGAGTTCGTTTTAACTGACGCCATTGGCCGCGACTGGCAATGTGGCACCCTTCAGGTCGATCCAAACATCCCCGAACGCCTCAACGCAACTTACGTCGGCGAAGATGGTGCCAAACACACGCCCTATATGTTGCACCGCGCAACCTTGGGCTCGTTTGAGCGTTTCATCGGAATTTTGATCGAAGAGCACGCGGGGAAATTCCCCTTCTGGCTTGCGCCGCGCCAAGTGGTTGTGGCTTCTATTGTATCCGATGCGGATGAGTTCGTCTTGGAAGCCGTCGCTGCCCTGCAAAAACGCGGCGTGCGCGCCGAGGCCGACATTCGCAACGAGAAGATCAACTATAAGGTCCGCGAACACAGCCTTGGCAAAGTGCCCGTCATCCTCGCAATCGGTAAGAAAGAAGTCGAAGACCGCACCGTCACCCTACGCCGCTTGGGTGAAAAGCAAACAAGGGTCTTAGAGCTTGATCAAGTCGTCGAAGACCTCGCGGTTGAAGCAACACCCCCCGATTTGCGCGACTAAATCGCTCGCAATTTAAGGAATGGCTCGGAAACTTCAGTTTTCGGGCCATTTTTCATCGCCCTAGGCGCCTGCGCTTTCTGTAACAATCCTCAAGCCGCGCAATTTTAAAACAATTTCCACCAGTATTTCGGCGGATTTGTTTCAATACGCCCCCTCATTGGTGAAATATTCGGCGGAGTACCGCGCGCCTCCAAACTTTCGCTTATGCGACAATTTGTCGTCAGCCCCTTAAAACTAAGAGGATTTTTCACGCGTACGCTCCCACCCGCCTCCTCGCGATACTTCACGCGCCAGTGAATAACGACGATGTGAGTGGCCCGTTCCCTCCTGGCTCGCATAGAGTTTACCCAATCGCTTGCTGCGATTTTTATGACAGTTTTTTAAAGGATATCTCAATGTCTACACACTTCAAAACTCTTGCCGCTGCTGGCGCTGTTGCTGCTGCACTTTCTGCCCACGCTCTTCCTGCTGCTGCCGATGAAGCAAAAGAAAAATGCTTCGGTGTGTCCCTTGCGGGTCAAAACGACTGCGCAGCCGGTCCTGGCACTACATGTGCGGGCACATCCAAAGTCGACTTCCAAGGCAACGCATGGAAACTTGTCGCTACTGGAACTTGCGCAACTATGGACGTTGGCGAAGGCCGTATGGGTTCCCTCGATGCTCTTGAGCGCGACATCCCTGCATAAATCCTACACGCCTCACCCGTCTGGGTGGGGCGCATTTTCTCCGAATTACTCGGATTTGGTTCTTAGCCAATTCTGATGTAGGCTACCTAGAATAATTTATGTTCCGGAGGCTCCCGTGCTCGATTCCAACCCGCACCGTTTTGAGGCCCTCCCCAATCGCCCCGGCGTTGGTTACAAACCCCAGCATTTTTCCGCGATCATGACCGATGCCTCCCCCGTGGAATGGCTCGAAATTCACGCAGAAAATTACATGGGTCAGGGCGGCCGCCCCATCGCCCAACTGCGTGCCCTCTCCGAAAAATTCCCAATATCTGTGCATGGTGTCGGCCTGTCGATCGGCGGCGAGAAGCCCCTTGATACAGACCACCTCGAACGCCTGCGTCATCTGGTTTCATGGCTTAACCCCGCCAGTTTTTCCGAACACCTTGCGTGGTCCACTCATGATGTTGGCTTCATGAACGACCTTTTGCCTCTGCCCTATACTCAAGAAACGCTTTCGCGGATTTGCGAACATATCGATCAAGTTCAATCCACCGTACGCCACCGTATGCTGCTGGAAAACCCCTCCAATTACCTTACCTTCGCCGAAAGCCAAATCCCCGAAGCCGAATTCCTCGCCGAGATCGCTCAACGTACAGGTTGCGGCCTATTATTCGATGTGAACAACGTGTTTATTTCCGCCACCAACCAAAAAACCGACCCATATTCCTACATCGACGCCTTCCCCCTTGATCTGGTTGGGGAAATCCACTTGGCGGGTTTTGAGGAGGACAGTGACGACGATGGCGACCTGCTTCTGATCGACAGTCATGGCCGTGAAGTCGCCGAACCCGTATGGGAAATGTACGCCTATACCTTGCTCAGAGGCGGTGCCAAACCCAGCCTCATCGAGTGGGACAATGATGTCCCCGATTGGCCCACCCTCGCCGCCGAAGCCCAACGGGTCGCGACGGTTCTTGACACGGTGCTAGTGTGATGGAGACCGTTTCGCAGACCCAGTTCATTCATGCCCTGCTCGACCCGGACACGCCCCCCCGACGGGCCTTATCGGCCCCGATGGCTCTCCCGCCGGCAAACGTTTCTCGGTCTATCGCAACAATGTCGCGGTCTCCCTCACCGAATCTTTAGGCCAAGCCTTTCCAGTCCTCTGTCGCATTGTCGGCCAAGAGTTTTTCGACGCCGTCGCTGGGGTTTACTTGCGCGCCCACCCGCCACGCTCCCCGCTCATGATGTTCTATGGCGCTGAAATGCCTGCCTTTCTAGCCAAATTCGAACCCGTCGCGCACCTGCCCTATCTGCCCGATGTTGCACGTCTTGAACTGGCTCTTCGCGCCTCATATCACGCAGCGGACGCCCCTCCCATCGCGGCTGAGACCCTGCAATCCATCTCCCCCGACGCCCTTATGGCGGCGCGTCTCACCCTCGCACCCGCCGTGAAAATCCTGCGCTCGCCTTGGCCACTTCATGCGATTTATCTGGTGAACACGCGCCCCGATGCACCCGCGGTCACCCCCAGCGCGCAGGATGTTTTGCTCACCCGTCCGGACTTTGACCCCGAAGTGACTCTCCTACCAGCTGGCGGGGCGGATTTCATCGAAACCCTCGGCAAAAACATGAGCTTCGGGGCTGCCTTTGAGGCGGCCAGCACAATACCCGAATTCGATCTCACAACGGTCCTCGGCGCCCTTCTTGCCGGCGGGGCCATCACCCATATTGACCTGATTTAGGATATTTTATGCACGCGCTCCTCACATTATATGACTTCGCAGTTCGTCTCCTGACCAAATTTGCGGGCACATGGCTCCTCCCGACCCTTGCGCGTTTTACCTTTGCGGCGACCTTGCTGGTTTACTACTGGAACTCGGCCCTTACAAAACTCGGCGACGGGGTTTTTGGATTTTTGTCGCCTTCCGCTGGGGCCTACGCCCAGATTTTCCCCAAGGCCGCCGAGGCTGTTAGCTATGATACAAGCCAACTCGGGTGGTTTTACTGGGCGGTTGCGGTTGCGGGGATGTGGGCGGAATTCATCCTTCCCGCACTCATCGTTCTGGGGCTTTTCACACGGCTTGGGGCAATTGGCATGATCGGATTTATCTTTGTCCAGAGCCTTACCGATCTCTACGGACACGGCGGAATCAACCAGCCCGGAACCCTCGGCGCTTGGTTTGATGGCGCTCCAGACAGCGGGATCCTTGATCAGCGCCTCTTTTGGATCACAGTTCTTGTTGTGCTCGTCATTAAGGGCGCTGGCCCCCTCTCGGTTGACCGCATTCTCCTAGGTCGCCGTCCCCAAGCCTAAACTCTAAGGACAAACCAGCCTGCAAGCCTCACCTTAGGGTGGGGCTATTTACTTTGCATTAACTCCGCTTGCACGTCTTTACCCCATCCTAAAAACAAACGCTCATCCAGTTGTATCACAGGGCGTTTCATCAAAGTCGGATGCGCGGCCAAAAGGGTCAGCGGGTTCCCTTCGCGTGATTCGGGAGAAAGTGCGCGCCATGTGGTTGACCGGCGGTTCAAAATATCCTCGCCAAATGCCGCATAAAATCGGGCCAAATCAACGGGTGCCACTCCATCATCCCGCACATCTACCCGCTCAAGAGCGCCAAATTCAGCTTCCAATTCCTTCACAGCCTTGCGACATGTATCGCAATTCTTCAAAGTCCAAATTTTCATCTCAGCCCTCGATTTTTCCGATTTTCACTGTGTTTCCCGACAATTTCGCGCCCAACTTCCGAAACTTCTTGCCTTTTATGAGAATTCAGCTAACGATTTTGACGTGTTAACAGATTTTTGGAAGACCCGCATCCCTCGGGATGCACACCTCCGTAAAATACCTGTCGACACAGCCCGCCGCAATTCCGCGATTGGGTAAGATTGATTAGGGAGAAAACGGATGGCTACCGGCACCGTTAAGTGGTTCAATACAACTAAAGGCTTCGGCTTTATCGCACCAGACGCAGGCGGATCGGACATTTTTGTTCACATCTCGGCTGTTGAACAAGCTGGTCTGACTGGTCTAGCAGACAACCAAAAAGTGGAATACGAATTGGTCGCCGGTCGCGACGGACGTGAATCCGCAGGCAACATCAAGACTGTTGGCTAAACCTTTCTAAAAGATTACACGGCCCGTTCTTTTTCGGGCCGTTTCAATCTTTTTTGGTAAAAAACGGATGCTAACTCAAAGATTTCAAAGGAATCCCTTGCGATTTCCCACATTATCCGTCATACGGGTGATGTGACGACAGACTCTATTCTTCCGCCTATCTCCTTCTGAGCAGCCGGTTCGATTTATAACAAGGGCTGATCACCAAACCGCCGCATGTTGTGGGCGGCCAAAATAGGAGACTACGGAAATGGCTACTGGCACCGTAAAATGGTTTAATTCTACTAAAGGCTTCGGCTTTGTTGCACCTGACGCTGGCGGATCCGATGTATTTGTACACATCTCTGCTGTTGAACGTGCGGGCCTCACAGGTCTTGCCGACAACCAAAAAGTTACCTACGACCTTCAAGAAGGCCGTGACGGTCGCGCTTCTGCTGATAACTTGGCACTGGTTGACTAAATTCTTCTTGGCTCACGCCATGATGAAAATGAACACTCTGCGAATTTCGCAGGGTGTTTTTTTTTTGCGCATTTGATACTCTGTGGGAAATACAACATCCTTAGAGGCACTCATGACCACACTTCTTACTTTTGGCGACAGCAACACCTATGGCGCCGCCCCGCTTTATGCCGATGGTATCCGTGAACGATATGATGCGGCAACCCGCTGGCCAACCCGCGTGGCCGCCTCCCTTGGTTGGGATTTGATCGAAGCGGGCCTCCCGGGACGTACCGCCGCCACCCCCGATCCAACCGATATGGGCGACCATATGGACGGACGCCTCGGCCTCGCCATCGCGCTCCAAAGCTGTGGACCGATTGACTACATGACGTTGATGCTCGGCACCAATGACGTCAAAACACACCTTGCCCTCTCCGCCACAGAAATCGCTGCCCACATTGAAGGCTTGGTCGCCACCGCCCTCTCCGACGAGATGCAAACCCGCCACAACGGCTTCAAACTCCTCCTCATCGCCCCGCCCCCCGTGCGCGAAATTGGCTTCCTCACCGAGAAATTCGCAAACGGCGAAACCGCCTCCAACGCCCTCCCCGCCCTGCTCAAAGACATCGCCACCCGCCACGGCACAGCCTACCTAAACGCAGGCGACTACATTGAAGTTAGTGAAATGGATGGCGTCCACTACGGGCCTGAAATGCATGCTAAATTGGCGGTGGCCGTGACGGTTTCTCTCGCAAAATTCTAGCCAAACCACTTGCAAAAATTGCAGTTATTTACCGTTAAGTTTTTAGTTTTTTTCGGCTAAGGGTTAGTTTCGCGCCATAATCTTGTAGTAATGTCATCAATTTCTCAATAAGCGTCGTAAAATTGGCTTCTTGTTTTTCAACATTCAGCAGTACTGAATTGAAACTGTCTTCGTATTGCCTCAATCGATGCCTAAATTCCGGATTGGTCTCACTATCGAACCTCAATACTGCTCCACCATTTTCAGTTATTTTAAGATTTTTCATAACTAAAATATCGGCTCTTTGCTCGGTCAAATCGGTAAGGCCAATCAAAACTCCCTGATAAAGCAAATCAACGCCAGTAACTTTGTTGTAAAAATCAAGCTTCCCACATCTGAGCGCGGCACCCTTTTCCTCTGTCGAAAAATTAATTTCTTTTGGAGCGAAAGCCGCCGGATCAAAACCATAGAATAATTCCACGCGTTTTTGATCAGCATCCAATACCTGAAACTCCAAGTTTTTTTTTCATAAGCCCTATTCAAAACTAGATGTAAAACATCTAACTGCTGGACAACCTCTTGAAGCTTAACCAAGAGAGAAGCGTACTGATCGAAATCAGCCTGACGTTTTCTCTTATACTCGGGTTTTTTGAACACCCGACTTTTGCATTGGTGGACTGAGCGAATGAGTTTCAGGTGTCTTTATGATCCGCCCTAATTTTCTTACCACTGCAGACCGCCTTGAGCTTTTATCCTGCGTGAAGCGCCAGCGTGAGGATTACGGGGTTGCGCGGCGGGCGAATGCGCTTTCGCTGCTGAATGATGGGATGTCATGTGCCCAAATCGTAAAGGTTCTGTTTCTGGACGACGACACGGTGCGCAGCTGGCACAAGCAATATTTGGCTGAGGACTGGGAGGCCGTCGCCTACGATGGGTGGAAAGGCGGGCAGTCACGGATGACGATTGCTCATGAGGCGGATTTGAGCGAATGGCTTGAGGAACGGTTCTGCCGTTCAACGGCGCAGATCAGAGCCTATATGGGTGCAAAATTCAACATCCACTATCTCATTCTGGCTGCATCAAGCTTCTGGCCCGTCTGGGGTTCGAGTATCGCAAACCAAAGGCGCTGCCCCGTGTGGCTGACGTTGAAAAGCAGGCCGCATTCATCGCATTTCATACGAACCTACTGAATAACTTGCCTGCCGACGAGGCCGTCGACTTCTCGGATGCAGTTCATCCGGAATATCAAAGCAAACCCAGCCATGGTTGGGCTCGCAAAGGGTCAAATCCCGCCATCCAAACGACATCTGGGCGCGTGAACATTCACGGCGCTCTGAACCTGGAAACCTTTGACGCGCCCTTCGTTGAACCAACCACCGTCGATGGGGTCAGCTCCGTTCAGCTTCTCGCCAAAATTGAGGCCAGAAACCCTGACAAACGTATCATTCACGTCATTTGGGACAATGCCCCATACCACAAAGGCCCCAATGTCAGAGCGTTCCTGTCGCGCAAAAACTGTCGCATTCACCTGATCCAACTACCGCCCTATTGCCCTCATCTCAATCCCATTGAGAGGCTCTGGGCCGTCATGCACAGCCACGTCACCCATAATCGGCACTATCCAACGCAAAAACACTTCGCCAACCCAATCTTGAACTTTATGCGAGAGGTCGTCCCAAAAAAGTGGCGCAACTTTCGAGATCAAGTAACTGATAACTTCCGCATCATCTCACATCGCAACGTTCGGATTGTGCAGTAGCCGCAGTATATCTTCAAAGTAAAGCTGCACCAAAAACGAAAGCGCTGCGCCGACCAAAACGCCGAAGGAGCTCAGAAGAAAAGCATTTCCAGCGATCAAGAAATGAATTTCGGCACTCAGCCAAATCGCAATTGCTGCCCCAAAGATTAAACCAAGGAACAGGCCAATCGCGAATAGGCCGACGAAGAAATGCCTCAACCAATCACCCTTCAATCATATCCACGAATTCCCGCCATTCCCGCGCCGCCATACCGGAGTTTTCCTGCGTCACCTCTTCGCCCTTCAAACGGCGACGGATCACATCCAAGGCTTGCGCAGACAGGTTCGCGCCGCCCATCCGGTAATCCTCAAACGCCCCAAAGGCCGCCGGAACCCAATCCGCCACAACCTTCGCAATCGCATCCGCATAAACACGGATTTCATATTGCGCATGGCTATCCGCCCGCAACCGCAGGAAGTGGAACAAGTTGTGCAGGTCCACTTTCCAATACCATTGTGTATAGATATTGCTCGGCAGGTTCATCCGCGCCAATTCCCGCGCCAACCCTTGCTGCCCTTCATCCGACATCATCGCTTCGTAGTTGTCATAGGCGCGATTGGCATCCGACTTCAAGATTTCCAAAACCCGCGCCGCTTCGTCGCCCGTCAAGGTCTCGCCACGTCCTTGATTGTTGATCACCGACTGCGCCGCCAAATGCTCGGGCGCTGGAATATAAAACTCGCGGTCCAAAATCGAATACCGCGCCGAATATTCATTCACATTCGCCGTGCGATGCCGAATCCATTGCCGCGCCACAAAAACCGGCAGTTTCACATGCAGCTTCACTTCGCACATCTCAAACGGCGTCGAGTGCCAATGGCGCATCAAATACCGGATTAACCCCTTGTCATTCTGAACCGATTTTGTGCCCTTGCCATAGGAAACCCGCGCCGCCTGACAGATCGCCGCGTCGTCGCCCATATAGTCGACAACCCGAACAAACCCGTGATCCAACACCTCCTGCGCGGTATAAAGATGCTTTTCCATCCCCGGCGCAACGGCGCGCAACGTGGGTTGCGGGGAGGCGCGAAGGGCTTCAATTTCGGCAAGCTGCTCTGGGCTTAGGGGCATGGCTGGTCCTCGTTCGGATGTGCGTTTGTGGGGATGCGACTCGTTTCCAACCCTATATATACGAATCCATACGACCTTGGCCACAAAATGAGGGGTAATTTCCTCAGTGATCTTGAAAAACAACACATGCTGAAAAACCGACCCTAACGCCTCTCCATCATTGACTTTCACACGCTTTGCGGGGACTTTTAACAAAAATTGAGACGAAAGCAGTGGTCCAACTTATGTATAAATTCCTATTGTTCTGTTCCGCCCTGACACTGTCAGCCTGTGCAACCGGCACCCCCCCTTTGGCGGCGCCGGCTCGGACGAAGAAACGGGCGGCTCTGTTGCCACGACCGATAACTATATCGGCGACGACGATGATATGAACAATCTGGTCTACGATGCTGCCAATGACCAACTCGTTATCAACAACTTGCCGTTCGATGGCGATGCTGGACGCTATGTAAATACTGGCATCAAGGCCCTTCCAGAGTTCCAAGTCTACGCGAGCCAGCAAGTTGGCGAGAAAGGCCACGTTCAGTATTACGCCGTCTATAGCCAATCCGCCTATAGCCGCGCTGGTGCCGCAGGCAGTGGCAACCACATCAATGGAGAAGGCGGCGGCATTTACGCTGACTTCGGCCACGGTGGCGCCATGATTGGCCGCGCTTCGAACAATGTTACCCGCCCCACAGGTGAATTGCGCTATGATGGCAATTATGCTGGCATTCTCGTGCACGATGATGCCACATCCCCCGCCGAAGCGATCACTCTTTCGAGCGGAGAGGTCTTGGTTTACGTCGATCCTAACGATTTTGACCTAACCGGCGCCATCCACGGCTTTATTACTGAACGCTTCGAATACGACACAAACGGCACACGCATCGGGGCACTTGAGGCCCTTGTACTAGATGAAACTTCTGCTTTTACGGACAGTGGCATCATCGAAGGGACCGCACATTCGGGTGATAGGACCGGCACCTATTCGGCAGTTTTCTCAGGCCCCAACAGCGAAGAAGTGGTTGGCGCGGTGCGCATAGCTGATCCAACGGTCCAAGAAACGGGCGTCTTTATCGCTGCGGACTAGCGGCCAATGCATCTCAGACCACTCCTCCTATCCCTTCTATTTTCGGCTTGCGTTGCGACCGCTTCGCAAGCCGAAGTCCGTCTTTCCCCTCAAGAAGCGCGATCTGCGGCCGCTCATTACCTAGCTGGCGGCCAACCCGTTGCCGCACGCCAAATTGCTAATGGGTTGCTCATTCGCGATCCGCAAGATCTGAATGCTCTCCTCATCTTGTCGGTCGCCGAACGCAATCTGGGGAACTTCAAGGCCGCATCTAAAGCTGGAAAGAAAGCGTGGAGCGTAGCGGTAACCGACTCACAAAAATACAACGCCGCTTTGGTCGTCGCTCAGGCCCTCGCCTCGGATGGCTCGCATACCTTCGCGCAAATCTGGCTGCGCCGTGCCGCGCAAACCGCCCCCAGCGAGGCAGAAAAAAACATAGCAATCAGAGATTTACAGTATGTCCGCAGCCAAAATCCGTGGTCAATGGACTTTCGGTTTTCCCTGCGCCCCTCCTCCAACATCAACAACGGCTCCAACTCCGATGTCGTGATAATTGGCGGCCTTCCCCTTATTATTTCTGGCCGCAACAAACCTCTTTCTGGTATGGGCCTCGTGGTTGGCGGACGGGTGGAATACGAAAAGCCGCTCTCTAAGAGCAAAACTTTAAGGTTTGGCGGCGATATTGAAACGCGCCAATACAAGCTGTCCGAAGAAGCCATATCCATAGCGCCCGACGCCAAGGGCAGCGACTACGCCTTCAGCAGCTTCAAACTCTATGCCGCCTATGACTTCGCGGCCCCCTCAAGCATGAATGCCCATTCCTTTGAGGCTTCGGTCGGGCGCTATCGCTATGGCGGCGAGCCTCTGAGCAACTTGATCTGGCTTAAATATTCCCTGCTCCACCGACAGGAAAGTGGCAGTATTTTGCAATTCTCCCTTTTCACAGAAGCCAACTCGCGATTGGACGACCATGCGCGCGACACAGGGAGAGTACTGGCGGTTATACAGCAACGGCGCGCAACGGAATCCGGCGGGATATTTAGTTGGAATATCACGGCGAGCACCACCAATCTTATTGGCGATCCAAAATTTGGCCGCGCCTCGGACCTTGCAAATGACGCCATAGGTGGTGGCATCAGCTATACTTGGGCTAAGCCGTTTTTCTCGGCCACAACCAGCCTGTCTCTTCAATATGATGGGCAAGTGTTTGAAAAATCAAGATATACTCAAGGCGAGAAGCGCGTAGACCACCTCGGAGTCGCGACGCTTTCAATGTTCTTTGACGATTTCGAATATTATGGCTTCGCGCCGGTCCTCGACTTTTCCTATGCGCGTAAATACTCTAACGCCGCCCTATTCTCTGCAGACGGTTTTGGCTTGGGCCTTGGATTTCGCAGCAGTTTCTAACGACCCGCCCCTTACAACCCTTGAACCTTCGCGGTAATTCGGGGCACTCTGTGCGCAAATCAACAAAGGATTTCTGTAATGGGTATTAAATATCTTCACACGATGGTGCGCGTCAAAAACCTCGAGGCATCGATGGCGTTCTTTGCGCTCCTTGGCCTCAAAGAGACCAAGCGTTATGATAGTGAAAAAGGGCGTTTTTCCCTTATTTTCATGGCAGCCGAGGGTCAAGAAGAATGCCCAGTTGAACTTACTTATAATTGGGATGGCGACGATGATCTTCCAAGTGATGGCCGTCACTTTGGCCACTTGGCCTATGAAGTAGACGACATCTATGCCACCTGCCAAACATTGAAGGATGCGGGCGTCGTCATCAATCGCCCTCCCCGTGACGGGCATATGGCTTTTGTACGCTCCCCCGACAATATCTCGATCGAATTGTTGCAAAAAGGCGCGAACCTCGCCGCCGCTGAACCTTGGGCGAGCATGGAAAACACCGGCCACTGGTAGATATTCGTGCAAAAGGCCCGAGGCGCATTGTGCTTCGGGCCCTTCACAGCGCTGCATAAATTCTTAGTAAATATAGCGGATTTGATCGGTCCAGTACCGTTCGACACGGCGCAGGGACACATTGATTTCCTCAATCCCATCCGCGCCCAACACACCCTTTGACTCAAGCCCATCGGCGTGGCGCATAAACAAATCATTCACAACATCGCGAATATACCGCCCCTTTTCCGTAAGGCGCACCCGCACGGAACGACGATCAATTTCACAGCGTTGATGGTGCATATAGCCCATTTCAACCAGTTTTTTTAGGTTATACGAAACATTGGAACCCTGATAATATCCGCGGGTTTTCAACTCCCCTGCGGTAACCTCGTTCTCGCCGATGTTAAACAACAACAGCGCCTGAACCGCATTAATCTCAAGCACGCCCACGCGCTCAAATTCGTCCTTGATCACGTCAAGGAGTAGTCTGTGAAGCCGCTCCACAAGGGCCAATGCCTCTAGGTATCCGGTCATAAATCCCTGAACGGTTGGTACCGCCAGCTTGGAATGCATACTCATAAATCTCTCCGCGTTTATCTTTGAAACGACATTCGCGGCAAAAACCGAACATTCGGTTAAATCTTAGAAATTGATCTGAAAATTTTTGACTTATTTTTTGAAAGTGTGCGCACAAACTGTCGTGATAATCGCCGAAAACCGTTCTGGCGTTGGCTTTGTGCCATTCACCCAAGTATAGAGTTCCTGATCATTTTCCCATAAAAGCGCGTCGTAGGTATCGAGAGTCGCCGCGTCCATACCCACCAATTCGGTGTCCGAGAAGGGTCCGAGAATCATATCCATCTCTTTGATGCCGCGCCGCCAGCTGCGCATTTGCATCCGTTTGATCCGATTCTCCGGAGTCTCATTCAGGATTTCTTGGTTCATCTACCCGTCCTTTTGCTTGTCAGCGCATCGATGTGAGCCTAAGACATGGTTCCGGCAGATACAAACCGGAGCCTCCCATGTCCAGCATTCCTGATGATTTTCTTTCCAAAACTCTTGCACGCGTCAAACCTTCCCCCACGATTGCCGTTTCCAACCTTGCCGCCGAACTTAAGGCCGCGGGCAAAGACGTGATCGGGCTTGGAGCTGGTGAGCCCGATTTTGACACCCCCCAGAACATCAAAAACGCAGGGATCGCGGCGATTACCGCTGGCAAAACCAAATATACCGCTGTGGATGGCATTGCAGAACTCAAATCCGCGATCTGTGCCAAGCTCAAGCGCGACAACAACCTCTCTTATGTTAACGCACAGGTCACCGTGGCCACGGGCGGCAAGCAAATCCTCTATAATGCCCTCATGGCGACAATGAACCCAGGCGACGAAGTCATCATTCCCGCGCCCTATTGGGTCTCCTATCCCGACATGGTTTTACTCGCGGGCGGCACCCCTGTCGCCGTAGAAGCGGGCATCGAAACCGGCTTCAAAATGACACCGGCACAGCTCGAAGCCGCGATCACCCCGAAAACCAAATGGCTGATCTTTAACTCGCCGTCCAACCCGACGGGTGCGGGCTACTCCGCCGAGGAACTCAAAGGCCTCACTGATGTCCTTCTGCGTCATCCCCATGTATGGGTGATGACCGACGACATGTATGAGCACCTCGTGTTTGACGACTTCAAATTCGCTACACCCGCCGAGGTTGAACCCAAACTTTACGCGCGCACCCTCACCTGCAACGGCGTGTCCAAAGCCTACGCGATGACGGGCTGGCGGATTGGCTATGCGGCGGGACCACAGCCCTTGATCGCGGCCATGCGCAAAATCCAGAGCCAATCAACTTCCAACCCCTGCTCGGTTTCCCAATGGGCGGCGGTCGAAGCGCTCAACGGCCCGCAAGACTTCCTCGCGGTGAATAACGCCACCTTCCTACGCCGCCGTAACCTCGTTGTGGAAATGCTCAATTCCGCCGAAGGCATCACCTGCCCCACACCCGACGGCGCGTTCTATGTCTATCCCAACATCGCAGGTTGCCTTGGCAAAACCACCCCCGCAGGCACCAAAATCACCGACGATCAGGTCTTCGCAACCGCCCTTCTCGAAGAAACGGGCGTTGCGGTGGTGTTTGGCGCGGCCTTCGGACTATCGCCCAACTTCCGTGTCAGCTACGCTACTTCCGACACGAACCTTATAGAGGCCTGCACGCGCATCCAAACATTCTGCGCGGCACTCTCTTAACGGGGCAATTTGACGAGTGAAGGATATCTAAATGGCTGGTGAGCTGCCCGAGTTTTACTTCCGAATCCGTGAAAACGGGGCTGCGGTTTTTCGTGTTGATACGGAAAACCGCCAGCGGCGCATCGAGATGGATCAAATCGCCGTGGTTAACGTGCGCAATGGCGAGATAAAACCCCACGGGGATCGGCCTTTGTCGGACCCCGAGAAGGCCGCGATCACCCAATGGCTCTCGGATCGGCGCAGCCTGCTGGCGCAACGCGATATCGATGATATCCACCGCGCGGTGGATTACCTCAACATCACCACGCAATGGGTTCAGAGCAAAGCAACGGATGAGAATCTCGACGATATCACCGATACGCTCTTGCTCGCGATGCATGATCTGCGCACGGTTTTGGTGCGCAAAAAGGCCGACCGCATCCTAAAAGGGCGCGGCTAACAGCTTCTAGGCTTGCCCGATTTTCACCGACCGCATCCAAAACCGCATCGTCAGCAATACAGCCGCCGCCGACAGGCCGATCACAAGGCCGCCCCAAACGCCCTGCGCGCCATAGCCCATGACGGTGCCCAAATAATAACTCGCGGGCGCGCCCAAGCCCCAGTAGGACAAAACCGCGATCCACATCGGAATCCGCGCGTCCTGAAGACCCCGCAGCAAGCCAAGCGACATGACTTGCAAACTGTCCGCCACCTGAAAAATCCCCGCCAGTAGCAACAGACCCGTGCCCATAACGATGATTTCACCGCGCAAAGGATCGTCAGGCGCAATAAAAGCACCGACCAAAAACTCTGGGTACAGCACAAAAAGCGCCACCCCAAACAACGACAGAATAAACGAGGCCAGCGTCGCCACCAGCGCGCCACGGCGCAAATGCGCTTCATCACGGATGCCGTAAGCACGGCCCGCACGGATCGTCGCCGCGGCTGACAGGCCAAGATGCACCATGAAAACCGCGCCCGCCATCTGCAGCGCAATCCCGTGTGCCGCCAGTTGAATCGTCCCCAACCAACCGATCATCAGGGTCGCAAGGTTAAACAAGCCAACCTCCGCCAAACTGGTGATCCCAATCGGTGTCCCAAGGCGCACAACTTCGCGAAAAGCTTCCCAATCGGGCCGCCAAAACCGCACGAATAATTCATGCTCGGGCAATTTGCGGATCGCATAAAGCCCCATATAAATCAGCAAAAGCGCGTTCACCCCAAGGGAGGCAATCGCCGCCCCGCGAATCCCCAACTCTGGCGCGCCAAAGTTGCCGAAAATGAACGCGTAATTCATCACGATATTCAAACCCACGGCCGCAAGCGACGCATAAAAAACCGCGTTCGCCCGTTCCAGCGCCGAAAGATACATCCGCAAAACCGTCGCCAAAAGCGCGAGCAACATCCCCGGTGCCGAGATGCGCAAGTAGGATTGCGCCGCCAGTGACAGCTCGGGGTCCTGCCCCGCCGCAATCAAAATCGGCGCGGAATAAATCATCGGAATCATCACAACGACCGAGAAAAACCCGACCGCCCACATGCCCATGCGCGTTACACGGCGAATTTGCACTGGATCACCCTGCGAATCTGCGGCCGCCACGAGGGGCACAACCGCGCCCGCGAAACCACTGCCCAGAATGAACAGAATAAACGCAAACGACGTGCCCAAAACACCCGCCGCCAGCGCATCCACAGAATACCATCCCAGCATCAGCGTGTCGGTCATATGGACCGCAAACTGCGCAAGTTGACTACCAATGAGGGGCAAACCAAGGACGACGATTGCACGCATATGCGCGCCGTATGACATTTCTTTAAGCATGAATTTCGCTTACGCCTGTTTTCTGAGCAATGCAAGAATGGAGAGGTGTAAAATTCCACCCTCACGTCACCATAGGGCGAACTTACGAATACTTTATGCGTTTTCGACATTTTGTGGCACAATTTCGCCACGCGTAACAAATGCATACATAAAAACAGGAGCAAAAATGCAGGAAATTTTTTCGGGCGTAAGTTGGGCCGCCGTTTTTGTCGGAGCAATCGTTTCCTTTGTTGTTGGCTGGCTTTGGTATTCCCCCAAACTCTTTGGCGTCAAATGGGCCGAAGGTGTTGGCGTTAAATTGGGGGATTCATCGGAAATGCCCAAAGTCGCGATGATCAGCCAAGCCCTCGGCCTCTTTCTCATGAGTTGGTTTGTTGCCGTCACCGCCGCCTCCGACGCCCTCCTCACCGTCATCCTCGCAACTCTCGCCTTCACCGTGATGGGCTATGCCAACGGTGCCTTCGCGCAACACTCCGACTACGCCCGCAAAGTGAACGCTGGCTACTGGCTGGTCGCGCTTGTCATCATGGTTATCTGTAACGGCATCTTCTAAACGCGCGGCTTCCCCTTCGCGGGGAGGCCAACAGACACGCTTGCCATAAATGAAGGCCCGTTTGTACAAAATCACCGCGCTACCGCTTGCTTGCTCCGCATCCCAATGTCACAATAGCCAGCAACCAAAATCAAAAATGAGCAGCGCATCATGGCAAACGACCTTCTTTCTGGCTCCGTTCCTGAAAAAGAATACGACGCCTCTTCCATCCAAATCCTTGAGGATATGGAGCACGTGCGCCTGCGCCCTGGCATGTATATCGGCGGTATCGACGAGCGCGCCTTCCACCACCTCGTCGCCGAAATCGTCGACAACTCGATGGACGAAGCGGTCGCGGGCCACGCCACCCGCATTGAGGTCGAACTCCACGCCGACCACTCGGTCACCATCCGCGACAACGGTCGTGGCATCCCGATTGATCCCCACCCCAAAGACCCGACAAAAACCGCCCTCGAAATCATCTTCTGTACCCTCAACGCAGGCGGCAAATTCGGCGGCGACGCCTATGAGACCTCGGGCGGCCTGCACGGGGTTGGCTCCTCTGTGGTCAACGCCCTCTCCGATCACCTGCGTGTTGAAGTCGCCAAAAACCGCGAACTCTACGCGATGGAATTTTCCCGCGGCGTCCCCCAAGGCCCGATCCAGAAAATCGGTGCCGCCCCCAATCGCCGAGGCACCTCCGTCACCTTCCACCCCGACGCCGACATCTTCGGCAGCCAGAAATTCAAACCCAAACGCCTGTTCCAAATGGCCCGCTCCAAAGCCTACCTCTTTTCAGGCGTTGAAATCCGTTGGAAATCCGAAGTCGACGATGGCGAAACCCCACTCGAAGCCTCCTTCCACTTCCCCGGTGGCCTCGCGGATTATCTCAACGAAACCCTCGGCACCTCCTCCACCTACGCCGACGCGCCCTTCGCAGGCAAAGTCACCTTTCAAGAAAAATTCGGCGTTCCCGGCTCCGTGGAATGGGCCGTCAACTGGACCCCCGCCCGCGACGGCTTCATCCAATCCTACACCAACACGGTCCCAACCCCCGAAGGCGGCACCCACGTCGCCGGTTTCTGGGCCGCCCTCCTCAAAGGCATCCGCGCCTACGGCGAACTGGTGAACAACAAAAAGGCCGCGCAAATCACCCGCGAAGACCTGATGTCTGGTGCCTGCGCCCTCGTCTCCTGCTTTATCCGCGACCCGCAATTCGTCGGCCAAACCAAAGACCGCCTCTCCACCGAAGCCGCCCATAAAATGGTCGAAAACTCGGTCCGCGATCACTTCGATAACTGGCTCGCCAACGACACAAAAGCCGCAGGCGCGATCCTCGACTACCTCGTGCTGCGCGCCGAAGAACGCCTCCTGCGCCGTCAGGAAAAAGAGACCCAACGCAAAACCGCGACCAAAAAACTCCGCCTCCCCGGTAAACTCACCGACTGTTCCTCCAACTCCCGCGAAGGCACCGAGCTTTTCATCGTGGAAGGGGACTCTGCGGGTGGCTCCGCCAAAATGGCGCGCAATCGCAAAACCCAAGCCCTCCTGCCCCTCAAGGGTAAAATCCTCAACGTCCTCGGCGCGGCCTCCAATAAAATCGGCACCAACGCCGAAATCAGCGACCTAGCTCAAGCCCTCGGCGTCGGCCTCGGCACCAAATTCAACCTCGACGATCTGCGCTATGAGAAGATCATCATCATGACCGATGCGGACGTCGACGGCGCCCATATCGCGGCCCTCCTGATGACGTTCTTCTTCACCCAAATGCGCCCGATGATCGACGCAGGCCACCTCTACCTCGCCTGCCCGCCCTTGTTCCGCATCGTCCAAGGCTCCGAGCGCCTCTATTGCCTCGACGAAGCCGAGAAAAACGCCGCCCTCGAAAAAGGTATCGGTGGCAAAGGCCAAATCAAAATCTCCCGCTTTAAGGGCCTCGGCGAGATGGACGCAAAAGACCTAAAAGACACCACAATGAACCCCCTCACCCGCAAACTCATCCGCGTCACCATCGACGAAGACGAACCCGGCGAAACCGCCGACCTCGTCGAGCGTCTAATGGGCAAAAAACCCGAAATGCGGTTCCAGTATATTCAGGAGAATGCACGGTTTGTTGAGGAGCTGGATGTTTAGGGTTCACTATTTCTAAGCCAGTTAGGTCTTTGAACATTACCCATTTCGCGAAGTGCTCCATGGTCTCTTTCCTTTAGAGCCTTTTCTGTTGCGTCTTGCCGTTCACGTTCCAATTGAACTCCGTCGAAAAGTATCTCTAAAGCATCGAGCTTTTAACTTGATCCGTATCCCGCCTCACAAAAGAAGTTCCAGCATTCGTCTGGCGTGAAGAGATTGCAAATTTTGGCGAGGGCATCGAACATCTGGTCAAATGTTCTGGCTCCGATCCTTCGAAGGTGGGCTTTGAGTTTTGAGAAGGCCATTTCAATGGGGTTGAGATCGGGTGAGTACGGCGGCAGGTAGAGGAACCAGCACCCGACTTCCCGCAAGGCTTCTGCAGCCGCCTTGTTGTAATGGGTGGCAAGGTTGTCGCAAATGACGACAGTGCCTGGTCGCAGTTCCGGGGCAAGGACATTGCGGACGTAGACTTCAAACGCCTCACCATCCATCGCCCCCTTGATGACCCATGGTGCAATCAGGTTATCTTGCGTCAGGCCTGCAATGAACGTCTGAGTGCCCCACGCCCCAAACGGTGCGTCCATTTCCAGACGCTTTCCGCATAGACTGCGCCCACGTAGTCGGGTCAGATTGGTTTTTACTGACGTCTCGTCTATGAAGACGAGCCGTTCAGGATGCGCTTGCATTGCCGGAATACGGTACCGGAACCAGTCCCGACGACGCAGCTTCACATGGGCGCGGAGCCGCTCGGTGGCCACCAGTGACTTTTTTTGTACGTGTAACCAAGTTTGCGCAGGAACCGTCCGATAGATGCAGAATGGGCAACAACACCCGTGGCGGCCTTCAGCGCTCCGGCCAGTTCTGGCAGTGTGATGTCACCATCCTGCGCGACCAACTCTACAAGAAACTCACGGTGGAGCGCGAGCTTTCCGTGTCCTTTTGGTCGCCCTTGGACATCCGGTGTGGCATTGCCTCGCTCACGGATTCTGCGAAGCCAGCGAACGCCCGTGGCCGCCGAAACCTTCAAACGCGCCGCCGCCGCACGACCGCTCAACCCTTCCTCAATGTACTCTTGAAACCGCGCCCGAAGCGCCATCGGTAATGCTGCTGACATGATCCATCCTCCCAACCAGAGTGAATCACAAAACTGAACTCAACGGAATCCTATCGATTCAATATTTAAGCTCGACGCTTTAGAACTCGAAACTCGTCTTCTAAAGGGAGTAGTGCATCCCAATCGCTGTCGGTTTCAAGAAAAACACGGGTGAAAAAACAAAAAGTGTCTTCAATTTCGCGAAGGGCAGCAATTATTTCCTCGGAAGTAACCCCATCAATTTGTTCAGCGTTCACAGCAACGTTTAAGTCTGAATGAGCCAAAACTTTATTTCTAAGCCGCCGACATCCAATTGCAGTCTTCTCGAGAGCTGCAATTCTTCTTCTCATATCTTCCTTGTCGCTTCCATCCGGAAGGAATTCGAACCATTGAAGAAGGCTTAGATTGTCATTTCGGCCATTTTTAATAGGATCTAGCAAGCGGCAAATACCCAAAATAACTTCCCGAAAAAGGCTTTTTTCCACTACGTGAAAAAAAATCGGTAAAACATTATTCAGCAATTCGACTCTCTCTGGCGAACCAACAAAAAAGTTCTGAAAAAATCTCCACTTTATCTTCAAATTAATAAACGAGTTCGAAACATAGTAATACGCCTCACCATGTTCCTTTCCCAATTTATTGACAAGATTTGCCCGTACTTCGGCTGGTGTAAAACTCGTCATAATTTGGTCCTTTCGATGGTCGGGCAAAATCAAATCAAGTGGCCGCCCCGTTGTGGAACGTGGCTGTCATATCGCACCGTTCGAAACAACCACCCCGTATCAAATCCGAAGGCATGGCGCGCGCTCCAACAGCACCCTGTTCACATTAACGCATCCTTAATCCGCACGCCGCAGCAAGAAACCCTTCATTCCACTTTAAAAACTTTAAAAACAGGCCAGAATCGACTTTAAAAACTTTAAACAAGTCGCCCATTTTCCAGCCGAACGATCCGATCCATCCGTGCCGCCAACTCAGGATTATGCGTCGCAATCACCGCCGACAATCCTTCATCCCGCGCCAAAGTCATCAAGGCTTCAAACACAACTTCCGCCGTTTCAGGGTCCAAATTCCCCGTCGGTTCATCCGCCAGCAAAAGCTTCGGCGCATTCGCCAAAGCGCGGCAAAACGCAACCCGCTGCTGCTCCCCGCCCGACAGTTCCGCAGGCCGATGCCCCGCCCGCGCCGCGAGTCCGACACTCTCCAAAAGCGCAAGCCCCCGCGCCTCCGCAGCCCCTTGTGAAGTCCCATTAACTAACTGAGGTAAAACGATATTTTCCAAAGCCGAGAACTCAGGTAGCAAGTGATGGAATTGATAAACGAACCCAACTTCGGCCCGCCGAATCCCCGTCCGACGCCGCTCCGAAAGCCCCGCCACGTCCTGCCCCGCAATCCGCACCACGCCGCCATTCGCAGAGTCCAAAAGACCCGCAATATGCAGCAAAGTCGACTTCCCAGCCCCCGAAGGCGCCACAAGCGCCACAACCTCGCCCCGCGTAATTTTCAGGTCCGCACCAGACAACACATTGATCTGATTGGGTTTCCCAGTGTGGTAAGATTTCTCAATCCCAACAAGTTCCAAAACATCACTCATACCGTAACGCCTCCACAGGGTTCATTCGCGCAGCCCGACGAGCCGGAAAAATCGTTACAATACAAGACAGTATGAGCGATAACGAAACCGCCTTCACCACATCCTGCCACATCAATTTCGCAGGTAATTTATAGATACCCCGAACCGAAGCATCCCAAACATCCCCCCCGAAGCCCCGTTCACAAAGGCCAAAATCTGGTCGAAATAAAGCGCGAATAAACACCCTAAAATGACACCCAAAATCGTCCCGATAACACCGACTAAAGCCCCGCAAATAAAGAATATTCTCATCACGGACCCTTCGGTCAAACCCATGGTCCTCAAGATACCAATATCGCGCCCTTTGTTCTTCACAAGCATCACCAAACCCGACACAATATTCAGGCTCGCGATCAAAACCAGCACCGCCATCAGTACAAACATCACCGTGTCCTCAATCGCCAAGGCCCGTAAAAACCCGCCCGACCGATCTCGCCAAGACCACAACAACGTCCGCTCTCCGCCCGCAGCCAACAGCGCAGGCGTCATGTCATCCACGCCCTCTGGATCAACGACCATGACCTCCAATTCATCTGCTACACCTTCCCGATTAAAGAAGCTTTGCGCCTCTTCAAACGGAAGGTAAACTCGAACGTTATCAATGTCATAGCGCCCAGCCGAGAAGACATAAACGACCTCGTAAACGTTCACCCGAGGGCTGGTTCCAAAGGCCGTTTTCACCCCATTTGGCGAGATCAACGTAATCGCATCCCCCACATCGAGGTTCAAAGTACGGGCCATCTCTCGACCAATCGCGATCCCCTCATCAAACTGCGCAATGTCCCCAATCGATGTTTCAGGATTGGCAATACGAGGAATACCCGCGAAATCGTCGGCCGAAATCCCAAAAACCTGAGCGCCGGTATTTTGATCACCGCTATTCGCCATGACATTGCCACGCACCAAGGGCGCAACGCGCGTCACACCGGGAACATTAGCAATGGCTTCGGCACGCGCGGCATAATCGGGCATCACGCGACTGGATTGCCCCAAATCGTTGATTTCTTCTGAGTTATAGACAGTCACATGCGCGTTTGACCCAAGGATCGTATCAACGAATTCTGCGCGGAACCCTGCCCGAACCGCCATTGTGATAATGAGGGCGGCGACGGCGAGCAAAATGCCGACAAGACTGATCCACGTCATTACACTGACGCCACCGTCTGAACGGCGCGCCCGCAAATAACGCCACGCGATCATCCATTCAAATCGGGAAAAAGGGGCAGTTTGGTGCGCCACAGGCAGCTCCTTGTTGATTGGGCGGACTTTGGGCGGAAGGTTGCAAACCGTCAAGTTTAAACCGTAAATCGGCAATATCCGGCTTGAAATTGCCGCAAATGTGAAACGCCCCAAGTGGTGGGGCGCTTCTGTATCGTCGCTTAAAGTGCCGCGTAAATCGCGATGACGCGCGCGATAGCTTCTTCTGGAGTGACTTCTTCGCTTTCACCGGTTTTACGGCTGGTCAGTTCCACAACACCATTTTTCAAGCCGCGCGGCCCAACCGTAATCCGCCAAGGCAGACCGATAAGATCCATTGTCGCAAATTTTCCGCCAGCGCGCTCTTTGCGATCATCATAGAGGGGGTCGAGACCGGCTTTCTGGAAGGCCTTATAAAGCGCTTCACAAGCGGCATCAGCTTCGTCATCGCCCTGCTTGAGGTTCACGATACCAACATGGAATGGCGTCACGCCTTCCGGCCAGATGATGCCTTTATCGTCATGACTTGCCTCAATGATCGCGCCCAAAAGACGGCTCACGCCAATTCCGTGACTGCCCATATGGACGGGCACTTGCTTTTGATCCGCGTTGACAACTGTCGCGCCCATGCTCTCGGAGTATTTGGTGCCGAAGTAGAAAATCTGCCCCACTTCGATGCCCCGTGCAGTGCGGCGACGCTCCTCAGGAACCGAGTTGAATAAATCTTCATCATGGGTTTCATCGGTGCGGGCGTATCGCGAAGTGAATTCCTGCAACACGGCTTCGCATTCGGCCACATTGTCGAAATCAACTTCGCGATCCCCGAACGACAGATCGGTGACCTCGCTGTCATAGAAAACTTCGCTCTCGCCAGTGTCCGCCAAGACGAGAAACTCATGGGTATAATCGCCGCCAATCGGCCCGCCGTCGGCGCGCATCGGGATGGCTTTGAGGCCCATGCGCTCGTAACTACGCAAGTAACTCACAAGATGACGGTTATAGGCGTGCAACGCATCTTCCTTGCTCAAATCGAACGTGTACCCGTCTTTCATGAGGAACTCGCGTCCGCGCATCACGCCAAAACGGGGGCGAATTTCGTCGCGGAACTTCCACTGAATTTGATAGAGCGTAAGGGGTAAGTCTTTGTAACTATTGACATGGCTGCGGAAAATATCCGTCACCGCTTCCTCATTCGTGGGACCATAAAGCATGTCCCGCCCGTGGCGATCCTGAACGCGCAGCATCTCTTCGCCGTAATCATCATAGCGACCACTTTCACGCCACAAATCTGCGGGTTGAAGGGTGCTCATAAGAATCGGAATGTGGCCTGCTTTTGCCTGCTCTTCGTGCACGATATTCTCGATATTGCGCAGAACTTTGAGGCCCAGAGGCAGCCAGCTGTAAATCCCAGCGGCCGTTTGCTTGATCATCCCTGCACGCAGCATAAAGCGGTGGCTCACGATTTGTGCCTCGGCGGGGGTCTCTTTGAGGACGGGCATAAAGTAACGAGAAAGACGCATGTGTAGGCCCTTTTGGCAAATTTTCGGTCTTTTATCCTCTATGCCAAACCGCGCACACGTTCAATGGGGCAAGGTGATCCGCGGTGTAATTGCCATGCAATATCGTTAAAAGGTCTGAAACACTTGAAACCATTGGGGCAATGCGCAACATAGGGCGAAACACAAAGGATTTCCAATGGCGCTCTCGAGTTCTCAACAGTTCAAGTATTGGTCCATCGCTTTGGCGGTTTTTCTCGTCGTTCTTTGGTCCCTTGGGAATGTGCTGCTGCCCTTTCTCTTAGGGGGGCGATTGCGTATTTCCTTGATCCGGTTGCGGATCGACTTGAAAGATTAGGCTGTTCAAGAGTCATTGCCACAGCGATTATTACTCTCGTGTCTCTTTTTGTCTTTGTGGTGATGGCGCTCCTCATTATTCCGACTTTAGTTATCCAAGTCAGTGAACTCATTGGCAAAGTCCCCGAATATTTCAACAATATCAGAGATTTTATAACCAACAAGTTCCCCGATATTGCCAATAGTGAAAGTACGATCCGCCAATCGCTAAACTCCCTAAGCGAAGCCGTGAAATCCAAGGGTGGAGCATTGATTGAGGGCGCTTTTGCCTCGGCGCTCTCTTTGGTGAACATCATTGTGCTTTTAGTTTTGGTGCCCGTCGTTGCGTTTTATTTGCTCCTTGATTGGGATAATATGACCGCAAAAATCGACGCGCTTTTGCCACGTGACCACGCACCAACCATTCGTCATTTGGCCAGCGAAATCGACAGGACGCTCGCGAGCTTCATTCGCGGCCAAGGCACGGTATGCCTCATTTTAGGAACGTATTACGCCATTGCTTTGATGCTTGCGGGATTGCAATTTGGCCTTGTGGCTGGTTCCGTCGCTGGAATGCTTACCTTTATTCCCTATGTTGGCGCGCTTGTCGGCGGTGGTCTGGCTATTGGTCTGGCGCTCTTTCAGTTTTGGGGCGAATGGGGTTCCATCGCCACTGTCGCGATCATCTTTGCGATAGGTCAGGTCGTTGAGGGCAATATCCTCACGCCAAAATTGGTCGGCTCCTCGGTGGGCCTACACCCCGTCTGGCTCATCTTTGCGCTTTCTGTTTTTGGCACCTTGTTTGGATTTGTCGGCATGCTTATCGCCGTTCCTGTTGCTGCCTCAATCGGGGTCGTGACGCGATTTGGGATCAAAGGGTACACCCAAAGCTATCTGTACCAAGGCACTGAAATTTCCAATAAAGAGCCTGAAAATGCCTCGCCAACTGACACTTAACCTTCCGGTAAGGACGGCCCTTGGGCGCGAGGATTTCTTCGTTTCCCCCTCCAACGCCCATGCTCTGGAGACCCTAAGTGCGCCAACAGATTGGCCCTTGGGCAAGATCGTGCTGTGTGGTGAAACTGGATCCGGGAAAACCCATTTGGCGCACGTCTGGGCGGAGCAAACGCAGGCACAAATCCTTCAGGCGTGCGATCTGGAGGCCTCAAACATCGAGCAACTCGCACGCGCCCCCCTTGCACTTGAGGACGCAGATCAGATCGCTCAAGATGGCGAACGCGAAACCCTGTTGTTTCATCTGCACAACCTAATCCTTGCGAATGGACATTTCCTGTTACTCACGGCGCGCACCGCTCCAAGCCGTTGGAATATCGCCCTACCTGACCTCAAAAGCCGGATGGAGGGGACTGCTGTCGTGCAACTTCAAGCTCCCGACGACATGCTCCTCACGGTGGTCTTGCTCAAGCATTTCAACGATCGCCAATTGCACGTCGCCCCCGAGGTCGTCGACTATATCATCAAACGTATCCCACGCTCGCTCGGGTTTATTGGCGAGCTGTGCGTCGCCCTCGATCAAACCGCCCTTTCTGAAAAGCGCGCGATCACCCGCCCACTGGTCGCCAAGGTGTTGGATGTTCTGGACAAAAACCACACAACTGGCGCATAACTTCATCATAGCGTCATAAAACTCCCTTAGGTCGTCCGTATGAATGAATGTGATTTCTTAACCGCGCCCTTTCCCGCGCCCGTGCCCCTAGATCCGCAGGATTTTATGGGTCCTCGCCGTTTTTTCAATCGGGAGCTGTCGTGGCTCGCGTTCAATTGGCGTGTCCTCGAGGAAGCTGAGAACCCCAATGTTCCCCTCCTTGAGCGGCTCAGATTTCTGTCGATTTCGGCGACCAACCTCGACGAATTTTACACGGTACGTGTCGCCGGTCTGCGCGAATTGGCGCTAGCGGGAAATACCACCCCCGCCGCTGATGGACGCAGCCCTGCGGATCAACTGGTTTTGATTCACAAAGACGCGCGTGAGTTGTTGAACAAACAACAGGAAACGTGGATTTCTCTCCAAAGTGAGATGGTACAGGAAGGCATTTTGGTTCTCAAAAACAGCGAGCTTTCTGCTGAGGACAAGAAATACCTAAAGGTCTATTTTATCGATCAGGTTTTTCCTGTTCTTTCGCCACTCGCCATCGATCCCGCGCACCCGTTCCCTTTCATTGCGAACACGGGCTTCTCGCTTGCGCTGCAACTTGAAAGCAAAGAAAATGGTCGGACCCTCAAAGCGCTCCTGCCTGTTCCAGGTCAAATCAAACGGTTTATCTCCCTGCCAAGTGAAGACGGGCAATATCGATTCCTACCCATGGAGGAGCTGCTCCTCTTACATTTAGACAGCCTCTTTCCCGGATACATGGCCAAAGGAAGCTGTGTTTTCCGTGTCCTGCGTGATAGCGACCTTGAGGTCGAGGACGAGGCCGAAGACTTGGTCCGCGAATTTGAAGTGGCTCTAAAAAGGCGCCGCAGAGGTGAGGTAATTCGCCTTAAAATCTCGAACGGAGCACCAAAGGCCCTGAGCAAACTCATCACCGACGAGCTTCACGTCTCCTATGACGAAGTCGTTGAAACAGAAGGGCTTTTGGGGGCGTCCGACCTCGCAGAGTTGGTGATAGACGAGCGCCCAGACCTCTTGTGGCCAAGCTTCACGCCGCGTGTTCCCGAACGGGTTCAGGACCATGACGGCAATATGTTTGCGGCGATCCGTCAAAAAGACATGCTCCTGCATCACCCTTACGAAACCTTCGACATGGTCGTGCGCTTCCTTGATCAAGCCGCCCGCGATCCTGATGTTGTGGCCATAAAACAAACCCTCTATCGCACAAGCCGCGAATCCCCAATCGTTGAAGCGCTCTGCGAAGCGGCCGATATGGGGAAATCCGTCACCGCCTTTGTCGAGCTAAAAGCCCGCTTTGACGAAGCCGCAAACATCCGCCAATCTCGCCGCCTAGAGCGCGCAGGGGCCCATGTTGTATATGGTTTCATCAACTATAAAACCCACGCGAAAATCAGCATTGTTGTGCGGCGTGAAGGCGACCAGCTTGTCACCTATACGCATTATGGCACTGGCAACTATCATCCGATTACGGCCCGAATTTACACGGATTTGTCGTTTTTCACCTGCGACCGTGCGCTCGGAAGTGACGCAACAAAAGTCTTCAATTACCTTTCCGGATACGCGCAACCTGTCGGGTTGGAAAACCTTTCGATCTCCCCGCTTTCCCTAAAATCCACGCTGCTTGAAAAAATCGCGCGTGAAGCGAAATTCGCGCAAGAGGGCAAAACAGGGGAAATTTGGGCCAAGATGAACTCGGTGGTTGATCCGGACGTCATTGACGCGCTTTATGCCGCCTCACAGGCGGGCGTGAAGGTTAGTCTTGTTGTGCGCGGAATCTGTGGATTACGGCCGGGAATCAAAGGGTTGTCCGAAAATATTCGGGTAAAATCTATTGTCGGTCGTTTTTTGGAGCATTCTCGAATTGTTTGTTTTGGGAATGGCCACGGCCTCCCCAGCAAAAAAGCCGAAGTCTATATTTCCTCCGCGGATTGGATGGGGCGCAACCTTGTGCGGCGCGTTGAAACTCTGGTTCAAATCACTAACGCGACAGTAAAGGCCCAGATTGTGAGCCAAATCATGGCCGCGAATATGGCGGATGTGGCGCAGAGTTGGATTTTGGCACCCGATGGGTCCTACACGCGCCCACCCCATGAAGGAGGCGGGATATCCTTCAACTGTCACCGCTTCTTTATGGAGAATCCCTCGCTTTCAGGCAGGGGCAAAGCTGGGGCCGCAGATGTCCCAGAATTGGCGCATTCCAAAGATTGACAATATGCATATTCTAAAGGCAAGGTGCCTAAGAATTGAAGGAGACACACATGAGTGACGTCGATTTGGCCGAAGATCTCTGGGGCCCATTTGGACGACCACTTTTCGAGTCCCCCTCTGCACATGCGCTAAGGCGTGTAGGGGTGGTTGATGTTGGGTCAAACTCAGTTCGGCTTGTTGTTTTTGACGGCGCGGCGCGCAGCCCTGCTTACTTCTACAACGAAAAAATTATGTGTGGCCTTGGGGCCGGGCTCGGCGAAACCGGCCGCCTAAATCCCGAAGGACGAAAACGTGCCCTCGCTGCAATCAAGCGTTTCCAGCGCCTTGCAGAGGGGATGAACATCGCACCGTTGACAGCCGTCGCCACGGCCGCGGTGCGAGAGGCGGAGGACGGCCCTGAGTTTCGGGAGGAGATAACTCGGGAAACTGGCCTCCGCCTATTTGTCATCGACGGAAAAGAAGAAGCTCGCCTTTCAGCACAGGGCGTCCTGCTCGGCTGGCCTGAAGCCAAAGGGCTGGTGTGTGACATTGGCGGCTCTTCGATGGAGCTTGCGGAACTGAAAGCCAGCGGCGTGGGCTATTGCGTTTCAAGCGACCTCGGCCCATTGAAACTCATGGGTTTCAAGACGAAAAAAAGCCAGAAGGCCCATATTAAATCCGTGATCGAAGACCTCCACAATCAAATGCCGATCACCGATAAGCGGCTTTTTCTCGTGGGAGGCTCTTGGCGGGCGATTGCGCGTTTAGACATGGAGCGGCGTAACTATCCACTTCCGGTTCTCCATGAATATCGGATGACACCAAGATCGGTACTCGATACAGCAAAATGGATTGCCGAAAACGATCTCGATGATTTGGCAAGCCGCACCAATACATCGTCCGAACGTATGGCGCTGGTTCCGATCGCGAGCCAAGTCCTCAAACAATTGCTAAAAACGTTCAAACCAAAAGAAATCGCTATTTCCAGCTATGGAATCCGCGAAGGTATGCTCTATGAGCAAATGCCAAAACGGGTGCGGCGCCGTGACCCTTTAATCGAAGCCTGCCGATCCGCGGAGGCCAAAGATGCGCGTTCCCCCGGGTTTGGCCGCGAATTGTATGACTTCATCATGCCTCTCTACAAATCTGCGCCCGAGGAAACCAAGCGACTCATTAAGGCGGCCTGTTTGCTTCATGATGTCAGTTGGCGCGCCCATCCGGATTTTCGCGGCGAGGTTTGTTTTGACAACACCACCCGCGCAAACCTAGGTGGTTTAAAACATCGCGAACGTATTTTTTTGGGGCTCGCCCTACTGCATCGCTACAAAAACAAAAGCGAAACGTCACGCTTTGCCCCCTTGTTTGAAATGCTCACACCAAAGCAAAAAACCGACGCCGAGACCTTGGGCAAAGCCATGCGATTTGGGGCGATGTTTTGGACCAAGCACCTGAATGCGGTTGCCAGTTTACGCTTTTACCCGAAGAAAAAAGAGTTGGTGCTGCATCTCGACCCCGAATATCAGGACTTGTTTGGGGAGGTTGCTGCTTCACGTTTCAATGCTTTGGCTTCAGCCCTAGAATCCAACGCCAGCGTGGAATTTTCTAAAGGTTAAAGTTCGATTTCCCCCTCCTTGAGAGGCCGAATACGACGGATGATAATGTCGCCGTTCGGCATTTTCTCGGGTGCTTCATAATTCCGGAAATCATCTATCATTTCAATGAGCTGCTGAACCTTTGGCCCAAGTTCATCGCTAAAGGTCTCAAAATCCTTCAAGGCAGGCTCGATTTGCGACAGCAATTCCTTGAACAATAGCTGCAACCCTTGCTCTAATAGATCAGCACCATCGGGTTCTCCTTGCGGTTCCGCTACACTTGGAAACGCAACAAAAGAGGCTGCAACAATGGCAAAACAAAAATGTCTCATGTTGTCACCCTAGCAAATGATAGGTGATTCTTTAAGCGTTATAGATCAATGTCCAAAGACACTGGGAAATGGTCAGAAGCTGTTAGGAGTGCTTCGCGCAAAGGGAGATCACTATAGATTTTAGGATCATCAAACGGGTGCCAGATCCGCCAAACAGGTGCGTGTGCGCGTAACGTTTGCGGTACCATTATGTAATCAAGCAAAGAACCAAGATAGCGTTTTTCGTGGGCGATGTAGAACCGCGATGTTGTTGGAGTCCCGCCAAATTTCTGGGTAAGGCCAGCAGAGGCATGCGGATCAAAAAGGCAGTTATCCCCCCCTCACCCAAAACGACTTCCACTCCGGAACGGCCAAACAGTTTTTCATATTCATCCAAACCGGGACCGTCGTTAAAATCCCCCATGACCACGACGTCTTGCCCGCGCCCTAAGTGCTCAACAACGCGGCGTCGCACCCAAATGCATTGCGCCAATTGCTTGCGACGGTTCTCAATCGCAATGCGGATTTCTTCGTCTTTGTCCTTCGCGCCGTAAGGCGCCTTAGATTTTGCGTGCACACCAATAAGACGAAGCGTCTCTCCACTTTGTGTCGCAAGGGTTATTTCCAAGGGCGGCTTTGAAAAAACAATCGAATCTTCCATGCCGTCCACATCGACATCCATGTGAAATTCCTGATCAAACTGGGGAGAGAGAGGCGGCTCGCCCCCCAGTGGATCATGAACGGCCGAGAGTTTCCTCGGATCATACATCAAGGCTATTTCTTGCTGGGTATCGTTGGAAAACCCGCACACACATTTGCTGGCTCTTAAGCCAAAATCGGCGGAAAATTGTTCTAAAGCCGCGACTGTCGAGCGTTTCTTGTCAGTCTCGGGAGCCTCGATAACCATGACAGCATCCGCGTCCAGCGACTGAAATACCCTGCCTAACGCCTCGATTTGCTCCCGACGGGATGTCTTGTATCGTCGCGAAGGCTCCTCATCATACAGCAATTTGTTGTCGCGGCTAAACAGAGCCGAAAACCACTCCGTATTATAGGTCGCAAGGCGCATTAAGCGGCGTCCCTTTTTAGCTCTTCCCACGCGTGGTTGATCGCGATCAGGCGTTTTTCTGCCAGTTTCACAGCTTCGACGGGCACGCCCCGTGCGATCAGGCGATCTGGGTGCGTTTCGCGCACCAAATCGCGCCATGCTTTTCGAATCTCTGCTTGTGAATTTGCGGGTGAAACGCCAAGGACATCATGAGGGTCAGGCTCTGCATCAGGAACAAACCGCGCCCTCAATCCGCGGAACTCACGGTCATCCATCTCAAATATTCTTGCCACTTCGACGAGGAATTCATCTTCGAAAGGGTGGTATTCCCCATCGGCCATAGCAATGTAAAACAACCCTTCCATGAGGTCACAAAGGGCGGTGTGGTCGGCCTCAAACATGCGCCGGATGCGTTTGGCATAGTCCTGAAAACCAGCGGTATCCGTCCGCGCCATGTTGAAAACACGGGCTGCATTTGCTTCGTCTTCAGGGGAAATGTGGAAAACTTCGCGAAAAGCCGCAACTTCGTCGCGCGTGACCTGTCCGTCCGCCTTCGCCATTTTTGCCCCCAAGGCAATCACTGCGATCGTAAAACCAACGCTACGTTCAGGAGGGGCGCTCAGCCGATCGAAAACTTCGTAGAGGCTTTCGCCCTTAGAAAGGGCCGATAGTGCGTCGGCAATACGGGTCCAAATCGACATAGTGAATAACCTATCAGATCAAATGATTAATGTCAGGGCTATAGGCGCTTTTGCATCAGCACAAGATCAAACCAGCGGTCAAATTTTCTCCCAACTTCAGGAAGACGCGCGATTTCACTATAGCCGATGGCTGCGTGGAAAAGAACTGCTGCGGTATTATCTGCGGAAACGCCTGCAATCATTGAATGCATTCCCCTGTTTTTCGCATGTTTCTCAATAACTTGTAAAAGAGATCGTCCAATCCCAAGTCCAGAGTTCCCCTCGCCAACGATGACCGTATGTTCGACGGTAAACCTATACCCGTTCCCGCCTCGAAATTGGCCATACGTCGCAAATCCTAAAATCCTTCCGTCTAGTTCGGAGACGATAAACGGCTCCATAGCATTTTCTTTCTGTTCCAGGAGGGCAACCATGTCGGCCTGCGTCTTTTGCTGGGAGTTGAATGTAAAAACGCTGTCGCGGATGATCGGATTCCAGATGTCTAGAATTGTGTCGATATCAAGTGGAGTGGCTATGCGGATCATTTGAGAGTGCGCTCACCGGTAGGTGTTTCAATTGATATTGCGAAGGCCGGTATGTCACCCTGTACAAACCGAATTCCTTTTGGTGGCTGAAGAGGTTCAAGGGACGATGAGAGTTCGGTGGTATTTGGGTGTTGAATTGTTGCGTACAAAAAACGGCAGTTCACATCCGCCAATTCAGAAGCGGGATGGGCGTTGCCATGCCATTGAATGAGCGCAGGAAAGCACCCGTCATACGGAAGCTTTCCGTCTGCGGGAACGGCCATATCCCACCGGTATTTTCCGCGCTCAAAGGCCATCGGCTGCCCAACATTTTCAGGGGAATTTGCAATGGCGGCTTTTAGGTCATTTGTTCTGCAGATCCAGTTAGTGACGCGCGGATTTCCAGAGAAGGAATCAAGATCGAACCACCTCGGATGAGGGGGGCGCGGCGCGTTTGGATCTACCGAAATGACTTCGAGATAGATATTTGGCCCGAGTGAAAGCAGCCGGTTGTGTGTTCCCATTTTGGGGTGTTGCCCCTGCCCTAACAACGCAATTCCCAATGTGTCTTGCACATATTCCACCCCCTGTGAAAGGGTTTCACAGGCAATTGCAAAGTGATCTATTTCAAGCGGCATAATTTTCAATCCTGTGGCAAAGGGGCGTTCTTTGATGACGCCCCCTTCAATAAATGCCTCAGGGTTTAATGAGACGCAATATTTCTTGTGCGGCCTGTGGAATATTTGTGCCGGGGCCAAATATTGCCTTCACACCTGATTTATAAAGGAAATCATAGTCTTGTTGCGGAATTACGCCCCCACAAATGACAATAATTTCTTCGGCCCCCTGCGCTTTCAGAGCCTCGATAAGTTTAGGCGCAAGTGTTTTATGCCCCGCAGCTTGGCTGGAAATCCCGACGATGTGTACGTCGTTGTCGATCGCATCCTGTGCAGCCTCTTCCGGCGTTTGAAACAACGGCCCGACGTCCACATCAAACCCAATATCCGCAAAAGCAGTAGCAATAACTTTTGCCCCACGGTCATGACCATCCTGCCCCATTTTGACGACCAACATCCGAGGACGGCGACCTGCTTCCTGAGCGAAATCATCAACCGATTTTTGAATTGCGGCAAAATTTTCGTCACCAGCATATGCTGCGCCATAGACGCCAGAGAGGGTTTTAACTTCCGCCCTATGACGCCCAAATGTTTTTTCCATAGCCATGGATATTTCTCCCACAGTAGCCCGCGCCCGCGCCGCGTCGACGGCAAGCGCAAGCAAATTCCCCTCACCCGTTTTCGCCCCTGTTCAAGCGCCGCGAGGGCGTTTTCACAGGCGGCGGCATCACGGCTCTGCCGGATGCTTGCGAGCCGCGCAACTTGTTCGACCCGAACGGCCACGCTATCCACATCTAAGATATCGATTGGGTCCTCTTGCGTTAAACGGAATTTGTTCACTCCAACGATCACGTCGTCACCACGATCAACCGCTGCCTGACGTCGCGCCGCGGCTTCTTCAATGCGCAGCTTTGGCATCCCAGTGGCAACGGCTTTTGTCATACCGCCCATCTCGTCGATTTCTTGGATTAGTTTCCAAGCTTCATCGGCCAAATCGGAGGTTAGTTTTTCTACATAGTAAGACCCTGCCAACGGATCGACGACATTCGTAACACCCGTTTCATTTTGCAAAATCAATTGGGTGTTGCGTGCGATGCGGGACGAAAAATCTGTAGGCAAAGCAATCGCTTCATCAAAGGAGTTCGTATGCAAGGATTGCGTACCCCCCAATACCGCGCTCATTGCCTCATAGGCTGTGCGGACGATATTGTTGTAGGGATCTTGTTCTTGAAGGCTCACTCCAGACGTTTGACAATGGGTCCGAAGCATCAATGAATTCTCCTTCTTTGGCGCGAATTCTGACATGATTTTGTGCCACAAGAAGCGCGCAGCGCGTAACTTCGCGGCCTCCATGAAAAAATTCATCCCAATGGCGAAAAAGAAGGACAGGCGGGGGGCAAAATCATCAACGTCTAACCCCTTGGCAATAGCGGCTTTGACGTATTCCTTGCCGTCAGCGAGAGTAAAAGCGAGTTCTTGAACAAGGTTCGCGCCGGCCTCTTGCATGTGGTATCCAGAGATCGAAATTGAATTGAATTTCGGCATTTTTTGGCTGGTGAATTCGATAATATCACTGACAATGCGCATGCTCGGTTCGGGCGGGTATATATAGGTGTTGCGCACCATGAACTCTTTGAGAATGTCATTTTGGATGGTGCCCGAAAGTTGGCTACGATCCACACCCTGTTCCTCACCAGCTACGATAAAGCTCGCCAAAACGGGAATAACTGCACCGTTCATAGTCATGGAAACACTGACTTTATCCAGCTCAATCCCGTCAAAAAGGATCTTCATATCCTCGACAGAGTCAATCGCCACGCCAGCCTTGCCGACGTCCCCCTCGACGCGCGGATGATCACTGTCGTACCCGCGGTGGGTTGCCAAATCGAAGGCCACCGAGACACCCTGCTGTCCAGAAGCGAGCGCCTTTCGGTAAAACGCATTGCTCTCTTTGGCCGTTGAAAAACCAGCATACTGGCGGATGGTCCAAGGGCGCCCCGCATACATTGTTGCCTTCGGGCCGCGCGTAAAGGGTGCTGCTCCGGGCACGCCACCGAGGTGGTCCAATCCCTCCAAATCCTCCGCCGTGTAGAGCGGCTTTACGGTAATTCCCTCAGGGGTATTCCATGTCAGATCATCAATTGGTCGCCCACGCAATTCGCGGGCGGCGAGTTCAGACCATGCGTCTTTCTTCTCTGTCATTGGGGTGTCCTCTTAGGTAGGCGGGCTTGTTGTCCGCAACATCCTGACTGTCAGTCAATTTATCGAAACGCTGATGTTTCCCAGCGGTTTCACTATAGGATATCAAAGTGTCGTTATTGGTTTTTAACCACTCAAGGTCTTCGTGATATTGGGCGCGCAGCACTTGCCTATGGTGGTTCTGAAATGGTGGCCAATTCGTGCCCGAAATCACAGGGGTATTGCGCTCAATCAGGGCCCTTGAAATAGCCTGCCTATTGGGCGCTGCGTTGACCCAAGGCGCGTTTGCGCGTGAGGGTTGGAACGTTGCACCCGTCATGAGCGCTATTTGGCGAACCGGATGACCCGCCATAGCTTCAAACGGCCAAACAAGGACTTCGGCGGAGGGAAAAACCGCCCTCGCCTCGCTGATAAGTGTTTTCCAGCGCCGGGGCTGTGTCACGAGCCGATCCACGGTATTTTCACTAGGAATAGCCAGTCCACGTGGGATCGCATGTGCCAACGCTGAGGTCCAATAACCTTCATAGGAACGTAATGAAAAAGAGATTTGGCAGCAATGATCGCCAAAAGCATCAAAGAATCGTGAGAGCCGCGGCTGAAAGTTGGGATACAGGCGTTCGCTTTGGAGGTTTTGCATCATTGTGCCGATCATCGAAGGCTCGCTCACGATGAGTTGATGCACGCCAGATTTTTCCAGCCGATCCAGTTCCATACGAATAAGTTGTGTCGCACGGTCGCGACGGCGTGGCGTATCGGGCATGATGCTGTTTTTATGGGCCATAAGACCGGAAAACAGGCCACTTCTGATGCGGTCGGCCCCCCAAAAAGCGACGCGCTGCTCGCGTGCTTCGTCTTTGTTTTGCTCAAAAAAAACGGCCAAGCTTGCTGTCGCGGTGCGATGCGCACCGACGTGGAGAATGACATCCATTCTGTTCTTCCTTTTACCAAACAGGCGGGCCCCCAGGCGCCGCGCATATGTGATCAGGAATAACATTACAGACGATCCGTAATCATAGGATTAACAGGAAAAAAACCACAAGACCGCCACCACTGCCCCTGTGCAAACGCCTCAAGAGTGCCTATGTTTGTTACTAACGGAAGGCGACACATGAAAATTTTAACTTTAGTTTTCCTTGCAGTAGCGGGGGTTTTTTCTTCGGCTTTAGCCCAAGACGTACGGCCTTTTGAACCCATTGACGCACAGGATACGACGCTGGAAGACCTAAAATGGGTTTCGCGTCCAATTTTGCTCTTTGCAATGCGTCCCGATGATCCACAAATTGTGCGCCAACTGGAAATGCTGCAAGAGCAGTGGCCAGCCCTTGTTGCCCGCGATGTAGTGGTGGTGGTCGACACCGATCCCACGGCAGAAAGTGATGTACGTATAGCCATCCGTCCCCACGGGTTTATGATGGTTCTGATGGACAAAGATGGCACGATTGCACAACGCAAACCCCATCCGTGGAGTGCACGAGAATTGATCCGTGCAATCGATAAAATGCCCCTACGCCTAGAAGAAGAAAAAGAACGTCGTGTCGTTAATCCTCGAGCTTTGCAGTAAGGGGCATCCACTTTATTCGAACTCCATAATCACGTCGTCAACTGCAAGGCTATCGCCCGCTTGTGCATTGATTTTTGCAACCGTCGAAGCTTTTTCCGCCCGTAGGATATTTTCCATTTTCATCGCCTCAACGGTGCAAAGCGCCTGCCCCTCATGCACGGTATCTCCAACGGCGACATTCACGTTCACAATCAAGCCCGGCATTGGGCAGAGCAACAGGCGTGAGGTGTCGGGTGCGACTTTCTCGGGCATAAGGTGCGCGAGTTCCGCCTGACGCGGAGTTCGAACCCGAACTTTGATGTCCGCTCCGCGGCTACGAATGCGAAAACCAGAAGTGATTTTGTCCACTTTAAGGACTAAATCAACGCCGCTGATTTGCAATCTTGCGAGACGATCCCCTGGAACCCAGTCACTTACCACGCGCAGAGTTTCACCATCTTCAAACGAAATATTTGCACCTTTTGGGTCGGCTGAAATCGAGACAGGAAACGCTTGATCTTGAAGGGCAACAACCCATTCCGTACCGACTTTACGCTCGTGATTATCCATCCGTCCTGAGACGCGCGCACGACGGATTTCAGATACGCGATACATCGCGCAAGTCGCCGCTGCGATCCGGCGCAAGGCGTCTTCTGACAGGGAAACCCCGTCAAAACCATCGGGATATTCCTCTTCGATGAAGGCTGTTGTGATGTTCCCCGACGCAAACCTTGGGTGATCCATGACGGCGGATAGAAACGGAAGGTTATGGCCAATCCCTTCGACTTCAAAACTATCTAAGGCAACCCGCATCGCCTCGATCGCCGTTTCGCGCGTTGGAGCCCACGTGCAAAGCTTGGCAATCATCGGGTCGTAATACATGCTGATTTCGCCGCCCTCATAGACGCCCGTGTCATTGCGAACGACAACGATGTCACTCACGGTTTCCTCGGGCGGACGATACCGTGTCAAACGGCCAATCGCGGGCAAGAAATTGCGGTAGGGGTCTTCGGCATAGAGGCGACTTTCGATGGCCCACCCGTTGCGCTGAACATCGTCTTGCTTGATCTGCAACACTTCGCCAAAGGCCACGCGGATCATTTGCTCAACAAGATCAACGCCTGTGATCAGTTCCGTTACCGGATGTTCGACTTGCAGACGGGTGTTCATCTCAAGGAAGTAGAATTTACTCGCTCCGTCGACAATAAATTCAACGGTCCCAGCGCTCGCATACCCGACCGCTTGCGCAAGAGCGACAGACTGCTCCCCCATCGCTTTGCGGGTGGCTTCATCCAAAAACGGACTCGGCGCTTCTTCGATGACTTTTTGATTGCGGCGCTGGATCGAGCACTCGCGCTCGTTCAAATAGATCGCATTGCCATGGCTATCCGCAAGCACCTGAATTTCGATGTGGCGTGGTTGGGTCACGAACTTTTCGATAAAAATCCGGTCATCGCCAAAACTGTTAGCGGCTTCGTTTTTACTGGATTGAAACCCCTCGCGCGCCTCTTGGTCATTCCATGCAATTCGCATGCCTTTACCACCACCGCCCGCACTCGCCTTAAGCATAACGGGGTAGCCGACTTGATTGGAAATCTTAACCGCTTCATCCGCGTCCGCAATCACCCCCATATAGCCAGGCACCGTCGAAACCCCCGCTTCTTGAGCGATTTTCTTACTGGTGATTTTGTCGCCCATGCTCTCGATTGCATTCACAGGTGGGCCAATAAAGGCCACGCCAATATCGGCTAGCGCTTGAGCAAAAAGTTTGTTTTCGCTTAGGAAGCCATAGCCCGGATGAACGGCGTCCGCCCCAGATTCTTTCACCGCGCGCAAAACATTCTCGATGACGATATAGGATTGGTTCGCAGGCGCGGGCCCAATGTGAATGGCCTCATCCGCCATTTGCACATGCAGCGCCCGACGATCCGCGTCTGAATAAATCGCTACGGTTTTGATCCCCATTTTTTGGGCAGTCTTAATAACACGACAGGCAATTTCGCCGCGATTTGCAATGAGGATCTTTTTAAACATGGGACTTTCCTTAACTTGGGGCCAATACGCGCGAAACATCGCGCGCAAAAGCAAACCTACGGCCCAAGCGATGTTTGGGTCGTGTTGGATATGATGCGTAAATGGGGAGGCGCGTACGCCGTATTTTCCCGAAAATGGGCTCGACCTGGGGAGAGCCGAGCCCAGAAGGGGAAGGGTGACGCGCGGAGCGCGTCGCAGCGAGCCACAGAATAGAAAGACCCGCTACAAATACAGCCTGCACGAGAGTAGCAGCACTGGGAAGCCCATTGCTGCTACTCCCCCTAAGTTGGGCCGAAACCTGCCGATGTATCTGAGAAATAAGCAAAAACACGCCTAGTACTCCTCGTCATCGGGGTCAAATTCATCCACGCTCACAAAGGCGTCTGGGAAATTCGCTCGCGCGACAGGCTCGTTGATTACGAGCATCGCCTCATAGCTTTTGGGATCAAAGGGCTCTTCGGCGGCGATGACTTCGCGTCCGAAAAACCAACTCAGACGCCCCGAATCCAAGTTCCCGCGCTCAAAGGGTTCGTTACCGAAGTGCGTCCACAGAGCGAGGATAAATCCCGCATCCGCCCGCCGATCCGCGGGGCGGCGATCCGCATAGCGCTCGCGGCGAATGAGTGGTGTTGGGCCTTTTTTATTGTCGCGCCGAATAGTGAAGTGGAAATCAGTGCCTGTGAGGCGACTGGGAAAGCCGCGATGTTTTAACATGGAATACCCCTATTTGTTTGAATTCGCGCAAGCTTAGAGGAAGCCGCAGGCAAGTTCATCGGGGAAATGCTAAGAATGGAAAAATCTGAGGGAAAAACAGTCGAAACTATCCGAGGACATTTGAATTCGGCTCCTCGAACTGCAGCCGAGGGGAAGGCAGGACTTACGCCCTGCCTATCTTGTATTTTAGTATTTGGACATTGTCGGTTCTTCGACGATTGGCTCAACTTCAACGTATACTGTTTCTTCTTCGGAAGCGCCGCCACAGGCCGCAACCAAAGACAAAAGACCAATGGCGAATAGAGCTTTGATAGAATTGGACATATATGTCTCCCTGTACTGTTCTTGAAAGACGCAATCGAAGCGAATGCGCCAAGCGTCTCGCGCATTCTCCAAAAGAAATGCGTTAAGCTTGTCCCCACAGTATCCGCCCGCCTAAAAAAGAAAACCCCCCGCAGATAGTTGGCGGTGAATTGATGCACGAATGCATGTTTTATCCCGCTATTACATAAGCCTAACGAAGTTCCCATCAGACATCTCCCCAGTCACAAGTGGCGTCGCGGACCACAAAATTCTCAAAGAACTGAAGGATATCTGGGTTTGCCTCACCAAATGCGAGGTCCTGTTTTGAAAGCGAAATGACAAGACCAACTTCGCCCCCGACATTCGCCGCCAAGACGCGCGGCAGGGCAAAAGTTTCACACAGAAACAGAATATCTTCTGCCGCGGTATCATACTCAATACCCGTGCCGTCGCGGGTGATTTCTGGCGCGACAAACCGAAAAATTGCATTCGGTGTTTCTGCCGCCTCCGCCCAAATCACCTGTTTGAATTCAATGGATTGCCCCGACGGCACCGCAATAGGGTCGGCCAACGCCGCGCTCCCAATCCCGCACAAGACAACGGAAAGCCGCTTCATGCGTCCACCGCGTCTGCGGATATTGTGGCATGGCGCAGCCACCGCGCCCGCAATTTGGGGTCAGCAAGGAGCGCTGAAATCTGTGCCTCTATAGCGGGTTTTGGGAAAGTTTTAGCCGCGACTTCGCCACCTGCCGTGACATGCAATTCTGCGCCCTGCCCTTCAATCAAAATCACTGGGGAAAACCCGCGCAAATCTTGCAAGGCTCGCCACAAATCTTGCCGAATCTGCTGCGCCAACCGACCGCGCGCACAGAAGGGAAAGACACTTTGTGCCGACACATCAAAGACAACTTCGCCACGTCGCGAAAGCGCGAGACTATCTGACGTTCGTTGAATATGCCATTTTCTGCGCACGGTGCATTCCGTTAATTAAAGGGTTGGGCCACTTCACACTGACTTACAGCGGGATATTGTCGTGTTTTTTCCACGGGTTCTCGAGCTTCTTATTCCGCAGAGAGGCAAACGCGCGCGCCACCCGTTTACGTGTGCTGCGCGGATGAATGATCTCGTCGATGAAACCACGCTCGGCGGCCACAAACGGATTGGCAAAACGCGCCTCATAGTCCGCCGTGTGGGCCGCGATTTTTTCATCATTGCCGATGTCGCCACGGTGAATGATTTCAGTTGCCCCTTTGGCCCCCATCACCGCGATTTCGGCCGTGGGCCATGCGTAGTTAAAATCGCCGCGCAGGTGCTTACTCGCCATCACATCATAGGCGCCACCATAGGCTTTGCGGGTGATTACGGTCACCTTGGGAACGGTCGCCTCACCATAAGCAAACAGCAATTTAGCGCCATGTTTGATCACACCGCCGTACTCTTGGCTGGTGCCAGGCAAGAAGCCGGGTACATCAACCAAAGTCAGGATCGGGATTTCAAAGGCGTCACAGAAACGGACAAAGCGGGCTGCCTTACGAGAGCTATCAATGTCAAGACAGCCCGCCAGCACCATCGGCTGGTTCGCAACGACGCCGACGGTAGAACCTTCGAGCCGAATAAAACCAGTGATGATGTTCTTTGCGAAATCCTCTTGGATTTCATAAAAGTCGCCCTCGTCGCCGATTTTGTGGATCAGCTCCTTCATATTGTAGGGCGTATTTGTGTTCTCAGGAATAAGCGTATCGAGACTTTCCTCGATCCGATCCGGCGCATCAAAAAATGGCCGCACGGGTGGCTTTCCACGATTGTTCAGGGGGAGGAAATCCACAAGACGGCGCACCTCGGTGAGGGACTCGACGTCATTCTCAAACGCGCCGTCGGCAACGCTGGACTTCTTAGTGTGGGTGGACGCGCCGCCAAGCTCCTCGGCGGTCACAACCTCGTTGGTCACAGTTTTCACGACGTCAGGGCCCGTCACAAACATATAAGACGTGTCTTTGACCATGAAGATAAAGTCGGTCATCGCAGGTGAATACACCGCGCCACCGGCACATGGCCCCATAATCAGGGAAATTTGCGGCACAACACCACTGGCCATAATGTTGCGCTGAAACACTTCGGCATAACCTGCAAGACTGGCAACACCTTCTTGAATCCGTGCGCCGCCCGAGTCGTTAATGCCAATAATGGGCGCGCCATTTTGCATCGCCATATCCATGATCTTGCATATCTTTTGGGCGTGGGTTTCCGAAAGTGACCCTCCGAAAACGGTGAAATCCTGAGAGAACACATAGACCATACGGCCGTTGATGGTGCCCCAGCCGGTAATAACCCCATCGCCTGCCGGGCGCTGTTTTTCCATACCAAAATCGGTGCAACGATGTGCGACGAACATGTCGAACTCTTCGAAGCTGCCCTCATCAAGCAGAAGCTCAACACGTTCACGCGCCGTCAATTTCCCTTTGCCGTGTTGCGCATCTATGCGGCGCTGACCGCCGCCCAGTTGGGCTTGATCGCGGCGCTCAGCGAGCTGGGTGTCAACATCTTTCATGGGACGTCCTCCGGTCGGGATTCGTTATCTATTGCTGGACCATACCCACCCAATGGCAAAAGCCAAAGGTGAATTCAGAATATTTGCAAACTCATTTGCAACACTCGATTGAATACTGCAAATATGCAAATCTCCACTTTCAGCGCATCGCCAATGGACATTCTCAAATCGCGCCTCTACATCTTTCGAATGGATGAGAAACCCACCGTTCGGCTTTTAGATCGAACCACCCCACCAAATCTCGGAACGTTAATCCTCCTCGCAGGACTAGCAGCGCTCTCGATGAATATCTTCCTGCCATCCCTCGCTGGCATGGCAGACCATTTTGACACCAATTACCGCCTCATTCAGCTCTCCGTAGCCCTTTATCTAGGCGTCAATGCGATCTTGCAGGTCTTCATCGGCCCCCTTTCCGACCGGTTTGGTCGTCGCCCGATCATCTTAGGCGGAATTGTGATCTTCCTTATCGCGACCCTTGGATGTATTTATGCACCGTCAGTTGAGATATTCTTATCTTTCCGCATGTTACAGGCCGTAATAGTAACAGGAATGGTCCTCTCACGCGCTATCGTTCGTGACATGGTTGGACAAGACGAAGCCGCCTCAATGATTGGCTACTTAACCATGGGCATGTCGATTGTCCCGATGGTTGGCCCAGCGATCGGCGGCGTCTTGGACACCCAATTTGGCTGGCAAGCCAGCTTTTGGATGATGTTCATTCTCGGCCTAGGCCTCCTTTGGCTTACCTTCTATGATTTAGGCGAAACCGCATCCAGAACCAGCGCGAGCTTCCGCGAACAGGTCCGCCAATACCCAGAACTTTTCAGCTCCCTTCGGTTCTGGGGCTATGTTGCCTGCGCCACTTTTGCATCAGGATCTTTTTTCGCCTATCTCGGCGGGGCACCGTATATTGCGAGCGAAGTGTACCTCCTCCCTCCAGAATGGACAGGCATATACTTTGGTGCTCCCGCGCTCGGATATTTTGCTGGGAATTATATCTCTGGCCGCTTCTCGCGACGGTTTGGCATCGACAAAATGATCCTGTGGGGAAGTTTACTCTGCACCGCGGGCATGGGCGCCTCTTATTTGACCTTCGCATTTTCCGAGGGGTCAGTTGAAATTTTCTTTGCCTTTATGACATTTATTGGCCTAGGAAACGGCCTCGTGTTGCCCAATGCAAACGCAGGCATGCTGTCGGTGCGCCCACATCTCGCAGGCACGGCAAGCGGAATTGGTGGCGCGATCATGATTGGCGGCGGCGCGGCACTTTCGGCCTTTGCTGGCACCCTCCTAAGCCCTGACGCGGGCCCCCTCCCCTTGGTCACCCTCATGCTCGCCTCCTCTGTCATGGGTGTCATTTCTATCCTTTTCGTCTTGCGTCGAATCCAAACGATCGGTTAACTTTGCAAAACTCAAAGACCGATCGGCAAAACTGCAAAGCTCGGAGGCAAAGGCGAAAATGGCAACTCAAAAACTCTACGCTGGGGTAAAGCTTCGGGAAACGCGCACTAAGTTGGGGCTTACTCAGAAGGCGTTTGCCGAAAAACTGGGGGTTTCGCTCCCCTACCTCAACCAAATGGAAAACAATAAGCGCCCGATAAGTACAGGAGCGGTTTTGGCGCTCGCGCAGGAATTTGGCTTTGACGTTACAACGCTTTCCATCGGTGATTCCGAACGGATGGTCAGTGATATGCGCGAAGCTTTTGCGGACCCCGTTTTTACCGACGGGCCACCACCCCTCGCAGATATGCGTCTGGCCGCATCAAACGCACCTGCGCTAACCCGTGCGTTTTTAGACCTCCATCGCGCCTACCGCCAAAGCCACGAACGCCTTGCATCCCTCGACGAGATTCTGGGACGCGAAGATAGCCGCATCGCCCCAAGCCCGTGGGAAGAAGTTCGCGATTTTTTTCACTATTGCGATAATTACATTGATGCAGTTGATCGCGCGGCCGAACGGGTCGCCGACCCTGAACATGGCGGTATCACGTCGCAAGACCGCGCGACGGATGCTCTGAATGCGCTTGGTATTCAGGTAGACTTTCAGGGTGATACAGTTTTAAGAGGGTTCAACCCTGTTACCCGCACCCTAACTCTCTCCAAATTTATTTCGCCACCAACAAGACGATTCCAACTCCTTTTGCAACTCGCCTTCCTAACACAAAACGAACTTCTGGAGGCGACATTGGATCTGGCACGGTTCCAAACAGAAGAGGCGCGCGAGATTGCAAAAATCGGGCTCGCCAACTATTTTGCAGGGGCTGTCCTTCTACCCTACCACGCCTTTTTGAACGCCGCACGCGAGACACGGCACGACCTTGAACTTTTGGCAGCACAGTTTGGCGCATCCGTTGAGCAAGTCGCCCACAGACTATCCACACTTCAACGCACGGGTGCCAAAGGTGTTCCGTTCTATTTTGTACGCGTCGATCAGGCCGGCACGATAACAAAACGCCATAGCGCCACTCGCTTGCAGTTTGCCCGCTATGGCGGAGCCTGCCCGCTTTGGAACGTGCATCGCGCATTTGAAACACCGGGGCGTTTTCTCAGACAATTAGCGCAAACCCCTGATGGGCTTAAATATTTCTGCCTCGCCCGCGATGTTTCAAAGCCAGCAGGCTCTTTTAAGGCGCCCGTCCGCCGCTATGCCATCGGCTTGGGATGCGAAGTTAAACACGCAGAACACCTTGTTTACGCTGACGACTTCGACGTCAAAAATGATCGAGCCTTTGAGCCCATCGGCGTAAGTTGCCGCATATGTGAGCGCCCGAATTGTCATCAAAGATCGGTCCCGCCACTCGAAGCGCGGCTAAAAGTTGACCACAACGCACGGGGTATCCTACCCTATGAAATCCAATAACCTGCCCAAATTTTCAAAGGAAAGATGACATGGAACTCAGCGACACGCGCATCCTCGCGGCCGACCGCGCAACGGTTTGGGCCCACCTAAACAACCCAGAAACGCTCGCGGCCTGCATCCCCGGATGTGAAGAGTTAACAGGCTCAGCCGAGGAAGGTTTTGAAGCTGTTGTAAAACAGAAAGTTGGTCCCGTAAAAGCAACCTTTAAAGGCGCAGTGACCCTTTCGGATGTCGATGCGCCAAACGGGTACAAAATTTCCGGAGAAGGCAAAGGCGGAGTCGCAGGTTTCGCCAAAGGTGAAGCCGTTGTGACACTGCGCGACGTCGCCGAAGGCACTGAACTCACCTATGAGGTCGAAGCGAAAGTTGGTGGCAAAATTGCTCAACTTGGCAGTCGCCTTATCGATGGTTTCGCAAAGAAAATGACCGCTAAGTTTTTCGAAAAATTCCAAGAAATAGTCGAGAAGCCAGAAGGTTAGCTTCTCGACGTAGAAAAAGTATGACCAGCTAAGCGGAGAGTATTGCCCAGATTTGATCCTTCAAAGCCATGCGTTTCTTGCGCATTTCCTGCTCGTTTAGCGCGTCGGTTGGCTCAACGTTTTCTTCTGCGCGGTGCACCTCGCGATTGCAAACGTGATACTCGTCAGCCAAGCGGGAAAAATGCGGATCGCTCAACTTCAAAGCATGCATTTTTTCGATGTGCTCGGGAAATTCTTCTGCGAGTTCGTGTGGGGTATGGGACATATGTTTTCTCCTGCTGGTTTCTTAACAAACATGCTTGAGTTTCACCCCAAATTCTTTGATACGGATCAAACTTTACCACCTATCGTTGATCATTTTCCCAGTTTGGATTAATCCATGGTTTCGAGGTATCTTTCGCAAGCATTCCGGCCCCTAAAATATGGTCCGCGGCCTTCTCGCCAACCATAATCGAAGGCCCGTTCAAATTGCCATTCGTCACACGAGGAAAAATTGAACTATCGGCCACCCGCAGACCCTGAACGCCAATAACCCGACATTCCGGATCTACCACGGCGAGTGGGTCATTTGCGGCCCCCATCCGTGCCGTTCCACAGGGGTGATAGGCGCTTTCGGCCTCCTCGCGGATAAATGTATCAAGCTCCTCGTCGGTTTGATGCGACAAACCCGGCTGGATTTCATGCTTCACGTAAGGACCGAAGGCCTCCTGAGCGAAAATCTCGCGCGTGAGGCGAATTCCAGTTCGAAAATCAGCCCAGTCTTGTGGATCAGACATATAGTTAAACTGAATTTTTGGCGCATCGGCGGGGTCGGAACTTGCCAGTTTTACCCAACCACGGCTTTTTGAGCGCATCGGCCCCATATGGGCTTGAAAGCCGTGTCCTTCGGCGGCGACCTTGCCATCATATCGAACGGCAATCGGAAGAAAATGGTACTGGATGTCCGGATATTCAATGCCAGCACGACTGCGGATAAACGCCGCGCTCTCGAACTGATTTGAGGCCCCAAGACCCGTTTTTGACAAAAGCCAGCGCGCGCCAATGATGGCCTTGCTCACCAAATTCCAGTATTTATAAAGAGTTATGGGTTTCAATGATGCAAACTGTAAATACAATTCAAGATGATCTTGTAGGTTTTGTCCTACGCCTGCACGATCTGCGACCACCTCAATTCCATGCTCAGCAAGGTGCTCGGCGGGACCGATCCCAGATAACAAAAGGAGCTTGGGTGTATTAATGGAAGACGCCGAAAGGATGACTTCTTTACGCGCCGAAATAACCTCTTTTGTGCCGTTCCGTATGACTTCAACGCCAATCGCACGGCCGTTTTCAATAACAACACGCTCAACAAAGGCACGCGTCAGGTTGCAGTTTTTGTGCTTCAAAGCGGGCCGCAGATAAGCGTTGGCCGCAGACCACCTGCGCCCTCCGAAGACCGTTTGCTCCATTGGCCCGAAGCCTTCTTGCTGCTCACCGTTGTAATCGTCTGTTGTGGGATAGCCAGCTTGCTTTCCCGCTTCAACAAATGCAGCGAATAGCGGGTTTTTTCGGGGGCCGCGCGTCACATGAAGAGGGCCATTATTGCCCCGCCATTCTGTATCGCCACCGTGGCCGCCATCATGCCAATGTTCCATCCGTTTGAAGTAGGGAAGAACGTCGGCATAGGACCAACCCGTCGCGCCAGATTCCTGCCAATAATCGAAATCGCGCGCATGGCCGCGCACAAAAACCATACCGTTGATGGACGAAGATCCGCCGATAACTTTACCGCGCGGACAGGCAAGTTTTCGATCGCTCAGATGAGGTTCGGGTTCGCTTATGTACCCCCAATCATAGCGCTTCATATTCATCGGATAGGATAAGGCCGCAGGCATTTGAATAAATGGCCCGATGTCGCTTCCGCCATGCTCAACGACCAACACATCCTTGCCAGCTTCGGCAAGTCGGTAGGCCAAAGCACAACCAGCAGACCCAGCGCCCACGATGACATAATCAGCTTCCATAACAATACCTTACCTTTCGAAGTAGCACTTGAACACGCATTTCAATATGGCGCATCAACACCTCCTGCGGCAACGTAAACGGACTTCACTTGGGTGTAGTGGTGGATGGCTTCTTTGGAGTTTTCGCGTCCCACACCACTGGCCTTCACACCGCCAAACGGGGCCTCCACGGGGGCGAGATTGTAGGTATTAATCCAGCATGTCCCTGCTTCAAGTGCGGCCGCAACACGGTGCCCGCGCGCCAAATCTCGGGTGAAAACTGCGGCAGAAAGGCCAAATTCCGTGGCGTTTGCGCGACGAAGACCTTCTTCTTCGGTTTCGAAATCCAATACGGCCATGACAGGGCCAAAAATTTCCTCTTTGGCGATGACCATATCGTCTGTCACATCGGTGAACACGGTTGGCGCAATCGTAAAGCCATTTCTGGACCCGCCCGCGAAAAGGGTTGCCCCGCCAGCCATGCCTCTTGCAATATATCCTTCGACAATCTCTGCTTGACGTTCGCTCACCATGGGGCCGAAATTAACCGCTTCATCCAATGGATCGCCCATGACGACGCCTTTTAAACGTTCTTTCAAGCGTGCGAGGAACGCGTCTTTGATGCCTTTTTGCACAAAAACCCGCGTGCCGTTTGAACACACCTGACCTGATGAATAAAAATTGCCAAGGATTGCGCCGCCAACTGCGGCTTCGATATCCGCGTCATCGAATATCAGTATCGGAGATTTGCCACCAAGTTCCATGGTGACATGTTTCATATGCGCGGCCGCTGAGCTGTAAACTTTACGGCCCGTGGGAACAGAACCCGTTAAGGAAACCTTATCAACCCGCGAATCCGACGCTAAGGTCGCCCCGACATCCCCGAGACCTTGTATGACGTTAAAGAGGCCCGCAGGTGCGCCCGCCTCCATCATGATTTCCGCGATCTTCAGTGCACAAAGGGGTGTCATCTCGCTGGGCTTAAAGACCAGTGCGTTGCCACACGCCAAGGCAGGAGCGGCCTTCCAACAAGCGATCTGGGTTGGGTAATTCCACGCACCGATTCCCGCACAGACGCCGATCGGCTCGCGGGATGTATAGACGAAATCGCCGTCGGCAAGGGGAATGTACTCGCCGGTTATGCTGGCGGCCAACCCGCCAAAATAGGCCAGCGCCTCGGCCCCAGACGTTGCGTCCGCAACAAGCGTTTCCTGCAGCGGCTTGCCGGTATCATAAGTCTCTAAAACCGAAAGGGCGTAATTGTCCGCGCGGATCAACTCGGCGGCCCGTAACAAGACTTGGCCCCGTTGTGTCCCGCTCAAAGCTGCCCATGTTTTTTGCGCCCGTGCCGCGCTATTCAAGGCAGCATCAATCACTGCGGGCGTGGCCGAATAGACAGTCGCAATTTTCGCACCAGTTCCGGGGTAAATCACGTCAATCTTGGTGCCCGACGTATCCTCAAGATAAGCTCCGTCGACAAAATGGCTGGCAATTGGTTGCTGCATCATTTGACTTCCTTCTGATTTAATATGCTCGCCAAATAGATCTTGGTGATGCTGATTGGGTCGGACGTATTCTGCGCCCCCAGAGAGCGACGAATATACAATCCATCGATCAACGCGGCGATTCCCTGCGCACTGTTTTCCAACTGGGATTCAGGAATTAGTGGCCGCAGGTCATGGATAAGGTTAGAGCGTAAGCGCCGCTGATAGATTGACAACAGCCGTTTTGCCCCAACCGAACGGTGGGCAAGCACATAAAAATTCAACCATGAACCAACCACCTCGGAGCGAAAGTTGCTGGCTTCAAAACTGGCGAGGATGATACCCTCAAGCCGTTCCCTCGGTGTTGTGGCAATTGACAGAGCAACACGCACCTGCGCCCCATAAACACTGAGGATATGGCGCATTGCCGCGAGAAAAATTTGCTCTTTTCCCCCAAAATAGTGATGCGCCAAACCACTGGAAACGCCCGCCCGTTTGGCGATCTGGCTGACGGTAACTTCGAGTGATCCGGCGAGGCCGACCTCGTCAATCGTCGCTTTCACCAAAGCCGCGCGTCGTATAGGCTCCATTCCAAGTTTTGGCATCATTTCCTCCAAGGGGTTGCCTTAAGAGAAATGCTGGTTTTTAATTGACTCGTCAATCAACAAAAAAATAATGCAGATAAAGGGAGCACCAAAACATGAACTCAAGAGCAACTTTTAAAACGACACTTTCCGTGATTGCGCTTGCCGCGATGTCCACGGGCGCTGTGGCAAATTGCGACGAAGTGACATTTTCGGATGTGGGCTGGACGGACATCACTGCCACAACTGCTGCGACGACGGTTGTGTTGGATGCGTTGGGCTATGAAACGGATATCAAAGTGCTGTCCGTTCCTGTGACATATACTGCGATGGCGCAGGGTGATATCGACGTTTTCCTTGGCAACTGGATGCCGACAATGGAAGGCGACATTGCGAAGTACCGCGAGGCCGGCACCGTTGATACCGTGCGTGAAAACCTCGTTGGTGCCAAATACACGCTGGCCGTAAACGCCGCTGCCTCCGCTTTGGGCATCAAAGACTTTGCCGATATCGCCGCACATGCCGACGCGCTTGACGGTAAGATTTATGGTATTGAGCCTGGCAATGATGGCAACCGTTTGATCCAATCCATGATCGACGACAACGCCTTTGGCTTGGCCGATTTCGAAGTCGCCGAAAGCTCTGAGCAAGGCATGTTGGCCCAAGTTGCACGTACCAGCAAAAAAGACGAGCCGATCATTTTTCTCGGCTGGGAACCCCATCCGATGAACGCGAATTTCGACATGGGCTATCTGACGGGCGGGGATGATTTCTTTGGCCCCGACCTTGGCGGAGCAACCATCTATACAAACACCCGCGCAGGTTACGTTACCGAGTGTGCAAATGTTGGCGCTCTGCTTGGCAACCTCGAATTCACGCTCGCTATGGAAAATGAAATCATGGGGGCTATCCTCGATGATGGCATGGACCCGACTGACGCCGCTACGGCGTGGCTCACTGGCAACCCCGACGCCTTCATGCCTTGGCTTGAGGGTGTCACCACCAAGGATGGCGGCGACGCTGTTGCCGCGGTCAAAACCGCCCTTGGGATGTAAACCAAATGCGCCGCTTCCAAAATTGGAGGCGGCGTTTTTCTTGAGTAACATCCGACTTCCCCAACATTCTAGGCGAGGGCTTCATGAGCTGGCTGACCGAAAAGAAAATCCCCCTCGGCGATACCGCGGAGAAAATATTTGATTGGTTGCAGCGCGAGGGCGAAGTCTTTTTCGACGCGCTAGCGATTGTGATGGAAACCATGATCGACTCGATCCTTTGGTTACTGCAAACTCCGCATCCATTTGTAATTATTGCACTCTTTGCAATTGGTGCCTACATCCTGCAACGCAAGTGGCAGGTCAGCCTTGGGATTGTTCTTGGTTTTTTGTTCATCATCAACCAAGGCTATTGGGAGGAAACGACCGAAAGCTTGACCTTGGTTCTCTCCGCGTGCGTTGCCTGTATGGGCATGGGGATTCCCATCGGGATAGCCACGGCGCACCGTCCGAAATTATACAAATTCCTGCATCCCATCCTTGACCTCATGCAAACGCTCCCGACATTTGTATACCTCATTCCCGCGATTGTTTTCTTTGGCATTGGCCTTGTCCCCGGCCTGATTGCCACCGTCATTTTTGTCCTCCCTGCTCCGATCCGCCTCACGCATCTAGGGATCAGTTCCACGCCGTCCGACCTTCTCGAAGCCGCCGAGGCTTTCGGTGCAACACCGCGACAAAAGCTTTGGAAAGTGGAATTCCCCTACGCCATTCCACAAATTCGTGCAGGCCTAAACCAAACGATCATGCTCTCGCTTTCCATGGTGGTGATCGCAGCACTCGTAGGCGCGGACGGCCTTGGCGTGCCAGTTCTACGCGCCCTCAACACCGTGAACCCGGCGCTTGGGTTTGAGAGTGGCTCCATCATTGTTGTCGTCGCAATTATGCTCGACCGTGCTTTAAGGATCGAACGCAAATGAATGACCAACCCCGTAAAACCGCCGTTACGTTTGACAATGTATCTATTGTTTTCGGCGACAATCCCGAAATAGCCCTCCCCCTTATGGATGCGAATGGCGAACGCAGTGACATTCAAAAAGAGACGGGACAAGTCCTTGGCGTGCATAACTGTAGCCTTTCGGTTCAAGAGGGTGAAATCCTTGTACTCATGGGGCTTTCTGGCTCTGGGAAATCGACGTTGCTGCGCGCGGTCAACGGCCTCAATCCTGTCATACGCGGGTCTGTCTCGGTGAATGACGGGGATCGTATGGTCGATGTCACCCATGCGGACAAAGACACGTTGCGCCAAATTCGTCTCAACCGCGTGGCGATGGTGTTCCAACAATTCGGTCTTTTGCCGTGGCGCAGTGTCCGAGAAAACGTCGGGCTTGGGCTTGAACTCGCAGGGGTCGACAAGGAAACCTACACCAAACAAATCGCGCATTACATCGAGTTGGTTGGGCTTTCCGACTGGGCCACTCGCAAAGTCGGTGACCTTTCAGGCGGGATGCAACAACGGGTCGGATTGGCGCGCGCGTTTACCACCGAAGCGCCGATTCTTTTAATGGACGAACCGTTTTCGGCCCTTGATCCCCTCATTCGTGCACGACTTCAGGACGAATTGATCGACCTCCAAAAATCGCTAAATCGCACCATTATTTTCGTGAGTCACGACCTTGATGAAGCCTTCAAACTTGGCGACCGCATTGCGATTATGGAGGGCGGACGCATTGTTCAATGTGGTACACCCAAGGAAATTTACTCAAATCCGGCCAACGAATATGTCGCCGATTTCGTCGCTCACATGAACCCGCTGCACGTCCTTGTCGCGGGCGACATGGTTCAGGAGACCGAGGGCAGCACACAGGGTGAAGTTCCGGAGAACACGCCGCTTTTCGAAGTAATGACACAGCTCTCGACGCAAGATGAACCCCTCGCAGTAACTCGAAAAGGCGATATTGTCGGGCAAATCACACAGGCAAATGTTTTGGAAAAACTTATTGATCCACGCGGCTGACTTAAGGGAGCGGCGGTGTTTTCACTGCCACTCGTTTTAGGACGAATTCGCGCCAAGTGATGAAACTGACAGACGCCATGATCAATATACCGCCCACCACAACCCAGAAGTCCACAGGCTCGCTAAAGAGGACGACCCCAAGGAGGGCGGACCATAAAAGCTGAAGGAAAGTAACAGGTTGGGTGACGGCCATGGGGGCCAGACGGAAGGCCATTGTCATTGTAAAATGCCCAGCGGTCGCGAAACCTGCGACCAAGAAAAGCAAAGCCAACTGCGCTAAAGTCGGTGTTACCCAGACCGCCATCGCAAAGGGAAACAGGCCAATTGTGACTGTCATCGAGAGCATCGCCACGATCACAGTCGGGCTAATGCGCCCCGCCAATCGCCCCACCACAAGGTAGCTTGCGGCAAATGCAAGCGCGGTCCCAACCATGGCGATATGTCCGGGCGAAACTTCGCGAAAACCTGGGCGCAGGATGATCAAGCCCCCGATCAGCGCAACAATAATCGCCGCGACCCGACGAAACGCAAGTTTTTCGCCCAGGAAAATCGCAGCACCAAGAGTTACATAAATCGGCGTCATGTAATTCATGGCCGTGACTTCGGCGATTGGGATCTGCGTCATGGCATAGAACCACGCAATGACGCCAAAAGTATGCACAACGCCGCGCAGCGAAAAAAGCCACAAAGCGGACCGATCCAACGCCCCTTGCTTCCATGCCGTCTTTACTGCAGGTAACATCGGAACGAGAAAAACCAGCCCCAACAAATACCTAAGGAACGCCGCTTCCGCTGCGGGAACATCACTCCCCACGACCTTTACGATGGCCGTTACGGCGATAAAGCAGAGGCCTGTCACCAGCATCCATAGGATTGCGGTCAGCGTATTATTCGGAGCGGATATCATGTGTCGACATGATCCCAATAATTTGGTTGGTACAAGCGCCGAATTGTACCCTTACACGCCGATAAGCAAGCTTAGCGCGATCGACCACATCATGAGTCCAACAAGAACGTCCAGAATACGCCAAGCTTTGGGTTGCGCAAAGATCGGCGCAAGATACTGAGCGCCGTAGCCAAGGGCAAAAAAGAAACTGAAGGATGCGAGCGTGGCCCCAAGGGCAAAACCATAGCGCCCGCCCTCATATTGCGCGGAAAGACTTCCCAGCAAGACGACCGTATCGAGGTAAACATGCGGGTTGAGCCATGTGATCATTAAACATGCGATCAATGCGTTTGAGAGCGTTTGCTTGGCCGCCCCGCTGGGGTCCAATGCTTCGCCACCTCGCCACGCCGCCCGAAATGCCATCGCGCCATAAGCCAAAAGAAAAGCGGACCCACCATATTTCGCGATAGGTAAAATCTCAGGTAAAATTCTCTCTATCTGCTCAAACCCAAACACCCCGAGCGTGATCAAAATCGCATCCGATCCTGCACAGGCCAGAATAAGGGGTAAAACATGGGCGCGGCGAATACCTTGGCGTAAAATAAACGCATTCTGCGCGCCAATCGCCAGTATAAGGCTCAGACTTGTGATGTACCCCGTGAAAACAACGGAGTAGTCAAAGGGAGAAATAGACGCGATCATGGCAAGTCTTTCTAATTTTTTTCATTTGATAGCCTTCGAAAGTGAATTAGTCTAATTAAAGAAAATTACTCTAAGTAAGAGTTGCTAATGATAGACCCGAAATCACTCACTGCCTTTGCCGCCGTTTTGCGCCACGGAAGTTTTGAAGCTGCAGCGCATGAGTTGTCGGTCACCCCATCGGCCATTTCTCAACGCATCAAAGGCCTAGAAGAGCGGCTTGGTTCCGTCCTCGTGCAACGCGGCACGCCCTGCATTGCGACGGAGGTTGGCGCGCGTTTGCACCGGCATTCCGAGGAGGTTGCGCTGCTTGAAGCGACTTTGGCCAAAGATCTGGACCTCCCAAACGCGAGCCCAACGCCGCCCCACATCAAGATCGCGACCAATGCCGACAGCCTCGCGTCGTGGCTTATGCCCGCTTTAGCGGCCAGCGAGGGGGTCATGTATGAGTTGATTGTCGACGACCAAGAGCATTCCGCGGAGTGGCTTCGGCGGGGCGAAGTGCAGGCGGCGATCACCTCCCATTCCACCGCCATTCAGGGCAACGATTCCGCACCTTTGGGAAGCCTGCGTTACATTGCTTCCGCTAGCCCCGAGTTTATTAAGCGATGGTGTCCGCAGGGCATAACCGATGAAGCGATCCGCACAGCTCCTGCGCTTTTGTATAGTCACAAAGATAAGCTGCAGCGGGAATGGGTTCATCGCCAACTCGGTCACAATATCACGACTCAAAACCACAAAATCCCCTCGGCACGGGGTTTTGTGGATGCCGCATTGTTGGGCATGGGGTGGGGGATGAACCCTGAAGTGTTGATTAGGGATCACCTTACGCAGGGACGTCTGGTCGCCCTTGATCCCGCGACCCCACTGGATATTCCGTTGTTTTGGCAGGTCAATCGGCGGGTTGCTCCGGCGCTCGCCCCCCTTACAAAAGCGGTAAAATTGGCAGCGACCAAATCCCTCCTTCCGCCATAGAAAAAGGCCGCATGGGTTTCCCCAGCGGCCTTAAAAACAGATCGAACTGATGCGTTTAAAGCTGGCTCATGACCTCGTCGCTCGCTTCAAAATTCGTTGTTACGCGCTGAACATCGTCATCATCTTCGAGGGCATCGACAAGCTTCATCAACTTTTCCATGCCTTCAAGATCAAGCTCGGTTGTCATCGTTGGCTTCCAAATAAGTTTAGCCGTCACGTTTTCACCAAGTTCCGCCTCAAGCGCGGTTGAAACTGCGTTCAAATCCGTATCCAGACAGTAAATCACGTGCTCCTCTTCGGAGCTTTCAACATCATCGGCACCAGCCTCAATCGCGGCCATCAAAACCGTGTCTGCATCACCGGCGCTGACGTCGTAAACAATCTCGCCTGTGCGATCAAACATGAAGCTAACCGAGCCTGTTTCGCCAAGATTGCCACCGCTTTTGGTAAACGTGGAGCGCACATTGGAGGCTGTTCGGTTGCGATTATCGGTCATCGCTTCGACAATCACCGCAACCCCGTTTACGCCATAGCCTTCATAGCGAATTTCTTCGTATTCATCGCCATCGCCCGCCGTGGATTTCTTAATCGCGCGATCAATCACATCCTTTGGAACGGATTGGGATTTGGCCTCTTTTACGGCCATCCGCAAACGTGGGTTTTTTTCAGGATCCGGGTCGCCCATTTTCGCGGCAACGGTGATCTCTTTGGAAAGTTTTGAAAACAGCTTTGATCGGATCGCGTCTTGGCGTCCTTTACGGTGCTGAATATTCGCCCATTTTGAATGGCCTGCCATTGGTGCCTCTTAGGTTCAATCTCTGTTGGATGCGCTTATAGAACAGCGCTCGGGTGCATTTCAAGTGCGCGCGGGGAATTCCCTTACAGCGGCCAAAGTAGCGGAATGATTGCAGAGGCCAAAATACCGATGGATAGGTTGAGAGGAATCCCGACCCGCAGAAAATCCGAGAACTTATACCCGCCTGGTCCGTAAACCAGCATGTTGGTTTGATAGCCGATTGGCGTCGCAAAACTCGCCGAGGCGGCGACCATCACGGCAACGACCAAGGGGCGCGGATCTACACCCAACGCCGACGCAAGGCCGATGGCAATGGGCGTGACCACCACGGCCACAGCATTGTTGGACACGAGTTCAGTGAGCACGGACGTCAGAAGATAAATCGCCCAAACGATCATGAAAGGGGGTAGTTTTGCGAGCCCCGGAGCCACGCCATTAACGATCAATTCCACAGCCCCAGAGGCCTCAAGCGCGGCCCCAATCGCGAGCATCGAAAAGATCAAAGCAAGAAGGCGGCCGTCGACAAATCCGAAGGCTTCATCCGCGTCGATACAGCGTGTCAAAAGCACCGTAGCCACCGCAAGAATTGACAGCAGAAAAATTGGCGCAACACCAAAAGCGGCAAGGGCCACAATCCCGACAAGTGCCGCCATGGCAACAGGTGCATGCCCACGACGAAACGCACGCTCGGACGGATGCGACACATCTGCGAGCGCCATATCCGAGACCAAACGGGCCACATCCGAAGGCGCGCCCTCAAGAAGTAACGTGTCCCCCACACGCACCACGAGGTTTTCCAACTGACGACCGATATTTTGGTTCCGGCGGTGAACGGCAAGCGTATAAACACCATACCGCCGCCGCAAACGCATCGCGCCTAACGAGCGGCCCACCATCTTACAATCCGGCGTAATCAGCACCTCAACTGTGCTGGTTTCGACCGAGGAAAGCTGGTCCACCCGCTTGAGGGATTTGTTGCGCTGCAAAGACAAAAGCTCCTGCATCTCCGTACGCAAAACGACCCGGTCACCCGTCTGAAGCACGACTTCGGCCATATTCCCCCGCAGCGAGATATCGCCGCGCAGAACGTCGATCAGCCGCACACCGTCGCGTTTAAAGAGTTGAACGCCCGACACTTCACGGCCAATCAGGTCGCTGTCGGGCGGGATCGCCGCCTCGCTAAAAAACTTTTTCTTGGATTTATCCGAGAGGAGAGATGCCATGCTATCGCGATCGGGAAGCAGTCTTGGCGCAATAAACCGTAGGTAAATCATGCCCCATGCCACCAAGACGATGCCCAGTGGCGTGACCTCAAAAATCGAAAACGCCTGTATCCCGTTGGCGCGCGCAACTCCGTCCACCAAAAGGTTGGTTGATGTCCCAATCAAGGTTAACGTCCCGCCCAAAATCGCGCCATAGGACAAAGGGATAAGTAGCTTGGACGCCGAAACTCCTAGTTTCTTGGCCAATTGTACAAAGACTGGAATCATCACCACGACAACGGGCGTGTTCGACACGAAGGCCGATGCCACGACGACAAATGCCATCATCGCGCCAATGGCCATTGCGGGGTGGGTTTGAACGTTGCGCTCGGCCCTTTGGGTAAACCATTCGAGCGCGCCCGTGCGTACCAAAGCGCCCATCACGACGAACATCGCCGCAATCGTCCATGGGGCGGGATTTGACAACACTTCCAAGGCTTTGTCGTATGGCAAAACGCCAAGGGCCAGCAAAACTGCGACCCCCGCGATGGCGACCACCTCGGTTGGGTAGTATTCCCGCAAAAACAGAATAAACATGATAGCAACCACGGCCAAAGTCACAATGGCTTGGCCAAATTGCGAAAACTCAAACAACATCATAGGTTTGCAGACCTTATTCTAGTCGCACCATCTTTTACCAAAGGTGCGGTTTGTTCAAGCGCCGGTTTGGCGCGCGGTTGTACGAGGAAAACCCCTACAAACATCAGAGACAGGGCGAGCCAAATGTAAACGGAATAGGTTTCGTTGAGGAAGAGAATTGACCACAGCAACCCAAATCCGGTCACGAGGTAGGCCACTTGCGCGGCGAAAACGGACCCTGCCCTGCCGACAAGCCAAACATACCCCCCGTAAACGACCGCATGGATAACCGCGCTAAAAACAACGGCAAAATGCGGCCAGCCCATTGGCTCAAAGGGCGATATCCACTGCCCTGTGAGCAAGGCCAATGGCAATGCTAAGATCGTGCCAATGGTGAAAGCCCCCAAAAGAACCCGAATAGGGCCCACGCCCAATGTGCCAACTTTGGCCACAACATTCGCCTCGATTGCGTAGCAAAATGGCCCGATAAGCGCCAAGGGGATAAAGACCACCATCGCGCGCTCAGGCAGGGAGGCTTCTGGGGCCACGATGAACCCCACCGCCACAAGACCAAGTGCAAGGCCAAAAAAGCGCTTCCAGCTAAAGGTGTCTTGACCCATTAGGAGTGCAATTGGGAAAACCAGCATCGGCACAGATGACATGATGAGCGCCATGATGCCGGCAGGAAGATACTTCATCGACAACATGGAAAAAAAGCCTGGAATGAGCGTTCCAGCCAAGCCAACGAAGGTATAAAGCGCCAGATGACGGCGGGTGAGGGGCAGCTTTTTACCTTGTACGAGCGTATAACTGCCCAAGAGCAAAGCTCCGATCAGCAATTGCCAAAACAAAACGCCAAACGGCTGCAAGCCTTGCGTCACATAGTATTTTGAGATCGGAATCGTTGCGCCCCAACCTGCCCCCATAACGAGCAATGCGGCGACCAAGAAAAGACGATCTGATTTCATGTGTTAGGACGGTGGCGAGGAAGGCTGAAGCCGCCCACCCTCACGGATCATAGACACCGTTTTCGCTTTTCCCGTCTGATCATCTGTCTCGACAAATAGTCCAGAGAGCGTGGCTTCGCCCGCAGCAGGGGTGAAGCGCCCCTTGCCCATTCCCGTAACAAACCGGCGCATCGGCTCGCCTTTGTCCATCCCGATAACGGAATTATAATCACCGCACATGCCCGCGTCCGCCTGAAAGGCCGTGCCGCCATCAAGGATTTGGGCGTCCCCCGTTGGGATATGGGTATGCGTGCCGACAACCATACTCGCGCGACCATCACACCAGTGGCCCATGCCCATTTTTTCTGAGGTCGCTTCGCAATGCATATCGACCAAAATCGCCTGAGCTTGTCCGCCCAAAGGATATTTTTTCAACACGGTTTCGACTGCGGAAAACGGATCATCAAAAGCGCGTTTCATGAAAACTTGCCCCAACACTTGGGTCACAAGAATTTTGCGGCCTCGCCCACCATCGAAAAGGCGCGCGCCACTGCCTGGCGCGGCTTTTGAGAAATTCAATGGCCGGATGATGCGGGGCTCTTTTTCGATATAGGTCAGCATGTCACGTTGATCAAAGGAGTGGTCACCAAGGGTGATGCAATCGGCCCCTGCGTCCAAAATACCCTTCGCATGATCCGGCGAAAGCCCCGCGCCGGAGGTTGCATTTTCCCCGTTTACGACGACGAAATCCAGACGCCACGCTTCGCGCAGAGCCTTCAGACGTTCAGTAATTGCATTGCGGCCAGCGCGGCCAACGACGTCGCCTAGGAAAAGTATTCTCATGGTGTCTGGTTAATCCCTTGGGAAAGCCCGTGCAATGGGGATTTCACCCCAAGCAAGCCTTAGCGGGAAAAGGTCCGAGTTTTGGCCTCAGTAACGATGAAATCAAGGGGTTGATCGGTGGCTTCAAGTGGCAATTCATCGGCGTGCTGTGCTTCAAAGGCCAAACCGATGGCCACCACGTGACGCGATCTGCGCAAGTCTTGCAATGTGCGGTCATAAAAGCCACCGCCATATCCCAACCTGTTACCCGCATCGTCAAAAGCCACCAAAGGGACAATCAAAACATCAGGGGTAACATAGGTAATATTCTGCGGAATACGCGCACCAAACGCACCTTCAACCATCGCCATATCCGCCGTCCAAAGCGCGAACTTCAGGGCGGTTCCTGCGCTTTGGATCACCGGAACACAGACTTGCCCGGAATGCGCCTCCATAGCTGCAAGCGGGCTTATCTCTGTACGCATAGGCACATATGCAGCGAGTGTTTTCTTGCGATATGGCGCAAGCACCTCAGTCAAACGCGTTACTGGCGTAGAGTTCACAGCATCAAACGCTAGTTTTCGGCGCGCGAAGGCGTCCTTCCGAGCTTGGGACTTTCGAGCAGCTAAATCCACTATACCAAGACCAAAGTTGCCAAACCTAGGAAGGCAAAAAAGCCAACCATATCCGTCACCGTCATCACGAAAGTTCCCGAAGCAAGAGCAGGGTCAACACCCATTTTATCAAGGATAACGGGCGCCCCAACACCCACAAAACCCGCCACAAACAGGTTAATCACAATCGCCACGGCAAGCACCGCTCCCAGTGCCGCACTGCCATACCAAAAGAAGCCAAACGCCCCGAGCGCGGCCGCGAATAACAAACCGTTCACCAACCCGACGAGGGCTTCGCGTCGGATAACCCGCCACATATTGCGCGATGTAAGGTCTTTTGTCGCCAGCGCACGTACCGTCACGGTCAGGGATTGCGTCCCTGCGTTGCCACCCATCGAGGCAATGATGGGCATTAAGGCGGCCAAAACGACCAGCTGCGAAATGGTGGACTCAAACTGAACAATCACACGAGACGCCAAGATAGCCGTACAGAGGTTGACGGCCAGCCAAGGAAAACGTTGTTTGGCGGTTTCCCAAAGACGGTCGGAAATGCTCCCGTCCCCTGCCCCCGCAAGGCGCATGATGTCTTCTTCGTGCTCCTCATCCAGAACTATCATTGCGTCATCTATGGTAATCACCCCCACCAAACGCCCCGAGTCATCGACAACAGGCGCGGAAATCAGGTGATACTGGTTGAAAGCATAGGCGACGTCGGCTTCGGGTTGAGTGGCTGGAATTGTGCGAAAACTTTCCTCGCACAAAGCCTTCAATTTCACATTTCGGGCCGAGCCCAACAATTTGCCCAAAGTCACATATCCCACGGGGCGCATCATCGGATCCACAAGGATCATATGATAGAACTGCTCGGGCAATTCAGGATCTTGACGAATGTAGTCAATAGCTTCGCCGACGGTCCAATGCTCTGGGCCCGCCACGACTTCGCGCTGCATCAAGCGGCCCGCGCTTTCGCTTGGATAGTTCAGGGAGTGTTCAACGGCGACACGATCACGGTCACCCAAAGCCTGCAAAATGGCGTCACGTTGAGGTGCTTCTAGGTCTTCGAGGAGGTCAACAACATCGTCACTCTCAAGGTCGCGAATGGCATAGGCCAAAGTTGCGGGTTCGAGTGCATGGATGACTTCTTCGCGCAAACCCTCGTCGAGTTCGGAAAGAACGTCGCCGTCCATTCCCGCCCCCCAAAGAGCTAGCAATTTACGCCGTGAACTCGCCCCGATCTGCTCCAAAAGGTCGGCCACGTCGGCCGCATGCAACGGCTTCAAAAGGGCCGTCAATCCAAGAGTATCATCCAAGCGAACTACCGCTAAAACACGCTCAATAAGCGACGAGTCGAGTTCATAAGAATCGTCGTCTGACATCTCTGGTCTGATAAAATCGTCGCTCATATCGCTTCCTTCACAAGTCATGGGCACCATAGGCATGGCAATTCAAAAGCAGAAGAGGGAAAGGTGATTTACCTCAGAATTTAGCGCGCCTATTCTGGGGCCAACACATGCATTGGAGCAACATCGTGGACCTACTCTTAGGACAAGTACTTTCGTTCAAAAGCAACCCTTTTGAGCACCCCTTTGAGGAAGCCGCGCGGCATATCTTTAAGGGCGCAATCGTCATTGAAAACGGAAAAATCGCCGCCGTGGGCGACGCCGCTGATTTGCTCAAAACCCATCCTACGGCCCGCGTCACCGATTATGGCGAGCGGCTATTGACGGCGGGATTCGTTGACGCCCACGTCCACTACCCTCAAACGGCCATCATCGCAAGTTGGGGCAAACGCCTTATTGATTGGCTGAACACCTACACCTTTCCCGAAGAAACACGTTTTTTTGATGCGGAGTATGCACAGGAAATTTCGAACCGCTATCTTGACCTCGTTTTGGCCAATGGCACCACCACGGTCGCGAGTTATTGCACCATCCATCCCGAAAGCGTCAACGCCATATTCACAGCCGCCGCCGAGCGAGATATGCGCATTGTGGCGGGAAAAACCTGCATGGATCGCAACGCGCCTGACGGGCTGCGCGACACGGTGCAGTCGGCCTATGATGACAGCAAAGCCTTACTTGAGAAGTGGCACGGTGTGGGGCGCGCAGGCTATGCTATCACGCCACGATTTTCGCCGACCTCAACGCCGGAACAACTCCAAGCCTTGGGCGCATTATGGGCTGAGTACCCAGACGTTTTGATGCAAACCCACCTCTCGGAACAAGTTGACGAAATCGAATGGGTAAAGAGCTTATCCCCTGACGCGCGCGATTACCTCGATACATATGAGAGTTGCGGATTATTAGGAAAAGGCGGCCTTTACGGCCATGCAATCTACCTAACCGATCGCGAGAAAGACCGCCTCAAAGAGGTTGATGCAAGCTTGATCCATTGCCCAACATCCAACACGTTTATTGGGTCGGGTCTCTTTGATATGGCGGGCTTGATGGCCGACGGGCACCGCATCGGCCTCGCAACGGACACGGGCGGCGGCTCAAACTTTTCCATGCTGCGCACCATGGCCGCCGCTTATGAAGTCGGACAGCTTCGCGGCACACCCCTGCACGCCGCCCAACTCTACTGGCTGGCCACCCAAGGCGCCGCGCGCGCGCTGCATTTAGACGATAAAATCGGCAATATCTCGGTGGGAATGGAGGCGGATATTATCGCGCTCAACATGTCCTCAACCCCCGCCATTGCCCAACGGACACAACACGCCGAAGACATCTGGGAGGCCCTCTTTGCCACCATCATGATGGGCGATGATCGCGCAATCGACGCCACATGGGTTGGCGGTAAACTTCTGTGTTAACAGGGACTTGCCAAAACCAAAGTCCAATACCCGTTCGCTCCGTAAATCCCATACTCCGTGGCTTTGCGGTTTTGGATGTTGTTTCGGTGGTCCGTGGACTTCATCCACAGATCAAACGCGCCTTCCAGTCCTTTTGACGTTTTGGCGATGTTTTCAGCAAAGAAGCATCCCTTGTAGCCCTGCGCCCGCATTCGGTCGCGACTGTTGCTACCATTACTCCCTTTGTGGGAGAGCGTGGCCATTTCAATCATGTCCAACGTCTGGGCTTGGGCTGCCTTTTTCAGGCGCGGATTTTTCGTGACGTTGGGTAACCCCTTGGCCTTGCGTGCCTCATAAAGCAAGCTATCAGCATTCACGATCGCCGGACTTTTAGTACCCGTTGCAGTGGGCGGTACTGGAGCTTGGTTTATGGAGGTCGAACAAGCCGAGAGCGCTAAAACGACGCAATATAAAAGGACCTTCATCGCAACTACTCCCTTGAGGAAAGGGCAGACTAACATAACGCGCGGCGCTACGCCATCAACGCCCGCGCGAGTTGGTTTTGTGTTTCAATCGCCTTGGGTAAATCAACCGTTGTGAGCTGATACTCCTTAACCACATGGCGCCCTTCTACAAATAAATCCCGAACTTTTTGTGGCCCTGCCAAAAGAATGGCGGCGGGATCCCAACTCCCAGCGGCCTCTATTCCACCCAAATCCCAAATCGCAAGGTCCGCACGTTTCCCCACGGCAATCTGGCCACAGTCATTGCGCCCCAGAACTTCTGCGCCGCCGCGCGTGGCCACCCGAAGAGCTTCGCGCACCGACATGGAATCCGCTCCGTTTTTCACCCGTTGCAACAACATCATCTGACGCGCCTCGCCGATCAAGTTCCCCATATCGTTGCTCGCCGACCCGTCGACCCCAAGCCCCACAGGCACCCCAGCGTCCAGCATTTCGCGCACGGGTGCTATCCCCGATCCAAGGCGGCAGTTTGAACAAGGGCAATGGGCAATTCCGGTTTTGGTTGCTGCAAACAATGTCAAATCTTCGACCACAAGTTTCACACAATGGGCATGCCAAACATCCTCGCCGACCCATCCCAAATCCCGCGCAAACTCGCCGGGGGTACAGCCGAATTTCTCGCGACTATAGGCGATATCCTCCTGATTTTCCGCCAAATGGGTGTGCATCATAACGCCTTTGTCGCGCGCCAAAACCGCAGAGTCGCGCATCAGTTCCCGACTCACGGAAAACGGCGAACAGGGCGCAACGCCGACCCGCAGCATCGACCCTTCGCGGATGTCGTGATGGGCATCGATCACACGGATCATATCCTCAAGAATATCGGCCTCGCGCTCAACTAAACTGTCGGGCGGCAAGCCCCCATTGCTTTCTCCAATGCTCATCGCGCCGCGCGTGGGTTGAAACCGAAGCCCCACCCGTTGCGCGGCCTCAATACTATCCTCAAGACGGGCGCCATTGGGGTAGACATACATGTGGTCCGAACTGAGAGAACAGCCAGAAAGCGCCAATTCCGCGAGGCCAATCACCGCACCGGAGTGCATTTCTGCGGGGCCGAACCGCGCCCAAATTGGATAGAGCGTTTTGAGCCAACCAAAGAGCAACCCGTCTTGGGCCTCGGGCACCGCGCGGGTCATGGTTTGATACAGGTGGTGGTGCGTGTTCACCAATCCGGGCGTCACAAGGCAGCCTTTTGCAGAATGAGTCGACAGATTTTGCGCGACTTCCGGTGCTAATCCCGCCCGCAGATTTTGTCCCACGGCCTGAACAACCCCGCCCTTGACAAGGATGTTGGCATCAGGAATCTCGCGCCCGCGATCGTCCATCGTCATGGCCAAACACGCGTTTTCAATCAATAAATACATTTAAAACCTCCACACAGAATACGTCCAATTCGGCCCCTCGCAGATGCGAAGCTGTGTGAATGTATCGGCAGAAATGAACAAAGGACCCGATACACTTGTGAGTATACCGAGGATTTTGAGCAATTCAAGCCACAGGTGGGTCGTTAGGTGGACGCGAGAAGTTTGAGCACTGTGGCGTGGAGTGCTGGTGTTGCTGCGGCGAGAACCTGCCCGCCTTCATGGGCTGGCTTGCCCTGCCAATTTGTGACAACACCACCCGCGGCTTGGATGACGGCAATCGGGGCCTGAATGTCGTAAGATTGCAAACCCGCCTCGATCACGAGGTCGATTTGCCCAGCAGCAAGAAGAGCATAGGCATAGCAATCCATCCCATAGCGCACCAATTTGGCCTCAGCTGCAACACGGTGAAACGCTGCGCCTTCCTGCGCCGTTCCAATTTCAGGAAAGGTTGTAAACACCACGGCATCCGCAAGATCTTGCGTTTTGCGCACGCCAAGGGCACCCGTTCGGTGGGGACCAGAATAATGCGCCTCCCCAAATCCGCCAATAAAACGTTCGCCTATAAACGGCTGATCAATAACGCCATAAAAAGGGCCATGCGCGTCGGAAACCGCGATGAGAACACCCCAAGTCGGCGTACCGGACATAAATCCGCGCGTACCATCAATTGGGTCAAGCACCCACGTAAGGCCACTGGTTCCGGCCTGCGCGCCGAACTCTTCGCCAAGGATTGCGTCGTCGGGACGCCGCTCGGCCAAAATGCCCCGCATTGCCTGCTCGGCCTCTCGATCAGCGCGTGTCACGGGATCAAAACCCTCGTTCAGCTTATTCTCGGTCGCCAGCTGATCTGTGCGGAAATACGCTAGGGTGACGGAGCGTGCGGCATCGGCCATTGCCATTGCACAGTCTTTGATAGATTGAATTTCGGAATCTGGCAAAGTCATGAGAACCTCATTTTTTCAACGCCCTTGCCGCGTAACGTGGAGAGCAGTTGTGGATCAAGCAAAATCGGGGCTTCAACGAAAAAGCGCGCCAAAAGGCGCGCTGCAACGGTAAATTTTGAGACGTTTAAGCGACGTCGCTTAAGACGCGGGCCAACTCAAACAAGCGGCGGCGCTGGTTTTCCGGAATTGCATAGTAGGACCGCACCAACTCCAGAGCTTCTTTGTCTGCCATGAAGTCGCCACGTGCGGCATCAGTGGACTCAACAGCCTCGGAACGCCCCAATCCTTCAAAGAAGAAACTAACTTCAATTCCCATCGCGTCGGAAATATCCCAAAGTCGAGAAGCTGACACACGATTCATACCCGTTTCGTATTTTTGTATCTGCTGGAATTTTATTCCAACGCGCTCGGCCAGCTGTTGCTGCGTCATGCCAACCATCCATCGACGGTGGCGGATACGTTTTCCAACATGGATATCAACGGGATGTTTCATATTTCGCTCCTCAAACTCATGAGTACTTTTTAATTCAGTTTTCGTTTTACGCAAAAACATTTTGCACCCTCACGCACGGATGTACCAAAAACTCAGCAACAATATGCCGAGAAAACTTTTAGCCGATTATTGCCAAAACTTCTAGTGGGATTCGACCGGAAGGTTAACAAAAAAACGCACCTCGCCTTAAAGGTGCATATTTGCCGCCAAGCGAATACACCCGACTCCTATCAAATTATTAGATATATTTCAATAATTTAACATACCCTACGTTTTTTTACTCTTGGGAGAGGGCAGCAAATTTGTTAACACTCTCTCAAAACCCACTGGAGATAGATAATGCTTGGATATGTCGTCGACGAGCTTGGATCGGCATCAATTCGGTCGATTAATCCTCCCAAATTGCGCTCATTTGACGTCCTAGTTGACGTAGCGGCATGCGGAGTCAACTTCGCGGATTTGTTGATGATTGAGGGGACATATCAAGAAAAACATGACCGGCCCTTCTGTCCGGGCATGGAAATTTCTGGTGTGATAACAGCCGCAGGGGCGCAAGTTAAGTCCCTCAAAGTTGGCGATCGCGTCGCAGGCTTCCCCGGACATGGCGGGCTTGCAGAGCAAGCCGTTGTCGAAGCTGAACGGTGTATTCGCCTTCCCGACTCAATCCCATTTGACGTCGCGGCCGCGTTTCAAGTTGCCTATGGCACCTCACATTTGGCGCTCAGCCACAAGGCGCGCTTGGTTGCGGGAGAAACTTTACTGGTTCTCGGTGCAGCCGGGGGTGTCGGCCTGACTGCTGTCGAATTGGGCAAACTCATGGGGGCCAAAGTGATCGCAGTGGTGCGGGGTGTCGAAAAACACGATGCCGTTCGTCAGGCAGGGGCCGATCACGTGCTCGACAGCGAATCGCCTGACTTGAGACAGCAAATCAAGGATCTCGGTGGCGCGGATGTTGTGTACGACCCCGTCGGAGGCGAGTTGTTCAACACAGCATTGCGGGCGACCAATCCAGACGGCCGAATTTTGGTGATTGGGTTTGCCAGCGGCACCGTCCCGCCGATTCCCGCGAATATTCTGCTGGTTAAAAACATTACGGTGATAGGTTTTTACTGGTCGGGGTATTTGAAATTCGCCCCAAAAGTTATAACCGACAGCCTTGAGCAGCTTTTGGCCTGGTATTCGGACGGTAAACTTCACCTTCATATCAGCCACAAACTGCCGCTCGCGCAAGCGGATCAGGCGCTGGCGCTGCTGCGCGACCGAAAATCGACTGGTAAGGTTGTCGTGCTCCCGTGATCCGAACCTGCGGACACGCGATTATAGGCTTGGCGCAAGAATTCCGCCAAATCTAACGCGACTTGGGAGGTGGCCAGTTCCGAGATGAACATGTTCACTTTTTTGGACCCCAAATCGGGCAGTGCCCCGCCGTGACGTATCTGCTCCAAGTGCGGCGCCTCCATGCCATCAAGCACCGAATGCACCGCTAGATCCGCCGAAACCGAAGCCTCAATCGTGCGGGTTGAATCCGACTCGACCGCCATTTCCCAAGGGATATTTGCGGCGTCCAAGGCCTTTTGCGCCGCCATTCGGAACATACAGTGGGGCTCAAACGCCAGCTTCAAAGGCCGATCACGCCACACAGTGCCCCCCTTGGCCCCCACCCACACCAGATCGCGATTCATCAAGGTTTCACCGCCTGTATCGCACCCCTCTTCTGTGGTCAGAATAATATCCACCTCGCCACGTCTAAACTTCTCTTTTAAACTCACCGTGACCGACGACAAAAGCTGAACGCGCATGCGCGGGTATTCAGCGTTAAAGCGCTTCAAAACTTCTGGAATCGCGGGGTACACAATGTCATGCGGCACCCCCAATACAATTTCGCCCTCATAAGCTTGGTGAGTCATCAGCGCGAAAACTTCGTCATTTAATTTGAGCATCCGGCGAGCGTAGGACAGCAATTGCTCGCCTGAAGCGGTAATTGCAATTGTCCTTGAGGAGCGATCCAACAGCGACATGTCGAGGGATTCTTCCAAACGTTTGAGCTGCATCGAAACCGCCGATTGTGTCAGGTTGAGAAAACCCGCGGCCCGCGTCACGCCGCCCGCCTCTGCAACGGCGACAAAGGAACGTAACGACGTAAGGTCTAGATTTCGGGGCATATCACAATCCTTGATATATCAGTTAAGAAACATTCATTTTACAGATGATACAGATTCCAGCATACATATCAATATAAATGATCAATCAAACATCAATCATCATCGATTCGAAAGGATGCCTCTCATGACACACACAATTACAAGTTTCGGCCCAACCACCCTGAAGTCCCCAACAAAAACTTTGCGCCTTTTGTCGATGATTGCGAGCACATATCGCCAGCGCCGCGCTCTTGCGCGCTTGGATGATGCCGCCCTCACCGATTTGGGCCTGTCCCGCAGCGACGCCACCCAAGAAGCAAACCGCCCAATCTGGGATGTTCCTACGACTTGGCGTCGTTAAAACCCGCTGATTTAGCAACATTTAACGATATTGCAGAAAAAACATGAAATTCTCTCCGGTTAAACTTGAAATTCTGCCCGTCATTGCCGATATTTAGCGGTGAAGGCGGGCTAACTCATTAGCCCTGTATATTCTTACCGGAGGCTATAATGGCACAATTTGATACGGCCCGCACAGGCGCAGGTACGCGCAGTGCAGCAATCGACGCAGGACTTCGCGCCCACATGAACAAAGTTTACGGCACAATGTCCGTAGGCCTGTTGATCACGGCTTTGGCCGCTTGGGCTATTGGCAACATGGCGATGACAACGGATCCGTCCCTAGCTGTCTCGCAGATTTCTGATACCAAATATCTCACGGCCCTTGGCAATACTCTTTATGGCTCACCGCTTAAATGGGTGATCATGTTCCTTCCTTTGGGTATGGTATTCGGCTTTAGCGCGATGATTAACAAACTGTCTGCCGCTGGCGCGCAGTTGTTCTTCTATGCGTTTGCCACGGCAATGGGCCTGTCACTAAGTTCGATCTTCCTTATGTATACTGGCGCGTCCATCGTTCAGGTGTTTTTGGTGACTTCGATCGCTTTCGCAGGTCTGAGCCTTTATGGCTACACGACCAAAAAAGACCTTTCCGCGATGGGGACCTTCCTTATCATGGGTGTAATCGGCCTTTTGGTTGCGTCCGTTGTTAACATCTTCTTGCAATCTGGCGCGCTTATGTTCGCGATTTCCGCGATTGGTGTGCTGATCTTCGCAGGCCTTACCGCCTACGACACGCAAAAAATCAAGAACAACTACATCGCGCACGCACAACAAGGTGATAGCGAGTGGATGGCGAAATCCGCCATTATGGGCGCGCTAAACCTCTACCTCGACTTCATCAACATGTTCATGTTCATGCTGCAACTCTTTGGAAACCGCAACTAAGACGCGCGACACCAACGAAATACCAAAGGGCCGGTCATCACGACTGGCCCTTTTTTGTGCCTTTCAGCAAGGCAGGGACGCGCCCAAAATAGCTCCATCCTTTGGCCAAAAAAAACCACGCTCGAAAGCGTGGTTTTCTCAATTCTTATCGTTCAGTAAAGCAAATCTTACTTGATTTTGCCTTCTTTGTACTCAACGTGTTTACGGATAACTGGGTCGTATTTGTTGACCGTCATTTTTTCAGTCATCGTACGAGCATTTTTCTTAGTCACATAGAAGTGGCCTGTGCCCGCGGACGAGTTCAGGCGGATTTTGATTGTGGTAGGCTTCGCCATAATAGTGCTCCTCAACGCAGGCGCGACATGCGCCCTTTAATTCCTTGAAGCCGGTTCTTAGCTGTCTGCGGGGCAGAGTCAACAGCCTTCGACACATTGAGCACAAAATAGCCGCGAAACACCATTATTTCTGTTCAATAGAGTTCTCCCAGCTGCGCAGGAAGGTTTCCTTCGTCATGTGATCCAGAAAAACAAGCAACCCCGGTCCCAGCCGAATAACGCGTGCGGCGCTGTTGTCCTCAAGGGATTGGGCGTTGATCGGTGGGAGATTCGTCTTAAGGGTCAGGTCTGCGCGCATATTGAGACTCGCGAGGAAATCGATCATATCGCCCGCACCCTCAGGATTCTTCGCTGTATTCGGGATCAGAGCCGTGCGCAGCATAACCGAGAGGTAGTCATCAAACTCTATAATCCGTATCCCGGGCGTGTCTGCGAGTTGAGACTGGGCATAGCTGCCAACGACATTATACGCCAAGGCCAACCGTCCCGCAGCGACGTCAGCAATCATTTCATGTGACCCGCGATACAGCCGCGCATTAAGCCGCCCCATAACTTCGGTCAAACGCCAATAGGAATCGGTGTTGCGCGAGTCTTGGGTGGCAAAAAGGTACCCTGCCCCAGATTTGCGTACGTCATAAGTCCCGATCCGCCCTGAAAACGCCTCTTGGTTATCGCGCAGCATCGTGATCAGATCTTCGCGGGTTGTCGGGATGGGTCGGTCCAAAAACTCGTCTTCCGAGACCACGAGCACGGCGGGTTCTTGGGTGAAGGCGAAAACCTGATTACGCCATTTGGCCCATTTCGGCAGGATATCTGTCGCTTCTGAACGGTAGGTTTGCACGAAGCCGTCGTTGGCCAATTTCGTCTGCAAGTCCATCGCACTGGAGATCGCGAGGTCAAACTCTGCCCCCTCTTCAAAAAGCGCCTGCATAAGCTGGGTGCTGCTCGCGATGGTGTAGTCAATCGTCATGCTCGGATACTGCGTCTGAAACGCTTCGATGATTGGGTTAAAAACCTCAGCGTCCGCTGTGGAAATAATCCGCAAGGTGTTCGCGCCTGCTCCTTGATGAACATAATGCTCTTCGACCTCAAAACCGAGGGCGGCCTGAAGCGACATACAATAAACTAAGACGCTGGAAAAATTAACGAAACGCATGCACCCGGCCCTTTCGTGTTGCAGCTCAATTCAAGGCGTCCGCAATGGGCAGCAACGACCTCATCCGCGATGGTTAGCCCCAATCCTGACCCAACAATATCATCGACGTTTTTGCCGCGTGAAAAACGGTGCGTGAGCGTGCTCAAATCCGCGTCGCCAAACCCGCGCCCTTCGTCGGTAATGGAAACGGTCAGAGCGCCCGTATCGGTCACACGCACCGTAATTTTACTCTCGGCAGGGGTGTATTTGATCGCGTTGTCCAAGAGATTGCGCAGGGCGTTCTGAAGCAGGATTTCATCACCTTTGATCTGCGAACGGGTCGCTACATATTCTTCGACGATGTGCAAATCCTTCAGCTCGGCAGTCGGACGAAGATGGGAAACGGTTTCGCGCGTTATGGCAACCAAATCCAAGGGCACCACCTCAAGCTGATCGGTGCGAAAACTTACCATCGCGTGGTCGAGCAACTGTCCTGCGGAACGGCTGCTTTCGTCGACGGCGCGGATCATCGCGCGCAAGGCCGCCTTGTTTTCCGGCTGCACAGAACGGCGCAACGCGACCTGTGCTTGCGCACGCACAGTGGCAAGCGGTGTGCGTACACGGTGGGCCGCTTCCGCGATAAAGTCCTCCGATTGGAGTAACGATGCCTTGAGCCGCGCCATAAGCCCGTTGAGCGCATCAACCAGCGGCGCAAGTTCGCTCGGAGCGGGGGTTTCGACGGGCCGCAAATCGTTGGGACCCCGACGCGCAACCGACTGAGTCATGCGGTTTAAGGGGGCCAGGGTCGATTGTGCGGCAAAAAGGCTAAGGGCCGTTGCCAAAAGGAAAAAACCGACCCCCACAGAAGCTGCGACAACCGAAATCCGCGACGAGATCGCCGCCAATCCCAGCCGTGTTTGGGCTACGACAACTGTTGTATTTCGCTTGCGCCCCCCAGCACTCACAACCCGTGTCACAGCGACGGACCGCACCTCTGCTCCACGGAAATCAAACGTCGAAAACGGATCGTTCATTTGGGAAGGCGGCAAAAGATCCTCATAGCCAGTAAGGTGCTCGTCGCCAACAAAGACACGATAAAAAACGCGATCTTCCGAGATTGCCCCCAGCATCGAAAGTGCCGAATAGGGAATTTCAACGGCAACCTGCCCGCGCTCGGAATAAAGCGCATCGGCGATGGAGGTGGCTGATGCCAAAAGGATGTTGTCCTGTGTATCTGCCGCTGCACGCTCCGCAACAGCGCGCACAATCAACACGAACGCAAGCGAGAGAATGGCCGCAATGATAAACAGTTGCAGCAAAAGCCGTCGTCGGATGGACGACCTGATAAACCCTTGCGTCACGTCTCCGCCACCAAACGATAGCCCAAGCCACGCACGGTTTCGATCTTGGCGTCTGATCCTTCGAGTTTTTTGCGCAATCGGCCGATATAGACCTCGATGGCGTTTTCCGAAACGTCGTCCGAGAAGGAAAACAAGCGGTCCATGAGGTGGGATTTGCTGAAAATTTGCTCCGGTGCCGAAAAAAACACCTCCAGAAGGCGCAATTCACGATTTCTCAGCGTATGGCTCTCGCCATTGATCATGATCGCCCCGAGGGTCGAATCAAGAATCACTCCCTTGAAGCTTCTGGAATTGTTGGCAACTCCCCCCTGACGACGCAATACTGCCCGCACACGCGCCTCAAGTTCGGAGAAATCGAAAGGTTTCGTTAAGTAATCGTCGGCCCCCAAATCAAGTAGGCCCACCCGATCCGACACCTGCGAACGCGCCGTCAAAACGATCACCGGCGTGCGATTTTTCGCGCGTCTATGGCGGGCCAAGAAATCGCGTCCATCTCCGTCGGGCAGCATAATATCAAGTAAAATCAAGTCATAAGAGGCGGCATCAATACAGGCTTGCGCGGCGGCGATATCCTCGGCGTGGTCAATCGCGTGCCCATCCAACCCAAGGCATTCGACCACAGCCTTTGCCAGTTCGAGATTGTCCTCGACCAATAGAAATCTCACGTGAGCTCCTCCCAAAGCGCGACTGTTTCGCTTCATGACAGGTTCGTGTCAGGTTTCACAGCGCATCTTAAGCATGTCCGCGCTTCGGCTCGGATGTCAAATGGGAGGATACTATGACTACACGTTTTGTTAAGGCGCTCATGACGAGTGCCGTAATTGGAATGAGTGCGGCTTCGGCTGCTTCTGCGGCTGAATGCATTGCACCCGCAAACCCCGGTGGAGGCTGGGATTTCACTTGCCGTCAAATCGGCAAAATCATGTACGACATTGGCGCGGTGGATAAACCTGTCCAAGTAACCAATATGGCAGGCGGCGGTGGCGGCCTTGCGTATAACTACGTCGTGGCGGAACGCGGCGATGACGCAGACCTTATGGTTGCAGCCTCAAGCGCGACAACCACACGTCTAGCCCAAGATGCTTACGCCGGTATGACCGCTGACCAAGTACGCTTTGTCGGGGCAATCGGTGCGGATCCGGGCGTTATCGTCGTTGCCAACGACAGCCCGTTCAACACGCTAACTGAAATGGTTGACGCGATCAAAGCAGACCCAGGTTCGGTTGCTTTTGCTGGCGGTTCTGCGGTTGGTGGCTTTGACCACCTTAAACCTCTGATGCTTTTGCAGCGCGCAGGTTTCACAGACATCACCAAGGTAAAATACATTGGTGTTGATGGTGGTGCCGATGCGATCACGCAAACTATCGGCGGCTTCACACAGGCAATGACAGGCGACATGTCTGAAATCATTGGCTTTTTGAATGCTGGCGAAGTTCGGGTTCTTGCGGTCCTCACCGAAGAGCGCATTCCGGGCTTTGACGACATCCCAACTGCAAAAGAGCAAGGTTATGATGTTGTTGCCGTAAACTGGCGCGGACTTTACGTTCCAAAAGGCATCTCTGACGAGGAATTCAACGTCTGGGCCGACCGCCTTCAGCAAGTAGCAGATTCCGCCGAGTGGAAAGAAGCTATGGCCGCCAATGGTCTTGCCCCCTTCACTAAAGTCGGTGTGGATTTCCAAGACTATGTTGATCAGGTCGTTGCCGAAATTCGTAAACTCTCCATCGACATCGGGGTTATTCAATAATGGCCAGTGACCGGATTTTTGGTCTGGTCATGGCGCTTGTGGCGCTCGCGTATATCGCGGGTGCCACTCAAATCCAGACCAGCTTTTTGCCTGACCCTGTTGGCCCGAAAGCCTTCCCCTTTGGGGTTGGAATTCTGGGTGCCCTATGCGCCCTCTTCATGGTTTTCAAACCCGACGCAGAGCCCGAATGGCCTACGCTATCTACCTTTGGTGCCATCGCAGCGGCGGCCTTCGTTTTGGTCCTTTACGCTTACGCGCTCAAACCTTTGGGGTTCTTGATCCCCACGGCCATCACAGCGGCGATCCTGTCCTACCAGATTTCGCCCCGCCCAAAATACGCAGCCCTCGCCGGACTCGGCCTCTCATGCGGGCTCTTTATCGTTTTCAAATTCGCTTTGGGTTTGGGCCTTGTTGCCTTCCCCAAAATGATCTTCGGCTAGGATACCTGCCCCATGGATCTCTTTTCTAACCTCGCGATGGGGTTCGCAATTGCATTGTCCCCTTACACGTTGATGCTCGCTATCATTGGCTGCTTTTTGGGTACAATCATTGGCGCCCTCCCCGGTCTTGGCCCCTCAAACGGCGTCGCCATCCTTATCCCCGTGACCTTCACGCTGGGCCTTGATGCAACATCCGCCCTCGTCCTTATGACCTCGGTGTATTACGGAGCGATGTATGGGGGCAGGATCAGTTCGATCCTCCTTAACATCCCCGGAGATGAACCCGCGCTGATGACCACCCTCGACGGCTATCCGATGGCCAAAGCAGGGCGCGCAGGCGATGCGCTTGTGCTCTCGGGTGTGGCCTCCTTTGTAGGTGCGCTCCTTGCTACAATCGGGCTTATGTTGCTCGCACCTATGTTGGCCCGCGTCGCTTATGTCTTTGGTCCTTCAGAATATTTCGCCCTCTACTTGCTCGCGTTTTGTACGTTGGGCGGCATGGCCAGCAACAACCAAGCCAAAGCGGCGATAGCTTCCTGTATTGGCCTCGGCATATCAACGGTCGGCATCAGCAGCGGCAGCGTCATGCCACGCTTTACGGGCGGAAATCTCCACATCTATGACGGCATCGATTTCCTCGTTGCCATCGTTGGCCTCTTTGCAATTGCGGAAATCTTTTTCTTCATCGAAGACCACGGGAAAAATTCCCCTGTTGGTGTAGACCTCGAGAAAACCACCGTTCCATGGAAAGATATTTGGGAAACCAAATGGACAATGTTGCGCTCTTCGGGTGTGGGCTTTGTTGCCGGTATCTTGCCCGGTGCGGGCGCGTCCCTCGGCAGTTTCTTGGCCTATATGACTGAAAAAGCGATTGCCGGCAAAGACGGTGGTTTCGGCACAGGTGTTGCCAAAGGCATCGCCGCACCAGAGGCGGGCAACAACGCGGCCGCCGGTGGTGCCCTCGTTCCCATGCTCACTCTCGGCGTACCCGGATCAGGAACAACAGCGGTGCTCCTTGCGCTTTTGATGACCCTCAACATTACCCCTGGACCCACGCTTTTCACTGACCAGCCCGAAGTTGTTTGGGGCCTCATTGCGTCGCTCTTGATTGCCAACATCGTGCTATTGTTGATGAACGTGCCGATGGTGAAAATCTTCGTCAAAATCCTCATGGTTCCACCAGCGATCTTGTTGCCCGGTGTGACAATGGTTTCGTTTGTAGGCATCTACTCCCTGTCGGGAAGCTATTTCGACTTGCTCTTGATGATCGGATTTGGTGTGCTTGGATACGTGCTGCGCAAGCTGGACATTCCAACCGTTCCGGTGATTTTGGGTATCCTTCTGGGTGGGAATATGGAAGACGCCTTAAGGCGTGCCATGACACTCTCCGATGGCGAATGGACATATCTGTTCTCGTCCAACATCTCGATTGGGCTTTGGGTTGCCGCGATCGTCGGATTTGTCGCACCGATGTTCCTGCGCAACGTCTTGCGCAAACCGCAAAGGGTCACTGACTAATGGTCAAAGTTCTTATCCCTTCAGGCGCACTAGGCTTGAACTACGACAAGGCGGCGCTTGCGCGTGGCCTTGCGCAAAACCCTGATATCATTGCGATTGACGGCGGCTCGACGGATTCAGGCCCTGCATATCTCGGACAAGGGGTCTCGAAATATGCGCGCAGTTCGATAAAAATCGAATGGAAGGGATTGATGGTTGCCCGCCAAGAAGCAAACGTCCCTTTGGTCATCGGAACCGCAGGGACATGTGGCACAGACAGCGCAGTTAACTGGCTTCTGGACATCACAAAAGAGATCGCCGCCGAGTTGGGCCAAACGCTACAAATTGCGGTTTTGCGAAGTTCCCAAGACGCGGAAATCCTCGCGACCGCCTTTGATAGTGGCCGCGTCACCCCCTCCCCGCGGCCCCCGAAATTACCCGCGAAAGTTTTGCGGAATGTAGCAATATCGTGGCCCTCGCTGGTGCCGAACAAATTGCCGCCGCGATCCAAACGGGCGCGGACGTCATCATCGCGGGGCGCACCACGGATACTGCGACCATCGCCGCCCTCCCGTTGATGAAAAACCTCCACGCAGGAGCCGCATGGCACGGGGCAAAAATCGGCGAATGCGGTGCGCTCTGTGCGACCAACCCACAATCGGGCGTCGTGATGATCGAGTTTGACGCAAACGGTTTTACGGTCACGCCCATGGCCGAAGATTCAGCGGCCAATCCGCATACTGTTTCGGCGCATATGCTCTATGAAAACTCCGACCCGTTCATCCTCTATGAACCCGGTGGACACCTCGATGTAACAGGCGCAAAATACACGGCACTTGATGCGCGGCGCGTGCGAGTTGAGGGCTCCGAATGGGTGCCTTCCGATACGTATACTGTGAAGCTTGAAGGCGCTAAAATTCAGGGATATCAAACGGTTTTGATGGTTCTTTTGCGGGACAAGCACTATGTCGAAAACGCACAAATCTGGGCCGACGACATCCACGCGAAATGCAGCGAAAAGGTGCAAGACCGGATGGGTTTGCATAAAGAGGACTACAGTATTGAGTTGCGCCTGATTGGCCAGAACTCAAGTTTTGGTGCCCTCGAAACCAACACAAACCCCGCACCCGAAATCGGCATCCTCGCGATTGTCACAGCGAACACTCAAGCGATTGCCGAAGAGATCGGCCAGATGTTGAACCCCTATTTGCTGCACCATCCGCTCACGCGCGAAGAAGAACAACCAACCTTCGCCTTCCCGTTTTCGCCCGCCAGTCTCAATCGGGGTGCGGTCTATGGCTTTTGCCTCAACCACACGCTTACCTTGGATAATCCCATGGACGCCTTTTCACTGGAAGTTATTCAACATGGCTGAACTGCGCGATATTGCCTACAAAATTCGGTCTAAAAACGCGGGCCCCTTTTGGCTCACGGTGGATATTTTCTGCGGGAACGGCCCCGCCTTTACCCAAATTTGCAACGGGCTTTCGACCCAACGTGTGGCCTCTGTGTTTGGCACGAAGGTTGAGGACATCAAGCGCTTTGAAATCCCTGACTTGAACGTTATAAAATTCTCAATGCCGCGTCCCAGCATTCAAGGGGCCGTCGAAGATCGCGACATGCACGGCGCTTCTTGGGCTGCGCTTCTTGCAGAAACATCAATAAATTAAGGGAACTTTAGAAATGCAAGCATATGTTGTCGCGCTTGTTATCGGGGCCGTCGGCGCGCTTGCCGCAACATTTATCGGCCTGCCTGCCCCCTTTCTGACGGGGCCTGCCATTTGTGTTTCACTGGCGGGATTGGCAGGGGTAAAATGCGCGGTTCCCAACATATTGCGGGACGCAATTTTCCTCATCATCGGCCTCGCTCTTGGGTCTAGCGTAACCCCTGAAATTCTTCAGGCGGCTAAAGCTTGGCCCCTAAGTCTTGTCGGTATGTGCGTGTCCGTCGCGGTCGTGATGCTTACGGGGGGCTGGATGTTTCAACATGTTTTTCACATGGACCGCCCCACCGCGTTTCTATCCTCGAGTCCGGGGCATTTAAGCTATGTCATCGGCTATTCTACGGACGTGGGCGCAGATACCGCAGTGATCTCGGTGGTACAGTCAATCCGCGTTCTCATTCTCACTCTTTTGGTACCATTTTCCGTGGCCATTTTCACGGATGCTGATATGGGGATGCGCGCGCCCGTGGGCCATATTTTGACGCCGCTTCACCTTGGAATTCTTGCTGCCCTTGGCGCAGGCCTTGGCGCGATATTCATTCGATTTAACCTACCAGCGGCCCTACTGCTCGGCGGCATGATTGTCTCAACCCTAGGTCATGCAACCGACGTTCTCCCCGGCGTTGTACCACCTATTTTTACGATCGCAGCTTTCATCACTATGGGTACCCTCATCGGGACACGATTTAGTGGCGTCACCCCGAAACTTCTGCGCAGCGCAGCCCTTGGCGGTTTGATTTTTACCGTTCTAGCCCTCGTGATTTCCATCGTATTCGCAACCGGAATTGCCTATTTTACCGACCTCCGTTTTTTGGATATCATCATCGCTTTGGCCCCGGGTGGCCTTGAAACCATGGTCGCGATGGCCGCCATTGTTGACGCCGACCCCGCCTATGTCGCGTTGCATCACGTCGGGCGACTCTTCTTCTTGAGTGCCTTCGTACCTCTTGTTTTGACTTGGAAAAAATAAACGCGCGGATGGCCTGTAAGCCGGATTTTGTCCACGCCGCATTACACGACGCTGGATGACCATTCTTCTAGCCCTGCTGTTACCAACAGGGTCAAGCTGCCAACCCGAACCTTCTGGGCCGAAGCCGCCCTGCGAGTTGCCCCGCGTGAGGTTCCTATTTGGCATTGCTCCTGGTGGGGCTTGCCATGCCAGCGATGTTACCACCGCCGCGGTGGGCTCTTACCCCACCGTTTCACCCTTACCCGTCACGGTATCGTTTGCACGACCTGTAAACGGGCGGTCTGTTCTCTGTGGCGCTTTCCCTCGGGTTACCCCGGCCGGGCATTACCCGGCACCATCCTTCATGGAGTCCGGACTTTCCTCGCGGTGTTGCCACCCCGCGGTCATCCAGCCATCCGCACGCTTTGGGGATTATGCGTTTGCGCGCCCGCCGTCAACGGGGAAGCGTTGTGCAAGGTCTTGAATGATCCGCATATCTTCGCTGTCCAGAGGGCCACGGTGTCCTGCGCGAAAACGGTCACGGAATGCCGCCAAGTATGCGTCACATTTCACGTCCATATTTTGACCAGTGCCATAGCCAAAACGCGCCGCATCCTGACACCATTTGGCAAAATCGGGCGCTGGTGTATCCGGTGTCGTTTCGGGCCAAACAGACAGACCTTGCAGCGCCAGTCGACGCCAATCCAAACGTCGACCCGGATCGGCCTTGCGGTGAGGCGCCATGTCCGAATGTCCAATCACGCGTTCCGGCGGGATGTTCCACGCTTGCATGATTTGAGGCAACAACGCCTCAAGCGCGGCCATCTGGGGTTCGGAATAGGGGGTGCGGCCCGTGTTATCCAACTCAATGCCAATCGAGTGAGAATTGATATCGCTACAGTCCCCCAAGACCCCGCACCTGCATGCCAAGCACGCATTTCTTGAGCTACGAGTTGCAGGATGCCCCCTTTTCTGAGATCAGAAAATGGGCCGAAACCTCAAACTCGGGGGAGCAAAGCCGCGCGAGGGCGGCGTCACAACTGCTCATCGCCGTATAGTGTAAAAGAATGAGGTCGGGCGGGCCACCGTGGCGCCTTGGCCCGAAATTAGGTGAAGGACATTGCGTTATCTGCAACGGGACAATTACCCGCCGCGTGCCGCGCGGAACGGCGCGGGGGTCCAAGCACAGGCAAATCCGTCCCCATCAGGATCAATCCCTTTACTGTCTTTTTGAGGGCCGCCATTCTGCAAAAAGGCTTCCTGTGCATCGTTGGACGTCAGGTATTTTGAACAGGCCTTGGTGTACTTCTCCTGCGAATACCGTCCCGACCGCGCATAGATCGACTCGCCGACTGAGTTAGTCGTTCCGAGCGCAAAGGCGATAACGGCAGTTGCACTTGATGTACTTGTACGCGATGGCAAAGCCGTTGGGTTAATCACTTGATATTGCGCCCGCTGTTCTGCCAAGCGCTCAGCATCACTTGCAATCGTTTCGCGCGCAGCAACAGCTTTGAAGCTCTGCTCGTCAGAAATCCCAGTTCTAGAGGCCTGAGGCTGACTTGGCGCGCCGTTCAGGTCCGGCGTTTGCTTTACAGCTTCTTCGAGCGCCAAAGAAATATTGGATGACCCCACGTCCTCGTCGGAAATCACCCCCGCCTGAACGGGACTGCCTTGAAGAGCTTGCGCAGTGTTGTAATTGTACCCCTCGAAATCGTCGAAGCCCACGCCGGAGTCTGGAACTCCCGACTGGCAAGCGACGAGGCCCAGCAGAGCGATCATAGAAACGACGGATAATGAGTTGCGCATAGTTACCTCTGGTCGGTTGATCGTCGTGTTTACCACCAATTGTTTGGTTTGGAAACAAATCCTGCCGCAGTCTCAAGAGCATAGGCCGTATTGAGTAGATCGCCCTCTTCCCACGGACGCCCGATCAATTGCAAACCAAGCGGCAATCCTTCGGAATTTAGCCCCGTTGGTACCGAAATACCCGGCAATCCAGCGAGGTTCACCGTCACGGTAAATACATCGTTGAGGTACATTTTTACGGGATCGGCGTCACTCATTTCGCCAAGCCCAAAGGCGGCCGAAGGAGTCGCAGGTGTCAGGATCGCATCCACACCTGCGGCAAACACATCGTCAAAGTCCCTCTTAATCAAGGCTCTAACGCGGCGCGCACGGTTGTAATACGCATCATAGAACCCTGCTGACAGCACATAAGTACCGATCATCACACGGCGCTGAACCTCGGAGCCAAACCCTTCGGCGCGGGTTTTTTCGTACATGTCATCAATGCCATCGCCCGCCGCCAATTTGGCGCGGTGACCATAGCGCACGCCATCATAGCGGGCAAGGTTCGAGGAAGCTTCGGCGGGAGCGATCACATAATAGGCAGGCAGCGCATATTTCGTGTGCGGCAGGCTGATGTTCACGATCTCAGCGCCCGCACTTTTGAGCATCTCGGTGCCTTCGGCCCAGAGCTTTTCGATCTCTGCGGGCATGCCGTCCATGTGATATTCGGCTGGGATGCCGATTTTTTTGCCTTTGATGTCGCCCGTCAAAGCGGCCTCAAAATTTGGAACGGGTATGTCATACGAGGTGCTGTCCTTGGCGTCATGGCTGGCCATGGCTTCCATCATGATCGCCGCGTCACGCACGGTTTTGGTCATGGGGCCAGCTTGATCGAGCGAGCTGGCGAAGGCCACAACACCCCAACGCGAGACACGTCCGTAGGTCGGCTTGAGGCCAACGATGCCCGTGAATGCGGCTGGTTGACGGATCGAGCCGCCGGTATCTGTGCCCGTCGCGGCAAGGCAAAGGTCCGCCGAAACCGCGCTCGCGCTGCCGCCCGAAGATCCGCCCGGTGTCAGCGCGGCATCGCTACCTTCGCGGCGCCACGGGTTGATCACGTCGCCGTAAACCGAGGTCTCGTTGCTCGAACCCATAGCGAATTCGTCCATGTTCAATTTGCCAAGCATAACCGCGCCGCTGTCCCAAAGATTTTGGGTGACCGTGCTTTCGTATTCTGGCTTAAAACCTGCAAGGATCGCAGAAGCGGCTTGGCTTGGAACACCTTTGGTACAGAACAAATCCTTAATACCCAACGGGATACCGCACATATCAGGCGCATCGCCCGTGGCAATCCGCTCATCTGCAGCGGCGGATTGTGCGTGGGCAATCTCTGGTGTGTTGTGCACGAACGCGTTCAACGCACCGGATTTCCCGATAGCCGTAAGGCAAGCTTCGGTAAGCTCAACCGAGGTAAAATCACCCTTGCGCAAACCGTCGCGCGCACCGGAAATAGTCAGTTTGTTTAGATCGGTCATTATTCCACCACCTTCGGCACGACAAAAAAGCCTTCGCGAGAGTCCGGCGCATTGGCCAAAACCTGTTCTTGGATGTCGCCATCCGTCACGATGTCTTTGCGGCGTTTTAGGCGCTGAGGTGTGACCGATGTCATAGGCTCTATGCCCTCAACGTCAACCTCATTGAGCTGCTCGATAAACCCGAGGATTGTGTTGAATTCTTCTGCCAGCGCAGGAAGCGCCTCGTCAGCGACGCGAATGCGGGCCAGTTTTGCCACGCGCGCAGCAGTATCCTTGTCAATCGACATAGGGGGTCTCCGTCAGCTCAATTGGTTCAATTCTTATTTAGCATTTAACCCGCGAGCGCAGGGGGAGCAAGACCGCAATGCCCTACCCGATCAGGATGATGACCCACGCGCCCCCCGCAGCAATGGCGGTAATAGTAACGCCCGCACTTCCGGCGTCTTTTGCCGCCTTTGCCAGCGGATGATACGCGGGTGATAGATAGTCGATACAGCGCTCAATTGCGGTGTTGTAGCATTCCGCCGCCAACACGAGAATGCCCAGCGCAACTATTAGGGCCCGTTCAGCAGTGGATAAATCCAATACCATCGCGAGGGTAAAGGAGGCGGCATTGGCCCAGACCCATTGTTGCAGACTGGCTTCTTCACGCCAAATCATACGCCAACCTTCCCAAGACCACTTCGCACGGTCCGAAAATCGTTTCCATTGCTCAACAATCATTTTGCACTCCGATTTTCAAGATAGTGACGGACGCAATCCTGAACGCGTCGAAAACGATCGCCCCCTAATTTCGTGCCACCATACCACCGCGTCACGACGACAATATGGTTTTGAAGATCTTCACGCTCCAACATCCGCAGAATAACAGTGCCTGCGCCACTCTCTCCGTCGTCGGCCTTTACGGGGCCATCCTCAAGCAAAACCGCCCATGTGTTATGGGTCGCTTTGGCGTATTTCTTTTGCTTCTTGAGAGTTTTCAAAAAGGCGAGCGCATCGTCGCGACTTGTGATTTCCCCACCTGAAACCGCATATTTACTGCCTCTATCCGTCAAAAAACCTTCAATTTGCAACATTAAGCACCATAAACCGCGGAGCGCACGGTTTCGATCCGGTCCGCATTGGAGGGATGTGATCCAAGGAACTCTTCGCCTGGATCAGGAATGCGGGTAAAATAGGCGACCCCGATTTCAGGATCAAATCCAGCCTCCAACGCGATCAAAGCCCCCAATTGATCCGCCTCAAGTTCATGCTGTTTGGAAAATTGGCGCGACCCAACGAAGGCCCCGATGTCGCGTGCGGTTTCGATTGCCTCCGGATCGGCCCCCAAAATTGTAGCTGTAAAACTTCCCAGCATAGCGCCCTGATTGGCCATAGCCATCTGTTGCTCAAGATGACCCGCCACGTGGTGGGCCGCTTCATGTCCTATAACAAAAGCAAGTTCATCATCATTTTGCACTTCATCCAAAAGCGAAATGGTCACGGCCAAAACCGGCCGGCCATTCTCACTCAGAAACTGATAGGCATTCGATGGTTGGTGTGCGCGGTCGTCCATGACGATCAGGAAATCGCAATTTCCACGCGTTCGGGCCTCATGGCAAAAGGACTCTGCAACAATTTCAATACGCCCCGCGACACGCAAAAAGTCTTGCTCACTCATTCCCTTGCCATTGGTGTGGATAGTACCAAAGTGTTCAACCCTTTCAATTGGTTGAACATTTTTCGAAGCAGTCGTTGAAACACATCCCGCAACACCCGCAAGAAGCGCTAAACCTCGTAAAACTTTCACTGAAAACACCTTCAACATCCCGTCTTTTTAACATGTTGACGGTCTTTTTCTAGCCCACACTGCGTTGCTGTTGCAATTATTCGGTCAAAAGCTAAACTGAATGTATGTTTACAATAGAGCATGATTTTGAAGCCACTATTATTACCCTGATCGACGAGGGCACCCCCTTTCTTCAGGGCGACATCACCATAAATGCGTTCCAGGACTGTATCACGGTTGAGCAGGTCGATCCGCAAACAGATCGCCTTCAACGTATCACCATTTCAATGACCCAACTTCAGGAATTGCAATCGGCTCTCAACCTTCCTGAAGGCAGCTATCGAGTGGCAGAAGACCCCGAATAGATCATTCCATCACACGGAAAACCTTATTTCTTGACGTTTCCCCGCGCAGCAAAACAAGACGTGTTTTGGGAACGCCCATCGCCTTGGACAGAAGCTTTACAATCGCAGCATTCGCCTTCCCGCCCTCGGCGACCACCGTGACATAGACCCGCAACCCCGTCTGCGTTTCGACAATTCGATTACGGCTGGCTTTAGGTGTTGCAACGATTGCAATTTCGGCTCCCCTGATGGCAAGATGCTTTAAATCCAATGAACGCCCTCCACTCTCTGCCCCCTGTTTGATGCGAAACTTTGGCGCGCAGCCTTGCCAGCACCATGTGTTTGCGGCACATCTGCGTATGTTACGCCTTGAAAGCTGAGGATTAAACTCCGACATGCTAGAAAACACCGACGAGGACTTATGCCCAAACCAAATCCTGCCGCAATGGAATTCCTGTTATCTCGGCGCTCACGACCTGCGAAAACTCTTACGTTCCCCATTCCTTCCGCACAAGATTTGCACCCAATTCTAACGGCTGCTGCGCGCACGCCGGACCATGGGAAGCTCGAGCCTTGGAGATTCATCGTCCTCGCGGACGCGGCGCTTCCTCGCCTTGCCGACCTAACCGATCAACGTGGGGCGGCCCTTGGACTTGATGATGAAAAACGAGCGAAATCAAAAACTCAATTCTCCAACGCGGGACTTGTCGTTGCGGTCGTGTCTTCTCCAAAATCGTCTGAAAAAGTGCCGTATTTGGAGCAGGTCTATTCGGCGGGTGCCGTATGTTTAGCTCTTGTGAACGCGGCCCTTGCCTCTGGTTGGGGTGCAAATTGGCTCACGGGCTGGATGGCCTATGATCCAGAAATCCTCACAGAGGGGCTCGGGCTTGGAGAGGGAGAGACCGTTGCAGGTTTCATCCATCTAGGCACCGAAACTTCTACGCCTCCGGAGCGTCCACGCCCTGATCTTGCGGCTATCACAACTTGGGTAACAGAATGATATTTGGCGATTTTTTCAAGTCCCTCGCACAGCTTTCGGATCGCCGCTTTCGCCTCGTCCTCTGGAAGGGTGTCGGCCTTTCCTTCCTGCTGCTGTTTGGTATTTACGTCGTGTTCGTGACGGGTATCAATTGGTTCATTCCTGAGTCTGTGACCTTGCCGTGGGTTGGGAATATCACGGTCCTGAAAAGTATTTTCAGCTGGGCCTCGATCCTCTTGATGATCCTGCTTTCGATGTTTTTGATGATCCCCGTCGCCAGCGCTTTCACAGGTTTTTTTCTGGATGAAGTTGCCGAGGCCGTGGAGGACAAACACTACCCGCAGCTCCCCCCCGCCCCCAAAATGCCGTTCGGTGATACGGTCGTGGATACGGTCAATTTTCTTGGTCTCATTGTGGGACTAAACATAGTCGGTCTTGTCGTCTTCCCGTTTTTTGGCCCCCTCGCCCCCATAATGTTCCTAGGACTGAACGGTTTTTTACTTGGCCGCGAGTATTTCCAAATGGCAGCGATGCGCCGATTAGGCCGTGTTCAAGGCCGTGCATTAATGTCAAAAAACCGAGGCGAAATCTGGATCGCAGGCGCGCTCATGGCGCTCCCCCTGCTCATCCCGTTCGTCAACCTTTTTGTACCCGTCCTTGCCGCGGCAACATTCACCCACATGTTTCAGCGCCTTAGGCCCTAAGACGCAGGAACCTCTGGGGGAAGGCGATTCATCCAATCAATATCACGCACGGTAATTGTATCTGTCACGATAATCGTGAAAATGATCGCCCAAAGTACAGTGGTAATCAGGGTCACAATGATGGCCCGCTTTTTAAGCTGGGGATCCACGGGCGCAGACGACGGCGTGCCCGGTACAACTTCGCCCATGTCTTGTTGTGATTTAAGCCGAATGGGCAATACAACAAAAAGCGTCATAAACCAGAGGACAGAATAAAGAACGATTGCGGAAGTAATGGCCATTATATTTGCTCCAATTCAATGAGGGTGCCGTTGAAATCCTTGGGATGCAGGAATAACACAGGCTTGCCATGCGCACCGATCTTCGGCTCCCCCGTTCCCAAAATACGTGCGCCTTTTGTCAAAAGATGGTCGCGCGCAGTCAGGATATCATCAACTTCGTAACAGATATGGTGAATCCCACCGGACGGATTCTTTGCCAGAAAACCGTTAATCGGGCTATCTTCGCCCAAGGGAAATAACAGTTCTATTTTTGTGTTGGGTAGTTCGATAAATACAACCGTCACCCCATGATCTGGTTCGTCCTGAGGCGCACCAACACTCGCCCCAAGTGTGTCGCGATATTGCGCAACAGCGGCGTCCAAATCCGGCACGGCAATCGCAACGTGGTTTAAGCGACCAATCATGTGTTTCTCCCATATTCAAGGTGTCTCACTATCCTATAGGGCGCTTCCGCGTGCAATGGGATAGGGGCAAGTGCGACAGAAAAGCGACGAAAGGGTCGGCCGTTTTAACGAGTCGTTATCCCTTAATCTTGTTTAATACGATTCTGCACCCAGCTCTTTCTGCATAAACCACGCAGACAAACTTAGAATGGAAAAGGAAATGGACGATCTTAGTAAATTCATGAACAGCCCACCGCCAACACCGACGCGCCCCTTACTTGGAGTTACCGTATTGGTGGTCGAAGATAGCCGGTACGCCAGTGAAGCCATGCGCATGTTGTGTTTGCGTTCTGGCGCCCGAATTCGACGCGCCGATTGTCTGCGGTCTGCGCGAAAGCACCTTCAAGTCTTCAATCCAACAGTTGTTATCGTTGATATGGGGTTGCCTGACGGCTCCGGTGCAGAATTATTGGCTGAATTAAGTCAGACTGCTTCCCCAATTTCAGTTCTTCTGGCGACCTCAGGAGATTCAGGCTTGGAAGAGGAAGCAATTGCCGCTGGAGCGGTTGGTTTTTTGTCCAAGCCTGTGAACAATTTGGCGCAATTCCAGAATGCAATCCTAGCGCATTTACCCACCGAAGATCACCCCCCTGGGCCGCGCCTCCTTAATAACGAACAGATTGTCATAGACAAACTCGCTCTTCGCGACGATTTCGCTCACGTAGAAGAGGTCCTCGCCCAAAATACCGATGGTGAAACGCTGGATTATCTTGCGCATTTCATTTCCGGAATCGCCCAAACGGCGCAGGACGGTCAATTGATCGAAGCAGCAAATGCTTTGGCACATGATCGCGCACAAGGCCGCTCAACGCGCACAGACGTCGAGCGGATATCGTCAATGCTACGCGCACGCCTAGAGGAACGCACCTCCATTTAAGTCCTCATTTCAAAACGGGGTCGGAAGACGCGCGCACAATGCCTGTAAGATCTTTAAGGCTTATAATTTGAGCACCGGATTCGCTGAAGTTCTGCGGAGCTAGCCACGTTTTGTACGCCTCTTTTAGAGCCGGCCATTCCTTATCGATTGCCGCAAACCAGACGGTGTCACGATTTTTGCCTTTTACGATCGCGGCTTGCCGAAAAACGCCTTCATAGCTCAGGCCTAATCGCTGTGCCGCACGGCGCGAAGGTATGTTGTTGGCATCGCATTTCCATTCGAAACGACGGTACCCCGCCTCAAAGGCCCACTCCATGGCCAAGTAAAAAGCTTCAGTGGCCGCACGTGTTTTTTGGAGTTCAGGCGCAAAATTAATATGCCCAATCTCGATTCCGCCAGCCTCTGGCGAAATCCGCAGAAAGCTCAAAACACCACAAACGTGACCATTCTTGAGGTCTCGCACTGCATAAAAGTATGGGTCATCTTTTTCTTCAACGCTTCGGGCCCAACGCAGATAATCAGCGGCGGAAGGAAATGGCCCATACGGTAAATAGTCCCAAAGAGCGTCGTCCACCGAGTTCGCCCCATGAAGGTCCGCGGCATGGAGATCGGCATCAAGCCGCTCTAACGCAACAAAATCACCCTTCATTTCAAACGCTTCGGGACGTGGAGGAACCGTCCAGCCGCCGACATCGTCACCAAACCTCTTATTTTCCGTCATCGCTATCGGCTCTTCTTTCGTTTTCACCACAATTGACAATAATCCAACGACTGTCCAGCGCGTCTCTTCTACCCAAAACACCTCATTTTCATCGCAATCTATCGCAGTAATTACCCGATTTTGCCCCACTGCTGCCGCATTCCAACGCGATTTTGAGGTAAGTCGGGAAATTTAGGAAAACATCATGATTGAGTATACCCAGAATGCTTTTAGCAATCCAAAGGTTGTCAAAGCCTTTGATTGGAGCGTGTTTGCAGGTGGGATGGTCAGTCTTGTATTTGCGATAGCCATGACAATCATGGGGGATGGCGAGACCCAAAATGCAGGTGCCCATTTGAACGGTGAAACACTCGCCAGTTTGTAAGGATTACCGAATTATCTGGGTTGCACCGCTAAGGTCTAGCCCAGGGAAAACGTGTTTTTCAAGCGTTTCGACGTTTGTTCCAAACATTCCCCGAATAGCCATCGCCGCATAAGCACGCACATCTTGCGTCGGATTCAAATCACGCCCTTGGTATAAATCTTGTTCCCGCAAACCCGGCCAATCCCCGTACACTTGCTTACCTTTCAGGGCACCACCCACCAGAATGGACAAACCTCCGGTGCCGTGGTCCGTTCCCTTGGTCCCGTTTTCGCGGGCAGTTCTCCCAAATTCTGTCATTGCGACAATCGTCGTCTTTTCCCAAATGGGTCCTAAATCATTCTTTAACCGCAAAATAACATCCGACAGATTTCTAAGCGCGCGCTTCAGAGCGCTTCTTTGATTGCGGTGCGTATCCCACCCATTGATCGAAAAGGACGCGATCCGCGTTTCCTCTAGCAAACGTGCGGCCGCAAACGCGGCAATGTTCTCATATCCACTTAGGTCGCGCGCTTCCTTCGCCACCATCTGCATGGCTTCCAAAGGGTCTAGGCTTTCGGATATCGCCGCCATAGGCGAAGTCAACGCGATCGCTTCGGCCAAATTATTGCGAAACAACGGGTCGTTTTGATAAGAGATTTCCAACAATCGTTTCGCCTGCTCGGTCAAATCCAATCGAGTATCAGGTGCCCAATTCGAAATTTCGGCCTCCCCTTTGGCCAAAAGCATTTCATAGCGTCCAACAGTAAAAGCCGTTTGAGCGTGTGATTTTGGCATGTGTTGAAGCAGGCGGTTGAGCCAGCCATCGCGAAACATTTGGCCATCAGAATTCACCATCCCTGCTTCCAAAATATCCTGCCCGTCAAAATGGCTTCGCTTATCTCGGTAAGGTGTGGAAACAGCATGTGCGAAACCGAGTTCTCCTGCCTCCCATAAAGGGTGCAGCGCCAAGAGGTCGGGATGCATGAAAAACATACCGCCTAACGGGATCGCCGAGCTGGGTTGCGGCAATAGAGACGGACGAAGGGTAGAATACTCTTTATTTTCAAAAGGACCGACCACATCCAGACCGTCCAGACCGCCTCTCAAAATAATGACAACCAGCCGATGATCACTCGCAGTCGAAGCGAGGGAAATTGGCGTAATCAGAGGACTGGCAGCAAGAGAGCATCCCAGAAATGAAGACTGAACCAGAAATTTGCGTCGCGTGAAGTCCTTAGCTGACATATTTCTATCTCCGCTGAAAGTCAGGCGAGGCAAGGACGAGTCCGATGCCTTCCCATTTGGTTTCGGCAGAATTTGCAACAAATTGTACGGTAGGCGTGAGTCGGTCACCAAGAGCATTTTGCGCTACTTGAAGTGGAGTAATCTCGCTGTTTGCAAGCGACCCCGCAAATGCCTGAGGTACCATCATCGCCCATTGAATGCGTGCCGCCAAACCTTGAGGCGTAAACCATTGTTCGGCATTTTCGGGCCACCCGTCGGGGCCGTTGGGCCGTTCCCAAGGTTGCCCCATAAGTGAGAGCGGACTTTGAAAAGACAAATTCGTGAGCCTATCGTTTAACCTCGCTATAACCTTCACATCGACATCCAGCGCACGCAACGATGTCGCAACAAAATCAAACGGTTGCATTACCTTGGTGAATTTTTTTCCCCACGCTGCGGGATGGGACAACATAGCTTGATAACAAGCGAGCAATTCGCCATCCGACGCCAGATAGGCGTCTCGGATATCGCCAACAAGTGCAGGATCGGGGGTATCCGACACGAAATGCACCGCCATTTTTTGCGCAAGATGTGATGCCGTTTCGGGCCGTCGGGCAAAATCTTCGAGGGCGTGATGAATGGATTTAAGACTTGCGCGAGGCCCGCTGTAGGTTTTCCCAAGAATTTCTTCGGTTCCTGGCTCTGCACGTTGGGGAACAAATTTCATCCCATCCGCAAAGGTAAAGCGCGTTCCCGCCAAAAGTTCCGCGAATTGCCGCACATCTTTTTGCGAATACCCCCACCGACGCCCAATGTATGAAGTTCAAGAATTTCTCGGGCCAAATTCTCGTTAAGCCCCACGTTTTTACTTTTGCGCGACACGTAACTGTTTGGTCCAATAGATTGATTTTGATCAAGATAGTGCAACATGAGGGGGTGCAGAGAAGATGCGATCAGGAGATCGGAAAAGCGACCGTTAATATTCGGCCGAATGGCATCCTCAACAAATGGTGTCACTAAATGTCGGTAGTATCGGTCGTTCCCAACTACGGTGAAGTGATCCGCCCAAAACCGCACCAAACGTTCGCGAAACCCATGTGGGGACGCTATATAGCGCGCGAGACTCGCATTAAACCAATGAGTGTTAGCGCGCGCCATAGACTTACGCCGCTTGGAAAATTGTGCTTGCGCCTCTTTTTCAAGCTTCGTGCCTCTGTTTTTCTTTTTGAGTTTGCTGAGCCTTTTCAGATCAAGGATCATGGCTCTTTGGCTCTCAAACGATGCGATGGGAAATTGCTTTGCCAACACATCTGGCCCAGTAAGTTCAGCAAAAACGGCGTCAAGGGAGTGTGGTGGTACAAACTGAGGGGAAAGTCCGGTGCCAAACCGAATGGCAGCTATTTCTGGATCAAAGGCCATTTTAGGGCATCCCGATTGCGCGATGCCTTAGGATAGCACCAACAATTACCGTGATACCATCCTCTTTGGAATCCTCCGCCTATTCATAGAATAGCCGGAGGGTTTCTGATTTAGTCCTGTGGAATAACGCGCAAACCGAGCTCCATAAGCTGTTCACTCATGGGTTCGCTGGGCGCACTCATCATCACATCTTCGGCACGTTGGTTCATCGGGAACATGATGACCTCACGGATGTTGGCTTCTTCGGCCAGCAACATCACGATACGGTCGATCCCTGCGGCGCAACCACCGTGGGGAGGTGCGCCATATTTGAATGCATTAACCATTCCGCCAAAGCGTTTGTTAACTTCTTCTGCACCATAACCCGCGATTTCAAACGCTTTGTACATGATCTCAGGACGGTGGTTCCGGATTGCGCCAGAAACAAGTTCGTAGCCGTTACAGGCAAGGTCATATTGGAAGCCAAGCACGTCAAGCGGATTGCCTTGGAGCGCTTCCATTCCGCCTTGGGGCATCGAGAACGGGTTATGTTCGAAATCGATCTTGCCCGTTTCTTCGTCAGCTTCATAGATTGGGAAATCGACGATCCAAGCGAAGGCAAAACGGTTTTGATCGGTGAGTTTGAGTTCTTCACCGATGACGTTGCGCGCACGTCCTGCGACTGCCTCAAACGCTTTTGGTTTGCCTGCAAGGAAGAACGCGGCATCGCCAAGGCCGAGGCCGAGTTGTTGGCGGATGGCTTCGGTGCGTTCTGGGCCAATGTTCTTGGCCAAGGGGCCCGCCGCTTCAAGGCCCTCACCCTGATCGCGCCAGAATATATAGCCCATACCCGGAAGACCTTCGGCTTGGGCGAAGCTGTTCATGCGATCACAGAATTTACGCGAGCCACCTTTTGGCGCAGGAATCGCGCGTACTTCGGTGCCTTCGGTTTCCAGCATTTTCGCAAAGATTGCGAAACCAGAGCCGCGGAAATGCTCGGACACGACCTGCATTTTGATTGGGTTGCGCAGGTCCGGTTTGTCGGACCCATACCAGAGGGCCGCGTCACGATAGGAGATTTGTTCCCACGTTTGGTCAACCTTCTTGTCCCCGCCAAATTCTTCAAAGATGCCCGTAAGGACTGGTTGGATTGTGTCAAATACGTCTTGTTGGCTCACGAAGGACATCTCAAGGTCGAGCTGATAGAAATCAGTCGGCGAGCGGTCGGCGCGGGGATCTTCGTCGCGGAAACAAGGCGCGATTTGGAAATACTTGTCGAAGCCCGAAACCATAATCAGCTGTTTAAATTGCTGCGGAGCCTGTGGCAGCGCGTAAAACTTTCCGGGGTGTTGGCGCGAGGGCACAAGGAAGTCGCGTGCACCTTCTGGGCTGGAGGCCGTGATGATCGGGGTTTGAAATTCGCGGAAACCGCCATCCCACATGCGACGACGCATAGAGGCCACCACATCAGAACGCAACTTCATGTTCTTCTGAAGTTTCTCACGACGCAGGTCGAGGTAGCGATATTTCAAGCGGGTTTCTTCGGGGTATTCCTGATCGCCAAAGACCATCAGCGGAAGTTCTTCGGATTGGCCCAAGACTTCAAGGTCACGCACAAAAACTTCGATTTCGCCCGTGGGGATGGCTTTGTTCACAAGGCTCGCGTCACGCGCCATAACTGTGCCATCAATGCGGATACACCATTCCGAGCGCACTTTTTCGAGCGCGGAAAAAACGGGGCTGTCTGGATCGGCAATAACCTGAGTAATGCCATAGTGATCGCGCAAGTCGATGAACAAAAGGCCACCGTGATCGCGCACCCGATGTACCCAGCCAGAGAGACGAACGGTGTCCCCTACATTGGCGCTGGTCAGATCGGCGCAAGTGTGGCTGCGATAGGCGTGCATGGCGTTTTCCTTTGAGACTCTGGTGGAATATGTTGACGCTGCCGATACACCTGTTTGGCGGCACAAAGTCAAGGGATGCTGGGCCGAATTGCTTACTCACCAATTTTACCACACCTAAAAATTAATAGATTGCCCTCGGTGTACAACTTCAAACACTCAGCATTAGATGGAAAAACTCTGAACTTTCCGTTTACCAAGCATCTTCGAGCAATGGCTTTTAAATTAAAATGAACCGTCTGTATTATTTTTTCATCGTCACATTTTTCGTTGGATCGTCGTATTATTTGTATGCGGACGCCCCTGTCGGGGACTTTATGGCGCTTTGGTTTGCGGGCCATTTCTATGATATTGGTGTTTTCACGGAAATATACCCGCACGACCTCACCCATTTCACCAGCACAGTTTCCATTAGTTGGCTCGAATACGGGTTGGAAATTGATCCAGAAATCACAGTATTCCCGTTCATCTATCCGCCGATTTGGGCTGCGCTTTTTTCGAATATCATTCATTGGGTCGATCTCAATACAACTCTTACAGCACTACATATCCTCAATCCGTTGATGATGATTGTCATGATCATTTTCGCAGCCAGAACATGCAAAACAACCTTTTCTACGCCCCGTTTTGTTGCAATTGGCGGAGTTTTAATATTTGGGACGACCATTGGCATGCTGCCCCTGATTTTTGGACAGGTGCAAATTTTGGTAAGTATGATTTTGCTGATTGCAATCGAGCGTCTGCGAAATGGATCGCAAGTAACTGCTGGGGCGCTTTTTGCGTTTGCAGCTGCGATCAAAGTTTATCCGGCATTGTTTCTTATCTTTTTGGTGGTGCGGCGCGAAAATAGGGCAGTCGCCAGCTTTATAATAGTGGGCGGCGGCTTTGGCGCACTTTCTATTTTGATTGCAGGCTGGCCCTTGCACGTGCTCTTTCTTGAGCAACTCAATTTGATATCTAACTCAGTCCTTGTAAATACAATCAATTTATCAGTTGATTCACTGATCGCGAACATATTCCAATTTGATGCTCTGACCGATAAAGTGACCTCATCATCAAACGGTAAGGAAGCAACACTGCTTATTTCAGCAGTAACCATGGCCAAGCCCGCAATTTGGAAAGCACTTAATTCAGGTGCGATTCTTCTTTCGCTGATATCCTTGGCTTATATTACCTGTCGTTACCGGGATGATGTCGCGATCTGGCCCTTTGCGCTTATTGTGATAGCGTTACTTAGTCCCATCGCTTGGGTTCACCATTTCCTACCTGCCGCGGCGTTTGCCCCAATGTTGTTGTCACGATTTCCGACAAAAGTTGGCCTTTACCTTTTGGGAGGGATATTCGCACCGCTCCTATTGGTTCTAACGCCAATCTATGCATCTTGGGGCGATACAATTCGCTATATGCAGGTTGCTGGTTTTCTTTCAATGTCACTCTTGGCTGCGGCTTACCTCTATTTAATTCTGAATTCACCACAAATAGACACTTCAAACCGCTGAAGGTCTCACTCTGGGCTTGCGCCCACGCGCCCCATGTCTATAACCCACGACAATTTGCTTGAACCTGCTGTCTGGGGGCGCACCATGCCAAAAAGAACCGATATCAAATCCATCATGATCATTGGAGCGGGGCCTATCGTTATTGGGCAAGCCTGTGAATTTGACTACTCTGGTGCACAGGCGTGTAAAGCGCTGCGCGAAGAGGGCTATCGTGTCATCCTTGTGAACTCAAATCCAGCGACGATCATGACCGATCCGACCCTCGCGGATGCCACATATATTGAGCCCATCACCCCCGAAATTGTTGCCAAAATTATCGAAAAAGAGCGCCCCGATGCGCTCCTGCCTACAATGGGCGGTCAAACGGGCCTCAACACCTCGCTCGCGCTTGAGGAAATGGGCGTTCTAAAGAAATTCAACGTCGAAATGATCGGAGCCAAACGCGAAGCCATCGAAATGGCCGAGGATCGCAAATTGTTCCGCGAAGCCATGGATCGTTTGGGCATTGAAAACCCACGTGCAACGATCGTAACCGCGCCAAAGCTACCCAACGGCAAAGCCGACCTCAACGAAGGCGTGCGCATCGCGCTTGAATGTCTCGAAGACATCGGCCTGCCCGCCATCATCCGCCCCGCGTTTACCCTTGGTGGCACAGGCGGCGGCGTTGCGTACAACCGTGAAGATTTTGAGCATTTCTGCCGTACCGGCATGGACGCCTCGCCCGTGAACCAAATCCTCGTGGATGAGTCGCTTCTGGGTTGGAAAGAATTCGAGATGGAAGTTGTGCGCGACACCGCCGACAACGCCATCATCGTTTGCGCCATCGAAAACGTCGACCCAATGGGCGTGCACACAGGTGATTCCATCACCGTGGCCCCTGCACTCACGTTGACGGACAAAGAATACCAAATCATGCGGACGCATTCGATCAACGTTCTGCGCGAAATCGGCGTGGAAACGGGCGGCTCGAACGTTCAGTGGGCTGTAAACCCTGCCGACGGTCGTATGGTCGTCATCGAGATGAACCCGCGCGTGTCGCGCTCCTCCGCCCTTGCCTCCAAAGCAACAGGTTTCCCGATCGCGAAGATCGCGGCCAAACTTGCCGTGGGCTTCACATTGGATGAACTCGACAACGACATCACCGGCGTGACCCCTGCGAGTTTTGAGCCAACGATCGACTATGTTGTCACAAAAATCCCACGCTTCGCCTTTGAAAAATTCCCCGGTGCTGAACCTTACCTGACCACTGCGATGAAATCCGTCGGCGAGGTTATGGCCGTGGGTCGCACCATCCACGAAAGCTTGCAAAAAGCGCTCGCGAGCATGGAAAATGACCTCACCGGTTTTGACGAAATCATCATCGAGGGCGCCCCCGAAAAATCCGCTGTCATCAAAGCTATCGGCAAACAAACACCAGACCGTATGCGCACGATCGCGCAAGCCATGCGCCACGGCCTGTCGGATGAAGAAATCCACGAAATCACAATGTTTGATCCGTGGTTCCTCGCACGGATTCGCGAAATCGTGGACGTCGAAGCCGAAGTGCGCGCTGGCGGTTTGCCCGTCACCGAGAAGGGCTTGCGCCGCCTGAAAATGATGGGCTTCACGGATGCACGCCTCGCGACGCTTACGGGCCGCGACGAAGCCAATGTCCGCCGCGCGCGGATCAATTTGGGTGTTACGGCTGTTTTCAAGCGCATCGACACCTGTGCCGCCGAATTTGAAGCACAAACCCCCTATATGTACTCCACTTACGAAGCGCCTGCGATGGGCGACGTCGAGTGCGAAGCGCGTCCAAGCGACAAGAAAAAAGTCGTCATTCTCGGCGGTGGTCCCAACCGGATTGGCCAAGGGATCGAGTTCGATTATTGCTGTTGCCATGCCTGCTATGCCCTTACCGAACAGGGCTATGAGACGATCATGATTAACTGTAACCCAGAAACAGTTTCAACAGATTACGACACATCGGATCGCCTGTACTTTGAGCCTTTGACGTTTGAACACGTGATGGAAATCCTGCGGGTTGAGCGGGAGAACGGCACCCTGCATGGCGTGATCGTACAATTTGGTGGCCAGACTCCGCTCAAACTTGCCAACGCCCTTGAAGCCGAAGGGATCCCTATTCTGGGGACATCCCCCGACGCAATCGACCTCGCCGAAGATCGCGAGCGTTTCCAAGCGCTTGTGACTCGTCTTGGCTTACTTCAACCCAACAATGGCATTGCCTCGACGGATGCAGAGGCGATTATGATCGCGGCTAAAATCGGCTTTCCATTGGTCATTCGCCCCTCCTATGTTTTGGGTGGTCGGGCCATGGAGATCGTGCGGGATATGGCGCAACTCGAGCGGTATATCTCGGAAGCGGTGGTTGTGTCCGGTGACAGCCCCGTCCTGCTAGACAGCTATCTTTCGGGCGCGATTGAAATTGATGTCGATGCGATTTGCGACGGAACCGATGTTCATATCGCGGGTATCATGCAGCACATCGAAGAAGCTGGAGTACACTCTGGCGACAGTGCGTGTTCGCTCCCCCCTACTCGCTCTCCAAAGAGACAATGGCGACCCTCGCGGTGCAAACACGCCAATTGGCGCTTGCGCTGAACGTCGTTGGCTTGATGAACATTCAGTTCGCCGAAAAAGACGGGGACATCTACTTGATCGAAGTAAATCCCCGTGCCTCGCGCACGGTGCCCTTCGTGGCCAAGGCCGTGAACAGCCCAATCGCCGCAATCGCCGCGCGTGTTATGGCAGGCGAGAAGCTGTCAGCGTTTGACCTAGTTGATCCAAACATCAAAACCTTCGCCGTAAAAGAAGCCGTTCTACCTTTCGCGCGGTTCCCGGGGGTTGATACGATCCTTGGACCAGAAATGCGCTCAACTGGCGAAGTTATGGGCTCGGACGCTAGTTTCCACCGCGCGTTCCTTAAGGCGCAAATGGGCGCAGGCGTTGAATTGCCAACCGAAGGTCGCGTGTTCCTTTCGATCAAAGACATGGACAAAACCAACATGATGCTTGAGGCCTGTGTGGCCCTCGTCGAAATGGGTTTTGAAATTGTCGCAACCCGTGGCACGGGCGCTTGGTTGGCGGAAAACAACGTCCCGTTTGAGCTGACGAACAAAGTCTACGAAGGCCGTCCCAACATTGTGGACAGCATGAAGGACGGCGAAATTGCTCTGGTCATGAACACCACCGAAGGCACGCAAGCGGTTGAAGACTCTCGTGAAATTCGGTCAGTGGCGCTCTATGACAAAATCCCGTATTTCACCACAGCCGCAGCCGCCCATGCTGTGACATTTGCGATGCAAAGCCGCCGCGACGGGGAACTTGAAGTGCGTTCCTTGCAAGAGCGATAAGCCAATTTCGCCATTGAACATCTGAGCCCGCATTGGCTCGGATGTGTGGCGGCCCTCGCGGCCCCTTGACCACTGGCGCAAAATCCAGCCTACTCTCTTTGTAAATAAGGGGCCGTTATGTATAATGTTGCGATTACAGGAACGGGTGTTTTCACCCCTGAAAACGTCATAACAAACGATGAGTTGGTCGTAGCGTTTAACGCTTACGTCGACCTATTCAATGCTGAAAACGCCGCGCAAATCGCAGCGGGAACCCTCAAAGCTAAATCGCATTCAAGCAGCGAGTTCATCGTCAGGGCCTCGGGGATTGAAAACCGTTTTGTCATGGATAAAACGGGCGTTTTGGACCCCAAAATTCTGCACCCCACGCTTCGTCAGCGCTCCGACGAGGAGCCCGCAATCATGGCGGAAATGGCGGTTGATGCTTGTAAAAAAGCACTCGCTCAAGCGGGAAAAACGGCGGCGGACGTAGATGCCGTTATTTGTGCCGCGTCAAATATGGAACGCGCCTATCCCGCAATTGCCGTTGAAATTCAAGACCTTCTTGGAATTCAGGGCTTTGGTTTTGATATGAATGTCGCCTGCTCCAGCGCGACCTTCGGCATTCAAGCAGCGGCAGATATGATCCGCTCCGGCTCGGCCCGCGCGATCCTTGTTGTAAATCCCGAAATCTGCTCCGGCCACCTTGAATGGCGTGATCGCGATTGTCATTTCATTTTTGGCGACGTTGCAACGGCAACATTATTAGAGCGCGAAGAATTGGCAACGGGGCCACATTTCAAAATCCTCTCGACGCACTGCGCCACTCAATTCTCCAATAATATTCGGAATAATAATGGCTTTTTGCGCCGTTCCCGCCCGGATGGCGTTGCGGATCGGCGCGACATGCAGTTCATGCAAAACGGGCGGAAAGTGTTTAAGGAAGTTCTGCCGATGGTCTCCGAACATATGTCGACCCACCTAGCGGACAAAAATATCGACGTTAGCGACCTAAAGCGTATGTGGCTGCATCAGGCCAATAAAGCCATGAACGATTTCATTGGCAAAAAAGTGCTGGGGCGTACCCCCGAAGCAAGTGAGCAGCCAAATATTTTGCAAGACTATGCAAACACGTCTTCGGCGGGGTCGATCATTGCTTTTAGCCAAAACTCAGACGACTTGGCGGTCGGTGACAAGGGCATAATCTGCTCGTTTGGCGCGGGATATTCCGTGGGATCCGTCATTTTGGAACGCGCTTAAATCGTAAATTCAACGGTCTAATACTTGATCCTAATCGGGCGGCAATATAGTTTCCGCCCATGGCAAAACTCTATTTTCACTTTTCGACCATGAACGCAGGGAAATCTACGATCCTACTGCAGGCCGCACATAATTATCGCGAGCGCGGCATGGACACCTATCTGCTGACTGCGCGGTTTGACAAGCGCGCGGGCGAAGGGCGCATTGCCTCGCGAATTGGCATTGGTGAAGACGCTGATACGTTTGAGACAGGCGAAGATCTCTTTGCGAAAATTCAAGCGCGTATGCTAAGCGGCCCCTGTGCCTGTGTGTTTATCGACGAGTCGCAATTCCTAGAGAAAGAACAAGTCTGGCAATTGGCCCGTGCCGTTGATGACTTGCGAATTCCGATTATGTGTTACGGTCTGCGTGTCGATTTTCAAGGCGAACTGTTCCCCGGATCGGCGGCGCTCTTGGCTCTCGCGGACGAAATGCGCGAAGCCCGTACCATCTGTTATTGCGGTAAAAAGGCAACCATGGTTATCCGCCAAGATGATCAGGGGAATGTGCTCAAGGAAGGCGCCCAAGTTCAGATTGGCGGCAACGAAACCTACGTGTCCCTATGCCGCCGTCACTGGCGCGCGGCCATGGGCGAAGACATCTCGCGAAAATACGTGAAATCAGTCGCTTAAACTTTGTTTGGCGGAGCGTTTCCGTCGGCGACCGCGCATAGGTTTTCGAACGCCATCATACCCATTGCCTCGCGAACTTCCAAAGCGGCGGTCCCTAAATGCGGCAAGAGCGTCGCGTTATCGAGCGCCCTCAGAGCTTCTGGCACAAAAGGTTCCTGTTCATAAACATCGAGCCCAGCCCCCGCGATTTCGCCATCTTGAAGGGCAGCAATAAGGGCCGCCTCATCTACAACATCGCCACGCGAAATATTCACGAAAATGGCCGAGGACTTCATCGCCGCAAAGATATCCTCATCAATAAAATGATACGTTTCCGGTGACCCTGGAACGGCCGTGATCACGAAATCTGCACCGGAAACCGCCTCTTCAATCGTTGGCTTTTGAACGGCTGGGAGGCCGATATTATCCACGACCGATCGATTAAAAAACACGACTTCCATCTCAAAACCAAAGTGGCAGCGACGGGCGATAGCTTTGCCAATCCGTCCCATCCCAAGAATCGCCACGGTTTTTCCCGTCACATGGGTTCCCAGATTTTGGACTGGTCCCCAGCCTTGCCATTCGCCCGCGCGCACCATCCGCTCGCCCTCGCCTGCGCGGCGTCCCGCCATCAAAAGTAGGGTCATAGCGATGTCTGCAGTCGCATCGGTGACCGCCCCCGGGGTGTTGCTCACAAAAACGCCGACCTTGGCCGCCGCACTCACATCGATGTGGTTATAACCCACACCGAAATTCGCAAGGATTTTGCACCGCGGCGCAGGAGTGAGCGCAAAGCAATCGGCCGAAAACGCGTCTCCCAATGTCGGCAGAATCCCGTCGTAATCACTGAGCGCCTGCGCGGCCTCGGCCACGGTCATTGGGACGTCCGCCTCGCGCAATGTGACGTCAAATCGCGCATTTGCAGCGTCAAGAACGCGGTCAGGTAGTGTTCGGGTAATCAGAATTTTTTGCATAAAGCCTCAGCGTTTAGTGCATTCTAGCCCCATTCGGAACGGTAATTTCCGGCCGAATAAGGACAATATCGTCGTTCTTGTCACCCAGGCCCAGCACCAGAACCTCCGACATAAATTTGCCAACTTGACGGGGCGGAAAATTAACAACGGCTAGGACTTGGGTGTCGACCAACTTTTCGGGCGTGTAGTGCTTAGTGATTTGGGCGGAGGTTTTCTTAATGCCAATGTCGCCGCCAAAATCGATCCAAAGCTTGATCGCTGGTTTGCGGGCCTCGGGATATGGTTCGGCCCGCACCACTGTCCCTTTGCGGATATCCACCTTTAGGAAGGCGTCAAAGTCGATTACCTCGCTCATTTGGCCAACTCACGGGACCGCTCTGTTGCGGCTTTAACGGCGCGCTGCAACAGAGGCGGGAAACCCGTTTCTGGGTCCATCAAAACCGCAAGGGCCGCCGCAGTGGTTCCCGCGGGGCTCGTGACATTGATCCGCAACTGTGTTGGATCTTCGTCGGCCATTTCCGCCAGATGACCCGCGCCACCGACTGTTGCCTTAGCCAGTTGCATGGCCAGACCGGCGGGTAAACCTTGCGCTTCTCCGGCTGCGGCCAGTGTTTCGATCAAGTGGAAAACATAGGCGGGACCCGATCCCGAAACAGCTGTCACCGCATCCAATTGCCCTTCGTTTTCAAGACGCACCACCTGTCCGACCGCGGACAAGAGAGTCTCGGCCTGTTGCATTTGCGCTTGGCTGGTATGATCGTTGCCAAAAATCGCCGTGATCCCGTGCGATATGGCGGCGGGTGTATTGGGCACGGAGCGGATCACTGGTGTATTTGCGCCCAGCGCCGCCTCAAAACTCTTGATTGGGCGTCCCGCCACAACCGACAAAAACAGTGTCTCGCCATTGCCGTGCGGTATTAAAATCGGCAAAGCTTCGTCCATCATTTGCGGCTTAACGGCCACAATTACGATTGCAGGATTTGCGGGCAAATCTTCGTTGAGGTGAACGCCGAGGGATTTCAGCCAATCCGACGGAAACGGGTCAAGAATCCAGACCGACGTCGCAGGAAGACCTTTTGCGATCCAGCCTGCCAACATGGCTGACCCCATTTTACCACAGCCCAAAAGGACAAGTCCGCGCGCTTTAATATCTTCCATTCGCTCAATTCCCTATTTGATTTGGCGAAGGTTATGCGCGACCGTAGGCCTCTGCAATGGCAACTTGCAGCGCCTCTTCGGGGGATTGATCGCCCCAGTTCGCCAATTGGAACGCGGGGTAGTACCGCTCAGAGGAGGTTACCGCCGCATTGATCAACGTGTTGATCTGTTCTGACCCCGCCTGTTGGCCACCCGTCAGCACCAATCCATAGCGATAAACCATCAAGCGTTGTTCGTGCCAATATGTAAACGCCCCCGTCCAACATGCATCATTCACAAGGTTGAGCGTTTCGAACAGTTTCGGCAACTTATCAGCAGGAGGCTCCATCTCAAACGTACAAATTAAGCGCAATGTTTCGTCTTGCGCAGACCACGCGAGCGTTATCGAATACGTCCGCCATTGTCCTTCAACCGCCATCGCGATCTGATCATCCGCAACCCGTTCGAACTCCCATGCATGATGCTGGGCCAGCGATTCAACCATATCAATCGGGTGCGCATCGTCTTCTAGATAAAATTGTTCAGATAGGGACATGCTCGGCCTCAGATGTTGTTTCTTGTAGAAAGACCCACAAGAACTTAGGGGATCACACCAATTAAAGGCAGATCATCGATTGAATACACAAAATATGGTGTGGGATACAAAGCGACCTGTAAAGCAATATTTAGCCCCAACCCCCAATAAGTTGTGGATAAGCCGTCAAATTAGAGAAAATTGCGCTACATCTAGGGGGCGCGTGGCTTCCCGAAGCCCTAAACCGCGTGCGGCCTAGCAATAGATTCGGCCCAAAAACGCAAAAAGGGCGCTAAATGCGCCCTCAATCTCGAATCTCTGAAGGTTTATTACACCTTTTTGGGCGCGGCCTTCTTGGCGGGCGTCTTCTTGGCAGGACCAGGGTTTGCTTCCAACGCATCAAGACGGGCTTTCAACACCTCATTTTCTTCACGCGCCTTTTGCGCCATCGCGCGCACCGCATCAAATTCATCGCGGGACACAAAATCGCGGTCCGCCATCCAACGATCCACAAACCCCTTCATTGCGGTCTCGGCTTCGCTTTTGGCGCCCTGCGCAACACCGGCGGCATTGCTCATGAGTTGCGAAATATCGTCTAGGATCTTGTTTCGGGTTTGCATAACGCACTCCAACGTCGAAGGATGTATAACATCTAGTATATGGGGGTTATTCAGGACAATCGCAACCTTGACTTGCCTGTTTTTTCCGAGGCAGATAGGCGCATGATAGCGTCCCTCCCCTTCCCCGAAATTTCGCCCGAAATTTTCACCCTAAATCTTGGTGGTTTCAGCTTTGCTCTGCGCTGGTACGCCCTTGCATATATTGTGGGGATTCTCATTGCATGGCGACTCGTGGTTGCGGCCCTGCGTCGCCCGACGCTTTGGCCGGACAACACCCCCATAATGGAGCCTGCGCGGGTTGAGGATTTGTTGACGTGGTCGATCTTGGGCGTCGTCCTTGGGGGCCGCTTGGGGTATGTATTCTTCTATGCAAGCGACTATTACTTCAGCCACCCCAGCGAAATCCTATTCGTATGGCAAGGTGGAATGTCCTTTCATGGGGGCTTTCTTGGTGTGGTGGTTGCCGCATGGATTTATGCCACCCGCAACGGCATCGCACGTTTAAGCCTTGGCGACGTTATCGCCATGTCCGCACCTGTTGGTCTCCTCCTTGGGCGTCTCGCGAATTTCATTAACGCCGAACTTTGGGGCCACCCCAGTGACGTCCCGTGGGCCGTTATTTTCCCGGGTACAGACGCACAGTACTGCCTTGGCCCAGTCGGATTGGTGGGCGATGGGCTTTGCGCACGCCACCCAAGCCAGCTTTATGAAGCGGGTCTAGAGGGACTTTTGCTCGGCGGTATCCTGATCTATCTGGTTTTCAAGCGCGACTGGCTCAAAATACCGGGGCAAACGATGGGCCTTTTCTTTGCAGGCTACGGCACGGCGCGGTTCTTTGTAGAATTCTTTCGACAGGCAGACGCAATCTATATCACGCCCGACAATCCACTTGGTTATGCTTTGCGCTTTGGTGACTGGGGCGTATCAAAAGGGCAGCTACTTTCCCTGCCCATGATCGCTGTCGGATTGGGATTCATCTTTTGGGCACGCCACCATGCTAAGAAAAAATATGTCTGATCTATCCCAACACCTTAAAGCCCGAATCGCCGCTGACGGCCCCCTCACGGTTGCCGATTATATGGCCGAATGTTTGCTGCACCCAACCCAAGGGTATTACACAACACGCGACCCTTTGGGCGAAGCGGGAGACTTCACCACCTCGCCAGAAATCAGCCAAATGTTTGGGGAAATGATCGGTCTTTGCCTCGCTCAAACCTGGATGTCACAAGGTGAGCCAGATCAAATACTTCTCGCAGAACTTGGCCCCGGACGTGGGACGCTGATGAACGATATCCTGCGATCAACCAGATCCGTAGACGGATTTCACGCGGCCTTAAAAATCCATCTGATTGAAGCCTCCGAACCGCTGCGCGCGCGTCAAGCGGATGCCTTGGCGGAATATGACGTGACGTGGCACCGTCAGGTCACGTCCCTCCCCGACCGCCCCTTATATTTAGTCGCAAACGAGTTTTTCGATGCGCTACCCATCCGCCAATTCATTCGCTCCAAGGGCGCAACATGGTGCGAACGCCGGATCGGCTGGCAGGATGAAACCCTGCGCTTTGGCCTGAATGACCCGCAAGAAATCGAATCCCTTGCGGGGCGTCTCGCAGACACCAAAACCGGAGATATGGTGGAAATTTGCTCCGCAGCCATGTCGATCACTCAAGAGATTGCCACACGCATTTCGGCTTATGGCGGTGCAGCCCTGTTCATCGACTATGGTGATTGGCGCAGCCTTGGCGACACATTCCAAGCCATCAGCGCGCATGAAAAAGTGTCGCCCCTCACGACACCCGGACAAGCGGACTTGACCGCACATGTCGATTTTGAGGCGCTAAGCGAAGCGGCAAAGGGATGCACGGTTTCGAAAATGATCCCGCAAGGCGTGTTTTTGGAACGGCTCGGCATTACGCCCCGCGCGCGCAAACTTGCCCTAAATCTCACGGGGCCCGCCCTTACCAGCCATGTTGCGGCACATCGGCGCTTGACCCACCCCAAAGAAATGGGGAACCTCTTCAAAGTGCTCTCTCTCACCCCTCGCGGACAGGCGGCACCTCCTGGACTTGAGTAAAGCGAACTAGCCATGACCCTTGAAATCCTCACCGCAGATAGCCTCACACCTTTTCGGCACGGCTTTTTTACGCGTAAAGGCGGTGCGTCGTCGGGAATTTTCTCTGGCCTCAATTGTGGCTTCGGTTCCTCCGACCAAAGCGAAGCCGTCCATGTTAATCGCGATCGTGTCGCCCAAGCGATGCAAGTCGCGCCAAACCACCTTTGCGGCGTACATCAAGTTCACTCTGCAAAAGTGCATGTGGCTAAGGGACCAGATGAGCCAGCGGTCCAAGCCGACGCAATCGTTACTGCAACCCCGAACCTTGCCCTCGCAATCCTGACAGCGGACTGCCAACCTGTCCTATTCGCGGATTCTTCAGCGGGCGTGATTGGTGCCGCACACGCCGGCTGGAAGGGTGCGATGAACGGTGTATTAGAGGCCACTTTGGACGCCATGGAGGCCCTCGGAGCGGCGCGCGAAAACACGACCGCCGTTATTGGTCCGAGCATCAGCCAAGCGGCTTACGAAGTCGGACCCGAATTTTTTGACACGTTTATACTTCAAGACAACAGCCTTAGTCGTTTTTTTAGCGGAGGCGTCGGCGATCGCATGCATTTTGACCTGCCGTCGTACGGTTTGCATATTTTGCGCACGGCAGGAATCGGCTTTGCGGAATATACAAATCACTGCACCTACTCGGATTCAGAGCGATTCTTTTCCTACCGACGTTCGGTCCACAAAAAAGAGGCCGACTATGGGCGCCTCATTTCCTGTATCCGGCTCTGAAAACCGAGAATTGCGCCCCATTTTTGCCGCAATAACGGAAACAATCCTGCACATAACGACCAATTGGAATAATTATTGACGACAAACGCCCTTGTTTTACGGGCGGAACATGGGTTTCAACAAAACCCAACCGGATTAATGCCAAATGGCGCGAATTTTTCACAATTTGTCCCAACCTAGGGCCACTTTGCTGCGCATATTGAGATCAGAAATTACAACGGGCGCATCGCCCACCGAGTTGAACACCGATTTAAACGAGGAGCAGACCCCATGGCTAAAGAGAACCGCCGGATGAAAGCAGTAATCGCTGAAAGTGCTAAAGCACAGCCAGCAATGCCATGGGAGCGTGGCAACCGTCGCGCCGCAATGATCGCTCGCCGCCTGCGTGCAGCAGAGGCAGTAAAACAGGTTCGCGCCTAGGTTATATCCCTAGACTGCGCGTTTTTCCCTTCGCGTAGCGACCCCCTTAGTGGATTTATTGCACTTTTTTAACCACCATGGCCTCGGCTGTGGTGGTTTTCTTTTTGCGCCAGCTCTATTTCCAACCCACACTTGAAGGCCTGCCGATTCTTGGCATTTTCAGGGTGATACCGCCGTTGAAAATTCAATTAAGGCGAAAACGTCCCGCCTGCGGAAACAATCTATGGTCTTGAGGGTCATTGCGCACGCTCCGGACCTCAAATGAACCAAACCTTTGACAATAGACTGAATTTTGGACCATTTTAGGAGCATAAGAATTTCTGCAATGGTGGGGCCAATGCAGATGTAATGCACCGAAAGGACTATTACATGCACTCCCACCAACCCGTCGCCAGCCTCGCGACGAATCCACGGGACCCTAAGACCCGTGTTGCTCGTTCAAATGGGCGCCCTCTCCGCGCAATGCCTCTGATGCGGAAATACGAGGTCGCCCATCTGAACTCTTTTGGCGACGTCGAAGAGTTCTCGCAAATCGCTCCGTCCCTCCCCATTTTTGAAGATGCTTTTGCGGCTATTGCCCGTGGATCTCTTTTTTCCACTGAAGCGGGACTGACTGCTGTTGAAGATCTCCTGCCCGGTATGCGTTTGCAAACCACCGAAAACGGTTTTCAAACGCTGTTATGGATAGGCAGTACGACATTGGTTCCCGATTCCCTCGCAGGAGCGCGCGGCCAGTCGCCTGAGATGGGTTTTCTAACTCGTATTGCGGCCGATAGTTTCGGGCTCGGTCGTCCCATGCCAGATCTCATTCTTGGCCCAAAAGCGCGCCTTACGGTGCGACATCGAACCAAAGGCCAAGTTTTGGCACCTGTCGCGACCATGCAAAACGGCGAGACCGTATTTTCCGTCACTCCCTTTACGCCCGTACGTGTTTACCATTTGGCTTTTGAAACACACCAAATTCTGCGGGTGAATGGGCTGGAAATCGAGAGCTATCATCCTGGAAACTCAGCCGAAATGAGCCTCAGCCGCGAAATGCTACCTCTGTTCATGGGGCTTTTCCCCCATTGCGAAACCGTGGATAATTTTGGCACCTTGTGTCTTCCCAGAATAGAGGAAGACGATGCCCTCGGACAGGTTTTTGCGGGGTTTGCCGCTTAGGAAGTCTGCGCTAACCGCTGCTCCAAGACCTCGAAAGGCACGCCAGGTTCGTCTTTAGCGCCGCGGATGACCAATGATGTTTTGACACTCGCAACATTGCGGGCGGTCAAAAGATCTCCTGTCAGAAAAGATTGAAATGTCGACAGATCTGGTGCTGCGCACTTCAGGATGAAATCCACCTCACCATTGAGCATATGGCACTCTCTGACCAACGGCCAACCTTGGCACAGTGCCTCAAACGCCGAGAGATCAACCTCCGCCTGTGATTGCAATCCGACCATGGCAAAGACCAGAACCTCAAAACCAAGGGCCCGCGAATTCACATCCGCATGATAGCCGCGAATAAATCCCGATTCCTCGAGAGTACGCACCCGACGCAAACAAGGAGGGGCCGAAATGCCGACTCGTTTCGCCAGTTCAACGTTGGTCATGCGGCCGTCAGCCTGAAGCTCAGCAAGGATTTTGCGGTCAATGGGGTCGAGCTTGGCTATCGGCATAAGTTTTCCTCTTGTTCTTTTGATTTTTGCCAAATGCACCCTAAGTACTCTTGGATTTTCGCGATTGTACTTAACATCCACCCCACACGCAATAATATTTCACAACTGCGCAACAAATGGAACTTCCAGTTCATAGCGCGACAGGTCAAACAATTCTGCGGCCAAGGGTTTCCGTGGGCCAATTGACTGTCTATATCTAGGGCAACTTTGCAATTTCTAGAAATTTGGGGGGCCAAATGGCCGAAACGCGTCACACAAAAGTTTTGATAATTGGATCTGGGCCTGCTGGGTATACTGCTGCGGTCTATGCAAGCCGTGCCATGCTTGAACCGATTCTAGTTCAGGGCATCGAACCCGGCGGCCAATTGACGACAACAACCGAAGTCGAAAACTGGCCTGGCCACACGGAAATTCAGGGGCCTGATCTCATGATTAACATGGAGGCCCATGCGCGCGCCGTGGGTACCGAGGTGATTAGCGACATAATCACCTCACTCGACACTTCCAAACGTCCGTTTATCGCCGTTGGTGACAGCGGCACGATTTACACCGCCGATGCCGTGATCCTCGCTACCGGTGCGCGGGCCAAATGGCTTGGCCTTGAGAGTGAAGAGAAGTTTAAAGGCTTTGGCGTTTCGGCATGTGCCACCTGCGACGGATTCTTTTACCGCGGTGACGAAATCGTTGTCATAGGTGGCGGCAACACAGCTGTCGAAGAAGCGCTGTTTTTAACGAAATTCGCATCAAAAGTTACACTTGTTCACCGCCGCGACGAGCTTCGGGCAGAGAGAATTCTCATTGATCGTCTTGAAAAGAATGAGAAAATCTTCCCGCTCTGGTTTAACGAATTGGTCGAAGTAGTTGGCGACGACAATCCAACGGGAGTCACGGGTGTTCGGACAAAGAACGTTAAGACTGGCGAAATCACCGAGATCCCTTGCAAGGGTGTTTTTGTGGCCATCGGGCATTCACCAAGCAACGAATTGGTGAAAGACGTCCTCGAAACCCACATGGGAGGCTATGTTGTGACCAAACCGGACTCCACCGAAACATCCATTGCAGGCATTTTCGCCGCCGGCGACTTAACGGACCATAAATACCGCCAAGCCGTGACATCGGCTGGCATGGGGTGCATGGCCGCCCTCGAAGCCGAGCGATTCCTCGCAGGCGAATAGAAACAGGGGCCGCCAGAAACCTGTCCCTCTGGCGGCCCTATCCACTTCAAAATAGAAACCATTTCTGCCCTCCACCGTCCAAATCCGGAAAATTCGTCCAAAATCCAACGAATCCATGTGTTTTTGGCCTCAACTCGCAAACCTGGCCGATGCTGGCTTGAATTTCACACCTTAAACGCGTTATTTCGCGGCAATCTTCTTCGCCCATGAATGACGGGCATTTACCTTTTTGGAATTGAGTAACCCTATGCCCGTATCCAGCCTCGCCCCGATCCCAGAGCTTTTTGTCTCCTATGAATCCGCGCAGAAATTGAAACTAGAAGCAGCCGACCTTGTTTCGTGGGACCTAACACCGCGTCAAATTTGCGACCTAGAACTCCTAATGAATGGTGGTTTCAATCCGCTCAAAGGTTTCTTGGGCGAGGACGACTATAATGGCGTCGTTGAAAACATGCGCCTTGCGGATGGCACGCTTTGGCCGATGCCAATCACGCTCGACGTTGGCGAAGCATTTGCCGAAACCCTCGAATTGGGCCAAGATATCGCCCTGCGCGACCAAGAAGGCGTTATTCTCGCAACCTTGACCGTGACAGACCGTTGGGAACCCAATAAATCCCTCGAAGCCGAGAAGGTTTTCGGAGCCGATGACGATGCGCACCCGGCAGTAAATTATTTGCACAACCAAGCCGGAAAAATTTACCTCGGTGGCCCAGTTACGGGTATCCAACAGCCGGTACACTATGATTTCCGCGCCCGTCGCGACACACCAAATGAGTTGCGCGCCTATTTCCGCAAAATGGGCTGGCGTAAAGTTGTCGCGTTTCAAACGCGTAACCCGCTGCATCGTGCCCACCAAGAACTGACATTCCGTGCCGCCAAAGAAGTGCAAGCCAACTTGCTAATCCACCCTGTTGTTGGCCTCACCAAACCCGGTGACATTGACCACTTCACGCGCGTGCGGTGTTATGAAGCCGTCTTGGATCAATATCCATCGTCCACAACATCGATGAGTCTCCTTAATCTTGCTATGCGCATGGCGGGTCCACGCGAAGCGGTTTGGCACGGTTTGATCCGCAAGAACCACGGCGTTACCCACTTTATCGTTGGTCGCGACCACGCGGGCCCCGGCAAAAACAGCCAAGGCGAAGATTTCTATGGCCCCTATGAAGCGCAGGATTTATTCCGCGTGCACCAAGAGGAAATGGGCATCGAAATGGTCGATTTCAAACACATGGTCTATGTGCAAGAACGCGCTCAATACGAACCTGCGGACGAGATTGAAGAGGGCGTAACTGTTCTTAACATCTCAGGCACCGAGCTTCGCCGCCGCCTTTCGGAAGGGCTTGAAATTCCTGAATGGTTTAGCTTCCCAACCGTTGTAGAAGAATTACGCAAGACCCGCCCAGCCCGAGCGAAACAAGGCTTTACCGTCTTTTTCACCGGATTCTCTGGCTCAGGAAAATCGACCATTGCTAATGCTTTAATGGTAAAACTTATGGAGATGGGTGGCCGTCCGGTGACGCTTCTTGATGGTGATATCGTGCGTAAAAACCTCAGCTCTGAACTTGGGTTTAGCAAAGAACACCGCGACCTTAACATCCGCCGCATCGGATATGTTGCGAGCGAAATCACCAAAAATGGTGGCATCGCCATTTGTGCGCCAATCGCGCCCTATGCAACGACCCGCCGCGCCGTACGTGAAGAAGTTGATCAATTCGGGGCCTTCATTGAAGTCCACGTCGCCACGTCGATCGAAGAATGTGAACGTCGGGATCGCAAAGGCCTGTACAAACTTGCGCGCGAAGGGAAGATCAAAGAGTTTACTGGAATTTCAGACCCCTACGACGTTCCTCTAACACCAGAACTGTCTGTGGAAACCGAGAACGTTGATGTCGATAACTGTGCGCATCAGGTCATTCTTAAACTTGAAAGCATGGGCCTAATTACAGCCTAAGCTTTTCTTCTAAGCAAAAAAATACCCCGGTCGCAAAACCGGGGTATTTTCTTTTATAACCTACGTGAATCGCTCAAAACCTTGCGCGCATAGGACTTATTAGTGCACCGTCATCGGTACAAAATCATTTTCCAGCGCTAAGTGAAACGCAGTTTGGCGGTCATTCACCAATGCCACCTGTTCTCCATTGGCCTTATGTACCGAATAAACGCGCGTAAGCTCTGGAATTTCCAGTCGAATATCCATTGGCAGCGAGGCCACCTCAACAGGACGTACGTAAACGATCCGGCTGTCGTCATTTGGTAGTTTCATTTTCGTATTCATATCCAGCCCCAATCTCGATTGATTATTTCTGATTTATTTCAATTGTTTGCACCACAACATCGGGTACAGCGCGCGTCAGATCGATATGCAACAAGCCATTCTCGGTTTTCGCATGTCCAACCTCCACCCCTTCCGCCAGCACAAAGCTCTTTTGGAACTGTCGTCCGGCGATTCCGCGATGAAGATACACACGACCGTCGCTTTCTTCAGATTGACGCCCCCGAACCACAAGTTGTTTATTCTCAACCGTGATCGACAGATCTTTCTCATCGAATCCCGCCACAGCAAGAGATATTCGATAACTGTTTTCGCTGGTTTGTTCAATGTTATACGGAGGATAGCCTTCATTTCCGGACTTGACTGTCCGTTCAACAAGGCGTTCAAGTTGATCAAACCCCAATAAAAATGGGTGAGACCCGAGTGTAAGTTTCGTCATCGACGCGTCCTTCTCAAAAGCGACTGTCTATTTATGGCCCCGCTTTGCGGCGGCCGCTTAGATTAAATATGGGCACGCTGGAGGTGAGTCGCAAGGGGCGTTAATTTATCGTTGTCCTTAGGTAACATATTTTTCCCCGCTGGCGGTAAAACACGCTATTTTCAGGCAAAATCAATGCGAGTCGAAAGTTAATAAACCCATGTCGGATACTGCGAATGAAATGCCCCGAGACGACGTTCTGCGGGTAAAACTATCCGTTTTGACTCAGGAGCACCGCGACCTAGATCTTGCGATTCATGCGTTGGAGGAGTCTCGTTTGGCCGATCAGCTGCAACTTCGGCGGATGAAGACCAAAAAACTGTCGCTAAAAGACCGAATTTCGGCAATCCAAGACGAGCTGACGCCCGATATCATTGCCTAGCCGCGTAGGTTAGCTATAGTGCCGCTTCCATTGCACTCGGCCCAAAAGACTGGGCCCAAACCCTGAAATGGGCACGTTATGATAGATGTTAAAGTTGGAATCATTATGGGCAGCCAAAGCGACTGGCCAACAATGAAACTCGCCGCTGAAATTCTGGACGAATTGGGCGTGCCCTATGAGACCAAAATTGTATCCGCGCACCGCACGCCGGACCGCCTTTGGGCTTATGGCAAAACAGCCGTGTCGCGCGGCCTTCAGGTTATTATTGCAGGTGCCGGTGGTGCCGCGCATTTGCCCGGAATGATGGCGAGTAAAACCCGTGTTCCTGTAGTTGGCGTGCCAATCCAGACCCGCGCACTTTCTGGTGTGGATAGCCTTTATTCCATCGTCCAAATGCCTAAGGGCTTTCCCGTCGCGACGATGGCGATTGGCGCTGCGGGGGCCGCCAATGCGGGCCTCATGGCCGCTGGGATTCTGGCCAATAATGATCCAGACCTTGCCGCGCGATTAGACCAGTGGCGCGACGACCTCGCAGCCTCCATTCCGGAAGAACCAAGTGATGAGTGAAGCAATGCTAAAAACCGGCGCGACGATTGGAATTCTAGGCGGGGGGCAGCTTGGAAGAATGCTGTCGGTCGCGGCCTCGCGTCTGGGCTTTGCCTGTCACATTTTTGAACCTGGCGTGAACCCTCCAGCGGGCGACGTGGCAGCCAAGGTCACAACGGCCAATTACGACGATTTGGCTGCTCTCACAGCTTTTGCCAAAAGCGTCGATGTCATAACTTACGAATTTGAAAACATCCCAACCGAAGCCCTCGATCACCTCGAGTCTCTGTGCCCAATTCGCCCGGGCCGCGAGGCCCTTCGCGTCTCACAAGACAGGATCACCGAAAAAGACTTCCTTGTCGGTCTTGATTTGAAAACAGCGCCTTACGCGGCGGTTGATACACTCGAAGCTCTGGCAGATGCTCTTGCAACAATCGGCACACCAGCAATCCTTAAAACGCGCCGTTTTGGCTATGACGGCAAGGGACAGGCACGGATTATGGCGCCCGTTGATGCCCCGTTGGCCTTCGCCAACATGGCGGGTGCGCCGAGCGTGCTCGAAGGCTTCATCAACTTTACGCATGAAGTCTCGGTGATTGGGGCCCGCTCGATTGATGGTCAGGTGTCCTGTTATGACCCCGGAGAAAACGTCCATCGCAACGGGATTTTACACACAACGACCGTCCCTGCCCGGCTAACATCAAGCCAACGGATGGACGCGGTTCTACTGACAGCAAACATCCTCAATGCATTGGATTATGTTGGCGTCATGGGGGTCGAACTTTTCGTGACATCCGAAGGTTTAATCGTCAACGAGATCGCGCCACGCGTCCATAATTCGGGCCATTGGACGCAAAACGGCTGTGTGATCGACCAGTTCGAACAACACATCCGCGCGGTGGTCGGCTGGCCCCTTGGGGATGGTTCCCGCCATGCAGACGTAGAAATGCACAACCTGATTGGCACCGATATGGACCGCGTTTCGACCTTGGCCGCCGAAGGGAATGCCGCGCTTCATTTGTACGGAAAAGCGGATGTAAAATCTGGCCGCAAAATGGGCCATGTGAACCGCCTCGTCCCCAAAAAGCCCGCAAAAACTTAGCGCAGAAAATCAGGCAGGAGGTCTTGGGTCAAAAGGAGATCCTCGACCGCCTGTGTCCACGTTAGATTGTGGTCGAATTTTCCTTCCTCAAGGAAGGTGTAAACCTGTCGAATGACCAAAGCGTTATTCATCATAAACGTATGATTTACAGGCAAAACGATATGGTCCGCCGCCCACTCGAGGCGCGTCGAGGCAACAGAGACCTTGCCATCATCGGGCCCTTCAATCAGGGCCGAGTAGATTGGATTTAGGCTTTGATCCCCCGCAATAACACCGAGCTCAAATTGTGACTTTTGAATGCGGGCGATCATATCGTCGGCTTCAGTACCCAATTGAAGCCCAGCAGGTCCGTTGACCCACTCAAACGGCTCCAAATCCCCTAAGATATCCACCAATTCCGACCCATGATTTGGCGGCGCAAGCATGACCACACGGCCTAAGTTTTCAGGCTCAGTTTCAGCGACCCAGACACGCACCAAAATCCCGCCCATAGAGTGGGTGACAAAGTTAATTTTCTCGTCACCGCAAGCGGCCACGGCTGGTGGGAAGGTTATTTCAACGAGGTCCTGTACCTTCATTTTCGTCGAAGGATAGCCTTGGTTTACGACCTTATAGCCCTCTGACACCAAATAATGCTCAAGGGCGAATAGGGAGTTCGATCCACGCGCCAATCCATGTAGAAAAATGACGCATTCAGCCGAGGCAGATGCGGGCAATAACAAAAAGAGGGCTACTAAAAAACGTTTCATCATTGCCAAAATATAAGACTCGTTGTGCAAAAATACGAGGGGAATTCCTGACCTGTGAGGATCACGCTGCGGAAGGACGCTTGAGGGAAATCAAAACACCCGCCAAAACCAGTGCCGTAGCGATCACGAGCTTATTGGTCAGAGGCTCGTTCAGGATCAAAACACCGCCGATGGACGCGATAATCGGGACAGTCAGCATGGAAATTGCCGCAACCGTGGAAGGGAGTTTGGGCAAAACTGCGTACCAAACAACATAGCCCATTCCTGATGTGACAACCCCTGAGATTATGGCCAAGGTAACACCCGTGACGGTGTATGTGGCATGGGACGCGCTCAACAATACAACCAAAAGCGACAAAGGAATCGCGAAGATAAAGTTTCCGGCGGTTGTCGCCAATGGATCGATTGCATGCCGCCCGATCAGCGAGTAAATCCCCCATCCGACTGCCGCCGCAGACATCATCAACGCTCCCACAAAAGATATTTGGAGAGACTGGCTCTCTGAGGGCCACAGCAAGTAAATCAATCCTACAAAGGCCACAGTGGCGCCAATCCATCGTGCCGCTGGAAGGCTTTCCCGCGCGAAAACAGCGCCTGCGAACATGGTAACTTGAACGCCGCCAAACAGAATAAGCGCCCCTACTCCCGTGCCTAAAGTGATGTAAGCAAAGGAAAAACCGACCATATACACCGCAAGAGAGACAACGCCGCCCACGCCTGCCGATGCAATTTTTCCGCCGCGCATCAAAACCGCGACCCAGAGGAAAACCCCGCCTGACAATAGGCGCACTGCGGCGAAGCCTGCGGGATCAATGGCCATCTGAGCAAGGGCCAATCGATTGAGGACAGAATTGGCAGCAAAGGCCACCATTGCTAAGGCAACTAGAAATAAAAGACGCATACCGCCTTTTGACGTCATCAGCCCTTTAGGGCAAGAGCATTGAATTTTTAAAAACTTCAACAATTTTAAAACTGTCAATTTTCTCATGCCGCATCGAAAAAGGGCCCACGTTTCCGCAGGCCCTTTCAAAATTTCTGATGAAGCTAAAAGCTTACATCATGCCGCCCATGCCGCCCATGTCGGGCATGCCGCCGCCGCCAGCACCAGCTGGAGCAGGTTTATCAGCGATCATGCATTCTGTTGTGATCAAGAGACCAGCAATAGAGGCCGCATCTTCGAGCGCTGTGCGTGTAACTTTCGCAGGATCGATAACACCAAATTTGAACATGTCGCCATATTCTTCTGTTTGAGCGTTAAAGCCGAAAGTTGGGTCGTTGCTTTCGCGGATTTTGCCCGCAACAACAGCACCGTCAACACCAGCGTTTTCTGCGATTTGACGCAGTGGCGCTTCAAGAGCACGCATAACAATAGCAATGCCCGCTTCTTGGTCAGCGTTCGCTGCTGTCATGCCGATAAGAGACTTAGCTGCTTGAATGAGAGCAACACCACCACCAACGATAACGCCTTCTTGAACCGCAGCACGTGTTGCGTTCAATGCATCGTCAACGCGATCTTTGCGCTCTTTAACTTCAGTTTCTGTCATGCCGCCAACGCGGATAACAGCAACACCACCAGCCAATTTGGCTACGCGTTCTTGAAGTTTTTCACGGTCATAATCGGAAGTTGTTTCTTCGATCTGTGTACGGATTTGGGAAACGCGTGCTTCGATTTCTGCTTTTACGCCAGCGCCGTCAACGATTGTTGTTTCGTCTTTGGTGATGGTGATGTTTTTCGCAGAACCAAGCATGTCGATTGTGACAGACTCAAGCTTCATGCCGAGGTCTTCGGAGATCACTTGACCACCCGTAAGAACCGCGATGTCTTGCAACATGGCTTTACGACGATCGCCGAAACCAGGAGCTTTAACAGCCGCAATTTTCAAGCCGCCACGAAGTTTGTTCACAACGAGAGTTGCAAGCGCTTCGCCTTCAACATCTTCTGCGATAATCAGAAGCGGTTTGCCGGATTGGATCACTGTTTCAAGCAATGGAACCATCGGCTGAAGCGAAGAAAGCTTTTTCTCGTGAAGCAAGATAAGACAGTCGTCAAGTTGAGCGAGCATCTTGTCAGGGTTCGTCACGAAGTAAGGGGAGAGGAAGCCGCGGTCAAACTGCATGCCTTCAACAACATCGGTTTCTGTTTCCAGACCTTTGTTCTCTTCAACAGTGATAACGCCTTCGTTGCCAACTTTTTGCATCGCGTCTGCGATTTGACGACCGATTTCAGCTTCGCCGTTGGCGGAAATTGTACCAACTTGCGCAACTTCGTCGCTGTCTGCAACCGGACGGGAAGACGCTTTGATCGCTGCAACAACTTTGGCAACAGCCAAGTCGATACCGCGCTTCAGGTCCATTGGGTTCATGCCAGCAGCAACTGATTTCAGGCCTTCTTTAACGATGGCTTGAGCCAAAACTGTTGCGGTTGTTGTACCGTCGCCAGCTTCGTCATTGGTACGGGAAGCAACTTCCTTAACCATTTGTGCGCCCATGTTCTCAAACTTGTCTTCAAGTTCGATCTCTTTGGCAACTGTAACACCGTCTTTGGTGATACGGGGTGCGCCGAAGGATTTTTCAATCACAACGTTGCGGCCTTTAGGGCCCAAAGTTACTTTAACCGCATCGGCCAAAATATTCACACCAGCAAGCATACGATTGCGGGCGTCTGTGTTAAAACGGACTTCTTTAGCCATTTGACACTCCTACAGAAAATTAATGTTGGGAAAGGATCGCTTAGCCGAGAAGGCCGAGGATATCGCTTTCTTTCATGATGAGCAGCTCTTCGCCGTCAACGGTGACTTCGGTGCCGGACCATTTGCCAAACAGGACTTTGTCGCCTGCTTTTACGGACATTGGGATAAGCTCGCCGCTGTCTTTGCGTGCGCCTTCGCCCACTGCAATAACTTCAGCTTCAGCCGGTTTTTCTTTTGCGCTTTCGGGGATAAATAGGCCGCCAGCAGTCTTTTCGTCGCTTTCAACGCGACGAACGAGTACACGGTCATGTAACGGTGTAAATGCCATCTCAGAACGCTCCTTCATTCGAGGTTTCAATTCTTTGTCACTCAACACGGTCGAGTGATAACGACTGGAACCTATGTATCGCTCACGAAGGTGTCAACCGCCAACTATGCAAATTTTCCCACTATTCGCGCACGCCCTATTTCCATGCGGGGTATCAATCCCTATCTATTAAGATAACAGGAGATTTTATGCGGCGTTTTATCTATTTTATTGCACTTTTCTTCGGCGCTTCTTTGCCTGCACACGCCACCTGTGAGGGGCAAGACCTCATTCAGACGATGCCGTCGGAAGAACGCGCGGCATTTGACGCCGTCGTTAATGCGCAGCCATTTCCCAGCGGGAATTTCTGGCGCGCACAAAAAGGCGACCAGGAGGTTTTCCTATTTGGCACATTCCATATGGGCGATCCGCGTCACGATGCAACCATGCTCAAAATCGCGCCCTATCTGGATTCTGCCGACCTCGTGTTGCTCGAAGCCACGCGGAACGACGTGAAGAAACTTAAAACCTACATGGCCCAAAAACCGGAAATCTTGTTCATTCAAGACGGACCAACCCTTCCCGACCAACTTCCCGAAGACCTTTGGCAACAGTTTTCCAAGGAAATGGGAGTGAGGGGAATTCCGTCGTTCATGGCCAGCAAGTTTCGGCCGGGCTATGCCACGATGATGCTTGGCATCCCGCCTTGTGCGATGGATTTTGTCTCTGGAGACGCGCCTGCGGGCTTGGATACCCTCATTCAGAATTATGCGCGTGATAATGGCGTTGCGACCAAAGGCCTTGAGCCTTTTGACACAGCGATTGGCATTTTCAACCTCCTAGAAGAGGGTGACCCGATGGAAGCTTTGCGCATTGGGATCGCCATGACAACCGACGCCACGAACAGTTTTATTACCCTGCGCGAAGGCTATTTTCGCGGTGACCACGGTGCGATTTGGGAATTTAGCCGACGCACAGCCCTCTCAACACCTGGGCTTGATCCAGACTTGCTAAAACAGGATTTCGCCAAACTAGAGCGCGTCACCCTTGTTGATCGCAACGTCGCTTGGATGTCCGTTATTTTGGAGGAAGCAAAGGATAAACGGCTTTTCATCGCTGTCGGGGCGGCCCATTTAACGGGAGAGACAGGCATTTTGAATCTGCTGGCAAATGAGGGGTACACCCTGTTTCCGATCGACTAGCCTAGGCGTGTGCCTGCTCCCCTTTGGGAGTCAGCGAATAGACCCCCAATCCGACGCGCTCAAACCAGCCATAGTGATCATCCGCCATCATCCGCGTCGCTACCTCAACACCCGTCGCCTTGGCCACCACCGCGCCTTTTGACGGGCCATTCTTGGCCAAAAATAAGGCGATTTTGGTGGCGTCTTGCCGATAAGCCGTCACAAGACCAACCCGCGTTTGCCCGCCCGCATTGGGGTCACCAACCCGCCGCGCAAACTCCCGCAACAATCGCGTTTGGCGCGGTTTGGATTTTCTGGGTGTAAAGGGCGCGGGGTCCAAATGGACTTCGACGAACTCATCCTTCAAACGCACAGTAATAAGCCCCAACCCCAAACGTCGACACAGACTTAAATGCCCCTTGAGGGCCGTCAAAAAAGGTTTCCCCTTGCCGCGCGGCACCGCCAGATAAACATCATCACTTATGGCTTGCCGCGCCACACCTTGGTGCAAAAGCGTGAGCGTAAACCCAAGCTTCAACTCAACCAGAACCGGCGCCTCGTCCCCGCGCACCGCGACAACATCAACCGCCCCGATTTCCGCCTTCACCTCGTAGCCCTGCGCCTCTAGATAGGCTTTCACTGGCGGATACAAATCTGTTTCGCGTGGTTTTACATTCGGTTTGGCCAAAGTGTTTCCCAGTTTCAGGTTCCAAGGAGCGCGACCTAAAGCCACGTGCGTAAAAACTGTGACGTTATCCGCGCCACCAATGCGTGACAAGCCCATCGACTCCCCCTATAACGCGCTCAAATCCCTTTGAAATTGGACATATCTCATGACAACACTCGTTTTCGGCCACAAAGCCCCCGACACCGATAGCGCCGGTTCCGCCCTCATTTGGGCTTGGTACTTGAATGACGTGAAATCAACGGCGGCCAAGGCCGTTTTGCTCGGAACTCCCAACACCGAAGCCGCTTTCGCTCTGCAACGCTGGGGCTTTGAAACTCCTGAAATCATTGCGGATGTTGCCGATGGCGCGCCCGTTGTGATCGTCGATACCAACAACCCAGCCGAACTTCCTGCAAATATTAACAACGCGGATATCAAAGCCATCATCGACCACCACAAATTGGTGGGTGGCCTTGAAACAAGCGGCCCAATCTCGATCACAATCCGCCCCCTCGCCTGTACGGCCACAATCATGCACAATCTGATGGGCGACAACGCGGCGAATATGACAGCCCCGATTAAGGGCCTCGTGCTGTCGTGCATCCTTTCGGATACGCTTGAATTCCGCTCCCCGACCACAACCGACCAAGATCGCGCCCTTGCGGAAAAATTGGCTGGTGAACTGGACCTCGACATTCCGACGTATGCCGCCGAAATGTTCGCAGCGAAATCCGATATCTCACGCTTCTCTGACGCCGACCTTCTGCGTATGGACAGCAAGGAATTCACTGTGGACAACGTAAAATTCCGCGTGTCCGTCCTTGAGACCACCGCTCCGGCAATCGTACTCGACCGCAAGGCGAGCCTTTTGGCTTCGTGTGCGACCGTCGCCGCCGAGGATAATGTTGACCACGTTCTCTTGTTCGTTGTCGACATTCTCGCCGAAGAAGCCACCCTGCTTATCCAAAACGACACCGTCAAAGCGGTCGCAGAAAAAAGCTTCGGTGTGCCCGTTTCTGGCGACAGCGTGGTCCTTCCCGGTATCATGAGCCGCAAAAAGCAGATAATCCCAAACCTTAAAGTTTAAGTTAGTTCACAATTTTTCAGGGGGTGCCATGTGCGCCCCCTTTTTCATCAAAAGGAATGTTTCTATGTCGCGCATTGTCTCTTCTCTCGCTGAAATTTCCGACACATACGACGCGCTTTTTGTCGACCTTTGGGGATGTGTTCATGATGGAATCGCGGCGATTCCAGACGCTGTGGCCGCCCTGCAAGCGTACCGCAAACGTGGCGGAAAAGTCATTTTGGTCACCAACTCGCCCCGCCCCCGCGCTTCAGTTGAGATTCAACTCGATGGCTTTGGCGTGCCCCGCGACGCATGGGACGCAATCGCGACCTCGGGCGATTCTGCGCGCTCGGCGATGTTTCGCGGCGCTGTTGGAGAAAAAGTCTATTTCATGGGAACTGAAGACGAAAAGGCTGCCTTCTTTCGCCCTATCGCCGTCGTCAAGGACGCACGCGAAATCACAGCGGTTCCCCTAGCGGAGGCGGAAGGAATTGTGTGCTGCGGCCCCAAAGATTCCCTCGCCGACCCTGCCGTAAACCGCCCCACATTTCTTGCCGCCAAAACACGCGGCTTAAAACTTCTGTGCGCCAACCCTGATATTGTCGTCGACCGCGGGGAGCGCCGTGAATGGTGCGCAGGTGCGCTCGCCGCGCTCTATACCGAAATGGGGGGTGACAGTATGTATTTCGGTAAACCACATCCACCAATCTATGATCTAGCCCGCCGCCGACTCGCGGAAATCGACAGCGGCATTCCGGATGACCGTATTTTGGCCATTGGCGACGGCATTCACACCGATATCCAAGGCGCCGTGGGGGAAGACATAGATTCTTTGTTCATCACTGGCGGCCTCGCAGCTGCAGAAACTGGGACAACAGATCAGCCCAACCCCAAGCGTTTAAAGACATATCTTGATGTTTCTGGCTTTCAGCCAACATATTCCATCGGGTTCCTGCGTTAAAAAACACTTGATTTTCTGCGCCAGCAAAGTAATAAAATACCAACAAAGGCAATCTGTTGGTATTTTTATTTCGTTATGGATGTAAGGATGACGCAAATGTTGGACAACTTTTACCGAGGCACCGTCTGTATCGAGGACTTGGAAGTCGGCATGTCGCGGCATGTTGAGAAGGCCATCACAGATCGGGACATCGAGCTTTTTGCCGAAGTGTCGACTGACCGTAACCCTGTCCATCTCGACGATGCCTATGCGCAGGACACCATTTTTGAGGGTCGCATTGCGCACGGCATGCTGACAGCGGGTTTAGTATCTGCGGTGATCGGCGAACAACTCCCTGGCCATGGGACAATTTACCTAAGCCAAAGCCTCAAGTTTCTTGCCCCAGTGCGCCCAAACGACATCGTCCGCGCAGAAGTTACCATCGCGCAGATCGACTACTCCAAAAGACGTGTGACGCTTGATTGTCTATGCCTTATCGACGGAAAACCCGTGCTGAAAGGCGAGGCAATAGTCCTCGCACCCTCCAAAAAACTCGACTGAATACAACGCCCCATGAAGTCTAGAAACTGTACCGAAAACCAGCCAAGAAAGCTTCACTATCTAGATAGGACACGGCCACCCCTTGGGTGTCGTAGCGACGGTACGTGGCGTAGAGTTGCAAATTTTGCCTGTCAAAGCTTTGGACAACAGCCAAACCCACGGACTTGCTTGATGATCCATCCGCAGGGATATCCGCGCCCAAGTAGTAATCAAGCGAGAAGGCCGTCGTGCCCGCGTCAAAAAAATCACGCAAAACACCTGCCTTGACGTAATTGTAGTCGCCAATGTCCTTCGTTGTGCCGCTTGCCACCGTAAGATTGAGGCCGGAGGATTTGTGTAAGACGGATGCAGACCCCGCGAGGTTTTCGAAGGTCTCGCCAATCCAACTCACCCCGACACCCGCCATAAAGCGATAAGTGTCCGTCTCCCCTTCATAGCGCCCCGCCAAATCGGAATAGACATTGTCATCATCGTCGTGAAGGACATCTTGGCCATGCGCCACCGAGAACATAAATCCATTGAAATCCGGCGTATCGTAGCGCACGCGGAACAAACGTCTGCCGTCCAGATTTTTGTAGTAATCCGCAATTATTTCCCCGCTGAGGGTGCCGTCTACGCTCCGTAACAACTGGCTCGCCGCAGAATCTTTGACCGAAACACCAGCGACCACTGTTGTGTTGGAGAAATCGATTCCCGTGATGCCATCTGTCGCCATTGATCCTTGACCAAACGCAAAGTTGCCCACAAGGTCGTTTTCAAATTCCACCTCCAAGTGGCGGATATTTGTTTTGTCGATTGTATACCCACTCCCCACCGGCGTGTTCAAATTAACAGACGATGTGGAGTTTGGAGTAATCCCCACTTCAAAACGACCATCAATGCCCCACCCTGACCCAAGGGTGTTTTGATATCTCACTCCAATACGGGAACCAGAGTTGTCGTTGTCAACGGGGAAGTAACTTTGTGAAATCTCGCCGTCATCATACCCCAGATATCCTTGACTTACTTGGCCGTAAAAATCAAACGCACCTCCCGTGTCCATCGTGGTATCTTGGGCAATTGCCGTCCCTGCGAGAACCAGTGCAAACAGTACAGTTGCGGAAAATAGTGGAGTTTTCGGCTGTGAAATCATGAAGTTACATCCATTTTAGCGTTACGGACCATTCTAACTCAAGTTCCCAAAAATGGCGATATATCGGGGGATTTCAGCTTGCAATAAGTGTATTTCGAACACACCATATCAAGCCCGCATTAACGTAAGGTGCCCCAGTAATCCTCACAAATGCTTGCACGGGCGCACGTCCGAGGATATGTGCCAAGCATGCATGTTTTCCGCGATCATACCTTCATTGACCCCAAGTACCGAGGCGCGAGCATTGCGATTGGAAACTTTGATGGCGTGCATCGCGGCCACCAAAAAGTTATCGATATTGCACGTGCTGCAGCCCCCTCGGCCCCCCTTGGAATTCTCACGTTCGAACCCCACCCGCGCCAATACTTCGCCCCCAAAGGCGAGTCTTTTCGCCTGATGAATGCGACCGCCCGCGCCCACCGCTTGGAAAAGCTGGGTGTTGAAAGGCTGTACGAGTTAAACTTTAACGCCTCCCTTTCCACCTTTTCGGCGCGCGCCTTCGCGCAAGAAATCCTGTCCGAAGGCATTGGCGCCCGTCATGTCACCGTCGGCGAGGATTTTCGTTTTGGAAAAGGGCGCACAGGGAACGCCACCGATTTGATCGCGTTTGGAAAAGAATTTGGCTTTGGCGTCACGATCGTAGAACTGGTTGCGGACGGGGACGATGAAGTTTCCTCCTCCGCAATTCGTGCAGCGCTATCCGCTGGACACCCCGAGGTTGCCGCCCGCATGCTGGGCCATTATCATCGTATCGAGGGGCAAGTCATTCGTGGCGATCAACGTGGCCGCGAGCTGGGGTATCCCACTGCTAATATGTCAATCTCCGGCCTGCATCCTCCAAAATTCGGCGTCTATGTTGTACGGGTGGATATTCTCACTGGTCCGTATGCGGGAACATATAGTGGCGCGGCCTCTATGGGGGTGCGCCCAATGTTTGGTGAAAACCTTCCCAACTTGGAAAGCTACCTCTTTGATTTCAAGGGGGATATCTATGGGGAAAATATTTCCGTCGCGCTAATTCAATACTTGCGCCCTGAGGAAAAGTTTGACGGGCTTGAAGCCCTCATCGCGCAAATGGACGCGGACTGTGTTAAAGCGCGGCAAATACTCGCCGCGCTTTAATCAAAACATTCAGGTAGTGTAGGTGCCTTCGTAAATTGGCCCGAGCGTGTCAGCGTCAAACAAAGACGAAACCGAAGTGCCATTCCATGTGTTCTGAATTGCTTGGGCGAACATCGGAGCGGTCGGAACAATCCGAATGTTTGTCGCATCGACAACAGGCTTCGTAGGCTGAATGGAATCGGTAATCACCAAAGATTTCATCACCGAATTAGCAACCCGCTCAACGGCGGGCCCAGACATGACGCCGTGTGTGATGTAGGAATGAACTTCCTTGGCCCCGCTTTCCATCAGGACTTCTGCGGCCTTGCAAAGGGTTCCTGCGGTATCCACCATGTCGTCCACGATGATACAGGTTTTGCCCGTCACATCCCCGATCACTTTCATTTCCGCGATTTCGCCAGCTTTTTCGCGACGCTTATCAACGATGGAAAGCGGCGCATTGATCCGTTTGGCCAATTCGCGCGCGCGCGCAACCCCGCCCACATCCGGGGACACGACCATCAATTCATCCATGCGGCCCTTGAATTCATGTTCTATATCAAGCGCAAACACGGGTGAGGCATAGAGGTTGTCCACGGGAATATCGAAAAACCCTTGGATTTGAGTGGCGTGAAGGTCCAGCGTGAGAACACGCTCGATCCCAGCTTGGGTAATGAGGTTTGCAACAAGTTTCGCCGAAATAGGGGTGCGCGCCTTGGTGCGGCGGTCTTGACGCGCGTAGCCAAAATAGGGAATGACGGCCGTGATCCGCGCTGCGGACGAGCGCCGCAGTGCATCTGCGATAATCAACAATTCCATCAGATTGTCGTTCGCCGGATTTGACGTGGACTGGATGATAAACATATCCTCGCCACGAACATTTTCATAAACTTCGACGAAAATCTCTTGGTCGTTAAAGCGTTCAACGCGCGCGTCAACAAGGCCGACGCTCACACCACGATGCAGCGACATACGGCGTGCAATGGCGGTTGCGAGCGGACGGTTCGCGTTTCCGGAGATAAGTTTGGGAGCAGATTTGGTGGACATGGCAGGGGGTCCCTATTGAAAGTCAGTATCAGAATCATGACGTTGACACGGCTTAACATCTCGCTACCGTCGTGCCAAAGAAAATGCCGCCTTGGAGGCCATATATGACTAAAATAGACTACTATTTCGCGACGATTTCCCCTTTCACCTATTTAGCAGGCGCACGCCTTGAGGAAATCGCGAAAAAGCACGCGGCGCAAGTGACATACAAACCGCTCGACATTATGGCGCTTTTTGCACGCACGGGCGGTACCCCCCAAAGGATCGCCATCCAAATCGCATGGCATATCGCCTGCAGGAAATCCGTCGCCAAGCCGCGCGCACGGGCCTGCCCACGAATATAAAACCCGCGCATTGGCCCACAAATATGGCCCCTTCGGCTTATGCAATCATTGCGGCCCAAAACACCGGCGGCGATGTCGGCGCGCTTGCCCACGCGTTTACCCGCGCCTGTTGGGCCGAGGAAAAAGACGTGGCCGATGAGGGGGTCATCCGCGCCCTCCTCGCTGCAAATGGGTTCGACCCTGAGTTGGTGAACTCAGGCCTCCTAAGTGGTGCAGAAGCATATGCTCGCAACCTTGAGGATGCCGTAGAAGCAGGTGCTTTTGGCGCGCCTACCTATGTTGCTGACGGGGAAGTTTTTTGGGGTCAAGACCGTTTAGACGACCTTGATCTCCACCTCGCGGGCAAACTTTAAGTTCGCAAAATATCAAGGAATTGGTCGATCATCTCATGGCTGATCGACCAGTCACAAACAAACCGTGCAATGAGAGGCTCCTCTGGATCCTCCCCGTCTAGGTCGCCGACCATGACGTGATAGACGGCTCCCGCCTCTTTGAGTTTTTGATGCGCAGCGCGAGGAAGGGACGCGAAAATAATATTGGCATCTACAGGTCCAACGAATTCGGCTCCCGCTTTTGCAAGCCCCTCCGCGAGATACGCTGTGTTTTCATTGGCGGAAGTGGCGGACGAAAGCCACAAGTTATCAGTAAGATACGCCAACATTTGCGCCGCAAGGAAACGGTTTTTTGAGAACAAATGTGCGCCGCGCTTTCGGCGCAACTCAAATTCGGCCGCATCGCTAGGGTCAAAAAAGATAGCAGCCTCAACGCCAAGTAATCCGTTTTTGGTCCCGCCGAAGGACAGCGCCTTGACCCCAACTCGCCATGTCATTTCTGCGGGTGTGCATCCCAATGCGGCTATCGCATTCGCAAAACGTGCGCCGTCCATGTGGGTCTTGAGGCCATAGGATTTGGCCAAGCCCGTAATGGCTGCAATTTCGTCCAAGCTGTATATTGTGCCCGCTTCCGTGAGCTGGGTGATTGAAATCGGGCCGCGCTGTGGTCCGTGTACGCCGCGATTTCCTTCGCCCCGAATGGCACTTCCCAGAAATTGCGGGGACATTTTTCCATCAGTCGTCGGAATCAAAGTGAGCTTGGCGCCGCCCGTATAGAACTCCGGCGCGTTGCATTCGTCCTCATGGATATGGGCTACATCACTGCAAAAAATCGTATCAAACGGTCGCGCTAGACAGGCGAGAATAAGAGAATTGGCCGCCGTCCCTGTGGCCACAAGATGCACGACGGCTTCGGGTGCTTCGAAGATGGTGCGGATTTTGGAGGTCACTTCGGCCATGATCGCGTCGGCACCATAGGGCATGGCAAAGCCCGAATTAGCGTCGAGCAAGGCTTGCATCACTTCGGGGTGGGACATTCCGGCGTTGTCTGATGCAAAAAACATTAACTTAAGTCCTCAATGATATAGTCTTCCCAGTCTTCTTCGGCGACTTCAAATTCGGGAATTGTCCAGCCACGCACAGAGATTCCGGCCGTATGCACGGTTTGTGGATCGCCCGAAACAAGGGGGTGCCAGTCGTTTAATGGCTTACCCTCGTGAAGCAAGCGGTACGCGCATGTTGCGGGCAACCAATAGGCGACATCTTTGATCGTTTCGGGCTTCAAGGAGACACATTCAGGCACGAATTGTTTGCGAATTTCATACTGACCACATTGGCAACTGTCATCGTCCAAAAGACGGCACGCAACCCGTGTAAAGGCAACTTCCCCCGTGTCCTCGTCTTCGAGCTTGTTGAGGCAGCATTTCCCACAGCCATCGCAAAGCGCTTCCCATTCGCGGGAATTCATTTTCGTGAGGGGGATGGATTCCCAAAAATTGGGCCGCAATCCGGATCGATCAATTTTGTTGTTCATAGGCCCCTTCTAGGGAAAGTTGGAGCCCGTGGAAAGAGCCCCGAAATCTTAATGAACATCCCAGTCGTCCTCATTTTCCAACTCCCCACCGCCGTCCAGTCGACGCGAATGCGTGCAATGCGGGTGTCGCCCCAAGTTTTAAACACAGCGACGAACCCCTCAGTGGACACTTTTTCAGTCGTTAAATCCCCACGCTGATTGGTTGCACTATCAAAATCCCACATGGATATCGAAATTTGAACGACGGGTGGCGTGCGGAAGGCGGTGCTGAAAGAAACCGCCTCGCGATGCTCGCGTTGGCCCTCGCCCGTCCACATATTTCCATCGTGCTGAAAATCCGAAAACAGCACAAGGGAGCCTTGATCAATTCCGAGTTGGTGATTTTGAAAACGCCGCATGAATGTTCCTCAAACTTCTCGGTAGTTTATTGAGAAAAAAGGCCAAGAAAAGGCAAAAGGCCCCACAAATCCTTGCAGGGCCTCTAAAATTCAAAATAAGTTAATTTAAGCCCGTAGGCCAAGCTGGTTCGCCAAAGAAACGATGTCAGCAATCTGTTTTGCAAGAATGTCGATCTGGTCGGCGGGTGCGTTATCGAGAGCCCTTTTGGCGTCGGCAACGATTTCATCGATCATCTCTTGGGTCGCTTCTGATGCGGGTGCGGCTTTTTCGGCCAAAACCGAAGTCGACTTGTCCGAAATTTCGGCAAAGCCACCCGTAACAAGATACTCTTGCGTGCCTGTTTCACTGGCAACTTTTAGGATACCAGGGCGCAGCGTTGTGATCAAAGGCGCGTGGTTTGCCAAAGCTGTGAGATCGCCGTCGGCCGCCGGGATTTGTACCTCGGTTGCTTCATACGATGCCAAGCTACGCTCAGGCGTTACCAGATCAAACTGCAGTTTCTCAGCCATATCGGCCTCCTTCAGAGTTTGTTTGGCGGGCCGGAACCCGCCAAAAACCCGTTACATTAAGCAGCGTCAGCAGCCATTTTCTCGGCTTTTGCAATCACTTCATCGATGCCACCAACCATATAGAAGGCGCCTTCTGGAAGGTGATCATATTCGCCAGCAACAACAGCCTTGAACGAAGATACTGTATCTTCGAGCGGAACCTGTTTGCCGTCTGCACCGGTGAAGATTTTCGCAACGTCAAAAGGTTGTGACAAGAAGCGTTCAATTTTACGCGCACGAGCAACGGTTTGCTTATCTTCTTCAGAAAGCTCGTCCATGCCGAGAATTGCGATGATGTCTTGCAGCGATTTATAGCGCTGAAGGATTTGTTGAACGTCTGTCGCAACTTTATAGTGCTCATCACCAATAACGAGCGGGTCAAGCAAGCGCGATGTCGAACCAAGGGGATCCACCGCAGGGTAGATGCCTTTTTCCGAGATCGAACGGTCAAGAACCGTTGTCGCATCAAGGTGAGCAAACGACGTGGCTGGCGCAGGGTCAGTCAAGTCATCCGCAGGAACGTATACGGCTTGCACCGACGTAATCGAACCAGCTTTGGTCGATGTAATACGCTCTTGCATCGCGCCCATGTCGGTCGCCAATGTTGGCTGGTAGCCCACAGCGGAAGGAATACGACCTAGAAGGGCCGAAACCTCGGAACCCGCTTGCGTAAAGCGGAAGATGTTGTCCACGAAGAACAAAACATCGGAACCTGTTTCATCACGGAACTGCTCAGCAATTGTGAGACCGGACAAAGCAACACGCATACGCGCACCGGGAGGCTCGTTCATTTGGCCATAAACCAGCGCGATTTTCGATTTTTCGAGGTCATCAGGAACGATAACGCCGGATTCGATCATCTCGTGGTAAAGGTCATTGCCTTCACGTGTCCGCTCACCAACACCCGCAAATACGGAGAGGCCAGAGTGCACTTTGGCGATGTTGTTGATCAATTCCATGATCAAAACTGTCTTACCAACACCCGCACCACCGAAGAGGCCAATTTTGCCGCCTTTGGTGTAAGGCGCGAGAAGGTCGATAACCTTGATGCCTGTTACGAGCATCTCGGAAGACGTCGCCTGCTCATCAAAAGAAGGCGCAGGCTGGTGAATCGCGCGACGCTCTTTCGTTTTGACCGGACCTTTTTCATCAACGGGATCGCCGGTGACGTTCAGGATACGGCCAAGTGTTGCGGGGCCAACGGGAACCGAAATCGGCTCGCCAAGGTCCGTCACAGGAGCGCCGCGAACGAGGCCCTCTGTTCCGTCCATCGCAATTGTCCGTACAGTGTTTTCGCCAAGGTGCTGAGCCACTTCGAGGATCAGCTTGTTGCCGTTATTTACTGTCTCAAGAGCGTTCAAAATCTTAGGCAGATCGCCCTCGAATTTAACGTCTACAACGGCGCCAATCACAGCTGTGATTTTGCCAGTAGCTTTCGCTTTTGCCATTTTGTTTCTCCGGTCCTTTAGAGCGCTTCAGCGCCCGAAATGATTTCGATAAGCTCATTGGTGATGACGGCCTGACGCGAGCGGTTGTACACAATGGTCAGGTCTTCAATCATTTCACCCGCGTTACGTGTTGCGTTGTCCATTGCAGACATCCGAGCACCTTGCTCAGATGCGCCATTCTCAAGGAGAGCGGCGAAAATCTGTGTGGCCACACCACGCGGCAAGAGATCCGCAAGGATCGCCTCTTCGCTGGGTTCATAATCATAGAGCGTTGATGCTTCGCTCGTTTCTTCAAACGAGGCCGGGATCACCTGTTGTGCTGTTGGCACTTGGGTCACCACGTTTACAAAGCGGCTATAAAAGATCGTTGCGACATCAAATTCACCGACATTAAAGCGGTCAAGAACTTGGGTCGCGATCTTGTGAGCATTGACATAGCCAACACGTTTAACATCGGACAGATCAACGTGGCTGATCATAGAGCCCGCGAAATCGCGTTTGAGCTGGTCACGCCCTTTTTTGCCAACAGTCAAGATTTTGACCGTCTTACCAGCCGCTTGAAGCTCCTGAGCTTTTGCGCGGGCCAGCTTGGCAATAGAAGAGTTGAAACCCCCACAGAGACCGCGTTCAGACGTCATGACCACCAAAAGGTGAACTTGATCTGAACCCGTACCCGTGAGCAACTTCGGACCGGAGGACGAGCCACCAACCGCCGCAGCTAGGCCACCCAGAACGGAATTCATCCGTTCTGCATAAGGGCGACCAGCTTCTGCAGCATCTTGCGCGCGGCGAAGTTTCGCCGCGGCAACCATCTGCATGGCTTTGGTGATCTTACGTGTCGATTTGACACTTTCGATCCGGTTTTTTAGGTCTTTCAGGTTTGGCATGTATCCAATCCTATCCTAAGGCGAAAATACTAGGCGAAATTAGCAGCGAACTCATCGAGTGCGACACGAATCTTGGCTTCTGCGTCCCCCTTAATTTTGGGGTCCTCATCAGCAATCCATTTCAAGATGTCAGCGTGTTTGCTGTGTAGGTGAGACAAAAGTCCCGCCTCAAAACGTCCGACGTCTTTCACTGCGATTTTGTCCAGATACCCTTTTGTACCCGCCAGGATCAAACAAACGATTTCTGCGTTTGTAAGGGGCGAATACTGAGCCTGCTTCATCAATTCGGTCAAGCGAGCACCACGGTTCAGCAATTGCTGAGTTGCAGCATCGAGATCGGAACCAAACTGTGCGAAGGCAGCCATCTCACGGTACTGAGCAAGCTCAAGTTTAACCGGACCAGCCACCGATTTCATCGAGTTTGTTTGTGCGGAAGACCCAACACGCGAAACCGAGAGACCAGTGTTAACCGCTGGACGGATACCTTGGTAGAACAATTCAGTTTCCAAGAAAATCTGACCGTCGGTGATCGAAATCACGTTCGTCGGAATAAACGCAGAAACGTCGCCGCCTTGAGTTTCAATAATCGGCAGCGCCGTCAAAGAACCAGAACCGTTATCTTCGTTTAATTTCGAAGACCGCTCCAAAAGTCTGGAGTGAAGATAGAAAACGTCGCCTGGGTAAGCTTCACGTCCGGGAGGACGACGCAGCAAGAGGGACATTTGACGGTAGGACACGGCTTGCTTGGAAAGATCATCATAAACGATCAAAGCGTGGCGGCCATTGTCACGGAAGAATTCCGCCATCGCAGTCGCAGCATATGGCGCAAGGAACTGCATAGGGGCAGGATCCGAAGCCGTCGCAGCCACAACGATTGTGTATTTGATCGCGCCAGTTTCTTCGAGCTTTTTAACAAGCTGAGCAACTGTGGAGCGCTTTTGACCGATCGCAACGTAAACGCAGTAGAGCTTTTTGCTCTCGTCGTCGCCAGCGGCCTCATTGTAAGATTTTTGGTTCAGGATCGTGTCGAGCGCGATCGCTGTTTTACCTGTTTGACGGTCACCAATAATCAATTCGCGCTGGCCACGGCCAACGGGGATCATCGAGTCAACAGATTTCAAACCAGTCGCCATTGGCTCGTGAACAGACTTACGGGGAATAATGCCCGGAGCCTTGGAGTCCGCAACAGCGCGATTTTTTGTTTTGATCGGGCCTTTGCCGTCGATCGGATTACCAAGGCCGTCAACAACGCGCCCCAACAATTCGTCGCCGTAAGGCACGTCCACGATGGAGTTTGTCCGCTTAACGAGGTCACCCTCTTTGATGTCACGGTCAGACCCGAAGATAACAACACCAACGTTGTCTGCTTCAAGGTTCAAAGCCATCCCGACGATGCCGCCAGGGAACTCAACCATTTCACCAGCTTGAACATTATCAAGCCCATAAACGCGAGCGATACCATCGCCAACGCTCAATACTCGGCCGACTTCGGCCACTTCGGCGTCTTGGCCAAAGTTTTTGATCTGGTCCTTAAGGATCGCAGAAATTTCGGCAGCTTGGATAGCCATTATCCGACCTCTTTCATTGCGTTCTGGAGGTTAGCGAGCTTAGAGGAGATCGACGTGTCGATCATCTTTGAGCCCATCTTAACAATAAGGCCGCCGATGAGGGATTCATCCACGGCAACATTCACGATGACATCTTTGCCAACTGACGCCTTAAGCGTTTTGGCAAGCGCGTCTGCCTGAGCTTTGGTCAGCTTCTTAGCTGCCGTCACTTCGGCGGTGACTTCCCCCTTCTCATCGGCAATCCGCGTACGCAGAGCCGTGATCAATTGGGGCAGCACGAAAAGGCGACGCTTTTCGGCCATCAGACCCAGCGTGTTAGACACGATAGGCGAGAGTTTCATTGCTTTGGCAATAGCAGTCACAGCGTTGCTTTGCTCGTCACGCGATAACACGGGTGAAGAAATCAAAGTCACAAAATCGTCGCTGTCACTAAGTGCGCTTTCCAACGCGTTACAATCAGCCTCAAGGGCTGGGAGTTTTTTGCCTTCTTTGGCCAAGTCAAAGACGGCCGTGGCATAGCGCGTAGCAATGCCAGAGGAGATCGAAGCTGGTTCGGACACGTCCACCCTTCCGCTAGTCTGGGCCTCCTTCGGTACCCCGCGTTATGCAGGACTTAGTGAGGCAGCCTAAGTAACGCATGTTCACACACGCGTTGAAATCGGCTGTGATGTAGCAGAGCAATTGCCACGTCGCAACACTCTATACGCGTTTACACTATATCAATTGGCCCATGAAACAGGGCTGTGCGCTGACAGCGACAGAAATCTTCGGTATTTTTCTCATATTGGGACTGCGATTTATTAGATTTCCAAGCCCTTTATCTGATTCCATGAATCGGTGCGCTATGGGAGAACTGCGTCATTTGGCCCCGTTAATGTTTAAAAACTGTGGAGAGTTTCAAAAACTCCTTAAATTCCTTCGCCTACCGGCCGCCCTTTGGGTTTTCTGATGCCTTCAAAAACCCCCAGCGGCCTCTTAAATGCGACAGGCAGGCCAGGACGCGTTGGCGCTTGGATTTGCTTTGTGGCTTCGACGATTAAAACCCCACCCGCCAAATAGGACGATATTTTTCGCCCTGTCTTTTCCCAGACAGGCGCGGTTCTGAGCCAAAAACGTTTGCTTGAGGGGGGGCAAAGAGGGCCGCCCTGTGTCGCTCAGGTAAAAAGTGATGCATTTTGAGTTGTGATTCGAGCTGCATCAACGAATAGGGACGCCCAAACCCAAAAGGCGTGCGATCGCTACGAGACCAAAGCCCCGCGCGATTGGGCACGATAAAGAGCGCCTTGCCCCCGGGCCCCAAAACGCGAAAGCACTCCTCAAGCAATGCGGTCGGATGCTCGCTGGTTTCAAGCCCGTGAAGGAGGACGAGCTTGTCGACCGATCCTGTATCCAGCGGCCAGTTCACTTCTTCGCTCAGAACCGAGACGTTTTTTTGCCCTGCAGGCCACGGCATCACGCCCTGTGGCCCCGGCATCAAACCGACAATGCGCCGAGCATCGCCCAAGTAAGGCCGCAAAAGAGGCACCGCAAAACCATAACCCACCACAGTTTGCCCTTTGGCTTCGGGCCAATACTCTACCACCTGATCGCGGATCGCCTTTTGCGCCGCCCGCCCCAGAGCGCTTCGGTAGTAGAACGTTTTCAGGTCGCGCACATCAAGGTGCATATCTTTTCCCCTAGGAACGGCGGCCAAAATCGGCAAAGCTGACGTGAACCATATCAAAGCGAGCACAAAACGCCATGCCCCTCGAGATTGTCACGATCCCTTGCTTGAAAGATAACTACGCTTATTTAATTCACAATAGCGAAACTGGCGAGACCGCTTTAGTGGACATTCCGGAGGCTGCGCCCATTGAGGCTGTGCTCGCGCAAAAGGGATGGACGCTGACGGATATTCTGATCACGCATCATCATTGGGACCATATTGACGGGCTTGAGGCGCTTTCTGTCGGGAAGGCGCGCATTATCGGCGCCAAAGCCGACGCTCACCGCCTGCCCCCACTCACCTTGGCGGTCGAGGACAACAGTGTCTTAACGATATGCGGCGAAAGCGTGCAAATTCTCGACGTGTCCGGGCATACAATCGGACATATAGCGTTTTATTTTCGCAAGACCGGCACGATATTTACCGCCGACAGCCTGATGGTGATGGGATGTGGGCGTTTGTTTGAAGGGTCGCCGGAAATGATGCTCGGCTCCATGGAAAAGTTTGCCAAAATGCCAGATACGACTCTACTTTATTCGGGACACGAATATACCGCCCACAATGCAAATTTCGCACTAACGGTTGATCCCGAAAACACCGCCCTGATCACCCGTATCACCGAGATTTCAGCGGCGCGGGACGCGGGATTGCCCACAATTCCCTCAACTTTGGGTCAAGAACGTGCGACCAATCCATTTTTACGATATGAAGACGCCCACATTCGCGCTACGCTCAACTTACAGGAGGCCTCGAACGTCGAGGTTTTCGCCGAACTCCGTACGCGGAGAAACGGTTTCTAGGTCCCAACTCAGTGCTTACTACCCCTGCGGTGACCTCAACTTACGACTCGCGCTTGTGCGGGGCCAAACTTGTTGTCCCCGTGGAAATCGAAAAAAGGTGATGTGATATCAAAAATCACGCTTTTTCTTAGCTGAAAGGTAACAACTCGGTGTGAAACTGAGAAATATTCGGGAAGTTTGGTGTTTGCACTTGAAGACTGCGTCAGAAAACCGAAATCTATAAGAACAGGACACCGATACTGGTGTTTGCAATCTCAAAGAAAGGAAAGTGGAATGCCCTCATTTTCCAATACGCTCGAAGCCGCGATCCACAGCGCTCTTGGTTTAGCAAACGAACGTAAGCACGAATTAGCGACATTGGAGCATTTGCTCCTTGCGCTTCTTGATGAGCCTGACGCCATTCAGGTGATGCGCGCCTGTAATGTTGATCTCGATATACTGCGCGCCACATTGCTTGAATTCATCGAAGACGACCTTTCTTCGTTAGAAACAAGCGTCGAAGGCTCCGAAGCCGTCCCAACGGCGGCCTTCCAACGCGTCATTCAGCGCGCGGCCATCCATGTTCAATCTTCGGGTCGCACCGAAGTGACAGGGGCCAATGTACTTGTTGCGATTTTCGCCGAGCGCGAATCTAATGCGGCCTACTTCCTCCAAGAACAAGACATGACTCGCTATGACGCCGTAAATTACATCGCGCATGGTGTGGCTAAAAACCCCGCCTACGGCGAAGCACGGCCCGTTACTGGCTCCCCTGAGACCGATGAGGACATCCCGCTCGCGGAGGAAGGCGATTCCAAAGACAGCGCACTTGCCAAATATTGTGTCGACTTGAATGCGAAAGCAGCCAAGGGCGAAGTCGACCCTCTGATCGGTCGTGCTCATGAAGTCGAACGTTGCATTCAAGTGTTGTGCCGTCGTCGCAAGAACAACCCGCTTTTGGTTGGCGACCCCGGTGTGGGTAAAACAGCGATTGCAGAAGGTTTGGCCCGCAAGATTGTCAAAGGTGAAACGCCCGCAGTTTTGGCGAATGCTACAATTTATTCGCTCGACATGGGCGCGCTCTTGGCCGGAACTCGCTACCGCGGCGACTTTGAAGAGCGCCTCAAAGCCGTCATGACCGAAATGGAAAACCATCCAGACGCAATTCTATTCATCGATGAAATCCACACAATCATCGGGGCTGGAGCGACGTCTGGCGGCGCTATGGACGCGAGCAATTTGCTTAAACCTGCGTTGCAGGGCGGGAAATTGCGCTGCATGGGGTCGACCACCTTCAAAGAGTTCCGTCAACACTTTGATAAGGACCGCGCGCTTTCACGTCGGTTCCAAAAGATCGACGTGAACGAGCCAACAGTTCCAGATGCGATCAAAATCTTGCAAGGGTTGAAGCCCTATTTTGAAGAACATCACGATGTGCGCTTCACCTCCGATGCGATCAAAACAGCTGTCGAACTTTCGTCGCGCTATATGGCCGATCGCAAGCTTCCGGACAAAGCAATCGACGTGATCGATGAAGCGGGTGCCGCACAGCATCTGATTCCAGAAAGTCGTCGTCGCAAAACAATTGGCGTCAAGGAAATCGAAGCGGTTGTGGCAAAAATCGCCCGCATTCCAGCTAAGAATGTGTCCAAAGATGACGCCGAAATTCTGCGCGATCTTGAAAAGGGACTAAAACGGGTTGTCTTTGGCCAAGATCCAGCCATCGAAACGCTCGCGTCCGCGATTAAATTGTCTCGGGCGGGACTGCGCGAACCAGACAAGCCCATCGGGAACTACCTGTTTTCAGGTCCAACGGGTGTGGGTAAAACCGAAGTTGCCAACCAACTTGCGGATATCCTTGGTGTTGAACTCCTTCGGTTCGACATGTCCGAATATATGGAGAAACACGCGGTTTCCCGTCTAATCGGCGCCCCTCCCGGATATGTCGGCTTCGATCAAGGCGGCATGCTCACGGATGGTGTGGACCAACACCCGCATTGTGTCTTGCTTCTTGATGAGATCGAAAAGGCGCATCCGGATGTCTTCAACATCCTGCTTCAAGTGATGGACCACGGCAAACTGACTGACCACAACGGTCGCGCGGTGGATTTCCGCAACGTGATCCTGATTATGACCTCAAATGCTGGGGCCGCTGATCAAGCCAAAGCTGCCATTGGATTTGGCCGTGACCGACGAGAAGGCGAGGATACCGCTGCGATTGAACGCATGTTCACTCCAGAATTCCGCAACCGTCTTGATGCCATCGTCAGCTTTGCGCCGTTGGGCAAAGAGATCATCCTGCAAGTTGTCGAAAAATTCGTTCTGCAACTTGAGGCCCAACTCTTGGATCGAAACGTTGCAATCGAACTAACGCGCCCTGCTGCAGAATGGCTCGCCGAAGCTGGCTATGACGACAAAATGGGAGCACGACCACTTGGTCGCGTGATTCAAGAGCATATCAAGAAACCATTGGCCGAGGAATTGCTCTTTGGAAAGCTGGTCAAAGGTGGTTTGGTGAAAGTCGGAATTAAAAATGGGAAAATTGATCTTCAGGTTTTCAAGCCCGAAGCCCCTAAACTTTCCTCTAAAAAACCGCCGCTTCTTACAGCAGAATAATGCAGTCCTTTAAAGGTTAATTCTCTAATCCTCAGCCATCCCCGTGATGGTTGAGGACCAGTTTTTATAATCTTTGCGTAGCTTGGACTCGTCGCGTTTACATTCCAAACTCCCAACGCCTTATGCGGCCTTTCCTTCGAAAGCCAATGCGCTTTCCCCCCCAGTGCAGCGCGCTGTCTTCTTGGGGTTTAAAAAATTATTGGTGTATAGAAAACCTAAATGAAAGGAACGCGACAATTGCCTTCATACTCTAGTATCTCTAGATTTTGAGAGTTCAATTTTCTGGGCATGCGCCTCACTGTAAAATAACGTAAGGAAATGTCGTCGCCCCTGTTGAACAAGTTCCTCAGATTGTTTTGGGACCTTTCTATAAATACCCTGCTTCCACATGTTCACTTTGACTGCACCAAAACGGCAACGCCAAAGGAAACATGGGGGATGTTGCCTCAAATTTGAAAACGACACCGCCAGAACTTGCGAAGTCAGGCAGGGCAGAAATGCAGGAGGCGTTGATTTTGCCTGACACGTCCATAAAAAAGGAGGACAGATAGTCTCTACAAATACTACACATGACCAGCGTGCAGTTGAGTCGCCAGAAATCGTATAAAGCCTCTAGAAAAGTGCAGTACCCGCGCAATCTAGCGGGATAAAACTCAGCAGTTATTATTCCAAGCGGTGAAACAAACTCGGTCCTTAAATATTCGCAAGTACATGCGGGCTTTTCGATGGCTCCCAAAACACCCCAAGGCGGCCAGTCTTTTAGGTAGTTTTTTCTCCGAAACCCGCGAGAAAGGGATGCATCTTTATTTGATATCATGTTTTGCGGCCAAGCCAATTTGCGGAAGATCCTAGCCCGTGCCTGCAGCGCCGGAAAGTTGACTGAGGCCAACGCCGAAAAATGGCATACAGGAAAACACCCAAACCGCGATACGGTTCAGTCAGGGAACAAAAATCAAGATCTAAGGAAACTTGTTTTGAACCCCACCTATTTCTCGGTAAATTTGAGTTCAATTCGCCGATTTTGTGCACGGGCTTCAGGCGTGTCGTCAGTGTTGACAGGTTGGTATTCGCCGAACCCATTTGCCGCGAGACGGCTGGGCGGAATATCCAATGCGTCGACCAAGTAACGTACCACAGATAAGGCGCGTCCTTGTGACAACTCCCAATTATCGCTGTATTTCCCGTTGCTCAAAAGGGGTGTGTCATCCGTGTGGCCATCCACGCGTATAACCCAATCGATTTCCGGGGGAATCTGATCGACGACGGACCTCAAGATCGCCGCGACTTTCGCAACCTCGCCCTTGCCTTCCTCAGAAAGTTCGACTGCGCCAGTTTCAAACAAAACCTCGGAAGAGAATACAAACCGGTCGCCGTCGATACGCATTCCTTCCTGCGTACCCAAAAGATCGCGCAGTCGACCAAAAAACTCCGAACGGTATCGTGCCAAATTTTTTGTTTCGGCCTTGAGAATTTCCGCTTCGGCCTCGAGTCGCTTGCGCTCCGCCTCTTCAAGAGCGCGGCGTTTTTTCTCTTCGCTCGCCACACGGGCAAGGGCTTGATTGAGTTGTGAGCCTAAGGCCTGAAGCTGTATTTTGGACTCGCCATCAATTGCCGCGGAAGCATCCAACACGCTTTGCAACGAACCTAATTGAGCGCGCAACTGCGTAACCTGCTCATTCAAAACAGCCATTTTTCTCTGACTTTCGGCGGATTCAGCTTCCTTCGCCGAAAGCCGATCATTCGCAACTTTGAGCAATGCGCTGCGCTGTTCGGCTTCTGTCATGATTGTGTTGAGGTTTGCATCAACTTCGCTTTTTGCGGCTAATGCCGCCAAAAGGCGTTTTTGCATATCGTCTTCATCCGCGCCAATTTGAGCCAACTTCTCCTGCAGGAGCGCCAAAGAAGCCTCTGCATTGGCCAGTTTTTCTTTGGTATTCTCTAGGGTGTCATCAGAGTTTTGTGCCGCCAACAAAGCCGCAGCCAATTGAGTTTCCAACGTTTGCGCCGCAGCCCCCTGCGCGCTCAAGCCTTTATCGGCGAAAATTTTTGCAGCCAGCGCTGCCGCTAAACGTTCATCCAAATCGCCACGCGCATCATTTGCGGCGGCAAGCAATGTGAGCGTATCCTCGGCCTCTTGCCGCTTTGCCTCAAGAGCCATGCTCATCGCGGTTATCTCATCGTCGGCATTCGCCAATCGATCCCGCAACGCTTGGGCCGCGGCCGCTTCCGCCAAACGCGCGGCTTCTTCCTCGGACAGTGCTGTCGCTGCAGTATCGAGTCGGAGTCGCAAAGCCTCGGCCGCGGCTAATTCCGCAAGTCGTGCAGCTTCCACTGCGTCCAGCTTGGATTGGGCTTCCAAAAGCCCGTCCGACAACCCTGCATTCAAGGTTTCTTGCTCCGCAAGCCGTGCCAAAGTTTGTGCCAAACTCGTTTTCTCGCGCGCGCTTTCAACTTGTAGATCCGCGATAAGCGCCTCTAGAGCCTCGCGTTTTGCGGCGGCTAGCCTGGCGGCCTCGGCCCCTTGGTCGACTTCTTCACGAACACTCGCTAGTGCCAATTGCAACGCTTCCTGTTCGGAAATCAGCAGTGCTTTCTCTTGCTCGGCTTCACTCAATGTTGTTGCCAACGCCGTGCCATCCGCCAGAGCCTTGTTCCGTTGCGCCAACAACGTCGCAACTTGCGCCTCAAAGCTGGCAATTGCTGCCTTGCGTGCAGAAATTTCCACCGATTGCGCATCATTTTTCACTGTCAAAGACGCGATCATACTTGCTTGAATATCTGCCGCATCGCGGGCATCGAGCAGGTTTGAAGAAAGTCGAACGACTTCACTTTGCAATTGTTGGTTGGTTGTTTGCTCAAGACCCAAGGCTTCCGCAAGACTTAGAACCTGCGACGTGAGTTCATCAAGTTCTGTCTCCTGTCCAGAAATTGTCTCGCGCAGGACCGATTGGACCACCATGAAAATGGTGAGGACAAACATTAACACCAGCAAAAGGGCCGTCATCGCGTCCACGAATCCGGGCCAGATCGACCCTTGAAAACGTTGCCCTGTGCGCCGACTTAAGGCCACAATCTACCCCTCTTGCGACGGCGCTGTCGCCGCCCGAATGACGTTGGTCAAACCCGCAATATCCGTGCGTAAATCCGAAATCGACTCCTGTCGTCCTGCGCTTATTTCCTCAAGGATGCGCAGCAATTGAACGTCGATTGAGCGCAAACGCATCCGACTTTCGGCATCGGAGTTCCCGCCACCAGACCCCGCCTCATCCTCATTCGATTGAAGGGTTTCGATCAAACGTTCTTGTCCCTGCAGCATACGCTCAATTGCCGAATTTTCTGGGCCGCGCTCGATGTTCCTAGCAAGACTTTCAACTGCCGTGGTTAGAGTGCCAATCCGCTCATCTACGAGGGTGCGGTTTGCCTCGGATTGTGTGAACATTGCGCGCATCGCTTCCATATGGTCAGCCATATGTTCAAACACAACCGCGGTATGGCCTGCATCGCCGCCGCTCTCGCTTTCTCCCGAAGAAAAACCAAGTCGAGTAATCGTTGAAAGCCATTCTTCCAACTCGCGATAAAAGCGATTTTGACCGTGGCCCGCAAAAAGCTCCAAAAGCCCAACAACAAGAGAGCCCGCGAGCCCCAAAAGCGAACTCGAGAATGCCGTCCCCATACCGCCTAGCTGGGCCTCAAGCCCCTTCATAAGTTTTTCAAAAACCTTAACGCCCGTATCGCCTTCCTGTGGCGCGAGGGATCGGATGGTGTCGACTACGGCAGGAACCGTGGTGGCCAAGCCGTAAAACGTTCCTAAAAGTCCGAGAAAAATCAGAAGGTTAACGATATAACGCGTTATATCCCGCGCCTCATCAATGCGGGTTGCCACGGAGTCCAGAATGGAACTGCTGGATGTCGAGCTAATCTGCATTCGCGCGCCGCGTGATCGTAAAAGTGCAGCAAGGGGCGCGAGCAAACGCGGCGGCGTCACGATCTCGTGCCCGGCACGGTTGACCACGAAACCTTCGATCCAATTCACAGAGCTATAAAGTTGAATGACTTGCCAAAAGCATGCCAAGACCCCGATGAAGAACACAAAGCAAATGAACCCATTTAGCCAAAGGTTTGCGAGGAAAAGCGGCAATATGCGTGGTAACGCAAACCATGCCCCAACCATCATGATGGCCAGAACCACACTCATAAGAGTAATTTGGCGGGTAGGCAGGGTAAATTCCGGCTCGGCCTCGCGATCTATAAAGTCCATTTGGACATCCTGACGCTGTTTTTGTTGTGTTTAGAGTAAGGGCAAGCTGCCGGATTTACTAGAAATTTATCAATAATCACTCGATTCGCCGCCACCTTTGTCAACCTGTGCTACCAACCATTCCATATCCGCGTCAACGATCCCTAATTCACGCAAATGCTCGGCGGTATTTTTCAGGTATTCCACGTTGGGGCCCATGACCCCGTGCGAACGCGCGATCACTTGCGCTTGTTTTTGCAAATCAATCCCACCACAATACTGGTTGTTCTCGCGGTTGATAACGTAGGTCACCGCAGTTACACGCCGCCCATCCTTGAGGTCCATCGGCAACTCGACTTCAAGATAGGCCGAGGAAATCAACTCCCGTTCCCGCAGGTATTCAAGGGCATCGGCCGCGTCTTGTGCGGCGACCTCAAACCCTAACCCAAGGCAACTGGAAGCCTCGTCCCGATCCAAAGCCAGCACAAGTCCAGGGCTCTCAACGGTTCCACGATAGTGAATGGACCACATGCAAAAACTGCGCTGGTACCCCGAGAGTCGGGCGACTTGGCGGTTTTTGTACTTAAAACCAGGCCTCCACATCAGAGAGCCATAGCCAAAAACCCAAAGGGGCGTGTCCGTCATTGCACTGGTCCTTTCTCGCTCCCCCTTATAAACAACAGACAGTATATGTTTGAAAGGGCAGATATGCGGTTTTTTGTTTGGCTTTTGGCTATCGTGTCGATTCTCTGGGGCGGCTATTGGTTTGTCGGCGCGAATGCGGTGGAAAAAGCTGCGATTTCTGCCATTGAAGACGCCACCGACGCAGGGAATTCAATCACGTATTCCAGCTTGAATACGGCGGGTTTCCCAAACCGGTTTGATACGACAATCAAGGATATCGATATTTTCACGCTTTCGGGGCTTCGATGGAAAGCTGCTTTTTTTCAAATCTTTGCCTTGAGTTATAAGCCCTATCACATCATCGCCGTCTGGCCCCACGAACAACTGATTGAATATCAGGGTATCTCGGCACAGATTTCAACGTCGGACCTTCGGGCAAGCCTCGTTGTAAAACCCAACTCCACTCTGGCGCTCAACCGATTTCAATTGACCGGCGAGGACCTTAAAGTTGTCTTGAACGCGGGCACGACCTATCGATCGCGCGCGATTTCGGCGGCTTCTCGTCAAGGTATTCTGCCCTTTTCTCATGATTTCTTAGGGAAGATGTCTGATGTCTCTTTACCATCGATAATGGATCCGACAGGCACCGTTTCGATTGAAACCGTAGTGCTTGACACCAATCTGGAATTTGACGCTGCCCTCGGTCGAGGCGAAGTGCCCGCGAAACTCGCAGCACTCACCCTCAACCAGTTTTCGCTCTCGCAAGGGAAAGTGAATATCACTCTATCTGGTGCGCTAGCCTTTGATTCTGAGGGTTTCGCAACGGGTTCGCTCACGTTTTCGACGCCTAACTGGGAAGATGGGTTTGCGATGCTGGACGGGCTTGGTGCGATTCCCACTGAACAATCGCACATGGTTAAAACGGTGTTAAAGGGCCTCGCATCCACAAGTGGTTCCGCAACCGATATTCATGCGCCCATCACGGTAAATCGTGGAAATATCTTTTTGGGCTTCATACCCCTTGGCTTTATCCCGCCGTTCTAACGGCTATTTACAATACGATCCGCTGCGATATTTGGCGGTATCAAAATGGAAATGGTCACGATGAAAGCTATTGGCGGAAGGGCCGAGCACTGTCCCGAAGGGGCCGCAGGCGGACTGATGCATGGCGCGTAAAAGCTTGCCTTGAGCCTTGCTGTTCCACCCTTTTAGGACCGAAATTGAGACGCCATTTGCAAGAGTGATACCGGAAATATCGACGGCTTTACCTTTGCCGTGCTCTGAAATTCTTTTGCCTTTTTGGTTATTGCGCGTGCGACAGCTATACCCCGAAATAACGTCAATGCGTGCGACCCCGCCGCCAAGGCGTCCGACGGCGGGTTTTACGCCTTTTTCCACCCAATTGTGCAATGTTATGGCTGTATTGCAATCCATTGTGGCGGCTCTCGAAAGGGGAATGCCCGCGACGGAAGTTACGGATACAGGATTTTCAACACCGCAGCCTTTGATTTTTCCCGGAATGGCACTCATGGTTTGGCCGCGAATTCTGCTGCTTCCACAAATTGATCCCTTATTGCTGGTCGGGACGGATTGTGGCGCTTTCACTGCTGCGAGCGTCACAACTTCTTGCTGTGTCGTTGCGCGTGATTTCGTAACGATACGCCCCTCAGGCCGTAACAAAGGTCGCAGCGAATGTTCAACGGCGGATTTTGACGCGACCATTGTGACAGTGGTCTTTGTGACAACTTTGGTCATAGGAATTGATTTTTTCAAGGGGGCGGTTCCCCCAAGCGCAACGGGCCGCGGAACGGGGCGTACGGAGGCACTGTAATAGACAGGAACCAGCATCAACCGCGGTTCCGACGACACGGGCGACGTCTTAGAAACCACCCCTTCGGTCGGACGAGAAAGGGGCCGAAGCGACTGTGTTGGAGCATTGGCAATACTGACCACGGGTGCACTGGCCAACAATGCGACAAGTACTCCTGCTCCAAGTAACTTCATTTTACGTCCTTTTTACCGCGCCCAAAATTTGGGGCGTCCGTATCCTGCCCTGCTTCGATAATACCACGTCGGATGGCGCGTGTATGCGTAAAATAATCGAACAAATGGTCGCCATCACCGGTTCGAATTGCGCGTTGGAGCGCAAACAGTTCCTCGGTGAAGCGCCCAAGGATTTCAAGCGTGGCTTCTTTGTTGTTGAGGAACACATCGCGCCACATGGTCGGATCACTTGCGGCGATGCGGGTGAAATCGCGAAAACCTGCCGCCGAGTATTTAATCACTTCGCTGTCGGTAACACGTCGCAGATCGTCGGCAACCCCCACCATTGTATAAGCAATGAGGTGGGGCGCGTGGCTGGTTACGGCGAGGACAAGATCGTGGTGCTCCGCGTCCATTTCCTCAACATTTGATCCCACACCTTCCCACAACGCGCGCAATTGCGCGATGGCGGCAGCATCGGAGTTTTCGACGGGAACAAGCAAACACCAGCGATTATCAAAGAGTTCGGCAAAGCCCGAACGCGGGCCGGAATGCTCTGTCCCTGCAAGAGGATGGCCCGGAATGAAATGCACGCCCTCTGGAATATGGGGGCCAACAGCGTCGATAACCGCTCGCTTCACAGAGCCAACATCCGTAACGGTCGCACCCTTTTTCAAATAGGGAGCAATCTCCTGTGCGACGGATTCCATTGCGCCTATCGGCACGCAGAGCACAATAAGGTCTGCCCCTTCACAAGCTGCGGCGGCGCTGTCACAAACTTCGTCGCACAATCCGATTTCACGCGCCGTGTCTCTTGTTTCTTGGCTCCGAGCGTATCCTGTTACGGTGCCCACGAGATTTGCGCGTTTCATTGCCCAAAAAAGCGACGAAGCAATCAGGCCCAATCCAATGAGGGCGACCTTGCCGTAAACCGGTGCGCGCTGTGGTGCCGAACCGCTCATTGCGGGCCTTCAATCGTCGGTTCGGAAAGGACTGCGTTAAAAAAGTTGGAAATGGTGTGCGCGACACGGCGGCAAGACGCCTCATCCCCCACGGTGATCCGCAGGCAATTTGGCAATCCATAGGCTGCGACCTGACGCACAATCAGCCCCTCATTTGCGAGGGCCTGATTACAAGCTTCGGCCTGCTCTTCATCGGCAAAACGCGCTAAAATGAAATTGGCAAAAGATGTATCGCATTCAATCCCAAGCTCCAACAAAGCTAAGGTGAGCCATTTGCGCATCCGCGCGTTTTCTTTACGGCATTTGTCGACAAAACCGACATCACGTACTGCGGCCTCGGCCGAAGCAAGCCCCGCCGACGAAAGGTTAAAGGGGCCGCGAATACGGTTAAGAACCTCGATCACGTGGCGTGGACCATAGCCCCAGCCAACCCGCAATCCACCAAGCCCGTAGATCTTGGAAAACGTCCGCGTCATCACGACATTGTCGAGCTTATCAACCAACGCTGTGCCGCCGTCGTAGCCCTCAACATATTCGGCATAGGCGCCGTCAATCACAAGAAGGGCTTGCTCAGGAATACCTGCCGCCAACCGTGCCATGTCACGACCACTGATCATCGTTCCCGTTGGGTTGTTCGGGTTCGCGATAAAAACTAGTCTGGTCTTGGGCGTACAAGCGACAAGGATCGCATCCACATCCGCAACACGCTCTTTTTCGGCAACTTTCACGGGCGTTGCGCCCACAGCAAGAGTCGAAATCGGATACATCAAAAAGCCATGTTCCGTGTAAACCACTTCGTCGCCTGGCCCGGCGTAGGCTTGGCACAAAAAGGTAATGACCTCATCCGAACCCGCGCCGCAAATGATGCGATCCGCGTCCAAATCATGGATTTGTGCAATGGCGGTGCGCAGCTCGATGTGATCGGAAGAGGGGTAGCGATTGAGGCTGTGCATTTCGCGCGCGTAGGCCACTTTTGCTGCATCCGACGCACCCAAAGGGTTTTCATTGGAGGACAGTTTCACCACATGCTCCATGCCCTCTACTGCGGATTTCCCCGATTTGTAGAGTTCAATTTGCAAAATACCTGGCTGTGGCTGGATAGTGGCACTCATAATAGGCTCCCCTTATGGGCTGGTTCTAGCGAGCCAGCCCAAGCTTTTCCATACGCAAATTGCGGCTAGGGCAAAGGTCAGTGGAAAACTTGACGATTGTCAGAAGGCGTGGCCGCGGGGCCACTATTCTAGCTTGCGCGCTTTACCCGTGGCACAAAGCGCGCGGTCGCTGCGTCAGCTTGGTAATATTCCATGTATTCCTGCGCATTTTCCGCCAGCTCAATCAAGCTGTGAATGACTTTATGCGCAGTTTCATCCGCCATCAAATAGCTGAAATTCAAACGCACCCAGCCCGGTTTCCTAAGCTCTTCACCGCCCCGAATTGCCGCCAACAAAGCCTCTGACTCCGGACGCTCAATCCCCAACAATCGATGCGCATACGGGCCCGCACAGGCACATCCGCCACGCGCCTGAATGCCATAGACGTCGGACAACATCCGCGTAAACAATTGCTGGTGGATCGGCGCACCCTTTGAATCAGTGATACACAGACTGAAAATCGGAAGCCGCTTTGCGGTCATATTCCCCAAAACTTCAATTTGTGGATGCGCCAAAAATGCGGCCATCGCTGCGGAACAAAATTTCGTTTCACGCTCTGAAATCAGAGCATAGCCTACGCGCTCCTTAACCAAAAAAGCGAGGGCTGCGCGGATATCACCGAGGACATTCGGCGTTCCAGCCTCTTCGCGCGCCTCGACCTTCTGAGAATATGCCTGCGCCCAAGGCGAAACAAAATCAACCGTCCCACCTCCGGGACGGCTTGGCTTATCCCGCACAACACTGGCGCGACGGAGCACCAAAATACCCGACGACCCCGGTCCTCCCGCAAATTTATGTGGCGAAATCACCACGGCATCCTTGGCCAAATCCCCCTGCCCCATATCGATCGAAACATAGGGGCCAGCGCCCGCATAATCCCAAACAGCCAAGGCTCCGTGCGATTTAAGCAGCCCTGTCGTTTTCTCGTCGTCCGTCAAAATTCCGGTTACGTTCGACGCCTTTGAGAACGCCCCAATTTTGAGGTCGAAATCGGCATAGGTTTCGAGAGCCGTTTCCAAGTACGTAAGGTCGGGACCACCGGTGCTTGCCTCGGGAATTTCCACGACCGTTGCCGCAGATTCACGCCATGGGAGGATGTTCGAATGGTGCTCATAGGGACCAACAAATACGACGGCTTTCTTGACTTCATTCACGCCAAGCAGGGACACAAGCTGGTTGATCCCCGCAGTCGCCCCCGATCCGGAAAACACCACAGCACAGTCGGGACCTGCCCCCGTCAATCGAGCGATCTCCGCCCGTGCTGCCGCGCGCAATTTTGTCATATACGCCCCGCAATAGGACGCCTCCGTATGCGAATTTGCGTAATATGGCAGGACTTCCTCAAGCATAAAACTTTCGACTTGTTGCAAGGCACGTCCCGATGCAACGTAGTCAGCATAGACCAGCGGCACGTCGCCATTGAGGCCCGGAATCATGACGCCCTCCCCGATCAACCCATTTCGGAAAGCGGCAATCGGGTCTGAAAAATCTATGGCATGCTTAAATGAGGTGAGTGGCATTATACTTCCTTACTACTTAGCCAATAAATACCCCATGATTGCGGCATATTTTACCCAAATTTCATTGCATTTCCATGATTTTTTGTGTCAGATGACACATGATTGCAAAAAATATAGATCAAATTGACCGCCGCATCCTTGCCGAATTACAACGCGATTCGACGCTTTCCCAGCGCGCAATTGCCGAAAAAGTAGGCCTCTCGCAAAATGCGTGCTGGCGACGCATTCAAGCCATGACGCAGGACGGTGTTTTGCAAGGCGCGACCGCGCGGATTGACCGGCGCAAACTCGGCCTCACGCTCGTGGTTTTCGTTATGCTGCGCACGCGTCATCACTCAGCGGAGTGGTTGCGAGACTTCAGACGGCACGTGCTGACCATTCCAGAGGTTGTGGATTTTCACAGAATTGGCGGCGATTACGACTATCAACTCAAGGTCGTGACCGAGAGTATGGATACCTATGATAAGGTTTATCAACGCTTGATCGAGGGGGTCGAACTGGATGGCGTCACCAGTTATTTCGCGATGGAAAGCATAGCCGAAGGACGCGCCCTTCCCCTGTAGAAAGCAAAAAGGGCCACCCGAAGGCAGCCCATTTCGTATACTCTGGTGTGGCGAAGATTAGTTCTTCGCGTAGAATTCCACAACAAGGTTTGGTTCCATTACAACTGGGTAAGGAACATCGCCAAGAGTTGGCGTGCGAACGAATGTCGCTGTCATTTTGTTGTGATCTACGTCCATGTAGTCAGGCACATCGCGCTCAGACAATTGTGTGGCTTCGATGACAACTGCGATTTGACGCGAACGATCACGTACGGCAATCACGTCGCCTTCTTTAACGCGGTAGGACGGGATGTTAACCTTGTTGCCATTCACTGTGACGTGGCCGTGGTTCACGAATTGACGTGCAGCAAAAACTGTTGCAACGAATTTCGCGCGGTAAACAACGGCGTCGAGGCGGCGTTCGAGAAGACCGATCAAGTTTTCACCTGTATCGCCTTTTACACGCTCAGCTTCGCCATAGATGCGGCGGAATTGCTTTTCGGTCAGGTCGCCGTAGTAGCCTTTAAGCTTCTGCTTGGCGCGCAACTGTGTACCGAAGTCGGAAATTTTACCTTTACGGCGTTGACCGTGTTGGCCGGGGCCGTATTCGCGACGATTTACTGGGGATTTAGGACGGCCCCAGATGTTTTCGCCCATGCGACGGTCGATTTTATGTTTGGCAGACGTACGTTTAGTCACGACTGGATCCTTTCAAGTGCGCTCGAAACCGAGCTAGTGAAAGGTGCTTTCCTTTCCGACGAACCCCGAAAGGCCCCTCGGCGACAGAACATCCCTTGCGGGAGTCTCAAACACCAAAGAAATATCCCGACTACGAGAGCCGGGAACTTGAGGCTTATATAAGCTGGGAATGTGGAGTCAATGGGCTAGACGCGGGAATTTCCCACTATCGTGCTGCAAAATTGCGGCTTCAGATGCGGACAGGTTGCGCCGCGCATATTCACCATACCCGTGCGTATCATAAGCGAGGTTTGGAAATGCCTCCAAAAGCGCCACACGCTGGCTATCTTCTATCACCCCTAGCGCCATATTTGCAGGATGGAAACTCTCGCTTTGAACCCCGTTTGCCCAGACAATTTGATGGCTTTCGAGCATGAGGTGCACATAGGTCACCTCGCGCACCTTGTGGTCAATCGTGATCGACAGGTCGTTGATCAAGTCCTTCGCGGCGACCAAAACTTCTGATGTATTAAACAAGAGTTGCGCCGCGGGACCACTCACAAGCATCCGGTGATTTGGTGACACTAAAAGATCACTCTCGGGTTCATCATCTTTCAACGCGCCGGCACGAATACGCACGGGGCGAAATTCCGGCATCGCGTAAAGGCGCGCGCCCGTCATGCGCCGTGCCCCAATCCACTGGATTTGCTGACACCCGTTGTCCTTTGTTTGGATGCTATCCCCCACAGACAAGCTTTCAACCAGACGGGGGCCGTCCTCTGTGCGGATCAAGGTTCCCGCAGCAAAACAAATCATACAACTCGTAGGGGTATTGGACATTTGCTGGTGTCGTGCATCGCGCAACACACGGTGCACAATCCATAAATCAGTATCCGCTGGGGGCACTTCGTCCAAGAACATCAAAAGCGGACGAGGCGATGCCGCGATTTCAATCATCGTCACGGTGTATGTTCGACGGCCATCAGTCACGGTAAATCCGTTATCCAAAGAGATGTCTTGGCCCTCGATATCATCAATATTCTGGTTTCTTGTCGCATCTACCGCATCGCCCATAAGGCGCTGTACCATGCGTGCTGCACGTTTTCTGAGGTCTGCCGATCCCTTGGCTTCGTGAAGGCGCAATACGCCCTGAGGGCCATCGACCCGCACAGGAGTTCCGCTCCAACGCCAGTTGGCGCCTACCGTTAACGCATCCACATCTGCAGCGTTCTCGCCGTCTATTGCGGTTTGCGTCCAAGTGATGACAAACGTGCCCTTAAAGCCCGTTTTCATATGCCTGTATGCCTGCTCTTTTTTTAATTATTCGTTAATTTCTAGCACACAGTGAATCTTTTTGGGAAGAACGTAAACTATCTTTCACCTAAAAGCGTCGCCTAAGGGCCACAGACCCAACAACCTGACCTTCGCTTTGTTCGTCAAATTCTTTGCCCAAATAGGTAAGTCCATAGAAAACCGGATGGCTCTCGCCCTGCCATTGTACCCCAGCACGTGCCCGCACGCGATTTTGGTTTAGGGTTATCCCATCCTGAGACGGCAAATATTGCGAGCTTTCGACAAAAGCGATGTCGCCACCAACAAGAAAGGACACCCCATATGCGCGCTCAAACGTAGCTCGGTAAGGCTGCCCCGTGCCCACATCCCGCAGCCAAAGATCATTTTGCCCGACGAAGGCGATGATCGATGGGATGTCTTCGGCGCAGATCTCGCGGCCCCTTTTCTGAACAACCTCAACCGGCAAGTTAGCGCGTTAGATCTACAGAGCGAGCTGAGCCTGTCGCGTTCACAATTCGAGTTACTTCGGAAAGACGGGTATTTTTCTCCCACCCTCTCAGCCGCTGGGCACAAGCCATTGTGGGACATTGCGCAAGCGCGTTCGTTCATCAATGGCCTGTTACGCGGTGCTGAAACGGTGCTGATACCCCGGCAGCAATGGGTAGATTTGGCCAAAGCTAGCCAGCGATCGAAGATCCGACCGGGACAAATAGTCGAACTCATTGCCGAGGGACGGCTCACCCGTATTGGAAAATTGGAAAGCAAAAATGACTACGCCAGCATCCTCGTTCACTTTGAGGAGCTCGAGAGTCTTCTGGATCGACCTGATGCACCGGGGATGACCATCGACGCATTCGCACGCTCCGTCGGCCTCAAACCTCCTCAAGCCGGACGCTTGATCAAGAAGGGACACACGCCAGCAACCTTCGCCCGAAATCCGAAAACCCTTGCTCAGCAACATTACATGCAAGAGAAGGACGTTGTTGCTTTCAAAGAACATTTTGTCACGCTACGGGAGCTGGCGATATTGCTGGGTCAGAGCTGGCAATCCTTAAACGCCACACTTCGCAAATCCCAAGTAACTGCATTTAGCCCAGACGGCTTGGATTATGGCCTTTTGTATGAATGGGCGGCATTGGAAGAGAATGACATCGTGCGCCAGCCTCACCGCATTAAAGGCAGCTCCCATTCTTGACGCGCTGTTAGAGATCCATTTGGATGACAACAGATGCTCGGCCCTCGAATAAAAAATCCAGCTGGCATTCTTCAAACCCCAACGAGGTCCTTCGAATGCCAACTGGATGTTATTCAATCAGAAAGTATTGAGCAGACTTCTCCCTCATCAAGAAACTGAGCTCTTGACAGGCCTTGCGCACACTATTGCTCTTTTTTGAGAAGACTATTCCTGTTTCTGCCTACTATGCAGCCATGCGACTACCCGCACTTGCTGTGACCACAATCCGAACAGGTCATGCAACCCTCTTTCATTTGCAGACTATATTGCCCACATGAGGGGCAGGCTTTCCCGCGCGGCGCGCCGCCAATAGCCACAACGTCGGCTTGTGGGTCGGATTTTAGCCCCATCCCTTCGCCGGCAATGAACCCTGTGATGATAAGGTGACGTTCGATCACGCCGCCGATAGCCGCAAGGATTGAAGGCACATATTTGCCCTCCATCCACGCGCCACCCCGAGGATCAAACACGGCCTTCAACTCTTCGACCACAAAGCTCACGTCCCCGCCACGGCGGAACACGGCCGAAATCATCCGTGTAAGGGCAACCGTCCAAGCAAAATGCTCCATATTTTTGGAGTTGATAAACACCTCAAACGGACGACGATGACCACCAATAACAACGTCATTCACCGTGATGTAAATCGCATGCTCGCTGTCAGGCCATTTCAGCTTATATGTGTTTCCTTCAAGAGCTTGCGGGCGATCCAATGGCTCCGTTATGTAAACAACGTCCGCCCCTGAATCGACTTCTGGAGCCTTTTCGCTTTCGCTCGATACAGACAAAACGCTGCCCGTTACGTCGTTGGGACGATAGGTTGTGCAACCTTTGCAGCCCTGATCCCATGCGGCCATATAAACCTCTTTGAAATCCTCAAAGCTGATATCTTCTGGGCAATTGATGGTCTTGGAAATCGAGCTATCGATCCATTTTTGCGCGGCCGCTTGCATACGAACGTGATCAAGGGGCGCAAGGGTTTGCGCATTCACGAAATACTCGGGAAGTGCTTCGTCGCCTTTAATTTGACGCCACATATCCACTGCGTAATCCACGACTTCTTCTTCGGTGCGCGAGCCATCTTTTTGCAGAACTTTACGCGTATAGGCATAGGCAAAGACCGGTTCAATTCCACTCGAAACATTGCCAGCATAGAGCGAAATCGTGCCCGTTGGCGCGATGGACGTCAAAAGCGCGTTGCGAATTCCGTGCTTGCGGATCGCGTCGCGCACGTCGTCATCCATTTGCATCATGTTGCCGGTTGCCAGATATTTTTCGGCATCAAATAATGGGAACGCACCCTTTTCTTTCGCCAAGTCCACCGAGGCCAGATAGGCCGCGCGCGCAATAGCTTTCATCCAAGCTTCGGTCTGACGCGCGGCTTCCTCGGAACCATACTTCTGGCCAACCATCAAAAGCGCATCTGCAAGGCCTGTTACACCAAGACCAATCCGACGTTTCGCTGCCGCTTCTTGGGCCTGCGCCTCAAGGGGGAAACGGCTTTCGTCGACCACATTGTCCATCATACGAACGGCTGTAGCGACCAAATCAGAAAGCAACGCCTCGTCCAATGCCGCGGTCGTTTCAAAAGGATCAGACACCAACCGCGCCATATTGATCGAACCCAAAAGGCACGCGCCATAGGGTGGTAGAGGTTGTTCGCCACAGGGGTTCGTCGCGGCAATTGTTTCGCAATAGCTTAGGTTATTAGCCTTATTAATTCGGTCGATAAAAATCACACCGGGTTCGGCATAATCATACGTGCCCTGCATGATCTTGTTCCACAAATCACGCGCTTGGATTGTGTGATAGATCGTGTCGTTAAACTTCAATTCCCAACTGCCGTCTGCTTTTACCGCTTCCATAAAATCATCGGTAATCAGCACGGAAAGGTTAAACATCCGCAGCCGCGCACTGTCTTTTTTGGCGGTGATGAAATCTTCGATATCGGGGTGGTCGCACCGCATTGTGGCCATCATCGCGCCGCGGCGGCTGCCTGCGGACATGATCGTGCGACACATAGAATCCCACACATCCATGAACGACAACGGCCCCGATGCATCCGCAGCCACGCCCATAACGCCCGCGCCTCTGGGGCGAATTGTTGAGAAATCGTAGCCAATGCCGCCGCCTTGCTGCATCGTCAGCGCGGCCTCTTTTAGCATGTCAAAAATGCCGCCCATGCTGTCGGGAACGGTGCCCATAACAAAACAGTTGAAAAGCGTTACAGCGCGACCCGTACCTGCACCCGCTGTGATCCGACCTGCTGGCAAATATTTAAAGTCTTCAAGCGCTTCATAGAATTTGCCTTCCCAATCGGAAGGCGTTTTTTCAACAGACGCTAGCGAGCGCGCGATCCGGCGCCAGCTATCTTCGACACTTGCATCAATGGCCGTCCCATCCGCATTTTTGAAGCGATACTTCATGTCCCAAATTTGTTCGGCGATAGGGGCAGAGAAACGGCTCATAAGATAGTCCTGTGTTTGCGTGTGGCAGGGTGATTTTGATAAACTTTAATTGCAAATGGGTCAATTGCAATTAGACCCCTTCTTGAAGTATGTTGTGGCCTAGGGCAAGAGTAATTTGTCCATATATTGGGGTTCGTTGCAAATATGACCATACATCTAGTAAAGCTATGCGTCGGCATCGAGTCGTTTGAACACTTGCAATCATTCCGCGAGGCGCGCGCCACCTCGCCAGAATCCCCCTCGCAACATGTAACCCGTATGTGGCCCAAACGCGAACCCGAATTGCTCGAGGGAGGCTCTCTTTATTGGGTCATTAAAGGAGTCATTCAAGCACGTCAGCGAATCCACTCGCTTGAAGAAAAAATCGGCGAAGATGGCATACGACGCTGCGCGATCCTGATGGAACCCGCGCTTATTCGGACACAGCCTGCGACGCGGCGCGCCTTCCAAGGATGGCGTTACCTAAAACCAGAAGATGCCCCCGCAGACCTTTTCCGCAGCACGCGCGCCGAAGATGAATTACCCGCCCATTTGGCAGCAGCCCTCGGCGAAATCGGCGTCCTATAGGGCCAGAATTAATCCGATATTTCGAGCTTATCGAGCAAGTCCCGCAAAATTTTACGACCATCATTGCCCCAATCCGCATTGCGGGAGCGCAGCAGTGTGGCCTGCGATTTATGCACGACACCATCGACCAAAACCTTGAGGTGGTTGGCGCGCAATGTATCCCCAGTGGAGGTAATATCGGCTATCATTTCCGCGGTTTCGTGCTTTACTGTGCCCTCGGTCGCGCCTTGACTGTCCTCGAGTTGATAGTCGGCCACCCCATGATCCCGCAGAAAATCACGTACCAAACGGTGATACTTTGTCGCGATTCTCAGCCGCATTCCGTGTGTGGCGCGAAACTGTGCCGCCACCGCGTCAAGATCGTCCAGCGTTTCCACATCGACCCAACAGATTGGCACGGCGATAACAAGGTCGGCATGTCCAAAACCCATCAAGGCAAGTTCCGCCACTTGGTTTTCCCAGACGGCCAGTTTTTCGCGAATGAGGTCTGTGCCCGTCACTCCAAGATGTATGCGCCCAGCGGCCAATTCGCGCGGAATTTCACCCGCCGACATCAGCACCAGTTCAACGCCTTCGACGCCCTCAATGGCCCCTGCGTATTCTCGCTCCGACCCCGTGCGGCGCAGCGAAATACCTCGCGCCCCAAACCAGTCAAAGGTTTTTTCCATCAATCGCCCTTTGGACGGCACACCAATTTTGATCGTCATATCGTGCCCTCCCTCAGGCCCCAAGTCAGCCCTGGTCTTACAACGCCTCCAACCGCGGGAATCGACGCTCCCTGCCCCAAAACACGGGTCAACGCATCATAACGCCCCCCCGTCGCGACAGGGGGTAAATCTGGGCGGCCCGACACATAGAACCCGAAAACGAATCCATCGTAATACTCCATCGTGCTGCGCCCATAGGACGTTTCAAAATCGAGGCTATCCACATCCACCCCAAGCTCAGACATCGCGTCCAGTCGTTTGGACAGCTGCTCAACAGCAGGCCCAATCGACGGTAAATCAATCGCAATGTCATGCAGAGCTTCGACCACATTTGGGGCCGTTTCTCGCAGCTTTAAAATCTCCTCCAGAATCTCGACCTCTCCTGCGGAAATCGCGGGAGATTTCGCGTCCTCTTCCAGGTATCTTAGGCGCGCTGCGATCTCGGCGGCGCTACGTTGGCCGACAAAAGTTCCCGCATTCTCGATCATCTGTTCGGCCGACAGTGTGCGTAATTTCTTAAGCATCTTCAGACGGCTCGCGGGCGCGGGTTTACGTCCGCCAAAACGGTCCAGAAGGGCGCGGAAACGATGAGGGCGCCAAATGTGGCGCAGCAAGGCCGCGCGGCGTCGCTCGGTTGTTCCCAACCCTTTGACCGCCGCCATAAGAATCCCAATATCGCCCGTCGCAGCGCGCAGGCCCAAAGGCGAAAGCACCTCTTGGAACAACGCAAAGACTTCGGCATCGGAGGCCGCTGGATCAGCACCATCAAACAACTCGTAGCCAACTTGAAAATACTCATTCGCTCGTGCAGTATCTTCTTCTTGCCGACGAAAAACTTCGCCCGCATAGGCATAGCGCGCAGGGGATGCGCCACTTTTCATATGCATTTGCACAACGGGCACCGTGAAATCAGGACGCAACATTTGCTCGCCGCGCAAGGGGTCGTTGGTCACATAAGCGCGTGCGCGAATGTCCTCACCATAGAGGTCCAAAAGCGTTTCGGCGGGTTGCAGGATATCGGTATCAACGACCTGCGCACCAGCGGCGATAAAAAACGCCTGAAGACGGGCGGCTTCGTCGCGGACTTCAGGTTTCTGAGTCATCGCTCTGCCCCTTTAACATGGCTTGCACTTGTGCGACCAATTCGTCGCGTGGCACTTCGATTTGGCTCGGGCGGGATTTCCATTCCTCAAGCGTCGCATTCTCGGCAATTTTCGCACCCAAAATGAGGTCTTTGATCTGAACAACGCCAGCCACGGCCTCGTCGCCACCCTGAATGATCGCAATCGGGGAATGGCGATTGTCGGCATATTTCAACTGGTTGCCAAAGTTTTTCGGATTGCCCAAATAGACTTCGGCGCGAATGCCCGCTTGGCGCAATTCCGCGACCATTGTTTGGTAATCGGCCATGCGGGCCTTATCCATCACGGTCACAACAACCGGTCCTGCAGTGCGGGTATCGACACGTCCCTTGGCCGTCAAAGCCGCCAACAGGCGGTCGACGCCAATCGAGACTCCCGTTGCTGGGACCTCTTGACCGGTAAATCTCTTCACAAGATCGTCGTAACGACCTCCGCCTGCGACGGAGCCAAATTGGCGCTTATTGCCCTTTTCGTCGAGCACTTCAAAAGTCAATTCGGCCTCATAAACGGGCCCAGTATAGTAGCCCAATCCACGTACAACAGCAGGATCAATCTCAATGCGATCACTCGCATAGCCCTGTGCGGCGAGCAATTCCGCAATCGTTTCAAGTTCGTCGACACCTTCAGCACCAACGGCCGACCCCGCGACCAATTCGCGCAAACGCGCCACGGTTAAGGCGCCTGTTTCGCGCTTGGCCGCCATGAATCCCATGACCACATCGGCCTGCGCCTCTGTCAATCCAGCGCCATCGGTGAAGTCGCCACTCGCGTCTTTACGGCCCGCGCCAAGAAGTGCGCGCACGCCCGTTTCGCCTAGACGATCCAACTTATCAATCGCCCGCAAAACAATCCCGCGTTCGGCTTCAAATTTCTCCGGATCAGACGGGTCAAGAACTCCCGCGACTTCCATCACGCCGTTCAAAACCTTACGGTTATTCACCCGCACAATATAGTCGCCGCGCTCGATTCCGACCTGCTCAAGCGTGTCCGACAACATCGCGCAAATCTCGGCGTCAGCAGCAACACTTGCGGTGCCAACAGTATCCGCATCGCACTGATAAAACTGCCGAAAACGTCCAGGTCCTGGCTTCTCATTGCGCCAAACTGGCCCCATCGCATAGCGGCGATAGGGCGTGGGCAAATCATTGCGGTGCTGCGCGAAAACCCGCGCCAAGGGGGCGGTCATGTCATAGCGCAACGCCACCCAACCAGAATCCTCTTCTTCCCACGCAAAAACACCCGCATTCGGGCGCTCCACATCGGGAAGGAACTTGCCCAAAGCCTCAACTGTCTCAACGGCAGCGGTCTCAAGAGCATCAAATCCATAACGATGATACACTTCGGCAATCTGATCGAGCATCTGTTTGCGCGCCGTCACTTCGGCACCAAAATAATCGCGGAATCCCTTGGGAGTAATCGCCTTGGGACGCGGTTGTTTTTTCTGCTTGGCCATGTCTTGCCCTCATCGCAATGTCTACGCTTTGGGCTTTATCGCGCGACGCGCTTGGGAGCAAGGTAAAGGCTCTAGAATTCAGCGATCTGTGGTGATATGGCAGGCCTATGAGCGAAAAACGTATCACGCAAATCGAAGAAGAGATGGCCCATTTGACCCGCGCGGTCGAGGACCTGTCCGATATTGTTGCGCGTATGGATACTGAAAACAGCCTTCTGAAGCACCGTGTGCAAATGCTCCTGCAACGCGAAGCGGAACGAGAATCTCAAGGGGGCGGCGGCGCGGTTCTTACGGACCAACGCCCACCTCATTGGTAGAAATCTAGCGTTATTTCACCAAGGTGCTCGCACGGATTTTACCATTGTGAAGCAAAACTTCAGCCCATTCTCCAACACCACCAAACGCTCCATAAAGTGTAACCAAAGCAGTTGATTTCGCGAGCGTATTCATTTTCTTCTCGCCACAGGCCACGCCCTTTCCGACGTTACATTTCTGCCCCTTGATGACCTCATAGGCCATGTCAGTATCCGAATAGGGGACCGATTTCCCCTTCACTTCATAGCGCATAATTTCATGCAATTGTAGGTCGCCAAACATCGCCACAGCAGCGGTAAATTTCCGTGGGCAGTTGTCTGAAAAACCTGTGATGTAAAAATCATGTGGGGTTTTGGTTGAGGGATTAGAATCATAGAGGAAAAGTTTCGAGCCCTTTGCCGGATACCCTTCGATTTTCGTTCCCATCGCCCTTTTAGAAATCCCGCAAGCTTTGATAGCCACGCCCAGCGGCGCAGGCCCCGTTGCAATTGTGGCCTCCGCATTATTGGCTTTATTTCCAGATAGGCGCGAAAAGAAACTCTGTTCATTTGGATCGGCAACTAGGGAGGTTTTCGCGCCGTTTGGCGCTCCTTCAAGTTGGCTGATTGTCGTGATCTCTTGGTCTGGCGCGTCTGATTCTTGCACCGGCGTTGTCGTCGCCTGACAGCCAGCCAAGAAGATGATCATTGCGCAAACGCATGGTTTCCCGAGCAGTTTTAACGTCATTCTATCCCCCAAAAGAGGCGCGGAGCTGTTTTCCCCAGCCTTCTTTGCCCTCAATTCACGGTGTTTTTACGTGAATTTTGATTCACAAAGCAATAACCACGTTTAAAACTCGGCGATTAAACGCCTTCAGGGACCCCGAAGTTTGCCTATGTAAACTCTTCCACCGTCACCACACCGCCCAGCGATTTGAGCGCGCTTTTGATCTGCGGGCTTACAGGATATTCTTTGCCCAACTCCATCTCAACCTCCCCTGGAAGGCTCGGATCGAGCAAGCAAAAAGAGATCGGTCCGCGATTGCGATTGGCTTTATCATCAAGCGCGCGCTCCAAAACCGACGCAACCGAAGTTGCCGCTTCCACGGTTTCGATAAACACCTTCAAACCCTTGGTGCCAGCCTCCGCGACGACCCCGTCGATGGGGGTCACGCTACGGGCGATGGGATCAAACTGACCGTCCTCGAATTTCGCCTCAATGGTCATCACAACGCGGGATGTTTTCTCCAAAACCGCGCGGGTCGCCTCAAAATCTTTACAAAACATCGCCATGCCCGAGATCTGGCTTGTTGGGTCAGAAATATTCATCCGAAAAAACTGAGTGCCGCGTCCGGATTTTCGTTGCTGAAGACCCGAAACAATCACTCCGACTTTGCAAATTGCCGCGCCTGTTCGCTCGGCTTTCTCCCGCGCTTCATCGAGGGAAATCACGCCCTTGCGCTTAAGCGGCGCCATATAATCATCCAACGGGTGACCCGAAAGATAGAACCCAATCGCTTTATTTTCCTCAGATAAACGATCGTCCGAATTCCAATCTTCGACTCCTGAAAGGCGCGGTTCGGGCAAGTCGTCGCCCGCCTCGCCAAAGAGCGAAACCTGATTTGACGCGCGCTGTTCGTGTATGGCGGCGGAGTAGCCCACCAACACATCAAGGCTTTCAAAAACCCGCCGCCGATTGGGATCAAGCTGATCAAACGCCCCTGCCCGTGCAAGCATTTCAAGGGGGCGTTTCCCGACGCGTTTCATGTCGGCCCGACGTGCGAAATCATAGAGCGTCGCAAATGGCTTCCCACCCGCCCCGTCTGGTCCCGGCTCGCGGGCCTTCACGATCAGCCCCATCGCATCCGCACCGACGTTTTTCAACCCGCCCAGCGCATAGACAACTTTACCCTCGTAAACGGTAAACGTCTCCAACGAACGGTTCACACAGGGCGGGATAATTTCGATATCCAACCCGCGCCGCACCTCTTCGGCATAGACCGAAAGCTTGTCCGTAAGGTGCAAATCACAGTTCATCACACCGGCCATAAATTCGACGGGATGGTTCGCTTTTAGCCACGCTGTTTGATAGGACACAACCGCATAGGCCGCTGCGTGGGATTTATTGAAACCATAGTTGGCAAATTTCTCGAGAAGGTCGAAAACCTCGCTGGCCTTCTTCTTGGCAACGCCGTTCTCGCCCGCGCCTTTTTCGAATTTAGGCCGCTCGGCGTCCATTGCCTCTTTGATCTTTTTACCCATCGCACGACGCAGCAAATCCGCGCCCCCTAGTGAGTAGCCCGCCATGACCTGAGCGATCTGCATCACCTGTTCCTGATAGACGATAATTCCTTGAGTTTCCTCGAGAATATGGTCAATCAGCGGATGGACGGATTCAATTTCTTTGAGGCCGTTTTTGACCTCACAATAGGTCGGAATATTTTCCATCGGACCGGGCCGATAGAGCGCAACAAGCGCCACAATATCCTCAATACAGTTGGGCTTCATACGCCGAAGCGCATCCATCATGCCCGAGCTCTCAACCTGAAAAACCGCGACGGTTTTCGCGCTGGCATAGAGCTTGTAGGTCAGTTCATCGTCCAAAGGAATCGTGCCTATATCGACGTCAATTCCGCGAAGTTTCAGTAAGTTGAGCGCGGACTGAATGACCGTCAGAGTTTTAAGGCCCAAAAAGTCGAATTTCACCAATCCGGCTTGCTCAACCCATTTCATATTAAACTGGGTCGCGGGCATATCTGAACGCGGATCTTGATAGAGTGGAACGAGTTGATCAAGGGGGCGATCCCCGATCACAACACCCGCCGCGTGGGTCGACGCATTGCGCAATAGGCCCTCGACTTGCTGGGCATAATCCAACAGCCGCGCAACAACTTCTTCGGTGCGCGCTTCTTCACGCAAACGCGGCTCGTCCTTTAGGGCCTGAGCGATCGAAACCGGCTTAACCCCCTCCACGGGGATCAGTTTTGACAGACGATCGACCTGCCCATAGGGCATCTGCAAAACGCGTCCGATATCGCGGATGGCGGCCTTACTCAGAAGGGCCCCGAAGGTGATGATTTGCCCAACTTTATCGCGGCCATATTTTTGCTGTACATAGCGGATCACCTCTTCGCGGCGGTCCATGCAAAAATCGATATCGAAATCCGGCATCGAGACCCGCTCTGGGTTCAAAAACCGTTCAAAAAGAAGGGAGTAGCGCAGTGGATCAAGGTCGGTAATGGTCAGCGCATAAGCCACCAACGACCCCGCGCCAGACCCACGACCCGGCCCCACCGGAATGTCATGCTCCTTGGCCCAGTGGATGAAGTCGGCAACGATCAAAAAATAGCCAGGGAACCCCATGCCCTCAATGATGCCCAACTCAAAATCCAGCCGCTCTTGGTAGGCTTCCAAACTCACAGCATGAGGAATAATCGCGAGCCGTGCCTGTAGGCCCTCATTCGCTTGACGACGCAACTCCACGACCTCATCGTCGGCGAATTTCGGCAAAATCGGATCGCGCAGCGCCGCCTTAAAGGCGCAGCGTTTTGCAATTTCAACGGTATTTTCAATCGCCTCGGGAAGGTCCGCAAACAGGGTGATCATCTCCTGTTGCGACTTAAAATAATGCTGCGGTGTTAGCTTGCGGCGCGGTTGTTGCTGGTCAACATAGGCCCCCTCAGAGATGCAAATAAGCGCATCATGCGCCGCGTACATGTCGGATTTAGGAAAATAGACGTCATTGGTCGCCACCAGCGGCAAATCCCGCGCATAGGCCATCTCGACAAACCCGCGTTCGGTTGCTTGTTCGGCCTCTGTCGTTTGGCCGCCCTCTCCGGGATGGCGCTGCAACTCCACATAAAGGCGGCCATCATAAATTTCCGCCAAGCGCGCCATGAGCGCCTCGGCTTTTGGGCGTTGCGATGCTTGTAAAAGCTTGCCAACCGCCCCCTCAGCTCCCCCCGTCAAACAAATCAGCCCAGCGCCATATTGCTCCAGTTGATCCAGTGAAACCTGCGGCACTTCGCCATTGCTGTCGATATAAAGACAGCTCGAAAGATGCATCAGGTTTTCGTAACCTGCCTCATTTTGCGCCAACAAGACCACAGGAGCAGGCAGGCGCGGTTTCTCTCCGGGAGCGGCGGGATCATAGGTGATATCCACCTGGCACCCCAGAATCGGCTGGATGCCATAACTGCTCGCGGTGACGGAAAACTCAAGCGCGGCGAACATCGAATTAGTATCCGTCAACGCCACCGCAGGCATGTTATTTTGCTCGCAAAATCCCGAGAGTTTCTTGACGGGAACCGCCCCCTCAAGGAGCGAGTATTCCGAATGCAGGCGAAGGTGAATAAACTGTGGTTCTGACATCCAGCAAAACTATCCTCCTTCCTCAGCAAGGGAAACGCCCAATCGCGCAGACCTAGGAAAAAACTCACCAGAAATCGGATTATCGTATAAAACAGATAGCTCTTTCTTCACCCGTTTGTGAAAGATTTCTTGCCAGACCCCCCTAAACTACGCTTTGCTACAATAATACTGGGAGCATCTCTGTTTTACGCCACATCGGGCAGGGTGCAATTATTCCAATGATGAAAAGAAAGTGGCGGGTTTTCGCATGGGTATCACGTTTCTTCTCAACGGAGAAACTGTGCAGCTACAAGAGGTCGCGGCAACGCAGACATTGCTCGATTGGCTGCGCGAAACGCAACAGATGACTGGAACCAAGGAGGGCTGCAACGAAGGGGATTGCGGCGCGTGTTCCGTTATGATCACGGATGACAAAGGTGCCCGTGCGCAAAACGCGTGCATTCTCTTTATGCCCCAACTCAACGGTAAAGCCGTGCGCACCGTCGAGGGGATTTCCGCCCCCGACGGCGCCTTGCATCCTGTTCAATCCGCCATGGTCGAGCATCACGGCAGCCAATGCGGCTTTTGCACCCCCGGATTTGTGGTTTCCCTTGCAACAGCCCATGTCAACGGCACCACAACCCATGACGAAACGCTGGCGGGCAACCTCTGTCGCTGCACGGGCTACGCGCCGATCATTCGCGCCGCCGAAGCGTCGCAATCCGCGCCCATCCCGCCCCATATGATTGAAACGCCACCCGCCCCCACAGCCACCCATTCGGGCGCAAACTGGGTGCAACCCACCTCCAGCGATGATCTTGCGCAATGGTATCTGAAGAATCCTGATGCCACCCTTGTGGGCGGCGCAACGGATATCGGTCTTTGGGTGACAAAACACCTCAAGACACCCGAAAAAATTGCTTTCCTCGGCCAAGTTAAAGACCTTCAAGTAGGCGAAGAATCCCCCAGCCACCTCCACTTTGGTGCGGGCGTAACGATCACCGATTTCGCCACAGCTATCCGGCCGCATTTTGCACATTTTGCCCGCATGCTCGCGCGTTATGGCTCAACGCAGGTCCGCAATGCCGCAACCATCGGCGGCAATATCGCCAATGGTTCGCCCATCGGCGACGGCCCTCCCGCGCTGATCGCACTTGGTGCAAGCCTCCACCTGCGGCGCGGCGATGAAATCCGCAACATCCCGCTTGAGGACTTCTTTATCGACTATGGCAAACAGGATCGCCAAGAGGGTGAATTTGTCATCGGTATTTCGATCCCCAAACAGCCAGACACCCTTCGCTGCTACAAGCTGTCCAAGCGGTTTGATCAGGATATTTCCGCCGTTTTGGGCTGTTTCAATATCATACAGGATGGCACCACAATCACCGATGCACGCATCGCCTTTGGCGGCATGGCAGGCACCCCCAAGCGGGCGAGTTCCGTGGAAGCCGCGCTTATCGGCCAGCCTTGGACCCGCGCCACGATAGACACTGCAATGAAAGCTTTCGCCCAAGATTACACCCCAATGTCGGATGCCCGTGCAAGTGCGGCCTACCGTCTGGAAACCGCGCAAAACATGCTCCTGCGGGCCTTCCTTGAAGGCTCGGGCCAAGCCGTAGATCTACATGAGGTGACCGCATGAGCGCCCACACCCCCCTTCCCCACGACGCCGCAACCCTGCACGTAACAGGGGCCGCGCGTTACGTGGACGATATCCCAACACCCGTTGGAACCCTCCACCTTGCCTTCGGCCTTTCCACGATTGCTTGCGGAAAAATCACATCCATCGACCTCACCGCAGTGCGGGCTGCCGAAGGCGTCACCGACGTCCTTGTGGCTGGGGATCTCCCGTTCACAAATGATGTCTCGCCCTCCATCCACGACGAGCCTTTGTTGGCGATCGGCAAAGTGCATTATGTTGGGCAACCGATTTTCCTCGTGGTCGCCAAAACCCATCTACTGGCCCGCAAGGCGGCGCGTTTGGCCGACATCACCTATGCACAAACCGACGCCCTACTCACCATCGACCAAGCCTTAAACGCGGACAGCCGCTTTGAGGAAGGCCCCCGCATTTATACCAACGGTAACCCACTTGATGCCCTCAAGTCCGCGCGCCACCGAGTGACCGGAACCATTGAAATGGGCGGCCAAGAGCATTTCTATCTCGAAGGCCAAGCCGCCCTTGCCCAGCCCCAAGACAACGGCGATATGGTGGTGAATTCCAGCACCCAACATCCAACCGAAATTCAACACAAAGTTGCCGAAGCCCTCGGCATGCCCATGCACAGCGTCCGCGTTGAAATTCGGCGTATGGGTGGCGGGTTTGGCGGCAAAGAGAGCCAAGGCAACGCTCTCGCTGTGGCCTGTGCCATTGCCGCTCAACGTTCTGGTCGGCCCTGCAAAATGCGCTATGATCGCGACGATGACATGATCATCACTGGAAAACGTCACGATTTCCGCATTTCCTATACCGTCGGATTTTCCGATAGCGGCAAAATCGACGCCGTTGATTTCCTGCATCTGTGCCGCTGTGGCTGGGCCCAAGACCTCAGTTTGCCCGTCGCTGACCGCGCTATGCTCCATGCCGACAACGCCTATTTCCTGCCGAATGTGCGTATTGAGAGTCACCGCCTGCGCACCAACACCCAATCCGCAACCGCCTATCGCGGCTTTGGCGGACCACAAGGGGTTTTGGGCATCGAACGCGTGCTCGACCACATCGCCTACAGCCTCGGCAAAGACCCCCTCGAGGTGCGGCGCGTGAACTTTTATCGCGATGCGCCCCAAGATGGAGTCACCAAACCCACGGGTCAAGAAACACCCTATCGCCAAAAAGTCATCGATTGTGTAATCAACCAACTTGTAGATGACCTTGCAGAATCGTCCGACTACAAGGCCCGTCGCGCCGCAGTTGACGCATGGAACTCCCAAAACGATATCCTCAAAAAGGGTCTCGCCCTCACGCCTGTAAAATTCGGCATTAGCTTCACCCTGACCCACCTCAACCAAGCGGGTGCCTTGGTGCATATCTATCAGGATGGTTCTGTTGCACTCAACCATGGTGGCACAGAAATGGGCCAAGGCCTGTTTCAGAAAGTCGCCCAAGTTGCTGCGCAAGCGTTGGGCATCCCCATGGAACGCATCCGTATCACCGCAACCGACACCGCCAAAGTGCCCAACACATCGGCCACCGCCGCAAGCTCGGGCACCGATCTGAATGGCATGGCCGTCTATGCGGCGTGTCGTGAATTACGAAGCCGTTTGGCGGAATTTTTGGCGCCCGATGGCTCTGGTGTCACCTTTAGTGAGGATAAAGTCTGGCACAACGGCACTGCCCGCGATTGGTGTGATGTTGTAAAATCCGCCTATGAAAACCGCATCAGCCTCTCGGCCACAGGCTTCTATAAAACCCCCGAAATCAAATGGGACCGCATCGCCGGCAAAGGCCGCCCCTTCTACTATTTCGCCTATGGGGCCGCCGTTTCCGAAGTTGTCATTGACCGTCTGACTGGTGAAAACCGCATCCTGCGCACCGACATCCTGCATGACGCGGGCAGTTCGATCAATCCAGCAATTGATATCGGCCAAATCGAAGGCGGCTTTGTGCAAGGTGCAGGCTGGCTCACTACCGAAGAATTGGTTTGGAACGACCAGGGCCGTTTGCTTACGCACGCGCCTTCGACCTATAAAATTCCCGCCTGTTCGGACCGTCCAGATATCCTCAATGTTGCCTTATTCGATCGACCAAATCCCATCGAAACGATCTCGCGCTCCAAGGCCGTGGGCGAACCGCCGTTCATGCACGGTATTTCGGTTATGATGGCCCTTTCCGATGCCATCGCAGCCTGTGGCGCGACCTATCCGTCGCTCAATGCGCCCGCCACGGCGGAAGGCATTTTGGCCGCGATCAATCGGGTAAAAGTATGAGTTTCGACCTCGAAACCCTCACCAACCTGTGCCACTCACACGGACCTGTTGCCCGTGTGGTTGTTGTTGATGTGAAAGGCTCCGCGCCGCGCGAAGCGGGGGCCGAAGTCTTTGTTTGGCAAGACGATCAACTCGGCAGCATTGGTGGCGGTGCGCTTGAATTCCACGCGGTAAACGATGCTCGCGCAGCCCTCCTCCACCAGCCCCACCCCACCCTGCGCCGCATTCCCCTTGGCCCCGATCTGGGTCAGTGTTGCGGCGGCTCCGTGACCCTCGTCACCGAAGTTTTCAACGCCGAATCCCTCCCCCAAGGTCGCCAATTCGCCCGCCCCATCGCCGACCAAGCCGCCACAACACAGCCGGCAAAAACTGGCCTAAGCGAAGGCTGGCTGGTTGAAGATGTCAGTCAGCCCAAAACGCCCGTCTGGATTTGGGGCGCAGGCCACGTTGGGCGCGCCCTTGCGGCAACCCTCGCGCCTTTACCCCAGTTCGCGGTCACCCTGATCGACACCACCCAGAACCGCTTTCCAGCCCCCATTGCCAATGTCGCGCCCCTCATGGCTGCCGACTTGCCAACGCTTGTGCCCTACGCCCCTGCGACCGCACGCCACTTGGTCATGACCTATGATCACGCGATTGATCTCGCCCTCTGCGTCGCGCTCCTAAAGGTCCCACATCGGGACATCGGCCTGATTGGTTCAGCCACGAAATGGGCCCGCTTCAAGCGCCGCCTTTCCACGTTCGGATTTGAAACTGCACAAATAAACGGCATTGCCTGCCCAATAGGCGATCCAAGCGCTGGCAAACATCCACAGGCCATTGCCGTATCGGTTGCCGCCGCGCTATTGCTGGATGGTCAAAGCAAAAAACACGTCCCAGATTCACAAAAAGGGGCGGCATGACAATGGGGAAGATGACATGACACAAGACACACTCTTATCGGTCAACGGGCTGACCAAAGCCTATCCCGGGGTGACTGCCAACAGCGATGTCTCCTTTTCGATCAAAGCCGGTGAAGTGCATGCTTTGCTTGGGGAAAATGGCGCGGGGAAGTCAACCCTCGTGAAAATGATCTACGGGCTTGTGCGTCCTGATAGTGGCTATATGGAACTCTCGGGCGCGCCTTATACCCCCGCCGAACCCCGCGCCGCACGCGCTTCTGGCGTTGCGATGGTGTTTCAACATTTCTCGCTTTTCAACGCGCTTTCGGTGGCGGAAAATATCGCCTTAGGCATGGAAAACCCGCCCAAGCAAAACGTACTCAGCGTCCGCATCCGCGAAGTTTCCGAACTCTATGGTCTGCCGCTTGATCCTGAACGTATTGTCGGTGAACTCTCCGCGGGCGAGCGCCAGCGCGTAGAAATCATTCGCTGTCTTCTACAAAACCCGAAGATCCTGATCATGGATGAACCGACCTCGGTTTTAACCCCGCAAGAAGTCGATATCCTTTTCGAAACCCTGCGTAAACTCTCGTCCGAGGGCACGTCGATCCTATATATATCCCACAAGCTCGACGAAATTCGCAGCCTCTGTGATAGCGCCACGATCCTGCGCCTCGGCAAAGTCGTCGATATTTGTAATCCGCGCGAAAAAACCTCCCGCGATCTTGCGGAAATGATGGTGGGCCAAACCCTGCACACCCCCGAGCGCGTTCCCCACGACTTCAAAGACGTTGTAATCGAAGTGCGTGACTTGTCCATGAGTGCCCCCACCGCCTTTGGAACCGCCCTTAAGGATGTATCGCTCAAGGTACACGCGGGCGAAATTCTCGGGATTGGCGGCGTCGCAGGCAATGGCCAAGACGAATTACTCGCCGCGATTTCGGGCGAAACCAGCCCTGGCAAAGGCGCAGTTTTGGTCAACGGCACAGAAGTCCAACATATGGGGCCAAACGCACGCCGCAAGCTCGCCATTCTTACGGCCCCCGAGGAGCGCCTCGGCCACGCCGCTGCGCCCGACATGTCCCTCATTGAAAACGCACTCATGACAGGGGCCATTCGCGAAGGCCTGACCAATCGCGGCTTCATAAAATGGGGCGCGGCACGAAGTTTCGCCGAGAAAATCATCGCCGATTTCGATGTCCGCACGCCCGGCCCAAATAATGCCGCGCGCGCCCTTTCGGGTGGCAACCTCCAGAAATTTGTCGTGGGACGTGAAATCCTCCAACGTCCGGACGTGCTTGTTGTTAACCAACCCACATGGGGTGTTGACGCCGCCGCCGCCGCCGATATTCGCCAAGCTTTGCTTGATCTCGCAGCCACAGGCTCGGCGCTCATTGTCATCTCGCAAGACCTCGATGAGCTTATGGAAATCTCCGACAATTTCTCCGCACTCAACGAAGGCCGTCTCTCCGATCCACGCCCCGTACAGGGTCTGACGGTCGACGAAATCGGCTTAATGATGGGCGGCGCACACGGGATGGAGGCCGCCCATGTTTAACGCTCGCTGCCACGCACAAACCAAACTCACAGGAAATGGGGCCCACCAATGATCCGTCTCGAAAAACGCCCCACCCCGTCACGCACGTGGACTCTGGTAACCCCCATTATCGCCGTCCTCTTAACCATGATCGCCGGCGGTATCTTGTTTGCGTTCCTTGGCAAAGACCCCTTCATCGTCATACGCACCATCTTTTGGGATCCGCTGTTTCATCCCGATTTTGCCGCCTATTCGCGCCCGCAATTGCTGGTTAAGGCCGGCCCTTTGATCCTCATTGCTATCGGTCTCTCTATCGGGTTTCGCGCAGGCATCTGGAACATTGGCGCCGAGGGGCAATATATTATTGGTGCGATCTGTGGTGCCTCAGTTGGGCTCGCGTTTTATCCATTGGATGCGTGGTATGTCCTCCCTTTAATGGTTCTTGCGGGAGCTGTCGGAGGCTTTCTCTGGGCTATGATTCCCGCCCTCCTCAAGACCAAATTCGGAACCAACGAAATCCTTGTGTCGCTCATGTTGGTCTATGTCGCCGTCAACGAACTTTCCTCTGTTTCTCAAGGGCTTCTACGTAATCCTGATGGCATGGGGTTTCCCGGTTCGCGGAATTTCCAACAATATCCTGCCGTTTATAATGCGGAACTTATTCCTGGAACGGGCATGCATTGGGGGGTTCTGACGGCTTTTATCGCTGTGATCGCCGCCTATATTCTGCTCAATCGCCACCTGCTTGGGTTTCAAATCCGCCTAACGGGTGAAAGTCCCCGCGCGGCGCGGTTTTCAGGTGTGCGTCCAAAACTTCTGATCATCATTTGTATGGGGATATCTGGTCTCACCGCAGGCCTCGCTGGTATTTTTGAGGTTGCTGGCCCGTCGGGTCAGCTCAACACCAGCTTTGCCGCAGGCTATGGCTTTACCGCCATTATCGTGGCTTTCCTTGGACGTCTGCATCCCGTCGGCATCCTGTTTGCAGGGCTTTTGCTGGCGCTCACGTATATCGGGGGGGAATTGGCCCAGCTCATGCTCAACCTCCCCGCCGCCGCGATACAGGTGTTCCAAGGGATGCTGTTGTTCTTCCTCTTGGCGATGGATGTTTTCACTAATTTCCGCGTCCGCATCGGGAAATCGGAAACCGTATGACACGCGCCCACAACCCTGATTTCTGGCCGCGTATATTCACGCTCGTCATCTTTCTTTTGTTTGGCGGATTGATTGGCACGATGGGGCGCGCCATTGCTGTACAGCTTGGGATGGGTTTTTTCACAGGCCCTGTCTGGCTGAGCGGAATGATCTTTGTTTACGTCGGCACCACCATGTTTGGTCACACAATGCTGCGCAATTTTGCCGACTGGTTTCGCCTACCAATCATTGTGCCTGAACCCGATCCCGCCACACGCCGCCTCTCGGCGTTTGTCTGGTCAATCTTCCTCATCGGGAGCCTCACGGGCTACCTGCTCACGACGCTCATCCTTAAAGGAGTTTCATAATGGATCTCTCGTCCGTTAATTTCGCAGCGCTTTTGGCGTCCCTTATGGTCGCCGCAACCCCGATCCTTCTTGCCGCTATTGGCGAAATGGTGGTGGAAAAAGCGGGCATTCTGAACCTCGGCGTCGAGGGGATGATGATCACGGGGGCCGTCTCGGGTTTTGCCGTAGCCTACACGACCGGAAGCCCTTTGCTTGGGTTCATCTTTGCCGCGACAGCTTCCGCCGCCCTAAGTATGATTTTCGCATTCCTGACGCTCAAACTCATGTCCAATCAGGTAGCGACGGGCCTTGCGCTCACGCTCTTTGGCCTCGGCCTCTCGGCCCTCATCGGGCAATCCTTTGCCGAAGCGCGCCCACCTGTAACCCCAAAACTCGACATCCCTATCTTGTCGGATCTCCCGTTCTTTGGCCGCGTGCTCTTTTCGCATGATCCCATCGTCTATTTCTCGCTCTTCCTGCTCGTCGCGGTTTGGGCCTTCCTGAAATATTCGCGCATGGGGCTTGTCCTTCGGGCCGTTGGTGAAAACCACGACGCCGCCCACGCCCTCGGCTATAAAGTCGTACGCATTCGCTTCGCTGCCATTGCATTTGGCGGCGCTTGTGCGGGCCTTGGCGGCGCGCATCTTTCACTGGTGCGGGTTGCGCAATGGACCGACGGCATGACTGCGGGGGCCGGATGGATTGCTCTCGCGATCGTGGTATTTGCCAGCTGGAAAGCCCAGCGTGTCCTCTTTGGCGCCTACCTGTTTGGCGGCATCACCGTGCTACAACTCAACCTTCAGGTCGCCGGAATACCGGTGCCGGTAGAGTATCTGTCGATGAGCCCCTATATTATCACAATCATCGTTCTGGTCTTGATTTCCCGCAGTTCCTCGGCAGCCCCAGCGTCCCTTGGTAAATCCTTCCACGCGACCTCCTAAGGCCTCTATGACCCGCGCGACAATTATCCATATCCTTGACGGAACGGACCCTGCGTTCGGAACTTCGGTTGCGTGGTTTCTGAACGTGGTGATCGGTGTTTCTGCTGCGACAATTGCGTTGGAAACCATGCCTGGTCTCTCGCCAGCCCTCTACCAGGTGCTCGGTATCGTCGAGTGGTTCGTGCTGGTGGTTTTCACTTTGGAATACCTGACGCGCCTCATTTGTTCGCCCAACCCACTGCGCTATGCGATCAGCTTTTGGGGGATCATTGATCTGTTGTCCTGCTTGCCCATTCTCTCGGTAGTGAAACCCGAATGGGCGGTCTTGCGCAGCTTTAGACTGTTGCGTGCTCTGCGCCTGTTAAAACTGTTTCGCAGCTCTCGTGCGCTTGATCGTTTGGCCCATGCTCTTGACGAAGTCCGCGACGAATTGCTGCTGTTTGTGGTCTTGGCCGTCATCATGCTCTACGTCAGCGCCGTGGGAATCTATGTCTTTGAAAACGAGGCCCAACCTGATGTTTTCTCCTCTATCCCGCATAGCTTCTGGTGGGCCATCGCCTCCTTTACCACGGTGGGATACGGCGATATGGTTCCCATAACGCTTGGGGGTCGAGTCTTTACCAGTTTTATACTGTTTATCGGTCTAGGTGTTGTTGCGGTTCCAGCCGCGATTGTCACCACGGCCTTGCTCGAAGCGGAAACAAATGTCCGCCCACGGCACCCGTCGAAGAAGAAACCAAAAACTTAAGTCCACTAGGGGAGTACCTAAATGAAACTAATGAAAACACTCGCAACTGCGGCGCTCGCGCTCGGCGTTGCTTTACCATCCATGGCCGACACCACGAAGGTTGGCTTTATCTACGTCGGCACGCCAGGTGATGGCGGCTGGACATATGAGCACGAACAAGCGCGCAAAGAAGTCGTTGCGCACTTTGGCGACCAAGTCGAAACAACCTTCGTTGAAAGCGTTGCAGAAGGCCCCGACGCCGAACGCGTTCTAACGCAAATGGCGCTGTCCGGTCACGACCTGATCTTCACGACATCCTTTGGTTACATGGACCAAACAAACAATGTTGCGGCCAAGTTCCCGGATATCAAGTTTGAGCACGCAACAGGTTATACCCGCGCGCACCCAAACGTTTCCACCTATGGCGCACGTTTCTACGAAGGTCGCGCTGTCATCGGAACCATTGCGGGTCGCATGACCAAATCCAACAAGATCGGCTATATCGCGTCTTTCCCGATTCCTGAAGTTATTCGCGGTATTAACTCCGCCTATATCCACGCTAAAAAAGTAAATCCAGAAGTCGAAATGAAAGTCGTTTGGGTTTTCTCTTGGTTTGATCCTGCAAAAGAAGCAGACGCCGCCGCCGCGCTCATCGAGCAAGGTGTTGACGTGATCATGCAGCACACAGACTCCACCGCCCCAATGGCAAAAGCCGCCGAAACCGAAGGCGTTATCGCATTCGGTCAAGCGTCTGACATGGGCCAATACGCCCCGTCGCCACGCGTTTCTTCCATCATCGACAACTGGGCGCCCTACTATATTGAGCGCACACAGGCGGTTATCGACGGCACTTGGGAGCAAGCGGATACTTGGGGTGGCATCGGCTCTGGCATGGTAGAAATCGGTGACTTCACTGACGTACTTCCGGCACCAGTCCAAGACGAAGCCAATGCCCTCAAAGACGCGCTTGCGGATGGCTCCTACCACGCGTTCACAGGACCTTTGAACAAACAGGACGGCACCCCTTGGCTCGCTGAAGGCGAAACTGCCAACGATGGCGATCTTGCAAGCATGAACTTCTATGTCGAAGGCATTGATGCAGAACTTCCTAACTAAATCCGGCTCAATCGGATGAGAAAAAGCCCGGGGGAAACCTCGGGCTTTTTGCGTTTGTCTTGTTCTGGATCAAAATGTCGCTACACTTTCTCATGTTTAAAACCAGAAACATCAGCAAAAGGAATTCGTATGGACTGGAAAGATTTCATGGGCGGGATGAAGCGGAATATCCGCAGCTTTAACGTCGCTGTTCCGGAAACCTCTGCTGGCTTTAGCACCCTCACAAAGGCCGCGAAATCAAGCCAACACGTCGACGTTAAAACACTAGAGTTTGTTGCCCTTGGCATTTCCGTCGCGGAACGTTGCGAGCCCTGCATCGGCTTTCACATCGAGGCCCTCATCAAATGCGGCGCCACCCGCGAAGAAGTCGCGGATGTGCTTGGCATGGCGTTGCAAATGGGCGGCGGCCCGTCCCTGATGTATGCGTCCAAAGCCTTGGACTGCTGGGATCAAATGACCGCCTAACCGTTCTGGCGGATCGTCGCATTTGTGGGGTCGTAGGGGCTGTCTTCGACAATCTCGGCGTCCCACAATTGATCAAACATTTTGACCTTCAGTTTGGTGCCAACCTCGGCATGTTCGGGTTTTACATACCCCATGCCGATGCTTTTCCCAAAGGCCACCGAATAGCCACCAGACGTCAGCCGCCCAACCCGCACATCCCCCGCATAGAGCACTTCGCGCCCCCACGGATCAGCGTCGTCGGGTCCCTCAATCAACAGCGTCACACATTGGCTGCGAATACCGGTTTTGAGCATCGCATCCTTGCCGCAAAAATCCTTCTCCAGATCAATAAACCGATCTAACCCCGCTTCTTGCGGCGTGGCATCACGGCCCAATTCCGTCCCGAACGCGCGATAGGATTTCTCCTGCCGAAGCCAGTTCTGCGCCCGTGCGCCCACCAGCTTGAGGCCAAATTCTTCGCCCGCCGCCATAAGCAAATCATAGAGGTAATTCTGCATCTCAATCGGGTGATGCAACTCCCACCCAAGTTCGCCCGTATAGGCCACACGGATCGCCATCACAGGGCACATTTTGAGTTCAATCGGCTTGGCCGAAAGCCACGGGAAGTTCTTGTTTATAAAGAACGCCTCAGGGTCGGCGTCATTCACCAGCTTCTTGAGCAAGTCCCGCGAACGCGGCCCCGCAAGGGCAAAAACCCCCGTCTGCGTGGTCGTGTTTTGAACCTCAATGCGGCCAAACTCGGCTTCCTTATCTTGCACAGCTTTGCGCAAATAATCGCTGTCATAGGAGGTCCACGCCCCCGCCGAAATCAGGTGATATACATCCTCGGCCTCCCGCACGATGGTATATTCCGTCCGCACAGTGCCATGGCTGGTCAGCGCATAAGTCAGGTTGATCCGTCCAACCCGTGGCAACTTATTACAGGTAAACCAATCCAGAAACGCCGTCGCCCCCGCGCCCTTCACCACGTGTTTGGTAAAGGCAGAAGCGTCAATCATTCCAACGCCTTCGCGCATGGCCTTGGCCTCATCAACCGCATATTGCCACCAGCCCCCACGCCGGAAACTGCGCGCGTCGTGATCGTTAAATCCAAGCGGCGCAAAGTAGTTTGGCCGCTCCCATCCATTCACATGTCCGAATTGCGCACCCGCCGCCTTTTGCCGATCATAGGCGGGACTGGTCCGCAAGGGCCGCGCTGCTGGGCGCTCCTCATCGGGATGGTGCAACACATAAACATGGTCATAGGCCTCTTCGTTCCTACGCGCCGCATATTCGGTCGTCATCCAATTGCCAAATCGTTTGGGATCAAGGCTCGCCATATCGATCTCGGCCTCGCCCTTCACCATCAAGTCCGCGAGGTATTTACCCGCCCCGCCAGCCGCCGTAATGCCAAAACTGAACCCTTCCGCCAGCCACATATTGCGCAGTCCTGGCGCGGGCCCAATCAACGGATTTCCGTCGGGTGTATAACAAATCGGCCCGTTGAAATCATCCTTCAACCCCACCGTTTCCGAGGACGGAATGCGGTGGATCATGCTCAGGTATTCTTCCTCAATCCGTTCCAAATCCAGCGGGAACAGATCAGCGCGGAAACTGTCCGGAACGCCATATTCAAACCGCGCCGGAGCCCCCTCTTCATAGGGCCCCAAAATCCAGCCGCCCCGCTCCTCGCGCACATACCATTTGGCATCCGCATCGCGCAAAACAGGATGCTCGCCGTGGGTTTTACGGTATTCCACAAGCGCCGCATCGGGCTCGGTCACAATGAATTGATGCTCCACCGGAATCGCCGGAATTTTTATCCCCAACAGACGCGCGGTGCGCTGCGCATGGTTCCCCGTCGCCGTCACAACATGCTCGGTGGTAATTTCAATCTGTTCCTCTGAGGGCACCAAATTTCCGCCCCGCTCAACCATTTTCGTACAGGTCACGATCCACTCGGACCCGGTCCAACGATACCCGTCGACCTGCCAACGACGCTCAATCGAAACGCCCCGCTGCCGTGCGCCCTTGGCCATCGCCATGGTCACATCAGCGGGGTTAATATAACCGTCCGTCGGGTGAAAAATCGCCCCCTCAAGGTCGTCGGTCCGCACCAATGGCCAGCGATTTTTAACCTGCGCAGGCGTCATCCATTCATAGGGCACACCACAGGTTTCCGCCGTCGATGCATAGAGCATATACTCATCCATACGCGCCTTTGACTGTGCCATGCGCAAGTTCCCCACAACGGAAAATCCGGCGTTTAATCCGGTCTCTTCCTCCAGTGTTTTATAGAACTTGATCGAGTAATCATGGATATGGGTCGTGGCAAACGACATGTTGAAATACGGCAAAAGCCCCGCCGCATGCCACGTCGACCCACTGGTCAATTCGTCGCGTTCGAGCAACATCACGTCGTCCCATCCGGCGCGCGCCAAATGATAGGCAATCGAGGTTCCAACGACTCCGCCGCCAACAACCAAAGCTTTTACATGGGTTTTCATAACGCGCACTCCTTTGACCGCCACATTGGCCTATCCTTGCGGATTTTACGCCCTTCTTCCGACGCAATAAATGCAAAAACCGACCCCCGTTTCTGAAAGGTCGGCTTCAGGTTACTTTTCCACTCAAAACGGCTCAATTTGTGCGGGCAACACACCGCTTAAAGGAGCTCCCGCTGCAGCTTCCTGACCCCAAACGGCGTACTTTTGGCTTCTCGGTAGTGGGCGCGACCACGTCCTGCTCCGTTTCGACTTGCTCGACGACTCGCGCGGCAAGCATCGCCTGAATTTTCAGGGCCATTGCGGCGTAAACACTCGGATTTTCTGCCGCTTCCTGCTCCTTGTCCATCGCCAAAAACGCAATCTCTTGCATATTGCCAACGCCCTCGATGGGGGTTTCTACCATCCCGTTCAACCCGTCAAAATTGATGTCCGCCATCAAGGTTAAAATATCGGAACTCGGCCCAATTACCCGCAAAACAATATCAATCTGCCGGCCAATATGTCCCGTTAATTCTCGGCTAAAGGCCTCATGCGTCCGCGTGGTTTCCTGAAACAACACGCCCCCCACACGGGCAAAATCGCTCTTGATTTCAGTCATCTGCATCATGTCCTGCATCATATTCAACTGTTCGCCGCCAACCATGGTCTGAAGGCGCGCGGGAATGAACCGCAACTCAAGCGCGATCATCGAGTCACCCTTCTCATAAACCCAAGTGCCTTTTTTTAATCCGCGCTCAAGATCCGCCTGCATAAGCTTCACAAACGGATTATTGTCTACCTCTTTTACCGCCTCTAACTGCGCAAGTTGATCCGCCGTCAGGGGCTTTTGCGGACCAAAGAACAGGTCGCCATCGCCTACTGTCCACACGCGTTTTTCCCAATCCGCGGGATTGGGGGCGTAGTCATCAATATCATAGGTTATCGGGTCATTTTTGAACGCTGCATACCGCGCCTTCGCAGAGGCGAAGTACTCCGACACCCCATAGGTTTCCCCTGTCGCCTTCGCAATCTGCTGGCGTTGGAAAAAATCAAACCCAAACGTCATCGAAAGGGCAATAAAGGCAAAAACAACTAGAAAGGCGCGCTGCATGACGGACTCCGGTAAAACACCCTCCACAAATGCCCTCCCAACTTGGGCAAATTGTGGCCGCGCGGGGGAATATTCGTGTTTTCAGCGCAAGCGACTTGCCGCGTTGCAGCGTGAAAGCTATGGTTCCGCCAACCAAGAGAAACGGGGGCACCAATGGAAATTTGTCGATCAATCCCGAAAATCCGCGCGTATGTGGCGTCTCTGCGCGCGGAGGGAAAAACCGTCGGTCTCGTTCCCACCATGGGCGCGCTGCACGCAGGACATATCGCCCTCGTCAAGGCTGTTGCCCGCCACGCGGACAACGTGATTGCAACAATTTTCGTCAATCCAACCCAATTCGGCGACGCCGCCGATCTTGCCAAATATCCCCGCACCGAAGACGCCGATCTCGCCCTTCTCAAGGCAGCGGGCGTCGCGGCAGTGTTCATGCCGCAGGTTGACGATATTTACCCAGAAGGGGCCGAAACCATCGTCGAGACCACAGTACTTGCCAATATGCTGCACGGCCTTGTGCGTCCGGGGCATTATCGCGGCGTCGCCACCGTCGTTACTAAGCTTTTCAACATCGTCGGTCCCGATGTTGCCGCCTTTGGCGAGAAGGATTACCAACAACTGCAAGTCATCCGCAAAATGGTGCGCGACTTGCACATACCGATCAAAATCCTGCCCGTCCCCACAATCCGCGAGGCAGACGGTCTGGCCATGTCATCGCGCAACACCCGCCTAACGCCTGCTGACCGCGCCGCCGCCGTCATTCTGTCCCAAGCGCTTGATGTGACCGAAAAAGCGGTGCAGTCTGGAACCACGGTTTCGGACCTCGCCAAGAGCATCCGTGCCACAATCGCAACCCAGCTGCGAGGCACGCTTGAGGGGCTCGATATCGTCGATGATGAAACTCTTGCCCCAATTAGCGGGCCTATCACAGATCCAACCGCCATCATGATTTCCGTCCAATTTGGTGACATTCTCCTTATTGATCAACGTGTTGCAACCCCGAGGTAGCCATGTCTAAACAAGTCAAGACCCGTCGTACAACTGTCCCCCAAATCGCCGCGCGCAAAGGCGGCGACCCGATTGTCTCCCTCACATCCTACCACGCCCACACGGCGGCCATCGTCGACAAACACGCCGATTTCATCCTTGTTGGCGACAGTTTGGGGATGGTGATGCACGGAATGGAAAGTACGGTCGGCGTGCCGCTTGACCTGATGATTATGCACGGTCGCGCCGTGGTAAAAGGCACGCAGAAAGCGCTCGTGGTGGTTGATATGCCCTTTGGCTCCTACGAGGAAAGCCCAAGTGTGGCCTTTCGAAATGCTGCCAAAATTATGAAAGAAACACAGTGCGGCGCGGTCAAGCTTGAGGGCGGAGCGCGCATGGCCGAAACCATCCGCTTCCTCACCGAACGCGGCATTCCCGTGATGGCCCACATCGGCCTCACTCCCCAATCCAGCCACGTCATGGGCGGCTTCAAAACCCAAGGCCGCGATGAGGACACATGGGCCGCCCACGAGGCCGACGCCCAAGCCGTTTCCGACGCGGGCGCCTTCGCGGTTGTGCTTGAGGGGATGGTCGAGCCTTTGGCGGCCAAAATCACCAAGCAAATCCCCATTCCCACCATCGGAATTGGCGCATCTGCGGAATGTGACGGGCAAATCCTCGTGCTCGAAGACATGCTCGGTCTCTCGCCTTGGACCCCAAAGTTTGTCAAGGTTTACGGCAATTTGGGCGAAATGATTGAAAAAGCAGTCGAGGAATATGCCACAGATGTCAAATCCCGTGCCTTCCCAAGTGAGGATGAAATCTATCGTTAATATGTGGGAAGCCTAGGCAGATAATCCGGAGGCTGGAACAGGTAACACAGCGTTAATTTTCCAGCCTTCGCTGTCTGGCACCAATTCGTAGTCCAGCACAAAACTTTCGCCCGACTTGGACTTCACGAGCACCTTCTGCCAAACGGATCGGCCTTCGGGCCGGTTATCAAGGAACGTCACATCCTCGGGGTCCACAACCATGGAAAACCCGCGCGCAACCATCATGCCAAACACTTCTGGACTGCCAAAATAACGCTGAATATCATCCGATGCAAACTCGAATGCAGCCGTCAGGTCGCCGTCGCGAAACGCTTCCATCTGCCCCAAAACGGTGCGTTCCAAGGCACCATAAGCACGCGCTTGATCCCCAACTTGGGCCTGCGCCACAAGAGGGTTCATAACAGCGACAATCGCCAATATCTTTAGAAAACGCATGATTTCACCTGTAAAGACACACCCAGAGGATGCGCCTTTACAGACCTCGCGCCAAGTCACGATTTCGTTACGTGGCGAGTTTCCCCGCCAAGCCGTCCTCAATCAGCGTGATGCTTTCGTCCAAACCGAACAGGGCAATAAAGCCGCCAAACCGTGGCCCTTGGCTCGCGCCCAGCAACACTTCGTAAAGCGCCTTGAACCAGTCACGCAATTGTTCAAACCCGTGCTCTTTGCCCACCGAAAACACCAAAGTCTGAAGCGCATCCGCATCTGCGCCGCCCTCCCAGGTCTTCAACCGCGCCGCAAGATCCGCAAACGCCGCAATTTCCGTGCCCTCGGCCAAACGATAGGTCTTGGCTGGTTTCACAAAGTCGTTGTAATACCGCACCGCAAATCCGGCAGCAGCATCCATCGCGGGGTTGTTTTCAGGAGTAGCATCTGGCGCATAGCGCTGAATAAAGCCCCACATTTGTGCCTTGTCTTCGGCCGCCGAAACCGACGCCAAATTGAGCAACATCGCAAACGGAACCAACATATCCGACGCTGGAACATTATGCCCATGCATGTGGTAAACGGGGTTCGACAGGCGCGCTTTTTCGTCCTGATCGCCGTAGGCCCGCAACTGCTGGTGGTATTCATCTACCGCCTTAGGGATCACATCAAAATGCAACCGTTTGGCCGATTTCGGCTTCAAATACATGAAGTATTGCAACGATTCCGGTGCCGCATATTTCAGCCACTCTTCCATAGACAACCCATTGCCTTTGGACTTGGAAATCTTCTGGCCCAACTCGTCATTAAACAACTCATAGGTCAAACATTCGGGCGGTTGTGCCCCCAACGCGCGGCAAATTTTCGTCGCCTGCGTCACCGAATCAATCAAATCTTTGCCCGACATCTCATAATCAACGCCAAGGGCCGCCCAACGCATCGCCCAATCGGGCTTCCATTGCATCTTCACATTGCCGCCAGTTACCGCCAATTCAATGCGCTCGCCAGTGGGCTCATCATAGGTCACAGTGCCCTTCTCGGCGTTCACTTCCACCATCGGAACTTGCAAAACATGCCCCGTCAACGGCGAGATCGGCAAGAACGGCGAATAGGTCGCCTGACGGTCCGCACCAAGGGTTGGCAACATGATCGCCATGATCTTGTCATAGACCCGGCAGGCCTGAAGCAGAGCTTCATCAAACCGACCCGAAGTATAATACTCGGTCGAGCTGGCAAACTCATACTCAAACCCGAAGCTATCAAGGAAATCACACAGGCGGGCGTTATTATGCTGGGCAAAACCGGCGTGCGTGCCAAACGGATCGCGCACTTTTGTCAGCGGCAAATTCAAGTCTTGCTTCAATTCTTCCTGCATCGGAACATTGGTCGGCACCTTGCGAAAGCCGTCCATATCGTCCGAGAAACACAAAAGTTTGGTTGGAATATCACTGATCTGTTCAAACGCACGGCGCACCATTGTTGTGCGCGCAACCTCGCCAAAGGTCCCGATATGCGGCAATCCCGACGGGCCATAGCCGGTTTGGAACAACACATATCCCTTCTCGGGCGGCTGCTTGGAATAGCGTTTCAAAACCCGACGCGCTTCTTCAAAGGGCCAGGCTTTCGAACTCATCGCAGTTTCGCGCAGATCAGACATTTCAACACTCGTCTCGTTAATATGAGGCCCAATGCCTCATCCACCCTGTCTCCTATTGCGCCCCACCTGCCGCGTCAATATTCTACACACGAAAACACGTAGATCGGAGATCTCACATGAACGATTTTACCCACTCTTGGAGTCATCAGGACGCCCTTGTCGCAATGATGATTGCTGTTTCTGCAAGCGATGAAAACATCCGCACATCCGAACTTGTAACCATCCAACGGATTGTGAATCACCTGCCCGTTTTTGCGGATTTTGACCAAGACCGTATGGCGGGCATCTCTAAAACCGTGCTTGACCTCTTTACCGAAGAAGACGGCCTCGACGCGCTGTTTGGTTTGATCCGCGAAAGCTTGGACGAAAAACTGTTTGAAACCGCTTATGCGCTCGCTTGCGATGTTGCTGCCTCGGACGGAAAACTCACCGATCAAGAACTGCGCATTCTAGAAGAAATGCGCTACGAGCTTGATCTTGATCGCCTGCATGCTGCCGCCATTGAGCGCGGAAGCCGCGCGCGCCACACCACGCTTTAACTGGCGTAGGTTCGCGCCCAACCCTGCAGTAATTCCTGTTGCATTTTACGGGAGTTCTGCGCCCATGCGCGGCCTCCAGCGGGCCGTTCACGTTCGCTTTTGTCGATCTGGGTCCGCTTTTTAAGGTCTGCTGTGAAAATCGCAAAGGCTAAAACCCGTCCATTAGGCAGGGTGATATATCCTGCTAAAGCACTGACAAAGTTAAGGGTTCCGGTTTTAGCGCGCACAGTCGCTGGGGCACTACTCAGCGCTTTTCCGTCGGGACTCTTCAGGACGATATTTTTCATCAATCCGTGCAATGCGCCATTGGGTTTGGCCGCAACAAGGGCCGAGACCATCTCGCTCGCGGGAACTCTTGAATCGCCGCTCAAGCCTGAGTGGTCGACAAATTTCGCCGTTTTCATCCCCAAAACCTGCCCCGCCCAGCTCGACATTTTCGCGCCGGAGGTCGCAAGGTTGCGCGGATCGATTCCGCGCCCGCGGGTCGCCGAAAGGCCAATGACTTCCGCCGTGAGGTTGGTTGAATATTTCAACATATCGCGCACGATGGTGCCCAATTCGCCGCTTTGCACCTGTGCGATCACGGTCCCTTTGGGTATGCTGGCAGTCGCGCGCTCCTTACTCAACTTGATACCTTGCGAACGCGCCATCGTACTAAAAACATCCGCCGCATACAGCTCGGGTTTGCGCACTGGAAGCCAACGGCTCCCCCCGTCCCCAAGCGCGCCACTCGCCACCGTCCATTGCTCACTGTCTTTACCGTCCGCATAGGTATAAATCGGTGTCGCGCGTTTTTTGACCACCATTTTGGCCATATGAACCTCGGGACGGTATTTGTCGCTACGGGCGTCCATCGCGACGGAATAGCCCGAATTGGCCCGTTTCCACTCAAAATGCACGCGGTTGAAATTCAGATTCAGCCCCGAAACCGCGGGGTTATACCCAAGGTGATCGGGCTGCTCTTTATCAATCGAGCGCACATAGGGCAGGACCGCCGAATGCACGAGAAAACCCCCTGTCACCTCTCGAACCCCTGCGTTTTTCAACCCCTGCGCTAGCACCGCCAAGGCATCCGTGTTCAAGGTCGGGTCGCCACCCCCCAAAAGCACCAAATCGCCGTTCAAAATGCCGTTGGAAATCGGTCCCGTGGCCACCAATCGTGTGCTAAATTCATACCCCAAACCCAGCGCCTGCAGCGCATAAAGCGCCGTGATCGCCTTCGCCACCGAAGCAGGCGGCATCGCCAAACCTGCGTTGCGGCTTTCTAAAATCTCGCCCGTCGTCGCATCCGCCACCACAAATCCGACGTCGCCGCTAAAACCCGCGCCAGCAACAATCCGCTCGGTCGGGTTAGCGACGGATTTCGCGAAATTTTTGGGTTTTACAGGTGGAAATAGCGACGTTTCTGGCGCGCCGGCCTGTGCAAGGACCGCGCTGCCGCTCATCAATCCGGCGAGGATAAATCGTCTTGAAAAATGCTGACTCATAAAATCATATAACCCTCAGATTGGCGGTGAAACAAGCGCTTGAATACAGTAATCGCCAATGGCGCGCTAGCGTTTCCAACCACCGTTGGCGCGCAGTTGCGTCGACGAAATATCCACCATCGGCAAATTCACATAACACCACGCAGGGGGCTGCGCCTTCGCAAGCAACATCCTCTCGCTTTCCGGCAAACGCGCGGTGCGAAACCGTCGCGCAGTCGGGCTGCACAGGGCCCGCAACCGATCTCTCGGACGCGCCAAAACCCCCACGCGTACGTTTTTCATGATCCAGTCCCATTGCCCCCAAAGGTGGAATTCCGCGAGGTTATCCGCCCCCATAAGCCATGTAAAATTCACCTTAGGATATTCCGCGAACAACACCTTCAGCGTCGCCGCAGTATAGCGAGTGCCCGCTTGGGCCTCAAAATCCGTCACCTTGATCCGCGGGTGCGTAATCATCGCATTTGCCGCCGCCATCCGCCGCGAAATCGGGGCGGGTCCGGTGGATTTCAACGGATTTCCCGGCGACACCAACCACCAAACTTCATCCAGTCCAAACCGCTTTAACGCCGCGCGTGAAATATGCACATGCCCCGCGTGGGGCGGATCAAACGACCCTCCCAGCAATCCGATTTTTGCACCAGCGCGCGCAGAGGGAATGTCATACCGCATAGGAGTCTCTACCCTTAAACCACCGAAACTCAAACAAAAAACGGCCGCAAGCTGCCTTGCGACCGATGTGAACACATCTCAAATAGCGCCTAATCGGTCGATGACGACTTGGCCCAAAGGTTGATATTGGCTTCGCCCGAAAGACGGTCGATTTCCACCAATTCCGCATCGGTAAAGTCGAGATTTTCAACCGCCCCGACGCAATCAATCACTTGGCTCGGCTTGCTCGCGCCGATGAGCGCCGTCGTGATGCCGCCCCCGCGCAGAACCCATGCAATCGCCATTTGCGCCAGCGTTTGCCCACGACCTTCGGCCATTTCATTGAGCGATTTGATGCTCGCAAAAGTCTTTTCATTCAAGTGACTTGGCAAAAGAGATTTGCCCTGTGTCGCGCGACTGCCTTCTGGAATACCGCCAATATATTTCTTGGTTAACATTCCCTGCGCCAGCGGCGTAAACGCGATCGATCCGACGCCCAATTCCTGCAATGTATCCTTCAAACCATCGGTCTCAACCCAGCGATTGAACATATTATACGAGGGTTGGTGGATCACACAGGGCGTACCCAGATCGTTCAAAATCGCCACGGCTTCGCGGGTTTTTTCCGAGTTATACGACGAAATCCCTGCATAAAGCGCGCGCCCTGACCGCACGATATAATCCAGTGCGCCCATAGTTTCTTCGAGCGGTGTTTCGGGATCAAAACGGTGTGAATAGAAGATATCGACGTAATCAAGTCCCATCCGCTTGAGGCTCTGATCACAGGACGACACCAGATATTTGCGGCTGCCGAATTCGCCGTAAGGGCCGGGCCACATCAGATACCCCGCCTTGCTCGAAATGATCATCTCGTCGCGATATCCCGCGAAATCTTCGCGCATAATTTCGCCAAACGCGGTCTCTGCCGAGCCGGGAGGGGGGCCGTAATTATTCGCCAAATCAAAGTGGGTGATACCGTTGTCAAACGCCGTTTGCAGGATGGCGCGCTTGGTCTCATGCGGCGTGTCGCCGCCAAAATTGTGCCACAGGCCAAGCGACAGCGCTGGCAGTTTTAGTCCGGATTTTCCACAGCGGCGGTATTGCATCTTTTCATAGCGGTTTTCGGCGGGGGTATATCCCATGGAAATATCCTTTACTTGAGTAGCCTTAGGAGGGGATTACCCCCCTAAGGCATGATTTATTACAGGCTGGCGTTACAGGTTTTCGCCGCTTCGATGGCTTTTAACGTGCCGTCGAGATTGATCGTAAAGGCAAATTCCGACTCTGGAAACACAGTCATTTCATACTGCTGCATGAGGTCTGTCACGAATTGCGGGTCGTCCGAAAGGATGTATCCACCCGAATATCCGTCGGTGATATTTCCGCGCATCCCCGTGCTTTCACCAAGGTAAATATTGTCACCAATCAAGATGCCAATCTCACTTGTTTCGCCCGCTACGATGTGGGTTTCTTGGGTGGTGAAAACGCCGAGGTATCCAACTGCGCGGTCCTCAGTTAGGCCCATTTGGACCACATTTCCGTCTGAATCCGCTTTTTCAATAAAGCAGGAGAGTTTTTCGATATCTTCAAAGATATTCCACCCCTCGACCGTTTCATAAAAGGCGAATTCATCCGCGGCATAAGCTTGTGTCGCAGTCAATGTCACCGCCGCGGCCATTGCGAGATTTTTCAATGAGATCATTTTTTATTCCTTTTTAAGAATGCACCCCAAAACAATGCTGGGTCAGAGAAATTCGTAGTGGGTATCAGTGGTTGAAGTCTAGAGCCAAAAGGGAATGCTCGCCAGATAGTAGAGCAAATAGTGGCGCGGGGCACCGCCCCTCCGACATAAAAATGGCCCCACATACAGAAGGGCCACCATTTTCTCAAACGCGCGGATTCTAGAAGCTCGCCATGCACTTACGTGCGGCTTCCATGCCCCTCATCGTCCCATCCAGATTGATCTCTAGCGCGTAAGACGTTCCCGAAAAAACAGACATAACATATTGTTGTGCAATATCTTCTGCGAGTTGTTCGTTGTCATACAAGAAATAGCGCCCCATGTAACCGTTGCTTAATTTCCCACGAACGCTTTTGGATTTACTTTTATAAGAATGGTCGCCGACGACGATTTGAATCTCTTGAATTTCGCCGTTTTTAAGACCAATTTCTGTTTGGGTGAACACCCCGACATAGTCAAATAAATTGTCAGTCGTCCGCCCCATTTGCACAACGTTATTCAAGTCATCCTTGCGTTCCATAAAACAGGTTTTAGCTTCGAGAACTTTCCAAATATTCCACCCCGCAACGGAGACAACTCCTTCAAAACGATTTTTTGAACAAAGGCACCGGTTACACTCATTGAAACGAGTGCAGCTACGGATATAATTTTAAAAACGGACGTAATAATTTTCCTTTAATACGCGCCCATTGGCAGCAATAGGCCGCCACACCGCGACCCCACTCCCCGACCCGCAGCTGATCAAACTTTTTTCTCCCACGCCCCGCAAACCCTTTGCCCCCTTGCCCCCTTGCCCTCAACCCCCACAAACTATACGAAAAGCCAACCCTTTTTCACTACGGAGAACCCTCATGGCCGCTTATCAATATGTCTACTTCATGGATGGAGTCTCCAAAACCTACCCCGGTGGTAAAAAGTGTTTTGAAAACATCCGTCTAAACTTCCTTCCCGGTGTCAAAATCGGTGTCGTTGGCTCCAACGGTTCGGGTAAATCGACCCTCATGCGCATCATGGCGGGCATGGACAAGGATTTCGTTGGCGAAGCATGGCTCGCCGAAGGCGCCCGCGTCGGCTACCTCCCCCAAGAACCAACTCTTGACGAAACCCTCGATGTACGCGGCAACGTGATGCTCGGTGTGGCCGAGAAAAAAGCCATCCTTGATCGCTACAACGAACTCGCGATGAACTACTCCGAAGAAACCGCCGACGAAATGGCCGCCCTTCAGGATGAAATCGACAGCCAAAACCTCTGGGATCTCGACGCCCAAATCGACGTCTCCATGGAAGCCCTGCGCTGCCCCCCCGATGACGCCGACGTCTCTACCCTCTCTGGTGGTGAAAAACGCCGCGTCGCCCTGTGCAAACTCCTCCTCGAAGCCCCCGATATGCTGCTTCTCGATGAGCCAACCAACCACCTCGACGCCGAAACCATCGCATGGCTCCAACAACACCTGATCGACTACAAAGGCACCATCCTCTGCGTCACCCACGACCGTTATTTCCTCGACGACATCACGGGTTGGATCTTGGAACTCGACCGCGGCGCAGGCATCCCCTACGAGGGCAACTACTCCGCATGGCTTGAGCAAAAAGCCAAACGTCTTGAGAAAGAAGCCAAAGAAGACAAATCCAAGCAACAAACCCTCGAACGCGAACTCGAATGGATGCGTCAATCGCCAAAAGCCCGCCAAGCCAAATCCAAAGCGCGGATCAATTCCTACAATGATCTCGCCAACCAATCCGAGCGTGAAAAAGTCGGCAAAGCCCAGATCATCATCCCCAACGGCCCCCGCCTTGGCACCAAAGTGATCGAAGTCGAAGGCCTCAAAAAGGCCATGGGCGACAAACTCCTCGTTGAAGACCTCACCTTCGCCCTGCCCCCCGGTGGTATCGTCGGCGTGATCGGCCCCAACGGCGCGGGTAAAACCACCCTGTTCCGCATGTTCACGGGCCAAGAAACCCCCGACGAGGGCACCGTCGAATTCGGCGATACCGTCAAACTCTCCTACGTCGACCAAAACCGCGACGACCTTGATTCAAACGCCACCGTGTTTGAGGCCATCGGCGACGGCGGCGAAATCATCAAACTCGGTGACGCCGAAGTTAACGCCCGCGCCTACTGCTCCTCCTTCAACTTCAAAGGCGGCGATCAACAGAAAAAACTCGGCATGTTGTCGGGCGGCGAACGCAACCGCGTCCACATGGCGCGCCTCCTAAAAGAAGGCGGCAACGTCCTCCTCCTCGATGAGCCAACCAACGACCTCGACGTCGAAACCCTCCGCGCGCTTGAGGACGCCCTCGTCGATTTCGCAGGCTGCGCCGTCGTCATCTCCCACGACCGCTTCTTCCTCGACCGCATCTGTACGCATATTCTAGCATTCGAAGGCGACGCCCACGTGGAATGGTTCGAAGGCAACTTTGAGGACTATGAGGAAGACAAAAAACGTCGTCTCGGCGCGAATGCTTTGGAGCCTACACGGATGAAACATAAGAAGTTCGTTCGGTAATTGCTCCGCAATTCCGAACGGGTGCGCGGCAGTGGGTTTGCTTGCAAACCTGCGTGCGCACTCCGCTAGAGTTTAATAAGATATTGATTTATATTTACAATGCACTACCTCTTGAGTGCACAAAAAATATTTCATTAGAGAAATTATTATGCCTATTACAGAAAAACAAATTAGACTTGCAGCAGTTGCTGAACTTGCGAGATCAAATACCGGAACACTAACGACCACTCAACTTATTAGCCGCTTAACAGATTCAATGAATCCCGTCGACCAAGATGCTGAAATACTCGACGGACGTTCTGACACATACTTTTCGCAAAAAGTGAGAAACCTTGTGTCACACCGGAATGACACTCTGGGTTTACAAAACCAAGGCCTAGCAATCTACAATGAAGACGGTGAAAGCTGGACAATTACAGAAGAAGGCCGGAGCTCGGTTTAGATTTAGAGCCTGACTTGTAACCTGTTGGCAGCCAGCTCAATTCTGTTGGACCATCGTTCTCTTGGTCCCAAACAAACCAAGCATACGCGGTGGTCCCGCTCCCTTTCCTGACAGCTCCTCGTGGATAAAAAGTGATACGCTCGCTAAAAACCCAAATTTTGCTGGGCGGGTTATCCAAAAAGATTGTTTTCTGTCTATTTGCACTTTCAAGGAAGGCCAACCGCAACAAAAAAGCATACTTTTTTGTTGCTTTTTCTCTAGCCGCAGCAACAAATTCTTCCGCGCTATGGAATGGGGGGTTAGTAATTATATTATCGGCCGTTTTATCAGATTTCAGAAAATCTACCCCAGCGTCGCCATAGCCTCGATCAAATAAGTCCGAGCTTTCTACGTTGTACCCATGCGATGCAATGGCATCAGACATTTCGCCATCTCCGCAGGCACATTCCCAGACGTTACCACTGAATTTCTCACTATCTAGGAGAACATGGGTTGCCCACGACGGAGTCGGGTAAAAATCGGGTCCATTCAAGTCCGCAATTCGTTTAGTCGTTGGCTGTGGTGAAGTTAGAAGCTGCGATTTCATTTCGTTTTCCCTAATTTGAGCGCACTCTACCGATCAAGCAGAAAGTAACAACCAACTTGTGAATCGTGAACCGGCCTCTTGCCTCGCCCCCTCAAACCGCCCGCCCCTCCTCATCCCGATCTTCCCGCGCCTCGATCACCTTGCTCAGCCGCAACTCCGCAAACAGCGCCAGTACATCATTCATCACCTTCTGATACCCCGCCCCATACGCGCGGTAATATTTCAGCACAGGCTCCTCCAGCAAAAGCGTCACCCGCGTATTGCGCGGCGTGAAGCCAAACGCCTCTGAAATCTCCTCCCAATCCTCAGGGATAAATTCCGTCCGCAGTTCCGCCGCCCGCACCGCCGTACTCACCCGCGCCAGCGTATTCTTCGCCATCCGCACATGCCGATGCTGTTCCTTCGTCGCCCGTCGATCCGACGCAGGCTCAATCCTATCCCGAGTATTTTTGTTGTGTGGCGTGACCATCGCGGCCTCCATTCTGTGTAAAATATGGCCCCATCCTCCCACCAAATCGTTAACGCCCGCGCAAACCTGCGGCCGCACATCCCGCCCCTATGGAAATCATATGTAAAACATATGCGGATAACGCCCCGCCTTTTGCCGTTGCCACACCGCGTTAAGATGGCGCCCAAAAATCATGCAACAAGCCCCTTTTTGCCCGATTTTCGCCCACAAGCCCGCAATCCCCCGCGCCCATATCTCGCCCCATCTGTCCCTCCGTGCGCGCCGCGTCTACACCATGATATGGCCCAAAAATTGCGCATAACCATCCTAGAATCCGATCCCGAGCGTGCCCGCATGATCGTCGACGGACTCTGCGATGCGGGCGATTTCACCATCACCGTCCTAGGCAATGAAACTTCGCTAAATCAACGCCTTAGCGAGCTAGACCCCCACGTCGTCCTCGTTGACATCGCCAATCCCAGCCGCGACACCCTCGAAAGCCTCTCCCTCTCCTCAGGGGCCAACAAACGCCCCGTCGCCATGTTCGTAGACCGCTCCGACCCCGAGCTAACCAAAGCCGCAATCGACGCGGGCCTTTCCGCCTATGTCGTTGACGGGCTTACAAAAAATCGCATCAAACCCATCCTCGACGCCGCCATCGCCCGCTTCAATATGGTCTCCCAAATCCGCAACGAACGCGATGCCGCCAAGGCCGCGCTGGCCGAACGCAAAACCATCGACCGCGCCAAGGGACTCCTGATCGCCGCCAAGGGCATTTCCGAAGAAGAAGCCTACGCCCTCCTGCGCAAAACCGCGATGAACCAAGGCCGCAAAACCGCCGACATCGCCCACGCCCTCGTCACCGCCAGCGAGCTGCTCAAATGACCCCCCTCTCCTGCGCCTTCGTCCCCCTCGTTGACTCCGCCCCCCTCATCGTCGCCCACGAACTCGGCTTCGCCCGCGCCAATTCCCTCAAGCTCAATCTGGTGAAGCATCCCAGCTGGTCCTCCCTACGCGACGGTCTCGCCCTCGGCCAAGTTGATGCGGCACAAATGCTCTCGCCCACGCCCATCGCCACCTCCCTAAATCTGGGAAATCTCCCAGTAAAGCTTGATGTTTTGATGGTTCTTTCGGTCAATGGCAATAACATCGGGGTTGCGCCGAAACTGGCGCAAAAGATGCGCGGCAATGGCTGGACTGGGACTTTCCAAACCCCGCGCGAAACGGGCCTTCACCTGATCAAATCCGCGGGAAAAACCTTGCGGGTGGGCATCCCTTTTCCCTTCGCTATGCATGTCGAGCTCTTGCATCATTGGCTTAGCGCCCTCGGCCTTCCAGAGAGCGCCCTCGACATCAAAGTCGTCCCGCCCCCCCGCATGCCCGACGCTATCGCCAACGACGAAATCGACGCCTTTTGTGTGGGCGAACCATGGGGGTCCCTCGCGGTAGAGCAAGGTGTTGCAGAACTCATCCTCCCCGGCTCCGCCATCTGGAACTTCGCCCCCGAAAAAGTCCTCGCAACCCGCCACGACTGGACACAAAACCACCCCGAAGAAACCAAATCCCTGATGCGCGCTACCTATCAAGCCGCCTGCTGGCTCGAAGACCCGTCCAACCGTATGGTCGCCGCCGACCTCCTCGCACGCGCAGAATACCTAGACCTCCCCGAACACCTGATTGACCGCGCATTGACGGGAAAAATTGCCCCGACGCGCAACGCTCAACCCCAATACGTTCCACAGTTCCAACAGTTCCACGGAACCGCCGCAAATTTCCCGTGGCGCAGCCAAGCCGCATGGATCGCGACGCGATTAGCAAAGCGGTACAGTCTTGACCCCGTTCATGCTCGTTCGGTTGCGCGCAACTGTTTTCGCACAGATTTATACCGCCACAACCTTGAAGGCCTGGGGGTGGACATGCCCGCAGCCTCTGAAAAACTGGAGGGCTCCCTTGCTGCTCCAACGCTCGTTGCCTCAACCCGTGGAGAGATGATTCTGGGGCCAGATGCATTCTTTGATGGCGAAATTTTCGACCTCACCGCCTAATTGCGCCCATTTATTATGCAGTCGCAGAATTTGACGGAAAATTCAGCCACAAAGCCTCGCCGCACCGCAGCACCCCCCGTATAAATAATCCAACGCTGAGCAACGCCGCTTAGTCAATACCGTCCAGCGATGGACGACATGAGCAAAGCCGCTCGATTCTTCTGACATGTCCTCCCGTGTCTCTTGAATCGTGCGGCTTTTTTCGTTCTTGCCCCTTTCTTCAACGATCCATTGGGGGCGTAAAATATAAGGAATTATTCGATGAAATATGCACTTAGCATGGCCGTGGCGACGAGTTTTGCTCTCTCATCCCCCTCGTGGGCTGAAATGCTGGACCTCGAAAAAGACGAGCTCACAATCGGCTTCATCAAACTCACGGACATGGCCCCGTTGGCTGTGGCCTATGAGCTTGGATATTTTGAAGACGAAGGCCTCTATGTCACGCTGGAACCGCAAGCAAACTGGAAAGTTCTACTTGATCGCGTGATCGATGGCCAACTCGACGGCGCTCATATGCTTGCGGGTCAACCCATTGCTGCAACAATTGGATATGGCACAAAAGCCCATATTATCACACCTTTCTCGATGGATTTGAACGGTAACGGCATCACCGTTTCCAACGATATCTGGGAACGGATGTTGCCGCACGTGCCAATGGATGAGGCCGGCAAGCCCGTTCACCCCATTTCTGCCTCTTCATTAAAGCCCGTCGTGGATGAGTTCACGAACGCTGGCGAGCCTTTCAAAATGGGCATGGTTTTTCCTGTGTCTACTCATAACTATGAGTTGCGCTACTGGCTGGCGGCGGGTGGGATTGAGCCGGGATATTACTCACCAAACGACGTTTCCGGCCAAATTGCGGCCGATGTTCTACTCTCCGTCACCCCCCGCCACAGATGCCCGCGACCCTCGAAGCGGGTACAATCCATGGATATTGCGTGGGCGAACCTTGGAACCAAGCGGCGGTCTTTAAAGGCATCGGCGTCCCTGTTGTGACCGACTATGAAATCTGGAAAAACAACCCAGAGAAAGTCTTTGGTATCACGGCTGAGTTCGCAGACGAAAACCCAAACACAACCCTAGCAATGACCAAAGCCCTGATCCGCGCCGCAATGTGGCTTGACGCGAACGACAACGCCAACCGTCCAGAAGCCGTGGAAATCCTGTCGCGTTCTGATTATGTCGGCGCTGATTACGACGTGATCGCCGCCTCTATGACGGGCACATTTGAGTACGAAAAAGGCGACGTGCGCGAAGTCCCTGACTTCAACGTTTTCTTCCGCTACTTCGCGACCTACCCCTACTATTCTGACGCGGTTTGGTACCTGACCCAAATGCGCCGTTGGGGCCAAATACCTGAAAGCAAATCCGATGCTTGGTACGATGAAACAGCAAAAAGCATCTATAAACCTGAGATTTACCTCGCCGCAGCAAAACTCCTGATCGAAGAGGGTCTTGCAGCCGAAGCTGACTTTCCTTGGGATACCGATGGCTACCGCGTCGAGACGCCCGAAGGCGATATCATCGATGGCGTTGTCTATGACGGGCGCACACCAAACGCCTATATCGATAGCCTGATCATCGGCCTCAAAGGCGAGCAAACCGTTCAGCGCAGCGGCATCACAAACTAAAAATACCTCCCCCAGCTCCCCTAAAGGGGGCTGGGTTTCTTCACTTGAAACTATACGCCAGATTGGAGACGGTCAGATGACCACAGTCGAGCCCGAATTCGCCGCAAATATCGAAAAAGAAGCCAAACGCGCGCGCCTTTTCACACGTATCAACAAAGCCGACGCATGGTTCTCGGTGCTGGGCCTTGCGTGGATGACCCCCATTCTGAAAGCCTTCGCAGGAGACAATCCACGAGCACAAATGAAGCAGATCTGGTTGCTTTTAGGGGTCCCCCTCTTGTCGATTCTGTTGTTTTTGGCCGCATGGGGCGCGCTGGCTCCAAAAGTTGAAACTTCCCTTGGCGCCGTCCCCGGCCCAGCACAGGTATGGGAGCAAGCCAAAGTGCTGCACGCGGACGCCATTCGCGAAGGCCAAAAAGAGAAAAAATTCTATGAACGCTTAGCGGTGCGCAACGAAAAACTCATTGCAGAAAGCAAGGCAGACCAAGTCAAAACCCGCGCCTATACTGGCAAACCAACCTATTACGCCCAAATCTGGACCTCCATTCAAACCGTCTTCTTTGGCTTTCTCATCGCCTCGGCGATTGCAATCCCCCTCGGAATTGCTGCGGGTCTCTCGCCGATCGTGAACGCAGCGATCAACCCCCTCATCCAGATTTTCAAGCCCGTATCGCCGCTCGCTTGGCTCCCCATCGTGACAATCATCATTTCGGCCACATACGCTACGAACGACGGTCTGTTCTCGAAATCCTTTCTCACCTCTGCGATCACGGTGACGCTATGCTCGCTCTGGCCCACCCTCATCAACACCAGCCTTGGCGTCGCGAGCATCGACAAAGACCTGATTTCGGTGAGCAAAGTCCTCAAGCTTTCGACTTACACCAAGATCACCAAACTCGTTCTTCCTTCGGCCCTGCCCCTGATTTTCACCGGATTGCGTTTGTCGCTCGGCGTCGGCTGGATGGTTTTGATCGCGGCGGAAATGCTGGCCCAGAACCCCGGCCTTGGCAAATTCGTCTGGGATGAGTTCCAGAACGGTTCCTCAAATTCACTCGCAAAAATCATGGTTGCGGTCCTGACCATCGGCATCATCGGCTTCTTGCTTGATCGTCTGATGTTCACCATCCAATCGCTCTTTACCTTCTCAGAGAACAGGTGATCGACATGGCTGTTGTAGAATTCAAGAATGTTTCCAAAGGCTTCGGTGTCGGCACCGCCCATGTGGACGTGTTGCACGATCTGAGCCTGAAAGTGGAGGAAGGCGAATTCCTTGCCATCCTCGGATTTTCCGGCACAGGGAAATCCACGCTGATGAACATGGTCGCGGGCCTCACAACTCCTGACAAGGGCGAAGTCCTTTTCCGAGACGCGCCCATCACCGGCCCCGGCCCTGAACGTGGCCTCGTGTTTCAAAGCTATTCCTTGATGCCATGGCTAACGGTGTCTGGAAATGTTGCCCTCGCGGTGGACTCGGTTTTCAAAAGCAAAAGCAAAGCGGAACGCGCAGAAATCGTCGCCAAATACATCGAAATGGTGGGGCTCTCCCACGCCGGAGATCGCCGTCCAGCAGAGCTTTCCGGCGGTATGCGCCAGCGGGTTTCGGTGGCCCGTGCGCTGGCGATGAACCCAGAAGTGTTGCTCTTGGACGAGCCATTGTCAGCACTTGATGCCCTCACCCGCGCCAATCTCGCGGATGAAATCCTCGACATTTGGAACGCCGACAAAAAGACCGTGATCCTGATCACCAATGACGTGGACGAGGCGATCATCATGGCTGACCGCATCATCGCCCTCAACCCTGATGGAACGCTGTCCGAACCCTTCGCTGTCAGTATTCCGCGTCCGCGTGATCGCATCGAAATGAACGATGACGTGGTATTCAAAAAACTGCGCGCGAAAATCACCCAACACCTGATGGATGTGGGGATCACAAGCCGCGTTGAAGGGACCCGCACCCTCCCTGACGTCACCCCCATTCACGGAGTTCCCGCCGCCGTCGCCAAAGCCCAAGAAGGCCTCATTGAGGAACGTTTCCTCGACTTCTCGCAACTGCATAAAATCTATCCCACCCCCAAAGGCCCCCTCACCGTGGTCGAGGACTTTGATCTTAAAGTGAACCGTGGCGAATTCATCTCGCTGATCGGCCATTCTGGGTGTGGGAAATCCACCGTTTTGACGATGGCTGCGGGGCTCAATGATATCTCAAAAGGCGGTATTCGTCTGGATGGCCGCCACGTTCAAGGCGCTGATCCCGAACGCGCCGTGGTGTTTCAGTCGCCCAACCTGTTCCCGTGGCTGACCGCCAAAGAGAACGTCTCGATTGGGGTTGATAAAGTCTATCCCAAGGCCTCAATGGCGGAGCGCCAAGACGTGGTGGAATACTACCTTGAGCGCGTCGGTTTGACGGATTCCATGGACAAAATGGCGACCTCCATGTCCAACGGGATGAAGCAACGCGTCGGCATCGCCCGCGCCTTTGCCTTGTCGCCCAAACTGCTTCTTCTGGACGAGCCCTTTGGCATGCTCGACAGCCTCACGCGCTGGGAATTGCAGGAAGTTTTGATGGAAGTCTGGTCGCGTACCAAAGTGACCGCCGTTTGTGTCACCCACGATGTTGATGAAGCCATTTTGCTGGCGGATCGCGTGGTCATGATGACCAACGGCCCCCAAGCGACCATCGGAAAAATCCTCGACGTTGATTTGCCACGGCCGCGCACCCGCAAGGCCCTGCTAGCCCATCCCGACTATTATAACTACCGCGCCGAGGTTCTTGATTTCCTTGAGGAATATGAACACGGCAAGACCCCCAAAAAAGCGAAAGAGGAGGCGGCATGATGGCCCAGAAACTCGTTATTATCGGCGCCGGAATGGCGTCAGGACGGGCCTTAGAAGAGTTGATTAAACTCGATCCTAGCGCCTACGATGTCACGCTTTTCAACGCAGAACCGCGCGGGAATTATGACCGTATCATGCTGTCGCCTGTCCTCTCTGGGGACAAAGCTTTCAACGATATCATCATCCACACTTCTGACTGGTATGCGCAAAATGGTGTGACGTGCCGCTTTGGCGAGAAGGTCGCGAAAGTGGATCGGGAACGTAAGATTGTGGTTGCCGAAAACGGCGACGAAGTGCCCTATGACAAGCTGATTTTTGGCACTGGTTCAAACCCTTTCATCATCCCGCTTCCCGGGAATAATCTGGAAGGCGTAATCGCCTATCGCGACCTTGAAGACACCAATAAAATGATTGAACTTGGTGCGGAAAAAGACGCCAAAGCCGTGGTGATTGGTGGCGGTTTGCTGGGCCTTGAAGCGGCCGCAGGCTTGGCCCTGCGCGGCGTCGACGTCACGGTTGTTCACATCATGGGCCACTTGATGGAACGGCAACTCGACGAAGCAGCAGGATACCTGTTGCGCAAAGCCTTAATCGACAAAGGCATCACCGTGCTCTGCTCTGCCAACTCCAAGGAAATTACTGGCGAAAACGGCCACGTTAAGGCGCTGATGCTAGATGACGGCACCGAATTACCCTGTGATTTACTGGTTATGGCCGTGGGCATTCGCCCCAACGTTGCCCTCGCCAACGAGGCAGGATTGATGGTGGGCAAAGGCATCCATGTAGACGATAAAATGATAACGTCGGACGCCGATATTTTCGCCGTTGGCGAATGTGTGGAACATGACGGTGCGATCTTCGGTCTCGTCGCCCCGCTCTACGATCAAGCCAAAGTTTTGGCACGCACATTGGTCAATCAAGACGCGAAATTCGTACAGCGCGAGATTTCCACCAAGCTCAAAGTAACAGGCTGTGACCTGTTTTCAGCGGGCGACTTTGCCGAAGCCAGTGATCGCGAAGACATCGTTTTCCGCGACCCGTCGCGCGGCGTTTACAAACGTTTGGTGCTCAAAGAAAACGCAGTGATCGGCGCGGTGATGTATGGCGACACGGCCGACAGCAACTGGTTCTTTGGACTGATCAAGTCAGGGGAGGACATCAGCGAGATGCGAGACACGCTGATCTTTGGCCCTGCCTTTCAAGGGGTGCCCCCCTGGACCCTATGGCGGCCGTTGCAGCCTTACCAGATGACGCTGAAATCTGTGGTTGTAACGGCATTTCCAAAGGCGAGATTATCGCTGCAATTAACGCAGGTTCCAACACTTTGGACGCCGTAAAATCGACGTCCAAAGCGGGGTCCTCCTGTGGCTCCTGTGTGGGACTTGTCAGCCAAGTATTGGGCCTCACCCTTGGGGACGCGTTCATAATGCCCCAGATGGAAACGATCTGTAAATGTTCGGATCTCTCCCATGATGACGTCCGAAAACTGATCATCGCAAAGGGTCTCAAATCCATCCCCGCCGCGATGCAAGAATTGGATTGGAAGACGTCCTGTGGCTGTCACGTGTGCCGCCCCGCGCTCAACTATTACATGGTTTGCGCATGGCCCGGCGAAGAAGTGGATGACTCGCGCTCGCGCTTTATCAACGAACGGGTACACGCCAACATCCAAAAAGACGGCACCTATTCCGTCGTACCGCGTATGTTGGGCGGCATCACCACACCCAATGAATTGCGCGCAATTGCTGACGCCGCTGACAAGTACAACGTGCCAACGGTGAAGGTCACAGGCGGGCAGCGGATCGATTTACTGGGCATCAAAAAAGAAGATTTGCCCGCCATTTGGTATGATTTGGGCGAGGCGGGCATGATATCTGGCCAAGCCTATGCCAAAGGATTGCGCACGGTGAAAACTTGCGTCGGAACCGACCATTGCCGCTTTGGTACGCAAGATTCCACGGGCCTTGGCATCAAAATCGAAAAGGAGATGTGGGGCGCATGGTCGCCGCATAAATTCAAGCTCGCGGTGTCTGGCTGTCCGCGCAATTGTGCGGAAAGTACCTGCAAAGACCTCGGGATTATCTGTGTCGACAGCGGTTTTAAAATCTTGGTGGGCGGGGCGGCCGGCCTTGACCTTCGCCAGACGGAATTGCTGATGGTGGCCAAAACCGAGGAGGAAGCCATCGAGGTTGCCTGCGCCTTCTACCAACTCTATCGCGAGGGCGCACAGTACCTGCACCGCCCCTATAAATGGATCGACAAAGTCAGCCTTAATTGGGTCAAAGAACAGGTCGTGGACGATATGGAAAACCGTGCCGCTTTGGCCGCCCGTTTCCGTTATTCCCAGCAGTTCTATCAAATAGATCCATGGGCAGAACGCGCGAAAAAAGGCGTCGATGCGCATGAATTTGAACCCCTCGCAGATTTCACAAAGGTAGCCGCAGAATGACACAGTTTATTGACATCGGAGCCACGACCGACATCCCCGTTCGCGGCGCACGAATTGTGCGAACCTTGCACGGAGATATCGCGCTTTTCCATACGGCATCGGGCGCAATCTATGCTGTAGACGAGTATCTAGAGGGCAAAGCGGGGCCCCTCTCCAATGGCATCCAGCACGACGAAAAAGTAACCGATCCCATGCGGAACTGGATCTTTGATTTGGCCACAGGAGAAGCCCAAGGCGCGGATGAGGGATGCGTGGGCACCTATGAAGTGAAGGTCGAGAAGGGGCGCGTCCTCCTTGCGGTGTCTGCGGTCTTGGCACAGGTGGCGGCTGAATGAAGGCCGTTAAAACAACCTGTCCCTATTGCGGGGTTGGCTGTGGGGTTTTGGCCTTTGCTGACGGCACAATTAAAGGCGACCCCGATCACCCCGCAAACTTTGGCCGCCTGTGTTCCAAGGGATCGGCGCTCGGCGAAACCCTCGATTTCGAGGGTCGTCTTCTCGTACCGCAGATCGGCAAACGGGACGCAAGTTGGAACGAAGCACTTGATCTGGTTGCAAGCAAATTTCGCGACGCAATCGACGAACTCGGCCCCGATTCCGTGGCGTTTTACGTTTCAGGGCAATTGCTGACCGAAGATTACTACGTCGCCAACAAGTTGATGAAGGGCTATATTGGAAGCGCCAACATCGACACCAATTCGCGCCTGTGCATGGCGAGTTCGGTGGCGGGCCACAAGCGTGCATTCGGCACCGATACCGTGCCCGGAAATTATGAAGACCTCGATCAAGCCGACCTTGTTGTTCTGGTGGGAAGCAACCTCGCGTGGTGCCACCCAATACTGTTTCAGCGCCTTGTCGCAGCCAAAGCCGAACGCCCCAATATGCGCGTTGTCAATATTGACCCAAGGCGCACAGCCACCAGTGATTTGACCGACCTCCACCTTGCGATCAAACCCGATGGTGATGCCGCCCTCTTTAACGCGCTTTTGACCGAAATCGAGGCCCGAGGTGCCGTCAATACCCCTTATGTCGCTGCACATGTTACAGGCTTTGACGCGACCCTAACTGAGGCCCGCGTTAGCAACCCTAAAGATTGCGGTTTGACCCATGCGGAAATCGCAGAATTCATCGATCTTTGGATCGGAACTGAAAAAACCGTCACCATTTATTCGCAAGGCGTTAACCAATCCGCCGTCGGGACAGATAAGGTTAATGCCATTCTCAATTGCCACCTTGCAACAGGCCGAATTGGCCGTGCCGGAATGGGCCCCTTCAGCGTCACTGGCCAACCAAACGCTATGGGGGGACGGGAAGTAGGGGGGCTTGCGAATATGCTCGCGAACCACCTTGATTTGGAGAACCCTGCACACCGAAATGCAGTTCAAAACACTTGGAACGCGCCAGTGATAGCCGACCACGCAGGTCTCAAAGCGGTGGACCTATTTCAAGCCTGCTCCGAGGGCAAAATCAAAGCGCTCTGGGTGATTTCAACCAATCCAGCGGTATCAATGCCAAACGCGGCATTCGTTTCGCAAGCCATTGAAAATGTACCGTTTACCGTGGTGTCCGACATCATGGCGGATACCGACACGGGAGCGTTGGCCGATGTGTTGCTTCCCGCCACAGGGTGGGGTGAAAAATCCGGCACAGTCACCAATTCTGAACGCCGAATAAGCCGTCAAAGGCCCTTCATCGCAGGCCCAGAAGAAGCGCGCCCCGACTGGCAAATTATTTGCGACGTAGCCAAACGCATGGGCTATGCGGAAGGTTTTAACTTTACCAGCCCCGCGCAGATTTTCGACGAATATGCCAAGCTTTCAACCGCAACTGAACAATTTGGCAAAGATTTTAGCATTTCCGGCCTCGCGAACCTAAGCGAAGAAGAATACGACGCGCTCGCACCTGTGCAATGGCCCATAAAAAAAGGCCAAAAACCACAGGCCCGTTTTTTTGCCAACGGCAGGTTCTTTCACGCTGATGGCAAAGCCAAAATGCTACCGATCACGCCGCCGAGGAGCATCGATACACCCTATAGTTTCCGCCTTAATTCTGGTCGTATTCGAGACCAGTGGCACACCATGACCCGTACTGGGAAAACGGCGCGTTTGGGACAACATATTTCCGAACCTTTCGCGGAAATACATCCACACGACGCGGAAAAAATCGGCGTTTCTGACGCGGCACTTCTGCGTATTTCGGGGCGAAATGGCAGCGCGATTTTGCGGGTCATGGTTACGGAGCGCGCCCAAATCGGAAGCCTGTTCGCTCCAATGCATTGGACCTCCACTTTCTCTGAAAACGGGCGCATTAACCATGCAGGAGACTCGCAAGTTGATCCAATTTCAGGCCAACCTGCCTTAAAGGGAGCCCAAGTAACTGCCGTAGCATTTGAGGCGGGATGGTATGCTTTTGCTGCCGCCGATCACGAAATCCATTCCAACCGTCCATATGTTGCAAGAATGCGCAGCGATACCGGTTGGCGCGCAGAAGTCGCTGGCGTAAAACAGCCTTCGTCGTGGGAGCAGGAAGCGCGCGATACACTTGCACTAACGACGGGCGAGGCGATGGTTTTCGAGGACATCAATCGCGGATCAGTGCGGGTCGCCATTATCGAAGATTGCGTTCTTCGAGGGGCCTTTTTCGCCTCCAAATCCCCCGTGGCAGTCGCACGCGGATTTGTAACATCCCTCATTGGCTCGTGCGACACTCACCATGTTTTGGCTGGTGTTCCGGGAGCAGATCAACCCGATCCAGGCGCGGTGGTTTGCTCCTGTATGAACGTCGGCATAAACACACTCCGCGCCGCGATTGATGGGGGAGCGACGAGCGTTGAGGCCCTAGGGGGCTGCACAGGTGCGGGAACCAATTGCGGCTCTTGCAAGCCCGAACTTCAGGCTTTATTGAGAGATGTACCCTCATTGAAAGTGGCCGCCGAATGACAAATCTTGCCCCCTATGTCCGAATACTTGGGCGGGGGCCGGGACGTTCGCGCTCTCTCACGCAAGAGGAAGCTTTTGAAGCATTTTCGCTGGTTCTAAGCGGGGATTGCGCACCTGAATCCGTCGGCGCCCTGTTGATGCTTATGCGATTTCGCGGTGAAAATAGTGCCGAGATCGCAGGGTGTGTACAGGCTCTTCGGGCCCGTGTTTCGGGCTGGGAAACGGTGCCGGTATCGCTGGATTGGCCGACCTATGCGGCGGGGCGCACCCGCGGATTGCCCTACTTCCTGCTTGCAGCAAAACTGGTGGCTCAAACTGGGGAGACCGTGCTATTACACGGTTGGAATTCGCACCAGAACCCATTGGCCTCTGCGCGTGAACAACTTGCGCCACTCGGCATAAAAACCGTTACAACACCGCAACAAGCCATTGGTGCTCTCTCGACGGGTGGCGTGGCCTATGCCCCCTTGAAGAGCTCTCGCCTGAAGCCTTTAGGGTTTTGAAATTGCGGGATGTTTTCGGGCTTCGCTCCGCTGTCAACACAACCTTGCGGGTCTTTAATCCAACGGGAGCACTGGCTTCTGTTCAGGGAGTTTTCCATCCATCCTACCGCGAATTGCAAGCCGATGCAGGCGCGCTTTTGGGCCTCCCCTCTCTTTCTGTTATCAAAGGCGGTGGCGGCGAGTTCGAGCGCCATCCGTCTAAGGATGTTCAAGCCTTTGGATTGCGCGAAACAGTCGCATGGGAGGGGATCGCCCCTGCCCTCATGCAGGAAACCCGCAAGCTGGCAGAAGACGCGCCAGAGCCAGAAAACCTCGCGGCTTTCTGGCGCGGCGATATCACCAATCCTTTTGCCGAAGCTATCGTAACGGGCACAACGGGGCTCGCCTTGCTAACGCTTGGAAAAGCCGCGACAATCCAACAAGCGGACGAACGCGCACGGCAACTTTGGGCCGCACGCACACCGTCCATGTAGGAGAAATCGGTGAAAACATTTCCCATGTTCCTGACTGTCGCTGGACGTCGCATCGTTATTTGTGGCGGCGGCGAACAAGCGGCGCAAAAATGTCGGCTGGCTTTAAAAACCGAAGCGCAAATTGTGATTGCCGCCGGTGGCGAACTTGACGACGAACTCGCGGGTATCATCGCCCAAGGGCAAGCAAAACTTCATAGCACGGACGTAACTGTCGAGGTGTTTGAAGGCGCCGCTTTGGTTTTCATCGCGACGGGTTGCAAGGGGGCGGACGGCGCCCTTCATGCCATTGCGAAAGCGGCTGGCGCAATTGTAAACGTTGTTGATCAGCCCGCGCTTTGCGATGCGATGACCCCTTCCATTGTGGATCGCGATCCCGTTGTTGTGGCCATCGGCACTGAGGGGACCGCGCCCGTTTTAGCGCGGCAAATCAAGACCCGCATGGAGGAGTTGCTCGAACCAAACCTCGGCGATTTGGCCGCCCTTGTTGGACGGCTCCGCGACAGCGCGGCGCATCATCTCGGTCCCATTCAACGGCGCGATCTTTGGCGCTGGGTGTTTACGGCCAGCCCGCGTGCGGATTTCACCGCAGGCCGCGAACGGCCTGCCGCTCTGGCGATCAAAAATGCCATTGCGAACGGGGGCGCACCTGCCCAAGATTTGCCAGGGCTTTGTTTGGTTTCAACGGGACAAGGCGGGCGGGATATGATGACGTTGCGGTCGGTCAAACGGCTTCAGGACGCGGACGTCATTTTCTATGATGGTGCCTTTGATCGCAGCTACCTTGAGTTCGCGCGGCGGGATGCTGAACGCGTGGAAGCGCCGCGAGATCAGCCCATTGAAACAACGTCAGAACAAATGATCAAAGAAGCGCGGGCCAATCGGCGGGTTGTGTGGTTAACCCACGAAAACCCCGAAACCTGTGTGCAATGTGGGGCGCTCAAATCGGCCTTCGCAAGCGCCGAACTTAAGTGTGAAACGGTGGCCGGCGTGTTTTCACCAGCCACCGAATAGGTCATTCCGCCGCGTCGAGATAGCTTTCGAGCGGTGGGCAGGTACAGATCAAATTCCGATCCCCAAAGACGTTGTCGATCCGCCCAACAGGGGGCCAATATTTGTCGACTTTGAACGATCCGGGAGGGAAACAACCCTGCTCACGCGTGTAGGGGCGATCCCAGTCGCCAACCAGCGATGCAACCGTATGGGGCGCGTGTTTGAGCGGGTTGTTGTCGGCATCCATTTCACCAGATTCAATCGCTGCAATCTCAGCACGAATTGAAAGCATCGCATCGATAAAGCGATCTAACTCGGCCTTTGTCTCGGACTCGGTTGGCTCAATCATGAGCGTGCCCGCAACGGGCCAACTCATGGTGGGCGCGTGGAAACCGCTGTCCATCAGGCGCTTGGCGATATCATCCACAGTCACATGCGCAGATTCCGCAAACGGGCGCGTATCAAGGATACACTCGTGTGCGACGTTGCCGCCTTTGCCTGTGAACAGGACATCATAGGCGCCAGAAAGCCGCGCGCGGATGTAGTTGGCATTCAAAATGGCAACTTTAGTCGCGTTCGTTATCCCCTCGCCGCCCATCATCAGGCAATAGGCCCAACTGATTGGCAGGATTGAAGCTGAGCCAAATTGCGCTGCGGAAACAGGGCCTTCGCCGCCACCTGGCATTTCTGGATGTCCTGGAAGGAAAGGCTCAAGGTGCTTGCGCACACCGATGGGGCCCATTCCGGGACCACCACCGCCGTGCGGGATGCAGAAGGTTTTGTGCAGGTTCAGGTGGCTTACGTCGCCGCCCAATTTCCCCGGTTGAGCCAGACCGACCATCGCGTTGAGGTTCGCGCCGTCGATATAAACTTGGCCGCCGTAGGAGTGGGTGATTTCGCACACGTCCTTGATTGTTTTTTCAAACACGCCGTGAGTGGAGGGATAGGTGATCATACAGGCAGCGAGATTGTCGCCTGCGGCTTCGGCTTTGGCGCGGAAATCTTCCACGTCGATGTCGCCGTTTTCTGCGGATTTCACCACAACAACCTTCATGCCCACCATTTGCGCGGAGGCCGGATTTGTACCGTGCGCCGAAACTGGAATGAGGCATACGTCGCGGTCAAAATCGCCGTTGGAGCGGTGGTAGGCGGCAATGGCAAGCAGCCCCGCATATTCGCCCTGCGCGCCAGAGTTTGGCTGCATCGACATCGCATCATAGCCTGTAATCATGCACAACCGCTCCGACAGATCCTTGATCATTTCAAGGTATCCCTCGGTTTGATCAACGGGTGCGAAGGGGTGGATAGAATTAAATTCCGGCCATGTCACCGGCATCATTTCAACCGCCGCATTGAGCTTCATCGTGCAAGATCCAAGTGGGATCATCGTGCGATCAAGCGCCAAATCACGGTCCGCGAGGCGACGCATATAGCGCATCATTTCCGCTTCGGCACGGTTCATGTGGAAGATCGGGTGAGTTAGAAAATCACTAGTCCGCAGAAGCGCATCAGGGAAGTTTTGCGACAGGGTTTCGGAGGTGTTCGCCTGCCACTCTGTAGCCTTTGTGTCCAATCCAAAGGCACGCCAAACGCCTTCAATAACCGCGGCGTCAACAACCTCATCCACAGAAATTCCGACACGAGTTGTCCCAACTTTCCGCAGGTTAATCCCTTCGGCCTCGGCGTTCTTCAATATCGCATTTTGGAATGCACCGACTTCGACTGTGACGGTGTCAAAGAAGGATTTGGTCTCAACTCCAAAGCCCGCATCCGTCAGGCCTTTGGCCAAGGTTTGCGCATTGAAATGCACCATTTCTGCGATAGATTTCAGACCTTTGGGGCCGTGAAACACTGCAAAGAAGCTCGCCATAACGGCCAGCAAGGCTTGTGCTGTACAGACGTTGGAGGTCGCTTTTTCACGGCGGATATGTTGCTCGCGGGTTTGCAAGCTGAGGCGGTATGCCTTGTTACCTTGGGAGTCGATTGAGACCCCAACAATTCGGCCCGGCATAGAGCGTTTGAAGTTGTCGGCACAGGACATGAAGGCCGCGTGTGGGCCGCCAAATCCGAGAGGCACGCCAAAGCGCTGCGCCGATCCAACGGCGATATCCGCCCCCATCGCGCCGGGTTCTTTGAGCATGGTCAATGCCAAAAGGTCGGTCGCCATTGTTGCGCCGGCTTTGGCCGCGTGAAGCGCTTCAATCTCAGGGGTGAAATCCCGCAAGACGCCGAAGGTTCCAGGGTATTGGAAGATCGCGCCAAAGACTTCATCCGCCTTAAGATCATCCACATTGCCAACAATCACTTCGATCCCCAAGGGGGCCGCACGTGTTTGAATAACGGCAATATTTTGGGGATGACAATTTTCGTCCACAAAGAAGGCTTTGGCTTTGGATTTAACCACACGTTGCGTCATGACCATCGCTTCGGCACAAGCCGTAGCTTCATCCAAGAGCGACGCATTCGCGACCGGCAAACCAGTCAAATCCGACACCACAGTCTGGAAGTTGAGCAACGCCTCTAGACGACCCTGGGCAATCTCTGGTTGGTAGGGCGTATAGGCCGTGTACCAAGCGGGATTTTCCAGAATGTTGCGTTGGATCGCGGGGGTGTCACGGTACCGTAATACCCCTGCCCGATCAGGTTGGTCATCACCTTATTTTTCTTTGCCGTCACACGCATTTTCGCAAGCAAACCGTGCTCAGTCATGGGCGCCCAAGGCAATGGCTCCATTTGACGAATACTGTCAGGAACCGTTGCATCAATCAGCGCATCAAGCGACGGATATCCGATCACCTCAAGCATCTGCGCCATTTCTTCTGGCGATGGGCCAATATGGCGACGGTTGGCGAAATCGTAGGTGTTATAACCAGTGGTTTGATAGGGCATTTTTTTCCTTAACCGATAAAGGCTTTATAAGCCGCTTCGTCCATCATGTCGTCCATCGGGCCGAGATCGTCGACCTTAAGCTTCACAAACCAAGCGTCATTTTCAGGGTCGTCGTTTACTTTGCCCGGCTCGTTTACGATCGAGTCGTTCACTTCCATGATTTCACCGTCGATGGGCGCAAGAATGTCGGACGCCGCTTTCACGCTTTCGATCACAACGATTTCGTCGTCTTTTACGACCATAGTGCCAACTTCAGGCAATTCAACAAAGACAACATCGCCAAGTTGCTCTGCGGCGTGGGCCGTAATGCCAACAACAACAAGGTCGTCTTCGATGCGCAGCCATTCGTGTTCTTCAGTGTATTTCATAGGGTCTCTCCTGTTGGATTTTAGCGTTTATAAGTGGATGGGCGGAACGGCATGTCGGCCACGGTTGCAGGCACGCGTTTGCCGCGCAGTTCGGCGAAAATCTTGGTGCCCGTTTGCGCGAATTCAGTGGCCACATAGCCCATCGACATCGGGCCTTCGATGCTCGGACCGAAGGCACCGGAGGTCACTTCACCCATAGATTCTGTGGCAGTTTCATCGGCGAATAGAAGTGTATGCGCGCGCATCGGGGCGCGGCCCTCGGGAAGGATACCCACACGGCGGCGACTTGCGCCCGTTTCAAACTGCGCAAGGATGACCTGCGCGCCGGGGAAACCGCCTTCGCGCGCGCCACCGTTACGGCGCGCTTTTTGAACGGCCCATTCCAGAGCGGCCTCAACCGGTGTTGTTGTTGTGTCAATGTCGTCACCATAGAGGCAAAGTCCGGCTTCAAGACGCAAGCTGTCGCGCGCGCCAAGGCCGATCGGTTCCACATCATCTTGCACCAGCAAGGCTTGGGCAAAGGCAACGGCATTGTCGTTAGAAACCGAAATTTCATAGCCATCTTCGCCCGTGTATCCTGAACGCGAAATCCACAGCTCGCCAAAGTCGGAGGCCACCACAGAAACATCCATAAACACCATCTCGGCGGCCGAAGGCACAAGTGCCGAAAGGGCCGCCTCTGCTGCTGGACCTTGCAAAGCCAGAAGCGCACGGTCCTTAATTACCTCGATCTCACAATCAGGCAATCCAGCTTTCATATGGGCAATATCTGCTTCTTTACAGGCGGCGTTAACCACCAAAAACAAATGATCGCCACGGTTAGCAACCATCAAGTCATCGAGAATTCCGCCATCCTCATTGGTAAACATCGCATAGCGCTGACGCCCTTCGGCCAACGGAATAAGCGACACAGGCACCAAACTCTCAAGGGATTCAGCCGGATTATCGCCACGCAGTAAAACTTGCCCCATGTGGCTCACATCAAACAGTCCCGCTTTGGTGCGTGTATGCAAATGCTCTTTCATCACGCCCAGCGGATATTGCACGGGCATTGCGTATCCTGCGAAGGGCACCATTTTGGCCCCAAGCTCGACGTGTAAATCATGAAAAACGGTCTGTTCTAATACGGCATCAGTCATCTGGCGTCCCCATTCTCTGATGCACGTGCAAGCGCGCGGCACCATTCAAAGCCCGCCCGATGCGTGCCTTTCTGATGCCCCCTCTGTCTTTTGCGCCTGAGATCGTTATCCCTTCGGCGGGCCTTGCGACCACTCTCCAGAGTTTTCGTACATCCCCGTGGTCCTGATGCCTGAGAGTTTACCGGGGCGGTTGCTCCTTCGGCACTATGAAACGCGAACGTTGCATAGATTCTCCCACTGAGATGCCAAATTAATACCGTTGAATTGAGCATCCGACAAGGGGTTGTATTCAGCCGCATACTGCGTAAATGCTGGGATATGAAAAATCCATTCTTTTTTGGCTATGGCTCGCTGGTTAATAAATCGACCCATTTGTATGAAAACGCCCACACGGCCCGAATCTCGGGCTGGCGTCGCACATGGCGGCATACGCCGCATCATCCGGTATCTTTGCTCACAGCAACCCCTTGTGCGGCAAGCGAAATTGACGGGCTAATTGCGGAAGTTCCCAACGCCAATTGGCAAGCCTTAGACGAGCGCGAAAGCGGTTATGATCGCCACGTCGCGACCACGGTTGCGCATCCCCTTTCGCACACTCCCGAAATTGCGATCTATGCCGTGCCTCTTCAAGTCCCGTTCCAATCGCCCCATGCCCCAAGGATACTTTTGAGCTATCTGGATGTCGTGGTTCAGGGTTTTTTGCTTGAATATGGCGAAGAAGGCGTTGCGAGGTTTTTTGCGACCACCGATGGCTGGGACACTCCGATTTTGAACGATCGCGCCACGCCGCAATACCCCCGCGCCCGCATTCTCAGTCCAGATCAAACAGCATTGGTGGATGATTTCATAGCCCGTCTAGCGATGAAACCGCAGTAGGCTTAACTGACGCGCTTGACGTGCGAATGGTTCTGGTTGGATCACGATACCCCCGTCGCCCGTTGTGGTTTTTCTAATTACTTTTCGTACGAGAACCAGCGCGACAATAGCAAAAACAATTCCCCGAGCGCTTGCCCGATCAGAATGCCTTTGGCACCGTACCAAGCACTGCCGAGCAGGACAAAGGGGATCGTTCCCAACGTGTGGCGCAGCCAGTTCACCCAAGTGGAGTAAAACGGGTGCCCAAGATTATTGAACGCCGCATTTGCCACGAAAATCACGCCGTTAAAGAACCACAACAATGCGAGCGGCCCACAGAACAACAAGATCAATTCCGCCGTCAAACCGTCTGCGTTAAACAATGCTAAAATTGGCCCCCGCAAAGCAAAAAGGACGCCTGCTGCCAGCACCGTATAGATAGCAATAAACAGCAACCCGTCTTTCACGGCTTGGCGCACGCGATCAAACAATCCGGCCCCATAGTTCTGTCCGATGATCGGTCCAATCGCACCAGACAGGGCAAAAATAACCGCGAATGATAAGGGCACAAGGCGCGAAACAACGGCCATTCCCGCCACGGCCTCTTCTCCATATTCCGCCATGCTAGCAATCACATAGGCTTGGCCGATGGGGGTGGAAAGTTGGGTCAAGACTGCGGGGATAGCAATTTGAAAGAGGGCGGGGAAATCGGCGCTAAATTCCACTTTTGTTGGCTTTTGCAGCCCCCCGTGGTGTTTATAAATCATGATCAACGCGTAGGCCGCCATGGCAACCCGCGCGGCAACTGAAGCCACCGCTGCCCCTGTCAATTCAAGGTCAAACCCGAAGATCAAAATCGGGTCCAAAATCGCGTTAACGATGCCGCCCATGATCGTGGCCATCATCGAGTGACGCGCCGCCCCATGCGCACGTAAAACCGCACCGCCAGCCATGCCAACAATCAGGAAAGGGAGACTCGGAACGATGATCCGCAAATAGGTGACCGTCAGCCCGTGAACCTCGCCTGTGGCTCCCATCCAAGTTGCAAAAACAGGTACGAAATACCAAACAATCGCAGCGAAAATGGCGCCTAAAATCACACCATAAAGCAAGGCCGTCCCCGCGCGGCGGCTGGCCATGTTAGCATCTCCAGAGCCTAAAGCCCGTGAGACCAAAGCCCCCGCCGCGATCGCCATGCCAATCCCAAAGGAGCTGGTGAAAAACAATATCGCCCCCGCATAGCCCACGGCCGCTGCGAGTTCTGCCTTGCCTAGCATTGAGATGAAAATCATATCGACAAAGTCGACCAAAAATACCGCCATCAGCCCAAGACTGGCCGTAACGGACATTACGGTGACATGACGAAACAAGTTCCCGGTAAGGAAGGTGGCCTGAGCAGTAGGGGACGACATTCGAAAATCCGATCAATTTTCTGCGACTATACCGCCGCAGAAATCAAAAGAAAGCGTCCGAAATTCACACGTCACTCTGCGCAGGCGCACAGAGTTTAGGATTTTGCGCGAATAACCTGCAATAATGGAAGGACTGTTTTCATGTCCGGACCGTGTTCCATGCCAGTCAATGCCTTGCGCAATGGCATAAACAATCCGCGTCCTTTGCGTCCCGTTGCTTCCTTAACGGCTGTGGTCCAAGCGCTCCATGTGTCACGATCAAACGGCCCGTCAGGCAACAACGCCATGGCTTCGCGCACAAACTCCGTATCCTCAGCTTCAATGACGGGATCACAACCCTCGCTAAATAAGGCCCACCACGGTGCCAGGTCACGCATGGTGGCGATGTTTTCACGGATTGCCTCCCAGAAATCAGCCGCGATATCGTCTGGCACTCCCAGCGCCGCGATAGCATCCGCAACTTTCTCGAACGGTTGTTCGGCAAGGAGCTTGGCAGTCAAAGGTTTTAGGTCTTCTGAGTCGAATTTTGTTGGTGCGGCCCCAAAATTGGAAATATCGAAACCGGCAATTAAATCGCTCATTTCACTGCGCAATTCCACCGGATCAGATGACCCGAGCCGCGCCATCAAACTCAGGATAGCCATCGGTGCGATTCCCGCGGCGCGCATATCGCGTAGGGAAAGTGTTCCCAAACGCTTAGACAAGGCTTCGCCCTGTGGCCCCGTCAAAAGGGAGTGGTGCGCAAAGCTTGGAACGGTGCCGCCCAAAGCCTCGATAATTTGGATTTGGGTGGCGGTATTGGTCACGTGGTCGGAGCCACGCACCACGTTGGTCACGCCGTAATCAACATCATCGCAAACGGACGCCAAAGTATAAAGGAACTGCCCGTCGCCCTTGATCAAAACCGGATCGGAAACGCTCGCCGCGTCGATAGACAAATCGCCGAGGATACCGTCGTTCCAGTTGATGCGCTCTTGCTTGAGCTTAAACCGCCAGTGCCCGCCACGTTCCGCCCGAAGCGCGTTTTTTTCCGCCTCCGAAAGTGCCAAAGCCGAGCGATCATACACAGGGGGTTTTCCCATGTTGAGTTGCTTTTTGCGTTTCAGATCAAGTTCTACCGGCGTTTCAAAACACTCGTAAAGGCGACCATCATCGCGCAACTTCTGCGCCGCTTCTTCATAGCGATCAATCCGCGCGGACTGGCGTTCGGTCCGGTCCCAAGTGAGGCCCAGCCACGTCAAATCTTCTTTGAGCGCATCCACATATTCTTGCTTGCTGCGCTCTGGGTCCGTGTCGTCAATCCGAAGGATAAATTCTCCCCCCGCAGCCCGTGCGATCATGAAGTTAAACAGCGCCGTGCGCAGGTTACCAATGTGGATATAGCCAGTGGGGCTTGGAGCAAAACGAGTGGTTGTCATGGGACTGCCTTTAAGTAGGGTTGGTCCCTTCTACGATGCAATTTTAGTCTGAGCAAGCGAACGACCCAACGTTAAGGGCGCAATTCAATGCAAAATGTGGCATTGGAATCAAAAAACGGGGGTCTCATGACAGATACATACATTATGCGGACGTATAAAAAGGCTCTCAAGCTTCCTTATGGGGCGCAGCTTTTTTCGGCCTACGCTGCCCGCAAGGCTCCGTATTTCAAAACCGTCCGCCCCCTCGTGACCCGGCTTGAGCCTCATCACTGTGATATTCTGATCAAGAAACGGCGTGCGGTCCAAAACCATATTGGCACAATGCATGAACCATATTGGCACAATGCATGTGATTGCGATTGCAAACGGTCTGGAAATGGCAATGGGCTTTATGGCGGAAGCCTCGGTTCCCGCGAATTTTCGGTGGATTCCCAAGGGGATGACCTTGGAATACCCTGCAAAAGCGAATACGGATTTGACCTGCACGGCAAGCGTTGATCCATCAGCGTGGAAGGTGGGAAATTTGAACGTGACCGTGGTGGCGCATGATACGCAGGGGGTGGCTGTGGTGACGGGCACGATCCATTTATGGATCAGTGAGAAGCCTGCGCGTTAACTTGGGTTAACGGGCCAACGGGTATTTAAATCCTTCAACCCCGCGCTGATTAGGTGCTCAAGAATTGCGACATCTATATCCGCCAACTTATTGAAATAAAGGCAGGACTTTCCAATTTTGAATTTTCCGAGGCTTGCTAAAATATCGCTAAAATCGGCATACCCCGGAAGAATATATATCGAGAAATTCGCCTTGCGCGGTGAGAACCCCGTCGCCAAAAAATCACCTTCGCGACCACTTTCGTATTGGTAATGATACTGCCCATAACCAACAATACTGGGGCCCCACATCACCGGATCAAACCTCGTCACGCGCCGGAAAAGTGCGTCGAGTTCAACGGCGTCGGCGCGTTTTTGCGGGGAGGGAACGGCGGCCAAAAAATCGGCGACTGAAGCATCAGTGGGTAGCGTTTTATTGGTCATAATGCTCTCCCTTTTCGCAAATACCGCTTAGCCTTCGTCACGCCAACGGTTCACTATGGGGTAACGTCGATCCAACCAGAAAGCCCCCTTGGTGAGGCGCGTTCCCGGAGCGGATTGGAAGCGTTTATACTCGGAAATATACAGCAGGTGTTCGACTTTTTTAACCGTCTCGCGCGCATGACCTTGAGCCACGATTTCGGCGACAGAGAGGTCCTTGTCCACCAGCCCTGTTAAGATCGCATCGAGCACTTCATAGGGCGGCAAGCTGTCTTCGTCTTTTTGATCAGGTCGCAACTCAGCACTTGGTGGCTTATCGATAATAGACACGGGAATGACCGCGCCTTTGGGCCCCATCATCCAGTCACGGTGCTGGGCGTTGCGCCAACGGCATTGCTCAAACACACGCGTTTTATACATATCTTTTATGGGGTTATATCCACCAGCCATATCGCCATAGATCGTTGCATACCCAACGGCAACCTCGGATTTATTGCCCGTCGTCAAAAGCATTTCGCCAAATTTATTCGACATGGCCATCAGTAAAAGCCCACGCAAACGCGATTGGATATTCTCTTCGGCAAGGCCCGCCTCAAAGCCTTGGAACAGCGGCGCCAAGGTCTCAGTTATGGCGGCACGACCTTGAGCGATGGGGACAAAATCATAATGGCAGCCCAGATTTTCAGCTGCTTCTTTGGCGTCATCAAGCGAGCCCTGTGACGTATATTCACTCGGCAACATGACACAACGTACGTTCTGTGGGCCAAGCGCATCTACGGCGATTGTCGCCACGATAGCACTATCGATTCCACCAGACATCCCGAGCAAAATTTTCTTGAAACCGGTTTTGGACATGTAATCGCGCAGCGACAGAACCATCGCGTGATAATCCTGTTCCCATTCATCCGGATGCTCCGAAACTTGCCCCTTCGCAACGTTCCACTTGCCATCGGTTTTCACAAAATCTATGTGGCGAATTTCTTCGGAAAACACGGGCATACGATCGACCAATTTGCCATGCGCATCGACGGTAAAAGAGCCTCCATCAAAGACCTGATCATCTTGGCCGCCGACCATGTTAAGATAAATTAACGGCGTGCCCGTCGCCGCCACCCGCGCGCGCATGTGTTTTAGGCGCGTCGGAAACTTGTTGCGATAATAGGGCGAGCCATTGGGCACGAGGGAGATTTCGGCTCCCTGTGCGGCCAAGCTTTCCGCAACACCCGCGTGCCAACTGTCTTCGCAAATCGGACTACCGATGGTCATTGGGCCAATTTTATAGGGCGTATTCCCGCGTGCGGGTTCAAAAATTCGCACTTCGTCGAACACTGTCTCGTTCGGCAGATGACTCTTGAGGACCCGATGCGCAATTCTTCCCTGCTCGAGGATATAATAGGCGTTGAACAGATTCGTGCCGTCAAAATAAGGCCCGCCAATGCCAATCGCCGGACCCTCTGCGCAGCTTTCCGCCAAGCTCTCTATGGCCCGCATCGCATGCAGATAAAACGCAGGTTTCCGCACTAAGTCTTGGGTCTGATAGCCCACCGCGAACATCTCAGGCAGTGCCAGCATGTGCGCCTTAGCTTCACGGGCAATTTCCCATGCATCACGGGCTTTTTGAATGTTGGCGGCTATGGCCCCGACAGTTGGATTAAGTTGCGCGAGGGTCAAACGAAATGTCACGGGCCAGTCCTGCTTTTTGCGAGTAATAGAGGTTGTTTACCCCTGTGCGACCGCGAGGGAAAGACCCGCATCTGGCTTTCGGGTTAAGAGTGTTGCAAAACGCATTGCCCCCTGATGCAGCCTCGCCTAAGCTATCGCTTGGTAATCCCTTGGGATCACCAATGGAATATCCTGCCACCCAAGAGGATTAGCTGTGCCCTACGCGACAACCGTTAAAAAATTTCAGCCCATTTTTTCCGACATTTTCGGAGCGTCAACCGCCCTTCTCTGCGCGGCGGTCCTTGTTGTGGGCCTCGTCCCTGCACTTGCCTTTGGGCAGGAGGAAGCCGCCAAGGAATATTCAAATGGAGGTCTCTATGAGGGCACTTTCGTTGATGGAAAACAGCACGGACGCGGACATTACACCCTTCCCAACGGCTATGTTTACGACGGCGAGTGGTTTGAGGGCGAAATCCGTGGTCTTGGGATTGCGCAATTCCCCGGTGGATCGGTTTACGAAGGTAATTTCTCAAAAGGCCGCCCAAACGGATTTGGCAAAATCACTTTTGCCGATGGCGGTACCTATGAAGGCGACTGGGTTGATGGCGAAATCACCGGTAATGGTGTGGTTGAATATGCCAACGGGGTGACCTTTCAGGGCGGTTTGAAAAACGCGTTGCACCACGGTGTCGGCACCATGCAAAGCCCCAACGGGTATGTTTACGCGGGCGAATGGCAAGACGGTGCGAAGCATGGCATGGGCAAAATCAACTACCCCGATGGTGCGATCTACGAGGGACTTCTTTCTGAAGGTCTGCGCGCGGGGCAAGGCGCTCTTACGATGGCCGATGGGCTTGTCTATACTGGCACTTGGCAGAACGATCAATTTCACGGCGAAGGCGTTCTGACGCAAGCCAATGGCGATGTCTACACGGGTACATTTGTGGCCGGAGCGCGCGAGGGCGAAGGAAGCGTGGCCTATGCGAACGGCGACACGTTTGTAGGCACCTTTAAGGCGGATAATCGCGAAGGCCTTGGTACCTTTACGGGATCTGAGGGCTATCGTTACACGGGTGCGTGGCGTGCAGGGAAAATCGAGGGCAAGGGCGAAATTACGTATCCCGACGGATCTGTTTACACTGGCGGCTTTCTAGACGGCCTGCCGCATGGCAACGGAAGTATCAAATATTCTGACGGTGGTTCCTATGACGGCGGTTGGAGCAAAGGTGTCATTCAAGGCGAGGGCCGCGCGGCCCAGTCAAATGGTCTAATCTATGAGGGCGGCTTTGTTGACGCACAATACGATGGGACCGGCAAAATGACTTACCCAAGCGGCTATGAATATATTGGCGGCTGGAAAGCGGGAAAACGCTCTGGTGATGGCACGGTCAAATACGCCGATGGCTCTGTTTATACAGGCGAATTTCTAGACAACAAACGCGCGGGTATTGGCGAAATCACGATGCCGGACGGATTTAAATACTTTGGGTCTTGGGCGGATGGCGTGATGCATGGCCAAGGCGTGACGACCTATGCCAACGGTGATGTGTACACGGGGAACTTTGCTAGCGGCAAACGCCACGGCAAGGGTACAATGGCCTTTGCTTCGGGACAAGAACAAGCGGGCGAATGGACGAACGGGGCCTTCACGCCAAAAGACGTTGCCCCCGCGACCGACACCCCTACCGAGGCCCCCGCATCCGAATAAACGGTCTCCGGATATTTTTTCAGAATTGCTCTTCCCTTTCGTCACTTGGCGGCTATGATCCCCCTATGAACGCAAACGCACATATTTCCACGATCGCAGACGCGCCCATTTTGGGCCGTGCGCTTGGACTCCGTGCCCTCCTCCTTCTTAGCTGCCTCTGAGCGTGCCTGTTTGGCGCGAACGCTCAGGGGAGGACACGCGCCATGCACCGAAGCGATACGCTTCTTTCCAGACAGCTAAGAACGACGAAAGATTTCACACATGACAGATAAATCCAAACAAGACCAAGTCTTGATTTTCGACACCACTTTACGTGATGGCGAACAAAGCCCCGGCGCGACCATGACCAACACCGAGAAGTTGGAAATCGCCGAGATGCTCGACGATATGGGCGTCGACATAATTGAAGCGGGCTTCCCCATTGCCTCGGAGGGCGATTTCGCCGCCGTGAGCGAGATTTCACGTCTTGCCAAACAATCGGTAATTTGCGGCTTGGCACGCGCAAACTTCAAAGACATTGATCGTTGCTGGGAAGCCGTCAAACACGCGGCACGCCCTCGCATCCACACATTTATCGGAACATCCGCGCTGCATCGCGCGATCCCGAACCTGAACAAGGATGAGATGGCCGAACGGATTCACGACACTGTAACCTACGCGCGCAACCTGTGTGACAATGTGCAATGGTCGCCGATGGATGCCACCCGCACCGAAGAAGATTACCTGTTCCGCGTCGTGGAAATCGCGATCAAGGCAGGCGCGACAACGATCAATATTCCCGACACCGTCGGCTATACGGCCCCCGTGAAAGCGCGGAAATCATCCGCCGTTTGCTGGAAAATGTTCCCGGTGCGGATGAGGTCATTTTTGCCACGCATTGCCACAACGATCTTGGCATGGCGACGGCGAATTCCCTGGCTGCGGTTGAAGCGGGAGCGCGTCAAGTCGAGTGTACCATCAATGGACTGGGCGAACGCGCTGGGAATACCGCGTTAGAAGAAGTCGTGATGGCGCTTAAAGTCCGCAACGATATCATGCCCTATCAAACCCGCATCGATACCAAAAAGATCATGCAAATTTCGCGCCGCGTCGCCGCCGTTTCTGGCTTCGCTGTGCAATACAACAAAGCCATTGTTGGCAAGAACGCTTTCGCCCACGAGAGCGGCATCCACCAAGACGGCATGTTGAAAAACGCCGAAACCTTCGAGATCATGCGCCCCGAGGACGTGGGTTTGACCGAAACCAATCTGGTTATGGGCAAACACTCAGGTCGTGCCGCGTTGCGCTCGAAGTTGGCTGACCTCGGTTTTGAATTGGCCGACAATCAACTGAAGGACGTATTCGTCCGGTTCAAGGAATTGGCAGATCGCAAGAAAGAAATCTTTGAGGATGACTTGATTGCCCTGATGCGCGACAGCGACGCCACCGAGCAGAATGACCGTATCAAGGTAAAATCCCTGCGTGTGGTCTGCGGCACAGAAGGCCCACAAGAAGCAGCCCTGACCCTCACGATTGACGGAGAAGATAAGGCGGTAACTGCCACGGGCGACGGTCCTGTTGACGCGTCGTTCAATGCGGTCAAAGCTCTGTTCCCTCATTCCGCGCGTTTGCAACTGTACCAAGTGCATGCGGTGACCGAAGGGACGGATGCACAAGCAACTGTCTCTGTGCGGATGGAAGAGGATGGCCGGATTTCCACAGGCCAGTCTGCGGACACCGATACGGTCGTCGCGAGCGTCAAAGCCTATGTAAACGCGCTCAACCGTCTGATCGTTCGCCGCGAGAAATCCGTGCCGAACGAGGACGTGAAATCGGTTAACTACAAAGATCGCGCCTAAAATTAGTTCTAGCTTGGGGTACAGAAAGTCATTTTTCTGTACCCTTTTTCTATCAAACGAGATGAGGAAATCTGCGGATTGTTGGATATGTGAAATTTCACAGCATTTTGACGGCAATGTTCGGGCCCAAATGTTGCAAATGTATAAGCGGCAAGAACCCGCCAAATGAACTGTAATGCGCCCTTTACCCCATAAACCATGAACGCCTATAACAGGTAAGCCTTTTGAGTCCGCGACTCGCGGGCTGGAACGGACTCAATTTAGGACACAACTTCATGGCAGGTTTTTTCGGACTGTTTTCAACAGATATGGCAATCGACCTCGGCACAGCGAACACGCTTGTCTATGTCAAAGGCAAAGGCATTATTCTGAACGAACCCTCGGTTGTGGCCTATCACGTCAAAGACGGGCGCAAACAGGTTTTGGCCGTCGGAGAAGACGCAAAACTGATGCTTGGTCGCACCCCCGGAAGCATTGAGGCCATCCGCCCGATGCGCGAGGGAGTCATTGCCGATTTTGACGTTGCCGAAGAGATGATCAAACACTTCATCCGCAAGGTCCACCGGCGCACGATGTTTAGCAAACCCAAGATTATCGTCTGTGTGCCCCACGGTGCGACCCCTGTTGAAAAACGCGCCATTCGCCAATCTGTTTTGTCGGCAGGCGCGCGCCGTGCGGGCTTGATCGCCGAACCCATTGCTGCGGCCATTGGTGCGGGGATGCCGATCACGGATCCAACTGGCAACATGGTTGTCGATATTGGCGGCGGTACGACCGAGGTGGCCGTGCTTTCCTTGGGCGATATCGTCTATGCGCGCTCGGTGCGCGTCGGTGGCGACCGTATGGACGAAGCGATCATCAACTACCTACGTCGCCAGCAGAACCTCCTGATCGGCGAAGCGACGGCAGAACGGATCAAAACCTCCATCGGTACGGCGCGGATGCCCGACGATGGGCGTGGGTTAAGCATGAAAATTCGGGGGCGTGACCTTTTGAATGGTGTGCCAAAAGAAATTGAAATCAACCAAGCGCAAGTCGCCGAAGCGCTCGCCGAGCCCGTGCAACAAATCTGTGAAGCCGTGATGACCGCGCTTGAAGCAACCCCTCCAGATTTGGCGGCGGACATTGTGGATCGGGGCGTTATGCTTACAGGCGGCGGCGCGCTTTTGGGTGAGCTTGATCTAGCCTTGCGCGAGCAAACTGGCCTCGCGGTTTCGGTCGCAGACGAGAGTCTAAACTGTGTGGCTCTGGGAACAGGCAAAGCCCTAGAATACGAGAAGCAACTCCGCCACGTCATTGATTACGACAGCTAAATTCCCTTGGGGGGCACCGCTGTAATGGATAGAAATGCATCAGAAAACTACACCCGCCCGATCAGACGCATTCTGGTCGGGATTATGGTTGTATTGCTTCTGGTGCTCTTTCTGATTTGGCGGATCGACAACCCACGGATGGAGCGATTTCGCGCTCAGTTTATTGACACAATGATTCCGAGTTTTTCGTGGGCAATGGCACCGGTTACAGCCGCGAGCAACATGATCGAGGATTTCCAAAGCTACACTAAAATATACGAGCAAAACCAAGAGTTGCGCCGAGAATTACAACAAATGAAAGCTTGGAAAGAAGCCGCGCTGCAACTGGAACAGAAGAATGCCCGCTTGCTTGATTTAAACAATGTGCGTCTTGATCCCAAATTGACCCACGTCACCGGCGTGGTTTTGGCCGACAGTGGCAGCCCGTTTCGCCAGTCGGTTTTGTTGAATGTTGGGTCGCGCGACGGGATTCATGATGGCTGGGCGACAATGGACGGCATTGGCCTTGTCGGGCGAATTTCTGGCGTCGGGAAGGACACATCGCGCGTCATTCTTTTGACCGATAGCAACAGCTCGATCCCCGTCACCATTCAACCCTCAGGGCAACGCGCCTTGCTCAATGGCGACAACTCAATCGCGCCGCTTTTGGAATTTGTCGAGAGCCCAGAGCTTGTCCGTCCGGGCGATCAAGTCGTCACTTCGGGCGATGGTAACGTTTTCCCAGCGGGGCTTTTGGTGGGGCAACTCGCGCTTGGCCCAGATCGACGCTTGCGGGTGCGACTCGCCGCCGACAATGAGCGGCTCGAGTTTTTGCGCGTCTTGCGCAGCGGTACAATCCATTCGTTGATGGAGAACGGCACGCTCATTTTGCCCAATGGAGAGGCGCTTCTACCTCCTCTCGTTGAGCCAGAACTTCCCCTGCCGGAGGTCGCGATCAGTGAGTGAGCACTCGGAAACTGGCAATTGGGTTTATGTGATCCTATATGTAGGCATTGCTGGAATTGCCCTATTCTTGCATCTGTTACCCCTTTCAACTGCCCCCTCAAGTTGGGCTGGACCTGATGTGATACTCTGTTTGACCTATGTTCTTGTAATGCGCCGACCGAAGACCATTCCGATTGGGCTTATCGCGGGTGTTTTTATTATTCTTGACCTCTTTCTTTTGCGCCCCCCGGGGTTGCTGACGGCCTATGTTGTGATTGGGGCCGAATTTTTGCGCAGCCGCGCGCGCGTAAATAGCGAGTTGCCGTTTTTCGTCGAATGGGCGCTGGTTGCGAGTGTCATTTGCGCGGTACTTTTGGGCTATCGGTTCACGTTGTTCATTGTCGCAATCGACCTCTCAACACTCGGTCTCAGCCTTCAACACTTAATCGGCACTGTGTTGCTGTATCCGGTTTTTACCGTCCTTCTGGGATGGCTCACCCTTCTTGGCACAACCGGTAAACTTGCGGAATCCAAAAGGAGGTCGTCATGAGGCGGCCTCCAAAAGATACAGAGGAAAGCGCGCGCAAAATCACGCGGCGTGGCCTTATTCTGGGAGCGAGTCAGGTTGGTTTCATGGGGCTTTTGGTTCTGCGGATGCGGCAATTGCAAGTGGATCAAGCAGACCAGTTCCGCAACCTCGCAGAAGAAAACCGCGTCAACATGCACCTTTTGGCCCCCGCACGCGGGCTGATCTATGATCGCAACGGCAACGTCATTGCGCAAAACCAGCAAAACTATCGCGTGGTGGTGCGTAAGGAAGACAGCCGCGATTTGGATGTTGTGTTGGAGCGGCTGTCCCACATCGTTGTCCTGACGCCCAGTGATATCGCGCGGATTAAAAAAGAGTTGCGCAATGCGGGACCATCCGCGCCCGTTACAATCGCGGACCGCCTCTCGTGGGAAGCCTTCGCCAAAATCGCCGTGAACGCGCCCGCCTTGCCGGGGATCACGCCCGAAGTTGGCCTCTCGCGCGCCTATCCCTATGGAGCGGATTTCGCTCATGTCGTGGGATATGTTGGCCCCGTGAGCGACTATGATTTGCAACGCATAGACGACGGCGATCCCTTGCTGCGCATTCCTCGTTTCCAGATCGGAAAATTTGGAACAGAAGCAAAAACCGAGAAAACCCTGCGCGGATCGGCTGGTGTAAAACGGGTTGAGGTCAACGCAACGGGACGTATTATTCGCGAAATTGACCGCGAAGAGGGCCAAGCGGGCAAGGCGCTTCAACTGACGTTGGACGCGGACCTTCAGAAGTATTGCTTAGCGCGAATGGAAGGGCTGAGTGCTTCGGCAATTGTGATTGATGTTGAGAATGGCGACGTGGTTGCCTGCGCTTCGGCACCGTCCTTTGATCCGAACCTGTTTGTAAAAGGGATCTCAGTGAAGGATTATTCAACCCTCACCCAAGACCCCTATCGCCCCCTCGCGAGTAAAACCGTACAAGACCGCTACCCTCCCGGATCGACCTTCAAAATGGTGACGGCTCTTGCCGCCCTAGAGGCAGGCGTCATCACTCCCCAAGAAACAATCCGCTGTCGGGGCTATGTCGAAGTAGGCGGGCGGCGGTTTCACTGTTGGAAACGCGCAGGGCACGGGAATGTGAACCTTCACAATTCCCTAAAAATGTCTTGTGACGTTTATTATTACGAAGTCGCACAGCGTGTCGGGATCGACAACATTGCCGCAATGGCCCGTCGTCTTGGATACGGCACGAAATTTGACATCCCAATGTCAGCGGTTTCGGCAGGTGTGGCACCGGACAAAGCGTGGAAACGCGAGGAACTTGGCAAAGAATGGGTCATTGGCGACAGTTTGAACGTCTCGATCGGGCAGGGCCTCGTCCTTGCCACCCCGCTTCAAGTGGCCGTCATGTCAGCACGTTTGGCCACCGGAAAATCCGTAGAACCTCGGATGATTGCATCGCTGGATGGGATCAAACAACCCGAACTTGGCGGCACGGATATGGGGATCAATGAAAACCATTTGCGGGCGGTACGAAAAGCCATGTTCGCCGTTTCGAACGAATCCGGCGGCACGGGGTATGGGTCGCGTATTGTCGAGGATTCCATGCGCATCGCGGGGAAATCTGGCACGTCCCAGTCGGGAAACAGTATTGTGCGCAATGCCGATGTCGAGTGGGACAAACGCGACCACGCGTTGTTTACGGGGTTCGCCCCATATGAAACGCCAAAATACGCGATTTCTGTTGTGGTTGAACACGGCGGCGGCGGGTCGTCGACGGCTGCTCCGATCCTGCGTGACATTGCGTTGCAGGCTCTTTATGGCGGCACGCCCCCACTCGAAGCCTATCCCAGCAACGACCGCGCCACCATCCGCACCCAACAACTTCGCATCCAAGCCCTCGACCCCAACCAAGTCGAAGCTGAGCAAGATCCAGTATGAGTTATCTTGAGTATAACGTCAAAACGACGCCACGGGGTTTTCGCAAAATCCTCTATTTCAACTGGCCTCTTTTGCTGCTGCTAGCTACGGTGTGCTGTGTCGGATTTATGATGCTTTATTCGGTGGCTGGTGGCTCCATGTTCCCATGGGCCGAGCCGCAAATAAAACGGTTTGGCCTTGGTATCGTGCTTATGTTCGCCATCGCGATGACGCCGATTTGGTTTTGGCGCAACATCGCGACGGTGGCCTATATTGGTACGCTTGTTTTGCTTGTTGTGGTGGATTTAATCGGCGATGAAAGCAAAGGATCGCAACGCTGGATTGATCTTGGTTTCATGCGCCTGCAACCATCCGAATTGATGAAAATCTCCCTCGTGATGCTGCTCGCTGCCTACTATGACTGGCTCGATATTAAGAAAACCTCACATCCCTTGTGGGTACTTTTCCCGCTCTTAGTAATCGCAGTCCCAACGGCTTTGGTATTGCGACAACCCGACTTGGGCACGTCGATCCTACTGGTCACAGGTGGGGCAATCGTGATGTTTTTGGCGGGGGTCAGCTGGTGGTATTTCGGCGCGGTAATCGCCCTTGTTGTGGGCGCAGTCACTGCAGTTTTTCAGGTGCGCGGAACGCCTTGGCAATTCCTTAAGGACTATCAATACCGTCGGATTGACACGTTTATTGACCCGTCATTTGACCCCTCTGGTGCGGGATATCACATCACACAATCCAAAATCGCTTTTGGGTCGGGGGGATGGACGGGGCGTGGCTTTATGCAGGGCACCCAAAGCCGCCTGAACTTCCTCCCCGAAAAGCACACAGATTTCATATTCACGACTCTCGCCGAGGAATTCGGCTTTATTGGCGGTTTTTCCCTGCTTAGTATCTATTTGCTCATCATTATGTTTTGCATGGTGTCGGCCTTCCAAAACAAAGACCGTTTTGCATCGCTGCTCACCCTCGGAATTTCAGCCGCCTTCTTTCTGTATTTTGCTGTGAATATGTCGATGGTTATGGGCCTAGCCCCTGTGGTCGGCGTTCCCCTGCCCTTGGTTTCCTACGGCGGGTCTGCGATGATCGTTTTGCTCGCCGCATTTGGCCTCGTCCAAAGCGCCCATATCCACCGTCCAAGATAGGATTCCCCATGATTAATGTACTCTTTTCCGCGAAACCAGAGCGGTGGTTTTTTTATAAGGACGCCCTTAAATCAAGCTTCCAGAAAGCTGGTTTGGAGGTGGATTTACGCTGCGAATTTGAAGACCCCGCGAGTGTGGACTATCTGGTTTTTGCGCCCAATGGTCCGGTTTCGGATTTCACACCGTTCACGGGTGCGAAAGCCGTCCTAAACCTCTGGGCTGGGGTAGAGAATTTGACGGGAAATCCAACCCTCAACATCCCACTGGCCCGTATGGTTGACACCGGCCTTACCGAAGGTATGCGCGAGTATGTTTGCGGGCACGTGCTGCGTCACCATCTCGGAATGGATACCTATATTCAGGCTAAACCTTTGGACTGGAGACAAAGTGTTCCACCTTTGGCGCGAAATCGAACTGTTGGAATTTTGGGGCTTGGCGCGCTTGGCCAAGATTGTGCGCGTAGTCTTGCCGCCCTAAATTTCAATGTATTGGGCTGGAGCCGCCGCCCCAAGGACATTGACGGAATTACCAGTTTTTCGGGGAGCGCGGGCTTAAAAGCCTTGCTCTCAGAGGCTGAAATTCTCGTCCTTCTCCTGCCCCACACCCCACAAACTGAAAAAATAGTCAATGCCGAGGCTCTGGCACTTTTGCCCAAAGGAGCGGTCATTATTAATCCGGGTCGCGGCGCACTGATTGATGACAACGCGCTGTTAAGTGCCCTCTCAAATGGGCAGGTCGCGCATGCGACGCTTGATGTGTTTTGGGTTGAACCTCTGCCCTCGGACCACCCCTATTGGGCGCATCCAAACGTCACCATCACCCCCCATATCGCCTCAGAAACCCGCGCCGATACCGCGAGTGAAATCATCGCCGACAACATCAAACGTGGCGAGGCGGGGCAAGAGTTTCTCTTCCTCGTGGACCGCACTGCAGGCTACTAACGTAGAATTGGCGGCTTGCTAGGGTCGGACCCTGGAGCCGCAATTTCAACAGCTTCGGCCCGTTCGGGTTGTGGCAGATCAAAGCTCAAGGCGACCCGCAACAAGGGCGCCGTCAACTCGTCGTCACGCCCCACAAACACGACATCCAACTCCCCCACCTCAATGCCAGAGAAGGTCAGGGCTTCGCTCACGGCATTCGCCAGCGCTTCTTCGGCCCCGAGCTTTGCGTCTAAAAACGCCAAAAGATGCCCGCGCCGCCCTGATTTATATGTCACTGCGGCCAAATGCGCGGAGGTCGCAAGGCCCACGGCAGAGGGAAGTTTGCGATCCAACGCGCCGAGCAACACATCCGGCAAACCTTTGGGCGGGTTAAGCTCTTGCGGCACGTCCTCAACCTCTTCCGGCTTGTGATCGAGCGTCTGCAAAAGCCAGCCAAGTGCCTCTGAATCTAGAAGGTTTTCGCCCCCTCAACCCCCAGATTAACGCCAAGCCCGATCCCCTGCTCCACAACCATATGCGCGATGATCCGCCCTGAGAGAGCCACATAAGGAGCCGCGTGTCCGGTAAAGTCTACCAGTCGCTCCTCCCGATCAAAGGCCAAAACAAAGCGCCCCCCCTCGGTTTCAAACAACTCAGGTGAGATTTTGTCTGCGTACGCTTCCCTTTCAAGCAATAGGAACAACTCACTATCAGCAAGGCACTCGAAATACGGCAACCGCGCGGTATCGCTTTCGGGGGTGGACAGCATTGCGGCATAGGCCACGTCGAGGGGAGTCTCAGTTTTCATTTAGCACCTCTTGAACACGCCCGCGCAGGACTGGAAGAAGGTCAGCCTCAAACCACGGGTTTTTCTTGATCCAGCCAGTATTGCGCCACGACGGATGTGGCAAGGGAAACACGTGCGGCGCATGGCTGCGCCAATCTTGGACGGTCGCCGAGACGCTCGCGCCATTTGCAGCGCCAATGTGGTATTTTTGTGCGTAACCACCCACCAAAAGGGTTAATCGGGGCGATAAATGTTGCAAAACGTCAAGATGCCACGTTTTGCGACACACTGCTGGCGGTGGAAGGTCGCTCCCTTTTTGGTCATACCCCGGAAAGCAAAACGCCATTGGGAGGATGGAAACTTGCGCGCGGTCATAAAACGTATCGTGTCCCACCCCCATCCAGTCACGCAAGCGCTCACCCGAGGGATCATCAAATGGAATACCGCTTTTATAAACCCGTGCTCCTGGTGCTTGGCCGGCAATCAAAATCGGGGCGCGACCATTCAACCAAGTAATTGGACGTGGTTTATGGGCTGTTGAGGTTTGCGAAAAGCGCTCCTCGCACAGTACACAGCCTCGGATATTGCGGTCTAAATCTTGGAGGGTGCGGATCATACGATAGTTTTTCCTAGATGAAGCGCGACTTCAAGGGCCTTGACTCACTTCTATACTTCTACAATTATAGAAATATGAAAGCAACTATCGCAAATCCCGATTCTCCGCTCGACATTCACGTGGCCGCCTCTAGTTTTGCGGCCCTTGGAAGCGAGCAACGCCTTGAAGTTTTACGCTGTTTAGTGCGCGCAGGACCGGAAGGCGCAACGATTGGCACCTTGGGCGAACGCAGTGGCGTAACGGGCTCCACCCTAACGCACCACCTGAAAATCCTCACCCAAGCGGGCCTTGTAACGCAGGAGAAAAAGGGGCGCAGCGTTATTTGTGCTGCCGCGGCCTATTCTGAGATGCAGAAGCTTGCCGACTATCTCTTGCGCGAATGTTGCGCCGATTGCCCCTCTACAGACCACGAGCACAGCCATGACTGAAACAACACACACCCATTCGCATACACCTTCCCCCAGTGCGCCCTTCTGGAAACGCCTCGACTTGGCTTGGGTCGCGATCCTTGCCATCCCATTGCTCGTCGCTCTTTTCGATCCTGCACGTTTTTTCCCGACTCTGAGCTTTGCCGGGCTGCCATCCTTCACACGGGCGTTTTCATCGTTTTTGCTGTGCTGATGGTGGGGTATCTCAAGGCCTCTGGCGCCGAAGCCCTGTTGGCGCGAGCCTTTGAAGGGCGCGAAATTCGGATGATCTTTATGGCGGCGGCCCTTGGGGGCTTATCACCGTTTTGTTCCTGCGAAGTCATTCCGTTTATAGCAGCCCTTTTGGCGCTCGGCGCACCACTTTCGGCGGTTATGGCCTTTTGGCTGGCCTCTCCCTTGATGGATCCCGCCATGTTTTTGGTGACGGCGGGCACCCTTGGATGGGAATTTGCCTTTGCCAAAGGGATCGCCGCCATCGGCCTTGGGATCATGGGCGGCTTCACCGTAAAACTCTTTGCCAAAAGCGCCGTATTCGCGAACCCTTTACGCAAAGCGGTCCAAACCTCGGGCTGTGGTTGCGGCCCCTCTCCTTTTGATGGCAAGCCCGTTTGGAAATTCTGGAAAGAAGCGCCAAGACGGACAGCATTTCGCCAGACCGTGGTCGAAAATGCGCTATTTTTGGGGAAATGGTTGTTGCTTGCGTATTTGATCGAAGCCCTGATGTTGAGCTATGTTCCGGCCGAAACCATCGCAAGCTTCCTAGGTGGCGAAGGGCTCAAACCCATCGCGCTTGGCGCTTTGATCGGAGCACCAGCTTATCTCAACGGTTTCGCCGCCGTGCCCCTCATCCACGCGCTTTTGGAACAAGGCATGAGCAACGGCGCGGCCATGTCCTTCGCGATCGCTGGGGGGTGAGCTGCATCCCCGCGGCCCTCGCCGTCTGGGCCTTAGTCAAGCCGCGCGTGTTTGTGGCCTATCTCGGGATCGCCATGACAGGCGCGTTTGCAGCAGGGATTGTTTGGAATAGTGTCGCTTGATTATAGCCTCCAAGTTGCGCTCAACGCACTGGCGGTTAAACGCAGACAAACTAAGCTCAAGGAAATCGAACTGTAGAGGAAAATTCAAGCTGTCAGGACATCATCATCATATTGACCCCAACTCTGGGAATACGCGGATTTTCTGGGCCATTACGGTCAATATTCTGCTGACAGTTGTGCAGATTATCGGTGGCATTTTGTCTGGTAGTTTGGCGTTGATTGCAGATGCAATTCACAATATGTCGGATGCACTCTCGCTTATTCTCGCTTTTGTGGCACGCAAGATCGCACAAAGGCCCGCCGACGACACGATGACGTTTGGCTATGGCCGTGCGGAAATTGTGGCAGCTTTGATCAACTACACGACCCTCATCCTGCTCGGATTATATCTGACCTATGAGGCTGTGGTGCGGCTTTTCAATCCTGCCAGCGTTGACGGGTGGCTGGTAGTTGTCATCGCGTTTTTTGCGCTTTTAGTTGATGCTGCCACCGCGCTTCTGACCTACGCGTTGTCAAAACAAAGTATGAATATTCGCGCGGCGTTCCTCCACAATGTCGCTGATGCCCTTGGTTCCGTTGCGGTCATCATCGCGGGCACCGTGATCATATTGTATGATTGGCGGCTGATTGACCCGCTTATTACGCTGGTAATTGCGGGCTATATTCTTTGGCAATCTGTGACTGAAATCGGCGGCGCTGTGCGTATCTTGATGCTCGGCAGCCCACCTGACCTTGATACGCGCGCAATATTAAAAGCCATACGCACGGTATCGGGCGTGGAGGACGTGCATCATCTGCATCTATGGCAAATGCAGGAACACGAGTCAGCTGTGGACGCGCATATTGTGATTAAGGCTGGCGTCTGGACCGAAGCAGACCGCGTGAAACTTGCAGTTAAGGACGCTTTGCGCGACGGGTTTGGACTGTCCCACATCACACTTGAATTGGAATGTCATGTCCATGCCTGCAAAGACCCTCAAGAAGTTGGGCACATTGTCGCAAATTGAATTGGGTTGATTGAAATCAAAGTCAATTCGTATCGGGTTCAATACGCTTCCTCCATGATGGCGGACTTTCTCGGTGTCTTTTTTTGGGATCTAATGAATGCGTGATGTCTTGATCTGGCTGAACGACCAGCTGCTGCGCATGCAATGGCTCTCGGATTTGGTCACGTTACTGGTGCGCGAAGGTTTTGGCCTAAATCCCGCGAGCCAGATAGGGGGAAGCGTTCACTTCTTCATCTACGATGTTATTAAAATATTCATTCTGCTCTCGGTTCTGATCTTCAGCATTTCCTATGTGCAAAGCTATTTTCCACCGGAACGCACCCGCCGCATTCTTGGGCAGCGGCAAGGTCTTGGGGCCAATGTTATGGCGGCTTTGCTTGGAACCATCACGCCATTTTGCTCCTGTTCCTCCATCCCGCTTTTTATTGGCTTTACGAGCGCGGGCCTGCCGCTAGCGGTAACTTTCTCGTTTCTGATTTCCTCGCCACTGGTTGATCTGGCCTCGGTGATACTCCTTGCGAGTATATTCAACTGGAGTATCGCATTGTCCTATGTCGCAATCGGGTTGAGGCCTTTGTCTATCAAAGCCCCGTCAGCGACCATGATAACAACGGCACAATAAGCCGACGTGAACGACTGCGCTACGCCGCTGATCAAGTTATCGAAATTGTGCACCGTGTTTGGATCTATGTTTTGATCGGCGTCGGTATCGGCGCGGCCATCCACAACTGGATTCCGGAAACCTTCATTTCAGCCCTGCTAGGGCAGGATAAGTGGTGGTCGGTTTTGGTCGCGACGCTCGCTGGCATTCCGATGTACGCCGATATTTTTGGCACGCTGCCCATCGCGGAAGCCTTGGTGCAAAAGGGCGTTGGGTTGGGCACAGCGCTGACTTTCATGATGGCCGTTACAGCGCTGTCTTTACCGTCGATGATCATGCTTAAACGGGTAGTAAAACTGCCCCTGATGGCAGTGTTTGTCGGCATCGTCACCGTGGGGATTGTCCTGATCGGCTATATTTTCAATGCGACCGCACATCTATTCGTCTAAAAAGGGAGAGAAGAATGATCATCAAAATTTTGGGATCTGGCTGCAAAAAATGCGTGGCCTTGGCGGAGAATACCAAGACGGCTTTACAATCGGCCGCCTTGGATGCGGACATTGAGAAAGTGACCGATATTGTCGCCATCGCCAGTTATGGAATCATGTCCACACCCGGCCTCGTGATTGACGAAAAAGTCGTCTCAAGTGGGCGTGTTCTGAGCGCCTCTGAAATTGGGGCATTGCTCAAGAGTATCTGAGATACTCAATCTAAAAACGACCACTGAACGAGTGCGCTCAAACCAACATGTCAATCTGTGAGATTCTCCACGCCCCTTGGGGTTCGAATATATTCGTTAAATCGGGCCGCAGAGTGCTTCAAACTCAACTTTCAGGGTAGCTATTGAACCTGGAAATCGGTTCCACGGAATTGGCAGGCACGCACCAGAACTCGACGGCCTTATCGAACTCTGCCGCGTAGAACGCCGAACTCTCGGGTCCGGAAGGGTCCCCGTGAAAGCGCCCAAAACGGCGTGCGCAATCGAAAAAGCCAGGCGCGGGCAACCCATCCCTCGCTTTGCTAACCACGAGGGCAGCGATCAACGGGCGCGCAGCAGCGACATCCTCCTCCATCAGGCACTCTAACGCGACTGTAAGTTGATGGATCGTATTTGGCGGCGAGAGGTCTAAGGCCTTCGCTAAACCTTGATAGGTGATAGGAGGCGCTTGCTCGGCAACTCGACAAAGAAGTGACCGGACGCGCAATGCCAAACCGTTACCCGCAGTGACGCTCTCAGTTGAACCAACATGTTGCACTAAATTTCTCCCAATCACCTCCAACCTGCGACGTTCTTGCCAAAGTGTCAATTTCCGAAAAAGACCCGCGCTAAAAGTAGCGTATTTGAATGCTGAGCTTAAATGGGAAGAACCATATTTTTTTCCCTTTGGCATTCAAATAAACAGGCATCAATCGATATGTGCTTTGGAGCGAAATACGAGAATGCGGCTTTCTAATAGAAGCACCGGCCCCTGACAAAAAAGGGCCACTTAGACACGGCGCTTATGTTTTTCTAACCTAAAAGGGGGCGACTTTTCCGAACCATTTCAGAATGGTGGTCGCCCAAGGGATAAATGGCAAGACTCAGTTCAATAATGGGTAAATTAAAACACAGCTGCCATGTTTGTCGCGTTCAGAGGTGGCAAGACACCAGAAGTTGCCAGCCGATTCACTACTCAAAGCACATGTAATACAAAGGTGTCTGGGCAAAAAACTACCGACCCCACGCCGCATGCGGATATCTGAAATACCCACACACCAGACCCGAAACGAGCGGTCAGCCGTAACATCCCAAAGCAAGTAAGTGTAAATCATATGCTGAAGGTGTTTAACGTCCGGCGCGCGTTTTAAAACATCGCGCACCAACAATTAACTTGTCTTGGATTAAAACTTGTCGATTGTGGCGTCTTCAACCGGCAAGGGCCCCACTACCCTTGGTACCCCGCAGCCATACTCTTGATCGCTGGACGCTTCCACGCAAACTTGGCATTGGAAGCAGGCGAATGGTTCTTTCGCTTCGTCTATTTTACGACGCTCCAATATGCCCATCCACCGTAGCTAAAGGCCCAAAACCCTTCTGCCACGCGATTTTCCGCCTCGGTCCAGCCAACACAGGCGCATCCTAATTCACGGTCGAAGACAAATTCCGGGACTTGTTCCGACGGGTGTTCATATCATCCCTTTCTCCACTCTGCTTCTTGAAGAACGTGCGAAAGCTTGTCCACGAGTGCGCGGACGCGCCTTGGTTGTGCGCGGCTTGGCGGAAAAAGCATTTGCAACAGAGTCGGCGACGGCGGATGATTTTCCAAGAGCGCGACAAGGTTGCCCGCTTTGATCTCAGCACTTACATCCAACTCTGATTTCAGAATGATGCCATGGCCTTCAAGACACCACTGCTGCACGAGAGCACTGTCATTGGCCACGCGGTTACCCCGCACAGACACGATTTGTGGGAGGGGACTTGGCCCGAACTGCCAGACATTATCCAACTTCGCCCCAAATCGCATCACCAAACAATTATGCTCCTTTAGATCGGCAGGGATTTGGGGGGCTCCGTGTTTTTCCAAATAGGAGGGAGACGCACAAACAAACCTGCGACTATGACCCAAACTTTTGGAGCGCAGAGAACTGTCTATTGCGGGGCCAAACCGAAACGCCATGTCAAACCCCTCCCCCACGAGGTCGACGTATCCGTCCGAGAGCAGTAATTCGATCGAAATCGCAGGATGATCGGACAAGAATTCCGTGATTCCTCCGGAAATATGGGTGCGCCCAAGATTGCTTGGGGCGCTTATGCGGATTGGACCCGAAAGCGTTTGCGCCCCAAACCGGATACGCGCTTCAAGGTCCTCTACTTCTCCGAGAACTTGCTTGGCGCCGTCAACAAGCGTGCGACCTTCTTCGGTAAGGCTGATTGCACGCGTTGTACGATTCAAAAGAACGACCCCGAAATGCGCTTCCAAGGCGGCTAAGCGTTCGGAAACGGTGGTTGAGGATAGCCTCAATTCGCGGCCAGCAGCAGTGAGGCTGCCTTTTTCGACTATTTGCAAGAAGAGGGCGATATTATTGAGCAACATTGTACGGTTCCTCCGGATTATTATTCCGAATACTGCCCGTTTATCCGCCGCACGCAAGTCGTTAAGTGATGTCACACAACAACAATGGAAACGTCAAAATGCCCAAACTTACCATCGTCGCCAATATTAGGGCCAACCCAGATCAAGTCGACTTGGTCAAAGCCGAGTTATTGAAACTCATCGATGCGACCCGCGCAGAGGCCGGTTGTGTCAACTATGACCTTCACCAAGACAACGAAAACCCCAGCCATTTCATGTTTTATGAAAACTGGGACACCCGCGAATTGTGGCAAACACACATGAACGCGCCTCATCTTGCCGCTTATATGACGGCCACGGACGGAGCGGTTGCCGAGTTCCTCTTAAACGAAATGACAATTCTAAGCTAAGCGCTGGAAATTAGGAGAAATACCATGAAGGCTGTTGCCCTTACACATTACTTGCCAATTACGGATCCAAATTCGTTTTTGGATGTGGAACTCCCCAAACCAACGGCACTGGGACGTGATCTTTTGGTCGCGGTCAAGGCCGTGTCGGTTAATCCTGTGGACACCAAAGTCCGCAGTCCCAAAGATACGGTGGAAGAAACGCCACGCGTTTTGGGCTGGGATGCGAGCGGTGTTGTTGAGGCCGTGGGGCCAGAAGTGACGCTTTTCAAACCGGGTGACGCGGTCTATTACGCTGGCGATATCACACGCGCGGGATCGAATTCCAAGTTTCAACTCGTTGATGAGCGTATCGTCGGAATAAAGCCAAAATCTCTTAACTTTGCCGAAGCTGCGGCGTTGCCCCTCACAACAATCACAGCTTATGAATCGTTTTTTGATCGATTGGGGATCGACCGTGACGGTGCTAACAAGGGGCAAGCCCTCTTGATTATTGGCGCGGGTGGGGGTGTTGGATCGATTGGCATTCAGCTCGCTAAAGCCGCGGGTCTTGTGGTCATTGCCACAGCGTCCCGTCCCGAAACGGTAAGCTGGGTTAAGGAACTTGGGGCGGATCACGTTGTGAACCATCGCCAACCAATGGTAGAGCAAGTCCGCGCCCTTGGCTTCCAACATGTTGATCATATTGCAATTTTCAATGACATGCGGCATTGGGATACCGCCGTTGAGCTTATTCGTCCCCAAGGAGCAATCGTCACAATCGACGACACCAATTTGCCGATGCCGATGGCGGGAATGAAAACCAAGGCTGCGAGTTTACATTGGGAACTCATGTTCACACGCGCCATGTTTGAGACGCCCGACATGATAGAGCAGCACAAACTGCTCACCTATGTTTCGGGTGAAATCGACGCTGGGCGCATTCGTACGACCGTCAGCGAAGTCCTTTCGCCGATCAACGCTCAAAATATGCGTGCGGCCCACAAGCTCATTGAAACGGGCACTGCTAAAGGGAAAATTGTGGTCGAAGGGTTTTAACGGACCTGTAAAACCAGCCCATGGAAAAGGAGTCTCGCGGGGCTCCTTTTTTGCGATTTTGGGCGACTTATAAAGATGCTCGCTTACGCCCTTTCAAGTTTTCGCGCCCACCGAAAACTCATCATGAGAAGGAACATGAGAAAGAATTGCCCCGAAATATCGCCGATCAAATAAGCCAGAAACGCGCGCAATATTTCGCTCGGAGCAAGATCAGAGTGATACATATTCAACGCCATAGCATTGATTAGCGATGCCATTACACCGACGATCAAGAGGCTGCGCCAATCAAAATCGGGTTTCGCACCTTTACCCACTGCGTTTTTGACCTTTTCGAATATCCAAAAGCTTAAGGGCGCACACAGAATGCTCACCCCCACCGATATCAGATTAGTTTCGGCCCCACCTTTCCAACCGCTTATATAGTAGTGGGTTTGCAATGTGGCTGGTGTAAGGAACAAGACTGCCTTCCACCCATAAAAACGGGCCACCAAAACCCTTACGCCATGCGGCAAGTACAACAAACTCGCGTAAACCGGAATGGTTCCAAACACGGCATTCTGAAAAGGGAGAATAATGAGAAACGTCGCATAAAAACAAACTAGATAAGCGGATGTGACCAAAATCATTGGCACAATCCAAGTGCTATCACGGAACATTTGCAAACCATCCTATGCCCAAAGCATACCGCGCCAAAAACTTAAATAAATAATACGTTTCAATAAGATACAGGAAAACTTCTTCCCATTAAGCGCAGCCCACCCTATGAGGTCTTGAAGTTAGCTTTCTTAAACCGATACAGACCCGTCTTTGTACCGTCTTCATGAGAAATGTACCCTTTTGAAACCAAGGATTTCAGGGCGCGATGGAATGTGGGTTTCGTCAAGCTATCGGTCAACTCATGGGATTTTATCAAACTGGAATGAATTGCGCTTCCGCCTTCCAAATCAATGACAGCATACAAAATAGACTTCTCGGACTCCGACAACGTGTCAAACCCCAAGTCCTTCTCCATCCCGAGAAGCATTTTTTTCAGCTGAGCAGCAATTGCAAAAACCGACATAGGATAGGCCTATTCCTTATGATTATGTCCCTCTATTGTGCCACCAAACTGTAAACAATCAAGGAAATTATAATATTTCAACGGATAGACTGCCGTTTGGGGAAAGGATTGCACCGAAGCGCAACCCTGATACTCGTCAATCATGCCCTAACAATGGGGCATGAGGATTCCAGCATATAGTATCAAATTGAGGGTTGGTACGATTTTCAATCCCTAGTGCCCTAACCAAAAACGTAGCTTCATTTCTTCTTGGACGAGGGATCGGCCTCATCCGATCTTGGGGCTGGTTTTTCACTCAAGATAGCCGCGATTTCCGAGGTTAAATCCGCCGCCCACTCTTGTGCATATTCGCGGACTTTGGATGTGTAGGTGTCATTTTCTTCATAGGAAAGTTCCGGATCATAGTGCTCTGCCATTGCCAGAATTGATTTTCGGTCACTCACATCAAAGGCCTGACACGCACGATCCGCTTGCGCGCGTGTGGCCCCCAGAGCCTCCAAACCAGAGCGCCCCATGCGCAGGGAACTATCGTAGGTTTCACGGATAACGTCTCGACATCCAGCGAACCAAAGATCGTACACATGATTTCGATCGATGGCGCGCGCCACAATATGCACATGCGGATGCGTCTGTGTTACGTATTTCACCAGTTCCGTGATCGCTTCTTTGCCGTCGATGGCAACGACCAACATCTTGGCCTGATCAATCCCCGCCGAATGGAGCATATCGAGGCGCGTCGCGTCGCCGTAATAGGCCCGGACGCCAAATTTGCTCAACATATCGAGCTGCTTGGAGCTAAAATCAATCACAGTCGGCGTATAACCTGCGCTTTGTAAAATCCGCGACACAATACCGCCAACACGGCCATGTCCGGCAATAATGATGTGGCTATTCTCGGGAACCTCATCCGCCTCTCGCTCAAAATCAACAAGGTAGCGCGGCGCAATCACGCGATCATACAGAATGAACAAAGCCGGCGTCAGGAGCATCGACAGCGCCACAACGAGCAACAACTGGTCAGCGATTTCTGCGGGAATGACGTTCGCGCCAACGGTGAAGGATAGTAAAACGAACCCAAACTCCCCCGCCTGCGCAAGGCCCAGCGCAAACAGCCAGCGATCACTTCCAGAGAGTTTAAACACAACGCCCAGAACAAAGAGAACACCCGCTTTGATCGCAATCAATCCGAGCGTAAGGCCGATGATTGACCCGAGATTCGCAAACAGCAGGGGGAAATTTACGCTGGCACCAACGGTCATAAAGAAAAGACCGAGCAAAAGGCCTTTGAACGGTTCGATGTCGGACTCAAGCTCGTGGCGGTATGGGCTATTGGCCAAGACAACGCCGGCGAGAAACGTGCCCAACGCAGGCGAGAGGCCGACAAGAGACATGAGCAAAGCAATGCCGATCACAATCATCAACGCCGTAGCGGTAAACAACTCGCGCAATTGGGCACCCGCGATAAAGCGGAAAATCGGGCCTGTCAAATAATTGCCACCAACGGCGACGGCAGCAACGGCAGCAATCGTAACAAGCGTGGTTTGCCAAGCATTTAACCCAGCGACCAGACTCATCCCCTCGTCATGGGCACCGGCGTCAGCGACCGATGCGGCGTAGTGCACCACATCTGTTAGGTCGGTGAGCGCCAACAAAGGAATGAGGGCCAGCATCGGGATCACAGCAATATCTTGGAACAGCAGCACAGAAAAACTGGCCTGCCCGCCGTCGCTTTTCATCAACCCCTTTTCGCCAAGGGTTTGCAGCACGATTGCGGTCGAGGACAGGGCAAAGACAAGCCCAATCGCGAGGGCAATACTCCACACTTGGCCAAGTACCATTGCCGCGAGCATCACAGCGCCCGTCGTAAAGGCAACTTGTGCGCCCCCAAGACCGAGGAGTTTCGCCCGCATAGCCCAGAGCAGTTTTGGCTCAAGCTCCAATCCGACGAGGAACAGCATCATCACAACCCCAAACTCGGCGAAATGCTGAATCGACACAACATCGACGTGCAGGAGCGCAAGCAAAGGAGAAATGAGGATACCCGCGATCAAATACCCAAGCACCGATCCCAACCCGAGCCGAGCCGCAATAGGTACCGAGAAGACCCCAGCGATGAGGAAAATAAAGGCGAGGAGTAAAAAATCTGTCATTTTTGGGCGTCCAGTTTTTGGGGTCAGGTAAAACTAGCCGCGTTTTGGCACCAAAAATAGGAAAAACACGGTGCGTGCTTGCGCAAGACCTGTGTGCGCGCCCGTTTCCCCGTTGCTACATGGGTTTCGCTAGGGCGTGAACAAGCCCGCGTTGCGCGCAATCATGGCCGCATGTGTACGATTGTTCGCCCCAATTTTTCGCGATAGGTTTTTCATATGGAGCTTTATCGTCACTTCGCGCAGATCCAATTCTCGCGCAATTTCCTTATTGGATAACCCGCGGCAAACCCCCTCAAGAACTTCACGCTCACGTTGCGTAAAATCTTTAATTATCGGGTGAATTTCCGCCTTTTCGCCCGTGGTTTCCATAAAGGCCGTAGGTAAAAATATTTCGCCCGACGCCATAAACCGGACGGCACTCACAAGCGATTTTGCATGCATCGTTTTTGGAACAAACCCAGCGGCCCCGGCGTTAATGGCCTCCACTGCGGTTTCTTTGCTGGCCACACCCGACATAATTGCCACGGGCTTGCCCTGAGAAACATTGATCGCTGCGGCAAGGCCTTCAAGTCCGACCATCCCTGGCATACTAAAATCCAAAAGCGTGAGATCATAAGGACGCCCCGTATTGAGAAGCTCAAGCGCGGTTGGAAAATCCGTTGCCACAGCAACATCCATATCTGTCTCGTTAGCAAGAAGGGAAGAGATCATATCAAGCACCATTGTATGATCATCGATAACCAGAACGCGCAAAAATATCTCCTAGAAATTCATAGAAACCCAAGACTCTCCAGCGCAAGCCTTTGCGTCGAAAGAATAAAACCGATATAATTCGAAAATAAAATACTAACTATACAAAAGTATAGACAACTATCCCAAATTGCCAAAACATTTTTTGTCGCAGAGCCTATATACTAAAGACAATTGAAAAGGACGGTCAATGTATTTAAAACCGGTTTCCATAATTCGCACAGCTGCCATCTTCGCGATCTCACTCACGGGTATAACATACGCGAACCAAGAGCAGCAGCCACAGGCGGAAATTGTATTGACGGTGTCTGGGCAAAACATATTGGGGTATGAAAAGGAAGGGAGTGCTGCGTTTTCAATTGATATGCTCCAAGCACTCCCTAGCGAAACTTTCATGACCTCGACAATCTGGACTGAAGGCGTGCACCAGTTTAAAGGTGTCCCGCTCTCGACACTTCTTGCACAAGTTAAGTTGATTGATGGCGCTGAGCCGGTGACCCTGCGCGCGCGCGCGGCAAATGACTATGCCATCAACTTTCCAGCACCGGAGGCTGACGATCTCTATCCTATTGTTGCGTATGAAATGGATAGAGAGCTTATGTCTTTGCGAGACAAAGGCCCCCTTTGGATTGTTTATCCCTTTGATACTGAAAAAAAATACCGCACAGAGACCATTTATACCCGCAGCATTTGGCAACTCGAAGAAATTGAAGTCCTCGAGTAGTTTTTTCTCCTCAATGCGAAGATTACACGCTAAGGTTGCCTTGCGGAAGCGCACCTCTGGAGTTTAGGCGCGAAACCTTCAAGGAGCCGAATGAGCAACATCCGAAAATTCGGCCTCCAACAGTGGCGTTTTGTTGTTCTTAGCTTAGCAATTTTTGGGCTTGTCACTGCGGTTATCCCCCTGAGCCAATCAGTACGCGACCATCTTGAACTGCTTGAGTCCTCTCCGAATGGTGGCTCACAATGGACACTAACGCAGCTGAACGTTGAGCAGGCTCGTCTGCAACAAGCTCTCCTTTTGGCAATGCGATCTCCAGATGTGAATTTGGCCCCCTTCGACGTAGATTTGACCTGTATTACTCGCGCTCAGAGACCGTAACTTCTATGCGGAGTTCCAACCATCTTACGCCAGATGCGCAGCTAATTGCGCTTCTGGATGCACTCCATGTCCAAACAATTGAACTTGCAAGGATCATCGATCAGCCAGATAAAGAACTGCGGCATGACCTTCCTATTCTTTACGCGCAAATCGGGGCACAGGGTACGTTTTTGCAAACGCTATCAAGCTACACAATCAAGCTTTTTGCCAAAACGTCTGACGATCACCGTGCACAATTGTCCAAACTTCTCATTCAAATATTGGTCATCGCCCTCCTCCTAGCGGTTTCGTTTATTTCAGTCGTGGTCCTCCTCTATCGTTCCGCTCGCGAAGAACGGGCAACTCAAATATCTCTGGCCAATGTCACAGCGCGCCTGCAGTCGACCATCGGGGCGTCACTTGATGCGGTCATTGTCAGCGATCAAAATGGTGTTCTCTTGGATTATAATGGCGCCGCCGAGCATGTTTTTGGCTATTCGCGCGACGAAGTTCTGGGCAAACAGGCTCTTCACTACCTTATCCCCGAAAGCAATCGATCGATCATGCGCTCGGAAATCCGTCAGCATTTGGAAACCGGCGAGAGCCCCCTAGTTGGAAAGGGGCTCCTGCAACTTAACGGGTTGAAAAAAGGGGGTGAAGTCATCCCAATCGAGGTTTCGATTGCACCCGCTGTCGATGGCGACCAAACGATTTTCATTTCCTTTGTGCGCGACATCTCGGAGCGCGAGGCCATCAAGGAAAATATCCTGCGGTCCCGTGACGAAGCCCTCAAAATGGCCAAGGCCAAATCCGACTTCATTACAATTATGAGCCACGAAATGCGTACGCCTTTAAATGGGGTCATTTCCGCACATGAAGTTTTGTCCTCCACGACGCTTACGCCCTATCAAAGCAAATTCTTTTCCATCGCGCGCTCGTCGGCGGCCCATCTTTTAAGCCACGTCAATGATGTTCTAGATATCGCGAGCTTGGATGCCTCAGAAACGGCCCCCCGCAAAGACAGGTTTAGTCCGCTAGAAGCCATTGAGGAGATTATGGAGAACGCCCAGTCCCTGGCCCGCGCGCGGGGGAATTCGTTGGGCGCTGATTTCACGGGGGCAGATGCCGGTTTTTACATTGGCGACAAAAGGCGTTTTCGAAGTATTTTAATCAATCTTTTGGGGAATGCGATTAAATTCACCCAAAACGGGCACATCCAGATTGATTTTGGCACCTTTTCCCAAGGAGATGGGACCGTTTGCTTTGAGGTGCATGTGACAGATAACGGACTCGGCATTCCCAACGACAAACTAGAAGTTATATTCAATGATTTCGTGCGGTTGAACACTGGATATGACCGTGACGCAGATGGAACCGGCCTCGGGCTCAGCATTACCCGCCGCATGGTTCAAACGATGAGCGGCGAGATGGGGGTTGAAAGCGAAGTCGGTGTGGGGAGTACATTTTGGGTAAAGCTTCCGTTTGTAAATTGTCCACCGCCAGAGACAAATAAAGACGAGCCTTCCTTCAACGCTGCCTCTTCCGTTGGGAACCGTACTCAAGGCATTCGGGCCCTTTTGGTGGAGGATAACGCGATCAATAGGACGCTCATGCTTGAGTTCCTTGAGGATGTGGGCCTAGAGGTGCGGACTGCAGAAAACGGGCAAACGGGGGTTGAAGCGGCAAATGCAACCAAGTTTGACTATATATTCATGGATATCAGCATGCCGGTACTGGACGGTATAGCCGCCACAAAAAAGCTGCGAGCGAATGGGATGGGCGCGTCGGCGGGCGCAAAAATTATTGGCTTCACGGCCCATTCAAGCCAAGAAAGCCGTGATGATTGCCTTGCGGCGGGCATGTACGATGTTCTTGTTAAGCCGGTCGGCCGCGCAGATATACTGGCTGTCTTGGGGTTTAAGCCCGTGGCAAAAACGGAGGCACCTATCCTTGCTGGCGAGCTTTTGGACATCCAACAGATAGAAAGTATTAGGGACGTCCTCGGCCCTGAACGCTTTGCAAAAACCTGCGCCCGTTTTCGCAGCGAAATGAAAAAGGGGTTTCAGTATCTCATCGAAGATTTAAGCAATCAGCCGCCAGTCAGCCAACCGAAAGACCTAGTTATTCAAATTCACAAGCTTGCGGGCCTGAGCGCCTCAATGGGAGCCAGCGCGCTTCACGCCAAATTAGCGGCGGCACAATCCATAGCAGAGACTGACAATTTTGACGCTCTTAGAGAGGAACTTAACGAAGCGGCAATTTGTTTGGAACGGACTTTGGGCGCAGAGGTCTATGATGAAGCGGTCACCGTCAATGCTGACCCAAGGGAAAGGCCCCGTTAATCTTTTATGTGTTAGCATTATAACAGCAATTTGAACTTGGGCTGCTAAAACACATGCTGGGTTCGAATATGATAAAGACCGCGATGCTGCTCCAACCAGCGAACATAATAGGGACACGTCGCGCAAAACTCACTTAAGTCCGAAACTGGGCAAAATCTATCATTAGGAGCAAACAAACTGCCTCAAGACGCCTTAAACCGGAAAAACAGACTGCGTTTTTTTCCGAAGTTATCTTTATTGCCTGCCATTATTGCCGCGCTTCTGGTTGCGTCCGTTTGGTATGTGACGGAGCTTCAAACTAAAAAGATTTTTGCTCAGTCCTTGAGAGATGATGTCAGCGCCCTAGCCAACGACGTGCGCGCTAATCTTGAGATTCACCTCAACAGCGACCTCTACCTCGCGCAGGGTCTCGCAGCGGCGCTCTCGATCGAACCGGACATGTCGCAGGAAACTTTTACTGAACTTGCAGCGGAATTCTTCCGCAATAGTAAAAACGTTCGCAACGTGGCCGCGGCACCAGACATGGTAATCAAACTCATTTACCCAACCAAGGGCAATGAGACGACAATCGGCATAGATTACAGAAAGCTCCCGATACAGCTGGCAGCTGTGCTACATGCTCGCGACACAAAGAAACTGGTCCTCACAGGGCCAGTCGAACTGGTCCAAGGGGGGCGGGCTTTTATTGGGCGCTACCCAATTTTCAACATGCATGCCCCGTCTGAACCCTTCTGGGGGGTCCTTGCAGCCGTCATTGATCTGGACCGCCTTTACTCAACGAGCGGCCTTTATGATCCGTATTCAAAAATCAGCATCGCCCTTGAAAGCCAAGATACCGTGAATGGCGACCGGAAGATGTTTTTTGGAAATATAGAAACAATTCAGAACACCCCCGTTCAAATGGAAGTTCGTCTTCCCACGGGCGCATGGCGAATTTCAGCGGTGCCTAAAGAGGGCTGGAAAACGATACCTCCAGCACTCTGGCTTCTTCGAAGTGCGTTTTTGGTTGCAGCCCTGATGATCATTGCGCCCATGCTTGCCTCCGCATTCCTCATACACCAGCGCCATGAGTATATTGATGTTCTTTCTGAGCAAAAGGGCGATCTACATCGGCAATCCCGACGCCTTCACCTCGCCATGGAAGCCGCTGGGGCTGGAGTTTGGGAATTTGATGTCGACAAAAAAACGATCATCTGGGATGCGCGGATGAATGAACTGTATGGATACCCCCCCTCCTTTAGGGAACACTACCATACTGATTGGGCGGCTCGCATTCATCCGGAAGATCGCGAACGAGCAGAAGCTGATTTTGAGGCTGGGGTTGGTGGGCGCGTTCATTTTAGATCCGTTTACCGAATCCTATTGCCAAATGGCGGCATTCGCCACGTCCGTTCTTTAGCAAACATAATTCAATTCAAAGGGCGTACAAAAATTGTTGGAGTAAATTGGGATGTTACCGAAGAAACAGAAATGCAAAAATCGCTCGAGGCCGCAAATCAAAATTTAAAAGAGAAAAACTTTGAAATAGAACTGGCGAGACAGCGCGTCGAGTTCCTTGCTCACCACGACGCACTTACTGAACTTCCCAATCGTCGCTTCCTTGATCAACGCCTTGAAGAACACAAAGTGAGCTACGCCGCAGGCGAAGCTTTTGCTGGTGTTCTCCAGATAGATTTGGACGGATTTAAGACTGTAAATGACACATTAGGCCATTTAGCAGGTGACAATATTCTAAATCAAGTCGGCAATATCCTAAGAACTCTTATTGACGATCAAGATCATGTTATTAGACTCGGTGGAGATGAGTTCATCATTTTCATTAGCAGAAAAAGTAAGAGTTTTTTCGCGCAAGAGAACCATCTGCAAACCCTCGCGGAAAAAATAATCCGCCGATTATCCTTACCTCTCAGTGTTTCAAATGGAAAAATAACAATTGGGGCGTCGATCGGTATCGCTACGGACGCTATTTCCACGACAACTCCACAAAACATCCTAAGGGACGCCGATGTCGCATTATATGAGGCTAAAATCTTGGGAAGAGGCCAGTTTCAACTCTGCGACACAGAACTTCGACGCACTTTAGATCGCAAAAATAGTTTTCTCTCTGAGATAGAAATCGCGCTGACAGAAGGGCAAATGATACCCTATTATCAACCCCAATACAGCGGTTCGGATTTGTCGTTTTTTGGTGTCGAAGCGCTCGCCCGTTGGAACCACCCAACCCGTGGCCTTCTCACTCCCAAAGATTTTCTTGAAAACGCAAAAGAAATTGGAAGAGATGCCGATATTGACCGTGCAATACTTCTTTGTGTTTTAGCGGATCGCATTAGCTGGCAAAAGGCGGGAGCCATTGTACCAAGGATTTCGGTAAATGTGTCCGCGAGGCAGATAGCTAGTCCACATATTTTGGATGACCTCGCAAAACTGGATATTCCACGTGGTTCCATATGTTTTGAATTAGTAGAATCGATTTTTATGGATGATGAAAATCAAATGCTGAAAGATAATGTTGCAGGCATAAAGGACATGGGAATCGAAATTGAAATCGATGATTTTGGAACAGGGTTCGCGTCGATTGTTGCCCTACAAAAGCTTCGCCCCATGCGCCTTAAAATTGACAATCAACTTGTTACTCCAATTAGTTTCTCCCCGTCCGCGCGGAAAATTGTTGCTTCTCTAATTGAGATTGGGCGCTCCCTTGATATTGAGGTTATCGCTGAGGGCATTGAAACCCAATTTCACATCGACACCCTTCAAAGTATGGGATGTCACGCGCTCCAGGGCTACGCACTTTGTCGGCCCATGTCGGGGGATAGTTTTTTTGAACTCCTCGTGCGAGATCAAATTCATGTGGGAAAAGTGACGACCTCATAGAATAGGCCGGCATTCGCAAATTCTTCACTGTTTTAACACATAAATACAAAACTAAAATTCGACCAGACCAACGCGCGCCCATGTAAACGCGCCCTTGTATTGAATCTAGAAAATTTTGGCATAAACAGTAATAAAACGCTACCCAAGAAACCCTTGGACGGTCGCGATGTTCTAACGTACTCATGTTTTGAGAAGCTTTGGTCCGTTTCCTGCATCAGTTTATTTAGAAATTAGCAGTAGTTCCCCCAATTATGAATGGACGATCGATTCAGTCGTTCATAGCAACACACGAGAAAGTTCACTAGACTTAGAGGCGTGCTTGGAAGCAACAGCGTTCACCTAAAGACGACCAGAAGTAGTTCGTGAATTCAAGCGAACCCTAGCATTGTCGTCAGCAATAACGGCACCGAACTGAGAGGTAGCGTAATTCTGAAATGGCAGGAAGATCGCAAAGTCGAGTGGTATTAAATCGCCCATGGCAAACCAATGCTGAACGGATTTTTCCAAAGCTTCAATGGAAGTATGACAGATGAATGCCTGTACGAGCACCTACTCGATAAACTGTGCCATGCCCGCAATCTAGTGGCGGCATAGCGCATCGACTACAACTACCACCGCCCGCACTCCAGCCTCGCTGGCATGTCACCAGCTGGATATGTTAACAGGCCAAAGAAGAACCAAAACCTGAGCTGGACTAACTCACATTAGCGGCCACTTAGGGGAACAGGTCATTCAGTATACATGTGTATTTATGTTTATCGCATAGTGCTACTTGGTTATGAATTTCCTGGGAACGGTTTTGACTCCCCACATAAGGATTCGCCTTTAGGGCAACCGATCCTCAAGATTTCTTCTATTCCAAAAAGTCTGTGTTTTCTTCAAATTCATCGCTTGACCTTATCCAAACATTTACCTAAACAGCCATTCAGTATGGCGGAGTAGCTCAGTTGGTTAGAGCAGCGGAATCATAATCCGCGTGCCGGGGGTTCAAGTCCCTCCTCCGCTACCAAAATCCCATTAGAATTCAGGCTGTTATAGTCAGTGGCCAAAATCTTCTCTACTATTTTCCACCGGGACTGCAATAGGGCTGCAGCCCCGTGAGTAGGATAGTAACCCGAAGTTCGCCGATTGTCTCATTACTCAGGTCGAATTCCTGTTCGGCATCTCAACTAAGGCCAGAGATTGCCGCGAAAGTTACCAAGAAAATCCTACAGATGGCCTTCGTTTAGGGCTTCCATGATTGGCCACAGCGAAGACAGGTAACCTTGACAGTGTTCAGGTCAAACGCTGCCAAGCTTGCGCGTATGCTGTGAGGCTATCCACTTGTTTTGACGCCGCGACTACATCCGGCGAAGGTATCGCACTTGAGGACCCACACAAAAGCGCGGCCCCGATGCTCGTGCCTGTTGCTGAAAGACTTCGAAAGATCGGGCGACCCGTCGCAGCCCCCAGCATGTCGAGGAAATACGCGTTTCGCGCGAAGGGGCCCTCAACAATGGTTGGCCCTTTGGCCCCCGTGAGGTCAAGGCAGGTTTGCGTCATGAGGGCTAGATAATAGGACAATGCAATCGCCCGCACCCCTGAACCTTCGGCGGGTTCACCGCCATGCCACTGCATTTCGTGCCCTTGATATGGCCCGCTTTCGTTTTCGACGGACGGCAGCAACTTGATCCCGCCTGACAACACGGCTTGCTCGTCGCTTTCGGACGCCTCGAAGGGGTGCCCGTTCTGAATTCGCTCAAATTCTCGCCCCCCCATGAAGCGCGCAGAAGGCACCATATATCCGAGAGCATTCACATTGATCAGGGTGTCGCGGCTGGGATCATTGGCAAAACTCCCCCACCGACGGACATCGCAATCACCCATGTTCCCGTTGAAACAACTGAAAATGGCGTCTTTTGCGTTAGTAAATGCGGATACAAAGAAGCATTTGAATCGTGAATGCCGCAGACCACGGGGGTGCTGGCTGGTAGGCCGGTGACCATCGCGATTTCAGGCAGAAGCGTGCCCAGAACGTCACCGGATTTATGCACGGGCGCAATTTTTTGTTCGATACCAAGTCGCTCTGGGAGGTTAGAAAACTGCGATTCATGCGGGTTCCATAGGTCCGTGTGGCAGCCGATGGACGTCACATCATTCGCCACGACACCAGTTAGCCGATGTCCCCAATATTGCGGATACCCAACGATATGCGCGGTGCGTGTTTTTAAATCTAGGTCCTGAGAAAACTGATAATGGAGTTGCGCGCCAACGTTCAGCCCGTGGGCCAAGCGCGGCGATCCAGTTTGCGAGAAGGGGGGGCGCAAGGCATCATACCGCGCCGAAATTTCCGCGGGGATCGGATGTTCGTAATCAAGAATGGGTGCTGCCAAGGCGCCCTGAGCATCGAGCAATGCGGCACACGCCCCGTGGGTTGTGACCGAAATCGCGCCCACACCGTGTTCACGATGAAACGACTTGAGCGCGGCCAGCAGGAATTCCCAATGCCCTTCGGTATCAAAATGCGCCCAAGGCGGCCCCGCCAGAACGGTATTGGGGCGGGTGACAACAGCAATTTCTTTTAGGGTCGAAAGATCGACAAGGGCGAGTTTCGCATTGGTCTTGCCAATATCGATAACGGCTATGTGGCGCGGGTTCGTCATTGCATGTGAAACAACATTGGGAGGGGCATGGCAACTGGTGCGCCGCTCTGCTCTGTCTCCATGATATCCGCCATATGCGCCCACCATTTTTGCATCACCGGATGGTCCGCAAGCGCGTCCATTCCATGCCCGTCGGAGCGAAGGAGTATTCCAATCAACAGGTTGGTTTCCGCATCAAAATGGATACTATAGTCGCTCACCCCTGCCTCGTGCAAAAGCGCGACAAGCTCGGGCCAAATGGCATCGTGGCGGCGCTGATACTCGTTCGCCATTCCCACGTTTAGACGCATCCGAAAAACATACCGTTCGCTCATCGTTTCTTCGCCCTTGCGGCCATAGTCCATAGCCGCGGCAATGCAATTACACCGATCAGAAGCAGGCCGATGAATATCGACATGACGATGCCTGGCACATTCAACAGGCCCAGCCCAAAGGTGACAAGCCCCATGACGAAAGCCGCAATAACAACACCGGGAATGGAGCCAGACCCACCAAGGATATTGACACCGCCAAGAACAACCATGGTGACCACCTCAAGCTCCATCCCCTGCGCGATACTTGGGCGGGTAGACCCAAGGCGGGACGTGAGGCAAATGGCAGCCACGCCCGACATCAATCCCGTAAGCAGGAACAGGATGAACTTCACCCGTTGCACGCGAATGCCGCTAAAGAGTGCGCCAGTGGGATTGTTACCAATGGCATAAACCGAGCGACCAAAGCTGGTTTTATGCAGCAACACGCCATAGATCACCGCAATAATAACGAAGAACAGCATCTCGACCGTGAAGACCCAATATATATACCCCTGCCCAAACCATGCGAAGCTTGTGGGGTAGCCGCGAAAGGCGTCGTCGCCCAAAATAATATAGCTGATCCCGCGAAACAGGCTCATGGTGCCGATGGTCACAACAATCGACGGAAGGCCCAAAACGGTAACAAAAACCGCGTTGAACGCCCCGCACAAAAGCCCGACCGTCAAGCCAATCGCCACCAGTTCAGGCGTTCCAGCCCCGTGTTGAACCGCCAAGCCCATTGCCGTACTTGCAAGGGCAATGATGGAGGCCACCGAAAGATCAATCTCCCCTGCGATAATCAACAGGGCCATTGCAAAAGCGATCATCGCCTTTTCGGTGAAATTGAACGTTGCATCGCTCAGGTTCCAAGCGTTTAGAAAATAGGGCGAGGTAAAGCTGTTGACCACAAAAATGGCGACTGCAACGGCAAGTAGGAGGCTTTCCCAACTCCGGAACGTGCGAAAAGCGCGGCTGTTCAGGCGGTCGGGGATATTGCGCAGGGGCGCTAACGTATCACTCATGTGGATTTCTCCGCTGATTTGAGGATGATGCGGCCTTTGGTACGGCCCGCACTGGCGTTGAAGGCCACGGCGATCAGGATGGCGCTACCGGAAATGGCCAACTGCCAGAACGGAGAGATATTGACGACAGGAAGCGCGTTTTTCACGACCCCCAAAAAGAGGGCTCCCAAAACGGCACCGCCGACCGAGCCGATCCCACCCGCAATCGAAATGCCGCCGATCACGCAAGCGGCCACAACTTCGAGTTCAAACCCACCGGCGATATCCACATAGGCCACGGCATAACGCGCCACCCAAAGATACCCAGTGAGGCCAGCCAGTGCGCCGGAGATCACAAAGGCAAAAAACTGCGTTTTGCCCACGTTGATGCCAGTGTAAACGGCCGCGTGTGGATTCCCCCCCACGGCATAGATCGACCGACCTAAAGGCGTGCGCGACATCACCACAGCAAAGATGACGACGGCCACAATTGCAGCCCAAGAGAGGATTGGCAATCCAAGAATTTCAGCGCGCGGGAAGCCGGTAAAAGAGGCGCTCATCTCATGGGAATTGACCCATTTTCCGTCGGAAATCAAAAAAATCATGCCCCTAAAGATTGTCATTGTACCCAGTGTCACCACGATGGGCGGGATCGACAGTTTCCACACCAAGATACCGTTAATCGCCCCCATCAGCCCGCCAAGAAGGATGGCAATCGCAATGATCACTGGAATGGGCAGGTCGGGAAAAGCCACGTTGATCATTGCCACGGCCATACCTGTGAGTGCAAGATTTGCCGCGACCGAGAGGTCGATGCAACGGGTCAAGATAACGACCATTTGGCCCAAGGCCAGTATGATCAAGGGCGCAGTATCATTGAAGACATTGGCAAGATTCGCAGGGGCGACAAAGCCACTAAATCGCGATGCGGCTAAGATAAGCAAGAGGCCAATGGCACCCGCTAGGATAGTTTCGCGCACGGGAATTTTACGAGATAGCATAGCCCTATGCCTCCTGATTTTGGGGTGCCGGAGAGATGCCAGCGGCATGACGTACGAGTGTTTCAGGGCGCAAGTCATCACCAGAAAGTTCCGTCGCAATCAGCCCGTCGCGCATTACGATCACACGGTCGGACATGCCAATCACTTCTGGGATTTCGGAACTGACCAAAATAACGGAAAGTCCCTGCGAGGCCAATTCCGCCATGAATTCATGCACCGCCGCTTTTGACCCGATGTCGATACCTTTGGTGGGTTCATCAAGGATGATGACCTGTGGCTGAGTGGCGAGCCATTTCGCAATGACCACCTTTTGTTGGTTCCCGCCAGAGAGATTACCCACGTCTTGATCCAGTGAGGCCGCCCGCAGATCGAGCCGTTCTGCATATTCACGTGCCAGTTTGAATTCCTCGGCGAGTTGCAAAAAGCCATTTCGTGAAGTGCGTTTGAGCGACGGTAACGTGATGTTTTGGAAAATTGGCAGGCCTATCACTGCGCCCTGTTTGCCGCGATCTTCGGGCACATAAACGATCCCGTTGGCGACCGCATCCGCAGGCGAGCGGATGACGCGAATTTTGCCATTGATTTTGCACACACCCTTGGTGGGTTTTGTAATACCGAACAGCGACTGCATAAACTCCGAGCGCCCTGCCCCCACAAGCCCGTAGAACCCAAGAATTTCGCCACGCTTGAGGGAGAAACCGATATCGTCAAATTCCGTTGGATGCGCATATCCAACCACCTGCAAAACTTCCTCGCCGACATCGTGTTTACGGTCAGGAAAAATCTGTTCCACAGGGCGACCAACCATCATTTTGACCAGCGCATTTTCGTCGATGTCAGAGATCAGTCCGTCGCCCACAAATGTCCCGTCACGAAATACGGTGTAGCGGTCGGCAATGCGGAAAATTTCATCAAATTTGTGGCTGATAAACAGGATCGCTTTACCTTGGGATTTGAGCGTTTCAACCAGCTCATACAACTCCTCAATCTCTTTATGAGAGAGGGCCGCTGTGGGTTCGTCCATAATCACAACACGCGCGTCAACAGAAAGAGCACGGGCGATGGCCACAAGGTGTTTGCTCGCAATTCCGAGGTCTCGCAGTTGTGCATTGGTGCTGAAAGGTGCGCCGATTTCGTCGAGGAGTATTTGCGCCGCACGTTGCATTTCGGCCTTGTCGATCAGGCCAAGTTTTGTGCGCGGTGCGTGGCCGATGAAGATGTTTTCTGCCACGGACAACTCATCAAACAACACGGTTTCTTGGTGGATCGCCGTAATGCCAGCGCCGGACGCCGCGTTTGGGCTGCTGAAGGAAATCGGTTCACCATTGATGCGGATTGTGCCGCCGTCTGGCGGATAAATACCTGTCAAAATCTTGACGGTCGTGGATTTTCCAGCGCCGTTTTCCCCAACAAGAGCAGTCACTTGACCCGGATAAAGATCAAGGGTGACCTGATCCAATGCTTTCACGCCCGGAAAGGTTTTGGTGATCGCATCCATTGAGACAACGGGCGTATTGGCTGGTGCTGCACGCTCTGTCATGTCGACACTCTTTCGGAAATGAAGGGGGTTTTTGAAAGGGCCCGGCGCAGGACACCCGCGCCAGACCAGATTATGCAAGCAATCTTAGAAGATCGACTTGAATGCTTCGATGTTGCTGGCGTCGTAAACAAACGGATCAGCCATCGCGCCTTCGTTGGCGTCATCAAGTGTCAAATTGCCCATGCGGCCCATCGGGATTTCCGCGCCGGGAGCAGCGACAACACCATTTTGGCTCAACTCATAGGCCAACATTGTTGCGGAATAGCCCAGATCGATTGGGTTCCAAATCGCGAAGGATTGCGACGCACCGCTTTCGATGGCTCCGGCCATTTCCGACGGCAAGCCAAGGCCGGTTACGTTCACTTGGCCAACTTTGCCTGCATCAACCACAGCTTGTGCGGCTGCAACGATGCCAACAGATGTTGGCGCAATGATTGCGTCAAGGTCAGGATAGGATTGCATAAGACCTGTGGCCTCGCGGTAGGATTTATCAGCAAGGTCATCGCCGTAAACCGTAGCAACAACTTCGATGCCCGGATAGTCGCCCATAACTTTGTTCATCTCTTCCATCCAGATATTCTGGTTGGTCGAAGTTGTTGTGGCCGAAAGCAAGGCAACTTCACCGCCATCAGGCAAGTGATCCGCGGCGAGTTTGATGATCATATTGCCGATCAACGGGTTCGAGGAAGGGTTGAGGTGCAATTGACGCCCCTCTGCTGCCACGCCGGAATCCCAGCTGATGACGGTGATTCCACGGTCCATGGCGCGCTTTAATGCAGGCACAAGGGCGTCAGTATCGTTCGCAGAGATTGCAATCGCGTCAACATTCTGCGCGATCAACGCATTAATGACCTCAATTTGGCCTTCGGCGGTTGTGTCTGTTGGACCCGTATAGATGATCTCGACATTGCCAAGCTCGTCGGCGGCCTCTTGAGCGCCTTCTGCGGCAGCTTCGAAAAAGCCGATGCCGAGCGCCTTGACGACCAGTGCGATTCGAACATTTTCCGCAGCCATTACGGGGCTTGCGAACATTGCTGAGACAATAACCGCCGAAGCAGCTAGTTTCTTAAGTACACTCATGGTTTCCTCCCTTAAGAGTGGTTGAATTGGGCAAGCTATGAAGCCACCCCTTCTTTTTGCGCCGTCCCCGAGGGCACGACGATTAGTGTCACATCCGCCGCCTCCAACATCGCCGCCGTGCGGTCGTCGATGCCGTCGTCTGTGATAAGAGTATCGATCCGTTTCAGCGGGCAAAGCACAAGGCTGGAACGGTTTGCGAATTTGGAACTATCGACCAGAACGATCAATTCGTCCGCCTGTCCGATCAGTTTTTGTTCAGCTTGGATAAGCAAGGGGTCTTGCTCCATCAAACCGAGTGGGCCGATGCCCTGCGCCCCCATAAACATACGGCGCGCATAAAAATTACGTGTCACGTCGTTGTCAAAAGGCGACAAAACGATGTTTTGCTCACGGTAGATTATTCCCCCGAAAGCATCACCGTGTTGCGCGAATTCTTTAGCAAATGTTCCGCAATGAAGAAGGAGTTGGTAAAGACCTGCATCCGCCGTGACGCTAGGGGGTGCACCATCTGAAACGTGGTTGTTCCCCCGTTAATGATGATGGGTTCTCCGTCTTCGCAAAGATCTACCGCCGCGGCCGCGATTGCTTGTTTGGCCGCGTTGTTCATCGTTTCATTCACGGAATAGGGACGACCAGAAAGACCCACAAAGGGAGCCGCAGTTAGAGCTTCGGCCCCGCCCCGTACACGGCGCAAACGCTTTTGTTCATCGAGTGTATTGATGTCCCGACGTACGGTTGCCTCAGAGGCTCCCGTCAAGGCGCACAGATCAACAACGGTCAGCAATGACCGATCTTGAACGGCGGATAGGATAACGCGGTGACGGTCTTTCTCGTGCATACTTCTTCCCCTTTGGGTTGCTCTAACGTTCGGCGAGTCGCGACTAATTGTCAATCATTAATTATCATAATCAATCATTCCGCATTGCAGCATGATTGATTATGACTAAAAGTGATTGACCTAAGTGCTACTTCCCGTCAGATTACCCTCAGTTAATCAACTCTTTTCCTGTCGTCCATGGAGACAACAATGACCAAAAGCACCGACCTTCAACGCCTTGAAAACAAATGGGATGCGGAGCGTTCCGCAAAGATGACCGAGCCAGAAAAACTGCTCTATCGCTCCAATCTTTTGGGGTCGGACAAACGAATCACCAATTACGGTGGCGGCAATACTTCCGCGAAAGTTATGCAAAAAGATCCGCTCACAGGCGATATGACCGAGGTGCTTTGGGTCAAGGGCTCTGGGGGCGATGTTGGCTCAATCAAGATGGATGGGTTTTCGACTCTCTATATGGAAAAGCTGAATGCATTGCGTGGTATCTATCGCGGCGTGGAGTTTGAGGATGAAATGGTCGGCCTCCTGCCGCATTGCACGTTCAACCTGAACCCGCGCGCGGCCAGCATCGACACACCGTTGCATGCCTATGTCCCCGCGAAACACGTCGATCATATGCATCCCGATGCAATCATCGCGATTGCCGCGGCCAAAGACAGCAAAGCACTGACACAGAAGGTTTTTGGGGATAGCATCGGCTGGTTGCCATGGAAAAAACCTGGGTATGAATTGGGCCTTTGGCTCTCGGATTTCTGCGCCAAAAACCCTGACGCAAAGGGCGTGGTTCTAGAGAGTCACGGGCTGTTCACATGGGCGGATGACGCTCAGGATTGTTACGATCTGACCCTTGAGATCATTCAAGCCGCGATGGATTGGTTCGCCATGGAAACCGCGGACAAGGCTGCCTTTGGGGGCGAAAAACACAGGAGACTCAAGGCGGATCAACGCCGCGCAACGGCGGCCCGTTTAATGCCAGCCATTCGCGGCATGGTCTCGGGCCAGCAGCATATGGTCGGCCATTTCACCGACAATGATGCGGTTTTGGAATTCGTAAACGCCAATGATATGGAGCGTTTGGCCGCCCTTGGAACCTCCTGCCCCGACCATTTTCTGCGCACAAAAATCTGCCCGCTTGTGGTCGACTTTGACCCCGCCAACCCCGACATCGACAAAACATTGGCTGGCCTGGAAGCTGCCGTGACAGAATACCGCGAGGGTTACAAAGCCTATTACGAACGGTGCAAACACGCCATCAGCCCTGCATTGCGCGATCCAAATGCGGTGGTCTATCTTGTTCCTGGCGTTGGCATGATCACCTTCGCCAAAGACAAGGCAACGGCGCGGATTTCTGGCGAATTCTACGTCAATGCAATCAACGTAATGCGCGGTGCGGACGCGGTTTCTGAGTACCAAGGCCTACCCGAGCAAGAGGCCTTCGACATCGAATATTGGTTGCTCGAAGAAGCCAAACTACAACGCATGCCTAAACCGAAATCGCTGGCAGGACGGGTCGCCCTTGTCACGGGTGGCGCGGGGGGCATCGGATCAGCCACGGCGGAGCGGTATTTGCGCGAAGGCGCTTGCGTGATGCTGGCGGATATCGACGACGCAGCCTTAGCGGAAACCGCCGAGATCCTCACAGAGCGATACTCAAAAGATGTCGTGCGCACGGTCAATATGAACGTGACCGAGGAGGCCGCAGTAATTGACGCCTATTCCACAGTTGCGGCAGAATTTGGCGGCGTGGATATTCTGGTGTCAAACGCGGGAATCGCAAGTTCGGCCCCAATTGAGGAAACCACGCTCGAGCTTTGGAACAAGAACATGTCGATCCTTTCGACGGGGTATTTCCTTGTGAGCCGTGAAGCGTTCAACGTGTTCAACGTGCAGAAAATGGGGGGCGCGATTGTCTTTGTCGCCTCCAAGAACGGCTTGGCCGCTTCGCCCAATGCCTCGGCCTATTGCACGGCCAAAGCGTCCGAAATTCACCTCGCCCGCTGCTTGGCACTGGAAGGCGCGCCAAGCGGCATTCGAGTAAATGTTGTCAATCCAGACGCGGTTCTGAAAGGGTCCAAAATCTGGCAAGGCGATTGGCTCGATCAACGCGCAGACACTTACGGCACCGACAAAAGCGGGCTTGAGGAAATGTATCGCGAGCGTTCCATGCTCAAACGCTCTGTATTGCCTGAGGATATCGCCGAAGCCGCGTATTTCCTTGCCTCCGACCTTTCGTCCAAATCGACGGGCAATATCATCAATGTGGATGCTGGCAATGTCCAAGCCTTCACCCGCTAAAGGAGCGAATTTATGATCAAATCTGATATCATCGCCCAAGCAAACGATGCTGCAAACGCTAAGCTTAAGGCAGATTACGACGCCCTTGGCGAAGCCCTTGATCGGCGCGGAATTGACATCGCAGCGATCAAATCCAAGGTTGCGAAATACGGCGTGGCCGTCCCGAGCTGGGGCGTCGGCACCGGCGGCACCCGCTTTGCGCGATTCCCAGGAACGGGCGAGCCACGCGATATTTTCGACAAGCTTGATGATTGTGGCGTCATCCACCAACTTACCCGCGCCACACCCTCGGTTTCGTTGCATTTCCCGTGGGATGCGCAGCCTGCAGCGGACCTCAATAGCAAGGCCGAGGAAGTTGGCCTGACGTTCGACGCAATGAATTCCAACACCTTTCAGGATCAGGAAAATCAACAGTATAGCTATAAGTTTGGTTCGCTTTCGCACACCGATGCTGCCACCCGTCAACAAGCCATTGACCATAACATCGCCTGTATCGCCTTGGGACGTGAAATCGGGTCCAAAGCCCTGACGATCTGGGTTGGCGATGGTTCAAACTTCCCCGGCCAGACGAATTTCACCCGTCAATTTGAGCGCTACCTTGAGGCCACACGTCAGGTCTATAACGCGCTGCCCGAAGACTGGACCTTGTTGACCGAGCATAAAATGTACGAACCCGCGTTTTACTCAACTGTCGTTCAGGATTGGGGTACCAACCTTTTGATAGCGCAACAGATGGGCGACAAAGCAAAATGCCTCGTGGATCTTGGCCACCACGCGCCGAACGTGAACATCGAGATGATTGTCGCGCGTCTGACGCAATTTGGCAAACTTGGCGGCTTTCACTTCAACGATAGCAAATACGGCGATGATGATCTCGATACGGGAAGCATTGATCCTTACCGTTTGTTCCTTGTGTTCAACGAGTTGGTCGAAGCGGAGAACAATCCCGACTTCAACCCGATGCATATGCTTGATCAAAGCCACAATGTGACGGACCCAATCGAAAGCCTTATGGTTTCTGCCACCGAAGTTCAGCGCGCCTATGCGCAGGCCCTTTTGGTTGATCGAACGGTGCTTGAGGGCTTCCAAGAAAGTAATGACGCGTTGATGGCAACCACAACTCTTAAGCATGGTTTCCGCACCGATGTTGAACCCATCCTCGCAATGGCCCGCCTTGAGGCCGGAGGCGCAATCGATCCCGTTGCCGCCTACCGCGCCTCAAACTACCGCGCGCAAGTCTCGGCAATACGTCCACAAGTGAGTGGCGCGGGAGGCGGTATCGTCTAGAGAGAAGCGATCACATTGGGGAGGCATTGAAGGTAAACAATGTCTCGCCATTGATGGTGTAGCCATCGATCAACATTTTCGCATGCTCCCCGTGAGCCACCCTTCCAATGTTTCCACCATCTCGGATTTGACGTGTGGATGCAATTCGGGGTTCACGGGGATATAGGCGTATTGATTGAATAAAGCGGGGTCGCCCGCGAACAGAAGTTCAAGATCCGCTTTGTTGCCAAAATTCAACCAACTCGCGCGATCTGACATAACATAGGCGTCCATTCCCGCCGCCGTATTTAGCGTGGCCCCCATGCCAGACCCAAGCTCGCGGTACCAATCGCCGCCAGCCTTTGGGTCGACACCCGCACTCTCCCACAGGGATTGTTCCTTTTTATGGGTACCACTGTCGTCGCCTCGGCTCACAAAAACCGCCTCGGTTGATGCAATGTTTTCAAGCACTGAGGTCGCGTCTTTTGCTTTGGAAATTTCGGCGGGGTCTGCCTTGGGTCCGATGAAAACAAAATCGTTGTACATGATTTCGCGGCGGTGTGTGCCATAGCCATCCTCAAGGAATTTCTCCTCGGCACCGCGGGAGTGCACAAGGATCGCATCCACGTCGCCCGCCTCGCCCAGACGCAAGGCTTGCCCTGTTCCAACCACGAGCAATTCTACGTCAAAGCCGAGATCTTCCTTGATCGCTGGCAGCAAAATATCGGACAGGCCGGAGTTGTGAAATGACGTCGTAACAGCCATTTTCATGCTGTCTGAAAATGCGGCGCTGGTTGTCAGTAAGAGGGCGAGTCCCGAAAAAACGATGGGTTTCATTCTACAATATCTCCGTTTAAAAACATTTTGGTTTCAGTGTGTTTTGGTGTCGCATAGAACTGCGCGGCTGGGCCTGTTTCGTGAATCCGCCCCGACAACATGAATACGACATCTGTTGCTAGACGGCGTGACTGTCCCAAGTCATGGGTCGCCATCAGAATACGCGTGCCGGATGCGGCCGTGTCCAGAAGGATTTTTTCAATTTCGCGTGTCGCATGCCCATCTAGGCTAGCACAGGGTTCATCCAAAAAGAGCACTTCTGGACGCCGAATAAGCGCACGGGCAAGGGCCAGCTTTTGTTTTTCCCCACCGGACAGGCGCGGTGCCTGTTGATCCAGTTTCGCGAGTAATCCAATGCGCGAGGCCCATTCTCGTGCGCGCTCCTTGGCCTCCGGTTTCGGAGTTTTACACAGATCGAGAGGATACATAAGATTCTGCTCAACACTGCGACGCAGCATGATCGGGCTTTGGAAGACGAAGGATTGGGAGTTTTCAGCGATCTCCACAGGTTGCGCCCAATTTACGCTCCCCTGTGATACGCGCTCAACCCCGTGCATTAAGCGAAGAAACGTCGTTTTTCCAGCGCCGTTCGGCCCCAATACTATCGTGATCCCATGGCCAGAAACTTCATGTGTCACGGGACCAATGAGGCGTTTTCCCTTACGCGAAACCACGGCCTCGTTGAGGTTCAACGGTAAAATAGACGTCACCATCGCCCCTCCCTTTCGGTGCGGGTCAGCCCGTGGATGGCAAGATTTACCACAACGGCCAATCCGATCAAAACGAAGCCAAGCCCCATTGCGAGCGCAAAATCGCCTTTCCCCGTTTCCAAAGCAATTGCCGTCGTGAGAACCCGCGTGACGTGGTCGATATTCCCGCCAACAATGATGATCGCACCGACTTCGCCAATGGCACGCCCAAATCCGGCAAGAGAGGCCGTCAACAAGGCGCGCCGCCCATCCCACAAAAGTGTCGCGACGCGCTGGCGTGGGGATGTGTTCATCGAGATCAGAAGATCGTGATATTCCGCCCAGAGTTCGCGCATGCTTTGATGCGCAATGGAGGCAATAAGGGGCGCAATGATAATCACTTGGGCGATGATCATCACCGTGGGCGTAAAGAGCAATCCGAGTACCCCAAGCGGCCCCGATCGCGAGAACAGCAAGTAAACAAACAGGCCAACCACGACGGGCGGGAGCCCCATAAGCGCGTTCAACATTGCGATCGCCGTGCGCCGCAATCGAAACCGACGAATTGCAAGCCACGTGCCAAACGGCAAAGCAATAAGGGAGGCAATAAGCGTCGCGCTAAGCGAAACTTGAAGCGAGCGCAGAGTGATGTCGACTAGGTCTTTGTCAAAGGTGATGAGCAAAAGCAAAGCCGCCTTCAACCCTTCATAAATCTCCGTCATGCGTCACTACAACCTTACTACTCCCCAAAATACTGGGGGTTTTTCAACGTTGTCGCCCATTCAATGACAGTTTCAAAGCGATATCCACCCTTGGGCAGGAAAATTATCCGCCCAAAGGGAATTTTCTTTAGACTGAACGTGTGAGCCCACCATCAATCCGGAAGTTTTGTCCAGTCGTATAGGCAGAGTCGTCGGACGCAAGATAGGCGATGAGGGCCGAGACTTCTTTGACCGAACCATAGCGGCCCATTGGGATGCGCGCGCGGCGATCTTGGGTTTCGGGGAGGCTGTCGATGAAGCCTGGCAACACGTTATTCATCCGCACTTGATCGCCCGCGTATTTGTCGGAAAATAGCTTGCTGAACGCGGCAAGACCCGCACGGAAAACGCCGGAGGTCGGGAAAAGCGGATCGGGCTCAAACGCCGCATAGGTTGAGATATTGATGATTGAGCCTGCTTTCTGGGCCTGCATAATCGGAGTCACAAGGCGCGTTGGGCGAATGACGTTCATCAAATACGCTTCCATCCCGAGGTGCCAATCCTCGTCACTGATGTCCAAAATGGGTCCCTTTGGGCCGTGCCCCGCGGAATTAATGAGAACATCGATGCGGCCCCATTTGGCCATCGCTTGATCCACTAAGGATTGAAGCGCATCGCCGTCAAGATTGGAGCCTGTGACACCGACTCCGCCGAGTTCATTCGCCAAGGCTTCGCCTTTTCCCGAGGAGGACAGGATGCCGACGTGAAACCCCTGCTGGGACAAATGGCGCGCGGCGTCCGCTCCGATGCCGCTACCGCCTGCTGTGATTAAGGCTACTTTTGAGTGTGTCATTGTACATGTCCTATTTGTTGATTTGCGCCGAGTATCACTTGAGAAACACCCCTTGACCAATCATGTCTTGTCGCGTCAGACTGTAGGAAATCTACTGCGTAGTTGGAGCTACAGTGCGAAACATCAACCTCAACACCCTTCAAATGTTTGACGCCGCTGCGCGCCATCAGAACTTCCGCCTCGCAGCTGAAGAGTTAAATCTGACGCAAGGGGCCGTCGCACAACGGATTCGGCAATTGGAAACGGATCTGGGGCAGCCGCTTTTTGAACGCTTGCCGCGCGGTTTAAAACTTACCAAACAAGGCCAAGCCTATCACAAATCAATCCACCAAGCGCTGGCAATTATTACCACGGCAACGGCCGTTTTCAAACCAGACGGACGGCGCATGACACTGAGTGTTCCGCCATCGTTTGCGACAAAATGGTTGGTGCCTCGCCTGCCCGATTTTGAGTGGGCGCACCCAGAAATAGAGCTGCAAATTCGCGCCGAGGAAGGCCTCGCTGATTTTAAGAACGACGGAATTGATTTGGCGATCCGTCAAGGCGCGCCGCCCTTTGCCGAAAATCTCGACTGGGCCCTCTTTGCCCCGTTAAACCTTGTCGCAATAGGGCACCATGATCAGCCGATTACCAGCGTATCAGACTTCGCTCGCTACACCCTCATTCAGGACAGCCACAAACACTGGGATGCCCTGATTAATGCCGAAGAAATCGCACCAGAGCGCCGTTTTCTTCAATTCAACCAGACCGCGCTCGCGATGGATGCCGCTCAAAACGGCCAAGGTATTGCGCTTATCCCGCATATTTTCATCAACTTGACAGACAAAGCCCAGCGGGTGCTGTGGTCCCTCCCCGCCAGCGATAACGTTGGGTTTTACCTCGTTTGGCTAAAGTGCGCCGCGCAGAAAACTGCGAGCGTTGCGGTGCGCGATTGGCTTTTGGGCGCTCTGCCGCCCCGCTAGAGTTTGGGGCGGCTAGCCATAGTTTTATCCGAGCCGTCGGAGGAGTTCTAACGACGGTTCGCCCGTCATCGACAGGCCAACGCTGCGTTGATAATCCCGAATGGCGTCGCGGGATTTGGGACCAATGACGCCATCACTTCCGCCCGTGTCAAACCCCCGTGCGGTCAAGCGTTCCTGTAGTTTGCGGCGATCATCAATCGTCATCCCGTTGCTGTCAGGCGGGAAGCTTGTCACCAACGGGCCTGCGCCTGCAATCCGATCCGACAAATACCCAACGCCGATGCCATAATTCACCGAGTTATTATAGCGTAGGATGACATCGAAGTTTTGGAACACAAGAAAGGCCGGTCCCGTGGAACCTGCGGGCAGCAAGAGCGCGGCCCCGCCGTGATTTGGGATCGATCCACGCGCAGCTTTGACGCCAAGCGCGCCCCATTCTGATGCTGACTTCCGCTTTCCACGCCCTGCGAGGGATGTATTGAAACCTGATGGCAAAATGACCTCAAGGCCCCAGATTTGCCCCCGTTTCCAACCAGATGCCGAAAGATATGCCGCCGCAGAAGCAAGGGCATCGGTGGGGTCGTCAGACCAAATGTCGCGCCGTCCGTCGCCTTCAAAATCTACAGCATAGGCGGCGAATGTTGTGGGGATAAATTGTGTGTGGCCCATCGCGCCCGCCCAGCTTCCGACCAGATTATCGGGGGCGACATCGCCGCGCTGAAGGATTTGCAAAGCCGCGATAAGTTGCTTCTCAAAAAAGACCCCCTGCGACCGTCAAAGGCCAAGGTCGATGTTGCCGAGACGACCGAAATATCGCCACGACGCGCGCCATAGTTACTTTCCATTCCCCAAATCGCGTCCGTAGTTTGTCCGGGCACGCCGTAGCGCGCTTCAATTTCCGAGAAGAGCTTTGCACGCTGCTGAAGCTTGGAGCGCCCCTCTATGACTTTGTCATTGGAGGCAACAATGGCCAAATAATCTTCGAGTGAGCGGGAAAATTCCGTTTGGTTTCCATCCCGTTCAACCACCCCAGGCAGGAAGCCTGCATTGCGAAACGCAGCGTTGAGAGTAGCTTGCGAGATTCCCTGCGCCTGTGCCCGCGAGCGAAAGGAAGCGACCCATGCGTCGTACCCTGCGTTGGCCTGAGGACGCAGCCCCGGATCCTCAACAAGGCCGCCAACGTCGCGACGCCCACCGCCTGATGAGCAGCCCGCCAAAAACGCGGCCAAACCCGCGTTCACAATCCATCTGCGTGTCATGTTCATTCGAGGGTCCTTCCGAAATGTCTTTGAGAAATAAATTCTCACTCAGATTCAACAGAGAATACTGCCGCGCCTCTGTGTGTTAAACGCGAACCTACCTTGGCTCAATCGGAAACATTCCAAAACACCTTTCAGGCAATCAACCGCGGATACCGCCCTTGTGATCCTGTTTGAATAGAATACAATTTCTCGAAAGCGACGCACTGGGAACCGACCCTAGGCGCAGGCCGAATTTTGACCAATGAAGTGGGGAACAGAAATTGCGTATTCTATTTACAGGGGGGTCAGGTAAGGCTGGTCGGCATGTCTGCAGATATTTGCGCGATCAAGGGCATCGGGTGGTCAACGTCGATCTTACGCCCCTAAACGAAGTGGGTATCGACAATCTTCAAGCCGACATCACCGACTCAGGCTCCATGTTCAACGTGATGACAAGCTATGCAAATTTTGATGAAATGGAAGCGGGAACGGGCGTACCAAAGTTCGATGCCGTCGTGCATTTCGCCGCCGTCCCCCGCATTCTGATCAAGCCAGATCACGAGACATTTCGGATCAATACCGTGGGCACGTACAACGTGATCGAAGCTGCTGTAAAACTGGGAATTCCCAAGGTTATTTTTGCCTCTTCAGAAACCACCTATGGGGTTTGCTTCTCAGATGGTACAGTCAATCCGCATTATTTGCCCGTCGATGAAGACTATGATGTCGACCCGATGGACAGCTACGGTTTGAGCAAAGTCGTTAACGAAAAAACGGGCAGCGCCTTTCAAAGACGTTCTGGCATAGACATTTACGGACTTCGGATCGGCAATGTCATTGAACCCGACGAATACGAGAATTTTCCTGCGTTTTTCGCGGACCCCGGTGTTCGTCGCCGTAATATTTTTTGCTATATTGACGCGCGGGACCTTGGTCAAATTGTGGACCTATGCCTCAAGAAAGACGGCCTCGGCTATCAGATTTTCAATGCGGGAAATGACACCAATTCGGTTAATATTCCAAACTCCGAAATTCTCGAGCGCTTCTTTCCAGGCGTGCAACTCAACAGAGAACTGGCGGACAACGAAGCATTGTTCTCGAACTTAAAGATCCGAGAAGTGCTAGGATTTAAAGAGCAGCACAATTGGCGCCAATACGTGAACGCGGAATGACCTGAGCAAGATAACGGCCGGATTACGGAGCATCGGGTGGTGCAGAAAGCCGACATACGGCCTGCGCCACCTCGATGCCAAACGAAGGGCTGACAAGCTACCTAAGCAGCAATATACTGTCCGCTATCAATTATTTAACGTTGAGTGCGTTTTCATGTTTACTTCGATGCAATGAGGACGGGCGCATCGTTGGTCATACTGCCCTATTGCAGGCATTTCCTCGCAGTGGCCGCCTAACAAATGAACGCATACAGCAGGTTGCGGACTTGCTGTTTCTAGTGCAACTGCGCGCGTACCAGATAGCCTTCGACCTTATCCTCACCTAGTGCCCTAAGTGCCTCTAGGCGATGATACCCCTCGATCAAAACGAAACCTGTTTTTCCAGTCCGCAGTCTGATTGGGGTCGTCTGACCATTTTCTAGCATGTCCTCCGCAATCGCCTGCAACTTGCCGAGATCAAGTGTCTTTTTGCGCTTGGCTGGAACACGGATATCCGAAATTAAAAAGTGCTCTTTGGTCAACATATCTCGACACTGCATCGGTTTTCCCAAATTAGCCAGCCCCATGAGAGGATTGGCCGTAAGATTAACTGAATAGAGAATAATCGAAGGAGGCGCGGAAACTCCTGAGCAACCCTCCCAAGACGTCTTTGAAGACCAATTCGGTTTCCCCTGCCCTTTGGACATCTTCTTCTACCGTGTCGAAACACCCCATAATTGAATGTTCCGTTGGCTTGAGAAGTGAGAAATATGGCGAAGCGATTAAAATCCGGGCTGCGTATTTCCGCTAAACTACTGATTTGGAAAAAACAAAACCCCCGTCGACGAGGCGCGGGGGTTTTAAGAAACGGGTTACCCCGCCAATTTCATGAAATCGATTAGAAAGGAGTGCCTAAAGGCCGTTCTCACGTTCCCGACTCTTGCGAGCCAATTTACGCGAACGACTAATGCCTTCGGCTTTCTCACGAGCTTTCTTCTCAGAGGGTTTCTCGAAATGTTGCTTGAGCTTCATTTCACGAAAAACACCCTCACGCTGAAGTTTCTTTTTCAGCGCACGAAGAGCTTGATCGACGTTGTTATCACGAACAGATACCTGCATGTGGTTTTCACCACCTTCCTAAGTTTAAAATTTGCAAAAAATTGCAGGACATGGTCCTTTAGCAAGCAACGAGCCAAATGTCTACTAGGTACATTGCTGAACCTAACTGAATCGCCACAAATAATGACGAAAGTTTTCACTTAGCTTCAGCCCGCAACGAACTTTAGTGGCTTTTCCATAAATAACTAGTCCCGTGGGCAAGAGGATGCGTTGTCCATGGCAACCCAAATTACTATGCTCGTTTTGGTTTTTAAGTAGATAGCCCGTCCAAAACGATCCTGATCTTCTCCTCAGAAGAATACTGTTTGCGGGTGGGTCACTTAATATCCTTGACGATCTTCTCGCCAGGACTTTTCCGAGCTCCAGTTGTTTGTCTCATCTTCCACGCCTTGGTGGTCAGGATGAGACAAATAACTCTCTCTTATCAAATTACGCGATTTGGCCCCATAGGCGCTGACGTCAGGCACTCTGTCCGTAGAAAAACAGTCTTTACGACGTCTATTGCATGGTTTGGCGAATAACCCCGTTACGTCGCGAATCCATGCAAGTATCCAAGCGTATATTAGCTCGAACGTTTTCAGGACATCACTACTCTAGCCCACTATTTTTCGGAAATTACTATTCGATTGGTTGGCTTTTCAAGCAAACGTGTCTGAGTCTAAAAGCGCATCAATTGAATGATACATAAAGAGTAAAACCATTAACGGAGGCGAGCGCGGATCAGTTGCTCCAGTTTGCAACCACGTCAAAACCGACGGCCTTAGGGGCGGATTCCATATAGTCAGAGAATGCGCCCCATAGTTCCGCAACTTTTGCGGTATTGGCGTTCGAAGTTGCCTCACTCTCGACAACAGAAATAACATAGCCGCTTCCATCCTCATTCGCGACATTAATGAAATTATGCATCCCGGGCATTCCCATAATTTGGCTCTTAAGTGAATTTATGATCGCTGTCGTGGCTTCCATTGAGCCGGGCTTCATCTTGTATTGTGTGACGCGTGCAAACATTTTGGTCCCTCTCCCATGATATATAGCAAGCCAAGACCGGTCGGCCTCGGTCGCGCGAGTGTAACATGGAACCATGGGAAACCGAAATCTGTACAAATTGGAATGAGGAACAGGAGATAGGAGGCGCGTTTTTCTCTGAGTTTTTAAAGGCGGCATTTGGAACGGCATACTTGGGACTATAAGGGATTTGGCCTGCTATAGGTTGGCACTATCCGAGCAAATCTTGAGTGAGGCAAATTTCGCCGCGATTGCGAACCTTTGGATCAACCGCTCCTGCCGTTGAAGTAATACGAACCCGATTATCCATTAAGTTCTTAGGGTGATTTGGGGACTCGACCCAAAAACGCACGGCCTCGCCTCGCGTACGAGGGTAGCATTGCTGTGGGGTAGTATTTGCCGTCCCTTGCTAACAGAAAAACTGCATGTCGCACGATCCTTTACGTAAATCTAACGCCAGGTCAGTTGGTAGCGATACATGCGGCTTATGTTTTCTAAACCCATTTCAAATTCAATACCCGTACTTTCCATGCGAACTTTTGATGAACTTTGTCCGGAAATATTCGAACTGTGTGAAAAGTGACTGTTTTCGCCATCCATTTAGAGTGTTTGGATACAGCCCGAGTCAGTCTGGCTTCACTCTTTAAAATAGAAAGTCCCTTACCGTCACCTACTTGGCCGAGAATGCCTGTTTGCTTGATTGCACCGAAAGCAGTACTACCGCACGGAGTGTGGACATGATCATCTCTTGTTTACTAGAGATCAAAACATGGATTTCCGAGGCCGCGCGCGGCCCCGGAAATATGCGTCATGTCTTATTGCGAAACGGCGAGGTTGTTGGTTCCAGCGCCAGTTTGCGTGAAGATCGTGCTATTGCTGTTGCCGGTTTGTAGCACAGCAGCTTGATTGTTCGACGAGGTCACGGTTCCCTCAATCATATTATTGCCACCAATCTGGGCAAAGGCAAACAAGTTATCGTTACCGGTTATGATAGTCCCTGAGATTAAATGGACTGAAGAATTAGTTCAGATACTTTTGAGTTGAAAGATTTAGAAATGCCAGTTTTCATCACTCTTACAAATGTTAATATATCCGACCCAAGTTTCTGGGCTGGGCTAAACATCGACGCCGAGAGCACAATTGATGCTAGCGCTGTCTCAGATGAGATTGAAATCACAATGAGTGGTAATTCAATCGAATTCACCCTCCAACCTCAAGGGGTGGTGGTTGGCTCTTTTACCGATAGCGATATCGCAGGTGGATCTTTCAGCCAGATAGTCGAGTTTAAGGGCAACGACGGAGACAGTACCGTCAGCGGATCTGTTGGCTTGGATCGCTCTGGCTACACTGGCGGATCTGGTGACGATACCTTTACCGACGATGGAGCAGACGGCGGTGGTTTGAATGGTGGTGGTGGCGACGATATTCTTATCGGTGGTGTTGGCAACAACAATATAAGTGGCGGCGATGGTAATGACATTTTGCGTGGTGGTGACGGCAACAACAACCTTTATGGAAATGACGGCAACGACACTCTTTACGCTGATAACGGCTCTGGAACTCTGCTAGGCGGCATGGGCGACGACGTTGTCTACGCGGGCCTAAATACAACATTTGCAAGTGGCGGCGTTGGTAACGATACTCTCTACATCCCCCTAGGCTCGACGTCAGCACCCTTCTCTCCTGGGGGTACGAATGGCACCGTAACTTTGCCAAACGGCGACAGGTTTGTGTATCTTGAATTCCAAAATGTCGAAATTGCTTGCTTTACGCGAGGTACTCCAATCCGCACACCAAACGGCGAGGTTGCAATCGAAGATCTTCTGGTTGGCGATCTGGTAACAACGCAGGATCATGGCTCGCAGCCTATCCGCTGGATTGGGAGAAGAACAGTTGCTGGTCTTGGGGAATTCGCTCCCGTCTGCTTTAAGCTCGGCACAATCGGCAACCGGGAGACACTGCGCTTGTCGCCGCAACATCGGGTTCTTGTTAAAGACTGGCGAAGCGAGATGTTGTTCGGTGAGTCTGAAGTTCTTTGCGCCGCAAAACATCTGTGTGATGGGGACCGAGTTTATTCAGAACCTTGTGAAGAAGTTACTTATTTCCACATCATGTTCGACCGCCATGAAATCGTTTATTCTGGCGATGCGACCTTGGAAAGCTTTCTGGTTGGAGAACATGTCACAGAACGGAACCAAAGCACTTATGATGAGCTGCTTACGCTTTTTCCAGAACTCAATGACCTCACACACGCAGCCCGTCAAATTGCCTACCCTCAGATCAAGAATTATGAAGTGGCGCTACTCAGGTAACTGAGTGTCAAATGCATCCTGCGCGATAACTCAATTTACTCCGTTGATCCTTGGCTAATTCATAAAAACAATTCTTTCGGCGCTAAGTCCACTCTGAGCTTTGGAATCGAGACGACTGCGAACATTCGCGCGACACTGGGAAAGCAACCAACAAGGCCGCAATTTATGAACGACCCTACCCGCGTCGAGATTAGTGATGATGATCGTACTGAAGCTGCAAAGCGACTTCGCGCTGCAGCCACTTCCTTGCGGCGAGCAGCTGGGCATGTCAGCCACACTGGCGACACCGTTTACTTAGACGCCTTCATCGACCAACTCGGCATAATTGCGCATGATCTAAAGAAAGCTGCGTCGACCATCGAACCTTCTACATTGCGTGGGCTTCAACAAGTTAAAACAAAGGCAATCCCAGTCACCATCCGCGACATTGAGTATCCAAGCATGGCTGCCGCCGCACGCGCCCTCCACGTAAATATCAGCGCAATTAGGTCGCATTTGGAGGCAGGGACACTAGACGACATTTCGGCAATGCACACGGCCGCCCGAGCGATTACAATCAGGGGCATCGAATACCCAAGCATGAAGGCTGCGGCCCGCGCCCTTCACGTCAGGGTCGGAACCGTCCGCAAGCATCGAGACAGCTCTACGCTCGACAACGTCGGCCTGAGAAGACGGAAGTAATAGCTATAAGCCGTGCGTCAACCGTCTTATTTTGCCAGAAACGAGCCTAAGAGACCGCTAACCGAACCCGAAGGAACTTCAGTTGAACTGACCCCTTTGATCAAGATGCAAATACCTTATTCAAATTTGCAAAGCCTTTCACCTCAATCGGATTTCCAGATGGATCCCGAAAAAACATTGTTGCCTGCTCGCCAGGTTCACCCTCAAAACGCAGACTTGGCTCGATTACAAAATCGACAGCTTTCTCTTTCAATCGCTCCGCAAGCACCTTCCAATCCTCAATCAAAAGGACAACCCCCAAATGCGGCATGGGAACCAAATGTTCACCAACTTTCCCAGTCGAACGCGTTTCAAACGGCACACCCAAATGCAGCGATATTTGGTGACCAAAGAATGAATAGTCTACCCAAGTCTCCGTCGAGCGCCCCTCAACGCAGCCGAGCACATCGCCATAGAAAGCGCGCGTTTCATCAAGGTCCGTCACATTGTATGCCAGATGGAAGGGGGTAAGCATTGCCATTTTCCTTATTTTGATATGTCTAGAATATTTTCTTGGCAGGAGCACGAAGTCGCCCCATTTGGGCTGAGCACAACCCCCTGCCCAAACTGAGCAAGCAATATTTCCCGTTCATAGTCCAAGCAAGCCAATCTTGGTGGTACTAAATTTTTGCCTTGCCTGTAGCCCTGCAGCTCGCAAATTACGGAGGCATTGTGCCGCCAACGAATATTATCAATATTTATCAAAAAGTTAAATGGTGCCCAGGGGCGGAATCGAACCACCGACACGAGGATTTTCAATCCACTGCTCTACCCCTGAGCTACCCGGGCACGGGGAACGAATAAACGTTCGGGTTGCGGTGTTCTAGACGCGGTGAGGCATGGTGTCTAGGGGCAAAGTGCGAAAAAACTAATGCAGGTGCGAATTAGGCTTTTCCAACTCCGACTGAGCATCCGCAAGGTCCTCAATTTCCTCGGCTGGAGTGGTATATGTGCCGTTAAACCAACGCCCTAAATCAATATCCGCGCATTTTTTGCAGCAAAAGGGGCGGTACTTAGGATCGCTTTTACCATTACAGATCGGGCACGACATTTAGAGACCATCCTTTAAGGGCAGACGCTCGCGTTTGCGCTGCAATTCAAAATGGCCAAGCGGCGTCCACCCAGCCATAGAGGTGTCTATAGAGTCACTTTTGAAGGCAATACGAATAATGCTTTCGAGGGTTTGACGGTCTTTCTTGGGCATGGGCGCCAGATCCAGTGTGACCTGGCCGCCAAGGCCTCGCACGCGTAATTGTCGCGGCAGGTCCCGTACCGCAGCAATATTGGCTTTGAGGCCAGCCGCAGGAGAGGTATCCCCGCCTGTGTTCACATCGACCGCAACGAGCGCACGCGTTGGTTCAACATACATACTCGCCCCGCCCGAGAGTGGCACAAAAGACGACAAGGCCTGATCAATCAACTCATCGACTTCGAAGGTCACAAAGGCCCCTGCTTCGTCCGACATTGTGTCCGGTGTTGGCCAATCTCGCCACGCAAGAAGGTGAGCGTTAGGGCCATCAAGCAGCAACTCGGGCGCATTCCCTTCGGCCCCCAAAACGCCCTCGGCCTCACCTAGCATATGGGCGACATCCTCAGCAATTTCTTCTGGATCTGATGTTTCACAAATCGAACGTAAAATGAGGCCAAATTTGCTTTCCCCCATTACGGAATGAGCAATTCCCAACAATTCGTCGCGTTTATCGTCATCCCGAATACCGCGACTGATGTTGAAACCTGGCGCATTGGGGGTGACAATTGCGTAGCGGCTTTTGAACAGGATTTTTGCCGTAACAGGCACGGCTTTTCCCTCTTCGGCAAAGCCGGTCACTTGCACCAGAATAGGTTGACCTGGGGCAAGACCCCGTCCCTCACGCAAAAATCCAGTCACACCAGGAAGACGTACCATCATTCCGCCCTGCCCCTTCATAGGCCGGTCACAAAATGCACGGTAAATAGCCCCAGGAATGGGAACATTCTTATCGGCGGGGTCGATCAAAAAATCGGAGAGTTTCCCATTCTCAAGGAGTGCTGCGGCAGCACGTCCTTTATAGGTATCCAAGACTACAGTGCGACCCTTCATGAGACCTCCAGCGGGTAACCCGCGCTTTCAAGCAATTGTGCCGTTTCCGTCAACGGAAGGCCAACGACGCCCGTATATGAACCATTAATCCACGGAATAAACCGCGCAGCATAGCCTTGGATGCCATAGCCCCCCGCCTTGCCCTGCCATTCATTCGTCGCAATATAGGCTTCGATATCTTTGTCAGTGAGAAGCTTCATCCGCAGAATGGTAACGGTTTCTTTTTCCGTAATTTTATCGCCTTGGCGCAGGGCGACCGCCGTGACCACACGGTGCCGCCGGCCAGATAGTCGCCGTAAGAATTCGCGGGCTTCATCCGCATGCGCGGGCTTTCCAAGAATGCGACGGCCGATAGCCACAATCGTATCCGCCGCCAGAACGGTCTCATCGTCAGCGGCTTCAACGGCTAGCGCTTTTTCACGGGCAAGACGTTGGCAATAGGGGCGAGGATATTCGCCGCTTTTTGGCGTCTCATCGATATCGGCAGGGCGCACCGCAAAAGGCTCCACGCCAATCTGCGCCAAAAGTTCGGCGCGACGTGGGCTTGCGGAGCCTAAAACGAGCCGCATAGCTTACTTAAAGCGATAGTTAATGCGACCTTTGGTAAGGTCGTACGGGGTCATCGCGACTTGAACTTTGTCTCCAGCAAGGACACGAATGCGGTTCTTGCGCATTTTGCCTGCCATATGTGCGATGATCTCATGGCCGTTTTCCAGCTCGACTCGAAACGTCGCATTTGGCAAAAGCTCTCTAACGACGCCCGGAAATTCGAGCTCTTCTTCTTTGGCCATGTTTTCTCCAATTGGTTGCTTGCCGCGGTATCTCCGCGAGCGTGTACTAAATGCGCGTCCTTGGGCGGACTTTCAAGAACTACTTCACCAAATTGCGGGGTAATTTCCGATTTAGAGAGAATTTTCGGGTATTCCGAAACGTTCTAGCAACTGATCGCGGATTTGATCCCGTGTTTGGCGATAACTTAGCAGGCGTTCCTCGCGCCCTTCGCCAAGGCCCGTCGGATCTAGAATCGGCCAATATTCAATCTCGATATGATATATGCGGGTCAAATCCAGTACCCGACGTTGGCTTGCGGGTGACAATGCGACGACCAAATCATAGCTCGAAAGATCATCGCCCCACTCTTGCATTTCGTCAAACGAACGGCTTCGGTGCCGTGAAAGCTCGACCCCGATTTCCTTGCAAACCGCAATTGCGAACCCATCAATCTCCAGATCGTTTTTAACACCCGCCGACTGGATATAAATGGATGTCCCGTAGAGCGCCTTCATAACGCCCTCCGCCATTGGTGAACGCACGGCGTTATGATCGCAACAAAAAAGAACTGACGTCGGACGCGACTTCGCCATCTACCCTCCGAAATGCAGAACGCAAATAAGGGTAAAAAGCCGACGGGATGTTGCGTGATCCAACGTGGCTTTGCCCTCAAGACGTTCCTGAAGGACGCGTGCGCCTTCGTCGTGAATACCGCGCCGCGCCATATCAATCGCTTCGATTTGTCCGGGTGGCAGGTTTTTAACCGCTGCGAAGTAGCTTTCACAAATTTGGAAATAATCGCGCACAACCTGACGGAACGGGCCCAGCGCCAGATGAAATTCCGCCGCTAGCCCCTCGTTAAGGTCAGATATTTCAAACACCAAACGCCGCTCACGAATGGCAAGCTTCAGGTGATATGGCCCAACGGGGGGTATTCGATCATCGCGCGCAGGAAGGGCGAAACTGTTTTCCTCCAACAGATCAAAAATCGCCACGCGGCGTTCTTGTTCAATTTGCGGAGTCGGAGGTGCAAGCCCACCATCATCAATATCAATTTCTGCAATTCGATCGGTGGTCATATAAAATGCTACTCGTTTAAGCTGTCGAGCCGCAAGCGGATAGACAGGCCGTGGGCCTCAAGGCTCTCGGATTTGGCCAATCGCTCTGCTGACGGGCCGATTGCGCGCAGGGCCTCTGGCGTCATTTTTGAAAGGGTGGTGCGCTTGAGGAAATCCATGACCGAAAGACCAGAAGAAAAACGCGCTGAACGTGCGGTCGGCAATACGTGATTTGGGCCGCCGATATAATCGCCAATGGCTTCGGGCGTAAATGCGCCAATGAAAATCGCACCTGCGTGTTTGATTTTTGCGGCCATTGCATCGGCATCTTGAACGCAAATTTCGAGGTGCTCGGGGGCAATTCGATCTGACAGCGTTACGGCATCATTGAGAGTCGCGACAGTAATGACCGCTCCGAAATCGCGCCAGCTTGGCCCCGCGATCTTCGCCCGCTCAAGCGTTTCTAACCGCTTTTCAACGGCTTGAACAACTTGAAGGCCGAAATCAGCATCATCGGTGATGAGGATACTTTGGGCACTTTCGTCATGCTCGGCTTGGCTCAATAAATCCACGGCAATCCAATCTGGATTGTTGTGCTTATCCGCAATCACCAAAATTTCGCTGGGGCCCGCAATCATATCAATACCGACTTTGCCAAAAACACGCCGCTTTGCCGCCGCCACAAACGCGTTGCCCGGTCCGGTAATTTTATCAACGGGGGCAATACTCGCCGTCCCATATGCAAGGGCTGCAATCGCTTGCGCCCCGCCAATCCGATAAACTGTATCAACGCCCGCAAGCCGCGCCGCAAAAAGCACAAGTGGGTTGCAAACGCCATCAGGTGTCGGCACGCAGATCGCCAAGCGCTCAACCCCTGCCACCTTGGCCGGAACCGCGTTCATCAGCACTGAACTTGGATAGCTGGCAAGCCCTCCGGGAACATAAAGTCCCGCAGCAGAGACTGCACTCCAACGCCAACCTAGTGTGGCACCAACATCATCTGTAAAGCTGGCATCTTCGGGCATTTGGCGCAGGTGATAGGCCCGAATACGCTCCGCCGCCATCTCAAGTGCTGCGGCGTCCTCGACGCTTACTTTCGCACACTCCGCATCAATTTCGCTTTTCGAAAAGGCGATTGTTTCTGCCGTCACCTCAAACCGATCAAACTTGCGCGTCAACTCAATGACAGCCTCGTCGCCCCGCGCCCGCACGTCGGCAATGATTTCAGCCACGACCGCATCTACATCGGGGCTGTCTTCGCGCTTTGTCCCAAGGAACGCTGCGAAATCCGCCTCGAAATTGGCGTCTTGGGCGTTCAGGAAAAGAGGCATCTATTTACTCCGGATGGTGAGGAATGTGTTTTGACGGAGCAATATAAGGTCGCGTCACATCCTGCAATGAGACATTAATGCATTCCACATCAAGCCCAATGGCCCCGTCCCCCGCAAGGGTCAAAACAAGACGTCCCGCGCCATCCTCAGTCGGTTCAAAATGCACCGTCAGAACAGACAAAACCGTGTCTTTTTGCTGCGGATCGATACCTTGACTCAAGACCTTGGTTACGTCCTCAAAGGCAAGGATTGACCGCACGCGCTCGACAGGGCGGTTGCGTGCCTTGGCTTGCGCAACATCTTCCCAACGGAACCGATTGCACAAAATCGCAAAACGGCGTTGCGCGGGAAGCCATGACATTTCCGAGCCAAGGAAAACAGCGTCCTGCACAAGGCCCGAGATGACCCCTAGATCGGTCGCATCAACGGCCACCAATTGGATTGGCTTCTCTGCTCCGTCTTCAAAGCTGGCATCTTGTGTCATTCTTTCACCCGTTCAATTTGTGCGCCCATTCCGGCAAATTTGGCGACCACATGTTCATAACCGCGATCCACATGGTATACCCGCGAAACGACGGTTTCACCCTCAGCGGCAAGGCCAGCCAAAATGAGCGACACAGAGGCCCTCAGATCGGTCGCCATAACGCGCGCACCCTTGAGACGCTTCACGCCTTTAACGGTTGCAACACCGCCCTGAACGTCAATATTCGCCCCCATACGGATAAGCTCCGGCGCGTGCATAAACCTGTTTTCAAAGATTTTCTCTTCCAAAACGCTGGTGCCATCAGCCGTACACATAAGCGCCATCATTTGGGCTTGGAGGTCTGTCGGGAACCCGGGATAAACTTCGGTAACCACATCCACCGAATGAATTAAGTCGCCTTTGCGTGCAACCACTAGGCCTTTTTCGGTCTCAGTGACACTTACGCCAGCGGCATCCAGTTTCTCACAGAAAGCGGCTAGCAAATTGATCCGCCCACCCAGCAATTCAACTTCGCCGCCAGCGATCGCAGGGGCGAGCATATAGCTGCCCAATTCAATGCGATCAGTCACAACGGGATGGGTCGCGCCGTTCAATCGGTCAACGCCCTGAATGGTAATCGTCGAGGTGCCTTCACCTTCGATTTGTGCGCCCATTTTACGCAGACAATGCACCAAATCGACGATCTCGGGCTCGCGCGCCGCGTTCTTGAGCACGGTCGTTCCCTTGGCCAAAGTCGCGGCCATCACGGTGTTTTCCGTGGCCCCAACGGATGCAAACCGCAGCTCATGCACCGCGCCTTTTAACCCGCCGCGTGCAATCGCGTGTAAATAGCCTTCTTTGAGTTCTATCTCCGCGCCCATTGCCTCAAGCGCCGCAATATGGAGGTCCATCGGGCGGGCGCCAATTGCGCATCCTCCAGGAAGCGAAACAATCGCATGCCCCAAACGGGCCAACATCGGACCAAGCACCAAGTTCGATGCCCGCATTTTGCGCACGATTTCGTAATCGGCCACATGGTTGTCGATATTATGTGAAGACAGCGCCAAGACTTTTCCGTCCTGAAGGCTCGAAACTTCCGCCCCCAACGATTCCAGAAGGGCAGACATCGTTTTGATGTCAGATAAGCGCGGCGCATTGGTGAGCGTCAGCGGCTCTTCCGACAACAACGTCGCAGGCATCAGCGTCAGGCAGGCGTTTTTTGCGCCAGCAATTGGAATCTGCCCTTTGAGCGGGCCATTCCCCTTAACAACAATTGAATCCATTCTCTGCCCTACTCTGCCTATTTATCTTGATCATTCACGACGCTGCGCGCGCGTGCTTGGGATTTACGTTTGGCCATATTTGCCTTCAACGCCGACTTTAGCCGGTCGTCACGGGTTTTTCCCGTTTTTTGCGCCGGCTTTGCCCCCCCTTGAGTTGCTGCGGCCTTTACACTTTTATTTACTGGTTCTTGGCTCATATTTGACTGTCTACCCTAGCAAAGGGAGGCCGTCCAGTAACCGAGACCCCATCCAAATCTATTACGTGAGATTTGAGCCTACATGGTAAAAAACGGCCGGATTTTCCGCACACCGGATATGGTCACCCGTAATTGGGCGAAAAGACCCTTGCCTCGCGTCCGAATTGCGTCTAATCAGCCGCCAAGCCTCGTGCAAACGGGCTGCTGTAGCTCAGTGGTAGAGCGCGTCATTGGTAATGGGTAGGTCCATTCTAAATTGATGTGTTTGAACAATGAGTTAGCAAGACGAAGGAATAATTAATAGGGTATTAGTAGGGCATATGCTCTAACGCCCTAAGTTTTATAGGCTGCTGTAGCTCAGTGGTAGAGCGCGTCATTGGTAATGACGAGGTCGGGAGTTCAATTCTCCCCAGCAGCACCATAAAACACTGATTTTAAAGTAATTTTTCTCTAAATGTCGGTGCACTAACTTTTACTGCCCCAATCGACACGCTCCGCCAGATCCCACTGGACTTGGACAGCACATTTGTCTTTACCGCACTTGGTTCCAGTCAAAGAGAGCCCTTGCACTCAGTCCTTAGACTCTTTCAATTCCTGGATGCGCTCGGAAATGCGTTCAACAGGGCCGCGCAACCGATCAACGTTGATAATTATATAACCGCCAGTCACGTCAGCGGATGAGCGGTGGTTAAGCAATCGTTTGAGCGCATAGTGCGGAATGTCCAGACTTTCAGCAATGGTGATGTAAGTTCTGCGCAAATCATGAAGAGTGAAAGATACACCTGAGGCAGCAGCCACCCTTTGATGGAACTTCTTAGGCTCCACAATGTGACCTGCTGGACCATTGCCGGGAAACACCCATGGGGATACCCCCGCGCTTTCTTTTCTCTCCCGAAGCAAATTGAGCAGATAGTCAGAGAGTGGAAGTATTAGGGGATCGCCGTTTTTAGTCGTCGGCAAGTGCAGCTTAAGCTCTTCAAGGTCGATGTTCTCCCATCGCAGGCTTGCTATCTCGTTGCGGCGCATCCCGGTGAAAAGTGCGAGCAGGAGGAAGTCGCGCGAGTATTCGGGTTCTTCCATCACAGCGATCCACCACGCGGGAAGCTGTTTGGCCTCGATAATTGTTTGGCGTCGCCGCTCCTTGTTCCAAGCTCTCGCTTGGTTAAGAATACTCACCGGATTTGGTGGAAAGTTATCTTCCGTTGCGGCGTTAAAATTGTAGACCGAGCGAAAATGACGGAACGCATAATTCGCAGTGATCTTTCCATTTCTGCGCGACATCTCTTGGTGTTTTTTCAACACCATCTGCTTCGTGATCTCACTGATTGGCTTATTCGCCCACGACTTTAAGTAGATGAAACCTGTGCGCGAATAATTCTCTACCGTTGCTTTTGCAAAATCTGGTCTGGCATCGAAGAACTTATTGAATGCTTTTTCAACGGTGATCTTGTCGGCTGCGTCTTTGCGCTTTTCAGCCGTTGGATCAACGCCGTCTGCCATGTCACCCAAGACGACGAGTGCCTTACGCCGCGCTGTTTCTGGTGGAAAAAGGTCAGCCCGCCCGATTGTAACGCGTCTGGTGCGACGATTTACTTGTCCTTCGACAATGTATGTTTTTGATTTAGCTCCGACGCGTACTCCAAACCCCGGCAACATCGTATCTCGATAGATTGCCTGCCCGCTTTCGGGGTGCGGTATGTCATCAACACTGCGGCGGGTAAGACGTAGGTTTGGCATTGTGACCTCCTTATAGTCACAACTCAATATAGGCACATTTCGAGAAAAAGCTCGACTTTTCTTATGGTTATGTGATCGCAGCGCACTGCGTCCAGTACAATGAAACGCTATCCAACTCTGTGGTGGCAGCCAGAATTGAAAGCGGGACCGATCACGATCATCTGCGCCAATCTTAACCGTACCACCCCGCGTTCCTCGCTGCGATCTGCTATGGTAAGGTCGGCGGTTGGAGTCCGTCATGGGGCACCACCCGTTCAAAAATTCAGATGTTTTCCCGCGTCAGGATGACGATCTGGTCACCAAATTGCCAAAATCCCAGGGCGGCTTTTCCGCTCTGGCGCTTCACTGCTCAAAGGGGCGCAGATCGGCGTCTACATTTTTCACTGTTGGTAAGGCTTACGATTCTAAGATTTGACTTAATTTAGAAAAATATGAAGCGCGAAGGTCGTGGCAATGGAAATTGCACCTAGTCCTACGGTAACTTGTTTGATGACAAAGAACGCTGTTTGCAAAAAATAGGCGGGATGATTTCTGTTAAATTTGTAGCCTTGCTCCTTTCTGTTCAAGGCATGCTCCACAGACAAGTATGCGCAAAGATACTGAAAATAGTCGCTCGCAATTGAAATGACTGCGAACGCTCCTGCTATGTTGATCCAGATTTCATAATTTTGAATGTAGGTCTTCGAGAATTCCGCGTCAGAGGCCTGAACGGCAAAAACCCAAGCAACAATTCCAAAGGCAACAAACCGGGTCGTTTCGCTTAGCCGAGAAGTGACGACGGTCTTTTGCTCCAGACGCTCTCTGTGAGCTGCTTTCTTTTCTGTCTCGGTCATTTTTGCTACTACTCGCTGTTAACCATAGGTCCGGGATCGTCAGTGTCTGGATCGTTGTCCGGATCGTCCGAACTGGAATTCACCGTCACAATTGAATCATAAACACGCTTCACGAGGCCGTTGGCAGCTGCCTCTCGAAACCGATCATCGTTCATCAGTTTGGCAAAGATCTCTTCATTGCCTTCCATCCGTTCAATGAACATGCCTTCAAGCATGGAGTTAAAGACCAAGGAAAAGTTGTCCAAAGTGTTCGCTCGCGCGGCCTCACGTAACTTTTGTTTCCTTGTTGCCATTTCAACCACTTGATCGAAGAACAACTCGTCAGCCTTGTTGAATTCGGTTCCGAACCGCTCATTCAATGTGTCGACTAGCAAGCTAAGCTGGACAGCTTCATCTTTTGAAACCCCTGATCCTACTTCCGTTGGTCCTTTCAACAGTGCAGCTTCACCTTGCGAAAGGTCGATCCCGCCTTCGCTGATTTTCTGTAAGCGGTAATATTGCAGTTCCACCTCGTCACCGAGTTGAAACGGATCATCCTCAGCGCGTTTCGGCAGTTTCGGAATTAGAAGTCGAAGATATGTGTAGAATTTTTCCTGCTCGGAATCCTGGTAAGGCACGATTTGAGACAAGAATGCATATAGGTTCCGGAAGCTTGTCAGCTTGCCGCGCAGTAACTCGCGGTCACCTTCTTCGAGAGCTGAAAAACGTTCGACAGCAAGGTCAATCAACGCGTTCATGTTGCGATGATCGGTAGCTGTCGGTTCTTTGCGGTTCTTGAACCAGATCTCACAAACCTGATCGACTTCATCGCTACCAAACACCCGCCATTCTTCAATCGAGTGTTGCAACTCATACAGCTGGTGCGGATCGGGCGCTTCACCGGCGTCTGTGGTCTCGTAATAGTCTTTGAACGACTGGAAGATCTCATCGCGATCGTTCACGAAATCCAACACGAAGGTGTCTTCCTTGCCCGCCGTCCGCCGGTTAAGGCGAGACAGCGTTTGGACCGCCTGTATGCCTGACAGGCGCTTGTCGACATACATCGTGTGAAGCAAAGGCTGGTCGAAACCGGTCTGGTATTTGTCGGCCACGAGCAGCACCTGGTATTCTTCAGTGCCGAACTTCTCGGGCAACTCGCTTTCTTTGATGCCCTTGTTCATCCCGACTTCGGTATATTCCTTGTCGGGGAAGTCAGGGTCTTTCACCGAACCGGAAAACGCGACCAGAGCTTTGATGTCGCCGTAGCCTTTGTCTGTCACATACTTGTCGAAAGCCAGCTTGTAGCGAACAGCATGCAAGCGCGAGCCGGTGACCACCATAGCTTTGGCGCGGCCACCAATCTTATGTCGCGTATGGTGACGAAAGTGTTCGATGATCACTTCCACCTTTTGCGAAATATTATGCGGGTGCAGACTCATGAAGCGCGCAAGCTGCTTGGCGGCCTTCTTTCGCGGTACCTCGGGGTCATCTTCGATCGATTTGATCAGCCCATAATAGGCTTTGTAGGTCGTGTAACTCTTGAGCACGTCCATGATGAAGCCTTCTTCGATGGCTTGCCTCATGGAGTAGTGGTGAAACGGCGGTTTCCCGTACGGTCCGGGTTCATTGAACACCGCCAGCGTCTTGAACTTCGGTGTCGCGGTGAACGCAAAAAAACTGATGTTCTTCTGACGGGGGCGCTTGAGCATCTCCTGGAACAGGGCTTCTTTCGCCTCGTCCGAAAGGTTTTGCTCTTCCTCATCGTCGATGATCTGTTCGGCAATGGTGGCCGCGATGCCTTCACGGTTTAGCACCTTACGCAGCTCCATGGCGGTTTCGCCGCTTTGGGAACTGTGTGCCTCGTCCACGATCACGGCAAAGCTTTTGCCGGACGTGTCGATCTGAACGCCTTCGCCTTTCTTGGAAAGCGTGTCCAACGCTTGGGCGATGAACGGGAACTTCTGGATTGTGGTGATGACAATCGGCACTCCGCCGGACAGCGCCTTGGCCAGCTGCTGGGTGTTCTCGTCGATCTTCTCGACCACGCCTTGCTTGTGCTCAAACTGATAGATCGTGTCCTGCAGCTGCTGGTCCAAGACGCGGCGGTCAGTGATCACCACGACAGTGCTGAACACCTTCTGATCGTTCTCGTCGTGTAGACTCGACAGGCGATGCGCCAGCCAAGCGATCGAGTTGGACTTGCCCGACCCAGCCGAGTGCTGGATCAAGTAGTTGTGGCTCGGCCCCTTCGTTTTGGCATCTGCGACCAGTTTTCGCACGGAATCCAGCTGATGATAACGCGGGAAGATCATCGTTTCCTTGCGGGAGGTCTTGATCCCGCGCACAGTCACAACCTTGGTTTCCTTCACCTCCAGATGCAGGAAGCGCGCCAGGATATCCATCAGACTATCCTTGGTCAGAACCTCTTCCCACAGATAGGCCGTGCGGTAGTTGTCTTCATCCGGCGGATTACCCGCGCCTTGACCATGCCCCTTGTTGAAGGGCAGGAAAACCGTTTTCGATCCGCTCAGCCGCGTTGTCATAGAGGCTAGGTCCGTATCGACGGCGAAATGCACCAGCGCCCGTTCTTTGAAACGGAAAATCGGGCAGGTCGGATCGCGGTCGAATTTGTATTGCTTTTTTGCGTGCTCGACCGTCTGGCCAGACATTTGGTTTTTCAGCTCCAACGTCACGATGGGCAGACCGTTGACCGACAGCACGAGGTCGAGCGAAAGGCCCTTTTTCTTTGGGTCGAAATGCACCTGCCGCGTGGCGGTCAGGCGGTTGGCGGCGTAATCCGCCAGCGCGTCGGGGTTCATGCCGGAGGCAGGTGCGAAATAGGCCAGCTTCCACGTCTTGCCTAAACACTTGAACCCGTGGCGCAGCACATGCAGCGAGCCCTTGGCCGAAAGTTCTTTGCAGAGCGAGTCCAGCAGCGTGCCCTTGGAGCGATCGCCGTGGAACTCTTGCAAGCTAGCCCAGCGTTTGGCCTGTGTTGTCTCGATGAAGGCGATGACCTCGTCAGGGAAAAGCCCGCGCTCGGCATCAAAGCCGTCTGGGTCACCCAGGGCATAGCCGCCAGCCGTGGTCAGGCTTTCGGTGATGGCATCTTCAAAACGGATTTCAGTGTGTTTTCTCATGGTTTACAATCTATACGATAACTTTTTGCGTGTCGTTTTCCAAATCTTCCAAAGCCATTCCTTCGAGTTCGCTGAACAGATAATGACGAATATCCGGATAGTCCTTCAGGTATTTACCGTCTGGATCTAAGTCCGGGCCAGGGTTCTGGCAGTCTGTGAAAACGTACTTGGATACTTCCAGCTGCGCATCCCTATTGGAATAGACCGAAATCAACTTGTGCAGCGTATGGCACCACGCCTCGCCAGCGTGCAGCTGAAGCATTACATCGGAGGCTGGGATAAATGTTCGCGCTTTCTTGAACTCTATGCAATAGGCCTTCAGGCGGTTCTCGTGCGCCTGAAACAAGACGAAGTCACATTTCCTCATCCAAGGGCGCTTCCCATCATCGTCAAGAAAATGAAAAAGCGGGTTCTTGCAGGCGTCAAGACGCAATCCAAGGACACGTCCCGAAAATGTGAGCTTGGCTTTTAGGCGTTCTTTGGTCGTCTCGTCACTGTCGGCCAAGAGAATTTCATTTTCGGCGAGGTTCTCGCGCTCCTTGGCTTTGCATAGCTGGCCGTAGTGAGGCGTGTTCCCTTTACCGCTGGTTTCACGGATATCCAAAAAAGTCTTGAGGTGAGACAGATAGCCATCAGCATTTATAGGCATTTCTAGGCGACTTTAATCTTGCCAGTCACGGCATTTGTTATGAGGGCAGTTCGATATTCTTTAAGTCGCTCCACCGCTTCGCTAGTTTTCTTTGCAACCGAGTCTAATTTATACGTATCAGAAACCAAGCGATCTATAATTTGTTTTTGCTCCTCAATCGGTGGCAAAGTGATCGGCAGGATTGATTGATAACCCTCACTTAGTGAAGGAACCGCTCCTGGATTGGTGTGCTCACCGAAATCGACAGTACTCATCCAATAGAATCCCCAAAGCGGAAGTACTTTGGAAGGATCAACGATCCAAGCAGTCATGTTGTTGTCGATGCAGCAATCAGCGGTCGAGATCCGGCGGCGATTTAAAAGTAGCGCCGCGCCAATCTTTGCATACAAAATTGCATCTGGAGGAATAACTGTCGCCCTTAGTTTGGCTGCAGTCTCACGGTCAATGGTATGTGGCGCAGTTGTCAGGTGGATGCCGTCATCTGACTTGGCTAGGTCACCAACTTTGTAGAAATACAGTTCTTCTCCCTGTACATTCTGGAAATCATGCGGAAAGCCAGCACCACCCACCAATCTCCCTACATCTTTCAGGCGTCTTACTTGCCAGTGCGATGGCACTCGGTCAAACCAAACTACACCACTTGGTTTCATTGGGGCGGATGGATCGAGGCCTTGGGTAACGGCGTGGGTGATCAGAGCGGTGCGTTGTTCGGCCAGCAGGCGCAAAAGCTCTTCCTTCTTGGAGATCAGATCATCAATCTCGACCGTCTTCTCATCCAAAAACCGCGTTATGGCGGATTGTTCTTCGAGGGGCGGGATCGGAAATGGCGACGAGTTGACGTATTCAGTCTCCAGCGACTCGACTGTGGTTCCGGACTTGCTCCAAAGATCGACTAAGGTCTTTTGCAGTCCCTCAATCACCCAGTAAATGAACTCTGATTTCAGTTCGCGGAAGGGCAAGAACACTCGCATATCCTGGTTGACCGTCACGGCGACGCGATTGATCGCTGCCGGAATTGAGTGCCGAAGGATTCCCGATCTCACGACCATCATCACGTGACCTGGGGCAATCAATCCGCTTGCGCTTTGCATTGCGCCCAGTTCCGTTAAATGATCTTTAGTATCGTAGATTTCTTTTCGCTTCATGTCCTTAGGTGAGACCCATGGAATTGTACCGTCAATCCAGAACTGATCTTCGTTCTTCGAAGGCGTAGATCCTCCCTTAAAACGCGTTGCGTAGCTAAGCCGCTTAACCTCCCATCCCGTAGGCACCTGCCCAAGCCATGGGACACCGCTGTCCTTGTATGCCGGATAAGGGGCGTAACTCATGCGGTAATCCCCTTAAGCATTTCCATGATGTCGCGGGTGACATCCTCGATATCCGTTTCGATCTTCTCCAACTTGCGCGGTGGCTCGTAGACATAGAAATGCCGGTTGAGCGGGATTTCATAACCCATCTTGGTTTTTTTGTGATCGACCCAGGCGTCGGGCACATGCGGATGCACCTCGGCGGCCAGATAGATTTCGACGTGTTGATGAACGAGATCAGGCAGCTGATCATCCGTCAGCTCGCCCTCACCCGCATTCAGCATGGGCAGCTCGATATCCTTAGGCAGCGGCACCAGTTCGGTATCGCGCAGCTCGGTATCTGGCTCGGGATTGCCTTTGCCGTCCACGCAAGTGTCAGCGGTTTCATCCCGTTCCGAAAGCGCGTTCATAATTGCCTTGCGGATTGGTGCTTCTAGTTTGGCGGTCGATCCCTTGAATGCAGCATTTAGAGTTTTGGTGAATTCGGCACGGTTCTTAAACAGCGTGATTGGCATGCCTTCCAGAACCTTGAGAATCTGGCGCTGTGTTTTTTGTCCCTCGGCCACTTCCGCTGCAATTGCGTCAGTATCTTTGCGTTTCTTGCTTTGCGCCAGCTTGATGAACGCGGTCTCCACTTTGAGACGCGCGATCCGATCAGGGTCGGCTTGAAAGTTCAGCTTGAGCGGGCGTTCAACGGTGATCTTGAGATACCCGAAATCACTATTGTCGAAGATCTTGGAGCAAATGCGTTCTTTGGTCTTGCCATCAATGATGACTTGCGAGGTGTCATCATCTTTGTACTGTGCATATAGCCGCGTGATTTCCCCAATGTGGTCTGGCTTGCCATCCTCGCCGTCGCCGAGTTCGTTGCGTTTATTGCCCAGACTCTTGCGCATCTTCATGAAATGCTTAGTGCCGTCGATCAACTGCACCTTACCGCGTCGCTCGGGGCGTTTGCGGTTCGAGACAATCCAGATGTAGGTGAAAATTCCGGTGTTGTAGAACATCTGATCCGGCAGTGCGATAATCGCATCAAGCCAGTCATTTTCGATGATCCAGCGGCGGATATTGCTTTCACCAGAACCCGCGTCACCTGTGAAGAGGGGCGAGCCATTGAAAACGATTGCGATCTTGGAGCCATCGCCGCCGAGTTCTGGGCTGGGGCGCATCTTGCTGATCATGGTTTGCAGAAACAGCAGTGCACCGTCATTGATACGCGGCGTTCCCGCACCAAAACGACCAGAGAAACCGAGCGCATCGGCTTCTTTCTGAACGATGGATTGCTGGGATTTCCATTCCACACCAAACGGCGGGTTGGCCATCATGTAATGGAATTTCTTGTCCGGGTGGCCGTCTTCGGTTTTGCCGTCGCCCAGTGTGTCACCGAAGTGAATGTTGTCGATCGGTTCATCCTTGATGAGCAGGTCCGAACAACAGATTGCGTAGGATTCTGCGTTATATTCCTGGCCGTAGAGGATAAGGTTGGCTTGAGGGTTCTGCTCGCGGATGTATTCTTCGGACACCGAAAGCATGCCGCCGGTGCCACAAGTGGGATCATAAATTGTCCGCGCGATGCCGGGCGTGTAGACGTCTTCATCCTCGGTATACATCAGGTGGGCCATGAGGCGGATGACCTCGCGCGGGGTAAAGTGATCCCCGGCTTCTTCATTTGCTTTTTCGTTGAATTTTCTGATCAGCTCTTCAAAAACATAGCCCATTTGTAGGTTGCTGACCCGTTTAGGGTGCAGGTCGACATTTGGGGAAGTGAAGTCCTTAACAACCATGAAAAGACGGTTGGCATTATCGAGTTTTTCAATCTCGTTGTGGAAATCGAACTTTAAGAAAATATCTTTCGCCTTCGGTGAAAATCCTTCGATGTAGGTAACGAGGTTACGAGCAATGTTGTTCGGATCACCCAGCAGTTTTTCGAAATCGTACTGGCTTACATTGTAAAGCGGTTGCTCGCGGTCGTCAGATGCAGTTTTCCCGAGGATTTTGTGGATCGCTTCTTCGCTATGCCCTTGCGCTTTCAGCTTTTCGTACTGAGCTAGCACTTTCTCTTTGTTCAGGGCCAGCACCAGATCCATGCGGCGCAGCACAGTCATTGGCAGCATGACACGACGATACTGCGCTGGCTTGTACGGGCCTCGGAGTTTGTTGGCGATCTTGTCAATAAGCCCAACAAGTTGATCGTGATTCTTATTCAAAAGATTTGTCCCTATCTGCTCGACATCTATTGCTGGAAATTTATGCGTATTCTCGGACGTTTACCATCCAAATCACGGAGTAACGTAGCCGGACAGACGGTGATTGGGAATGCATAAAGTCGAATCTGAGAAAAGGCGACATGTGGGCAACATGCCCGCTCCATCAAGAAAGCCCTTCGAGCTTTCATGTTGATGACGAAAAGGGGTATAAGCGCCACGGACAAGCCGTCTCTGCGCCTCGACACTCTGGCAGCTGCAAACGGGTTTGCACATGAAAACGCCCACGACGCTTTGGCAGATGTGTAAGCCACTATTTACATGTCACGGTTAATACGAGACCAAGCGTCTGCAGTTTGGAATTCTTTGATGCCTCTGGTGGACAAGGGTGTGGTAACGGCGGCGCTGACATCAGGTGTGCAAGTGCATCGTAGAATATCACATGGGCGGCCCGTCGTTGCGCGCTGTTGTCGGCTGCGGACACGACCCAAAGGGCCCAACCATGCAGGCTGTGTTCGATCTCCATTGCGCCCCGGCTGAGGTTTTGAACTTGAGCGAGGACGACCTAGCCGAGGAGACGAAAGGACCCAACCGGGCGCTGCGCACGGTTTACGCGAATAGGATACCTGCTTTGGTTGATCTGGGACTTGCACCAGACTTGGAAACCGCTACCGACCTGCCATTGACTGAGATCGTCCGCCGGGCCGCTGTAATGTCCGCTGACGGTCACTTTGCGGTGCGGGTGGGCATGGCAATGGCGCAGCGCTACCCGCCCTTCGAGCCCGCCCAGGTGGTCGAGAGCCGGATGTATGCGGGCTTCCCTAACCGCGCTGACGAAAGCCGAATGCAGGCCTTTCACGCGGCTGGTTGGGATGATCGAGCAGAGATAGCTGAAACCATAGAGGATGACCGATATCGGGAACTAGCGCGGCGGCGTGTATTTATGTACGCGCCAGAGGCTATACCCACTGCGCAACGCGACCAGTTGCAAACCTGGCTGGAGAATAGGCAACATGGGCGTGAAGGTATCGAAGCCGGGCGTACAATCTCTGAGGCGATTGAGGAATTGAATAAGGATACAACCGCCTACGAAGCAAGAGAAATTAAGGCCATCCGATCCTGGTTGCAGGAATTTTAAGAATGACTGCGGTCAGGGAAACCCAGAGCGGGGCGCTACGGTGCACCGATCTTTTTTGTAACTTGTAACCGTAACTTAGTTCAGAAGGTTTCAGAAAAGCAAAAAGGCGGGGCACCGTAGCGCCCCGCTGGGTAGGGTTGCCTGGTTTGGGCCTAATGTTACGTTACAAGTTACACTGGGCGGTCAAAATGGCGGCTCGTCGCCACTCCCTGCATTGAATTGGCTGATGACCACAATGCCACCGTCAATCCGCTGAGCGATGTACTCTATCTTGCGTTCTTCGATGCTGCCGCGCGCGAACCCTTTGCGCTGGGCTTTCTCGCGCTTGCCTAGGTCGTGCATGCGATGGGTGCCATAGTCCCACCCTAGCCCAGCCATGACCGCCTTGATCCGCCGAGTATCCATCGTCGACATGCGGGCGGTGTCGGTACCAAGCAATAGCTTGACGCTGTCCATAGACACCCGCCCCTTCTTTCCACCAAACGCATCTTCCAAAACATCTGCATAGGCATCTTCGACCATACGCTGACCCTGCACCTCAGCAGCGGCAGTCCACAGTTTCGGAGACAGCGTGATTGAATCACCCGCCGCGTCGCGGACAACAGCCTCAGCCCACAACTGGTCAACATCAGCCGCGAAACGCGCGAGATCGATTTTCCTCACCGTCACCGGCCAGATACGACGATTACCAGTCAAGTCACGTAGATAGGCGATTTCATTCGTAGTGCCCAAAATGATGCAATGACGGCGAAATTCAGCTGCGTTGCGAGCATAAGCGGGACGGAACATGTCTACCGCGGTGCTCAGGAATTTCTTCAAGCTCTGGCTCGTCGTCTTGTTCATACCGTCCAGTTCCTGACATTCAACAATCCACGCGCGAGACATCATTTCTGCTTTGGTTTTGTCGTCGCTCTTTAAATCCAGACTACCGCAGAACCATTCATCGCGGATGGAGAGAAGCTGCGCGATTTGGGATTTTCCCGCCCCCTGCGCGCCTTCTAGAACCAGCATCGTGTCGAACTTAACACCCGGTTGCTTGATACGGCGCACACCTGCAATCAGCAACTTGCTACCAAACTCGGTGTTCAGCTCATTGTCGTTCGCACCGCAGTATTGGGCCAACCATTTATCGATGCGCGGCGTACTATCCCAAACTAGGCCATCAAGGTAGTCAATCACTGGGTGATATTTCTGCTCGTGCGCGATAGACAGCAGTTCGCGTTTAATAACGGCAGGCGTTGCCTTGAAAGACAAGTCGCGAGCGAACGCACTGGAAAGGATTTCAACGATATCGTTTAGGTCGCGCCCATCCAATCCATAACCGCAGAACTCGTCCGTTTGAGTGAAGGTGTTGCGTTGTGCATCCACCTCCAGCGCCGCCAGCGCAAAGCGAACATTCTGCGGATCATTCCGGATCGGCTGTCCATCATCGCAGGCAGGCCAGCCACCTGTGCGCGCCTCAATCACTGCCATCGCACGCACAACTTGACGGTGCGCGTAGGTAAGTGAGTTAGGGCTTTCCAGCACATGGGCGCTGATGCCTACATCCGGCGACATGATAATTGACAGCACATGCCCCGGCTTCATTCCGCGAAATAGCATCCACATCGTAGCAGCGAATACCAGTTCGGAACGCGATGCGTAGTTCTTACCGGGCGGGTTATCGCCCGACATGATCGCCTCAACCCAATAAGGGTGTGACGGCAAAAATTCTGCAAGATTTTCCGGAAGTGGGAGTGGTGTAATCTCGACGGTAGGCACAGCCAAGCCAGTGGAATTCCCGGCCGGCTTGATAGCACTTTTGGGCACCTTCACACGGAAATCTCCAACCGCATATGACCGAGGCGGCTTAGTCAGTTCCATCGGTTCAAAATGCCATGCCAGTGCCGGCTCGCGACCAGATTTACGCTTCTTGTCGTTCAGCCAGTTCATTGTCCACGGCAGACGGAGCAAACGATCCGCGTTATGCGTTCCCGGTCCACCTTGAAGAATAAACAACAAAGCCCTGTTCAAGACTTCGGCTTGCTCAACTTCCAGCGGCTCGTCTAACTTCCAAACCGCCTGGCACCCCCACCAGTGAACCACATCGCCGTAGGCAGAGGTATTCCTTTAGGGCGCTTCTTCTCATCGTGCAGGACACTTAATACAATATCCTTCTGTTCGGTTTCCTCGCCGGGATAATCTTTGAAGTCGAGATCAACATGCAGGAAACGCGCGGTGGACAGATTTTCCTTCTTACGTTTGCCCGATAAAAACTCAGCATTAGGTAAGAAGTACATGTTGCGCTGCACATTATCTGAGTTGCCGGATTCAACAAAGGCCATGGCTTTCACTTCGTTTTGGGGTGCAAAATTCTGCGCATTCGGCTTAACGTTGCCTTGGCTAGCCATAGATTCGAGATGCATGGGCGCGTTCGAGGTCAGCCAGCGCAGGAACTCTATTGCCCGGGACGGGCTTGGCTTCAATTTATTCGCCATCAGTGAAATCCCCACAGCTACGAGCCTCCAGCCATTCGTCAATAATCGCGCGGCGGTAGAACACACGCGCGCCGATCTTCAGGTAGGCTGGGCTTTTCAAATTGGAGCGGCGCTTATCGAAAAATGAAGCGCTCATGTGGGTGTATTCGGCGACCTGAGCGGTCGTCAAAAGATCGAGTTTTTTAGATTCAGCCATTGTAATCTCCATACTGAACCGAGCCCGCTACATTTGCAGCAGGTTGGCTTGTGGAAGACTACGGCGTGGGGTTTGCGTTCCATTAAGGGACCACTACACGTTAATTGGTCCCGCCGTCCTACTACCGGCCTTTCACCGGCCCTGCGTTTGTCGTTTACGCTCTTGGGGCATATTTCTTGTAGGCAGAAGCACCTTATCAAACTGCCAGCCATTTTCAATCCCATAATTAGGGTCGTGCAAGACCGTCCAAAACAATCAAACCCGATCCAATGCGCGCGTATGCGTGACGCAATATCTCGAAGATCAGGGGTTATACACTTAAGGGTTGGTCTTTAATTGGGAACCGTACGCGTGGATTTCGTCGGAGAGGCCACCCGTCCCACTGCATGCTATCAATGGGGTGTGGCTCGCAGTGTTTCCCGGGTTAAGAGAAAAATGCGGCTTACGAACGGGTTTGGACCGATGGGACTTGGCCGGTGCCAGCGTCTACACCTGTCGAGGCTGAAATGGCGCCATTTCAAATCCTAGTTGCATACCGAAAAAGCCGACCCAGAAGGATCGGCTCTAACTAAATGCCCTGAAGTATTCATGCAGCAAGTAATCGATGCCGTTCGGTGATTTCACGTACGGCTGTTATAAAGCCGCCTAGGTGATTGTGGCCTTGCTTCCACCAGAATGGACTCCCATCGCTTCTGTGTCGCAGCTCGAAACCAAGCTGCGACAAACGTGGGCTGCCAATGATATCGTGCGCCGGTGAAGCAAGAAGGTACTGTCCGTTGGGCTTCGTACTCAAGCCTCCAATCTTACCGAGATCACAGTGGTAAAGCATCAGTTGCACCTTACCGGCTTTGACTTCATAGACGCTCGTCATTTGGTAGGTTTCGAACACGCTGCGTGCCCTTGGGCTTATTCCCTGAACGAGCGCCACGACACCGTGGAGAAGGTTTTGTGTATCAGTCATCTGAGCCTCCTTTTGGATCGCATTCATGATCGATAAGCCACCGGTTTACGGCGTCAACGTGATAGAGAATTTTGCCACGTATACGCAGGAACTTCGAGCCATAGACATAGATTCGCCCTTTCGCAAAGTATGATGTGCTGAACCCAGTGAAGGCTGCAATTTCTTTGGTCGCCAGAAGACTTCTGGCGTGCGTGATATTGTTCACGTCCAAAAGATTGGCGTGCGATATGTTTTTCTTTTTCATTGATTTCGACTTTCGAGATCACGCGAAAAATCGCGCTTAACTAACGTTTAGGCCTGAGTTGGCGAATGTTATGTGTTAATAGATCTCGGGCGGACAGTGCCGCATATGGGGGCCAGAACGGATTATCCCCAACCATTTTGCGGCCTTGCACCGCGCCACGGATTATCAGTCCGCTTTAGTTTTTCCTTCTTATGGGTTTACCTATTTCCTATTTCCAATTTGAGGTCAAGAAATGTTTGTATGTATTCCAACGCGATCCAAAACCATCTAGCTCACGCGTAGCCGTGCAAAACAGGTTAGTTGTGGCCCTCTGCACAAATGTACCCGACTAGCATAATCGTCCTAACAGGAACTGCGCGATAAACGAACCGCGAGGACACGCAATGGCTCATCGCATTACTGCATGCTAGACAGCATACATGAGTAGTAGAAACGAAGACCTGAATCACTTTTATGAATTGATGGATGCCTTGGAGCATGGACTGGGAGGCAAACGCACCTTGGCTCAGTGTCATGGGCGCCTACCGTGGCCAGAACGCGGCGTCTATTTTTTCTTTGAGGCTGGTGAAGAACGCGCGACTTCCGGGCCGCGCGTAGTCCGTGTTGGAACGCATGCGCTAAAGACTGGCTCGAAAACCAAACTATGGAATCGACTATCGCAGCATCGAGGTTCAGCACGATCTGGCGGAGGTAATCATCGTGGCTCAATCTTTCGGCTAATCGTCGGCACCGCCTTAATGGAGCGGGATGGCCATGCCTCAGCAAGTTGGGACGATAGGCAGTCCACGGCTCCGCGGGAGGTGCGCGCGGCCGAACACCCTTTTGAACAAACTGTGAGTACTACGATCGGTTCAATGCAATTTTTATGGCTTCCTGTGAATGACGAGGCAGGTCCCAAAAGCGCGCGTGGAATCATAGAGCGAGGTTCAATCGCTCTACTAAGTAACTGGGAGAAAGCGGCAATAGATCCACCGTCGAAGAATTGGCTGGGGCATCACTGCAACCGGGACCGCGTGCGTACTTCTGGTTTATGGAACCAAAATCACGTCAACGAAGAATACGATCACTGGTTCCTTAGTGACCTGGAACAGTTCGTCAAACAAGCGGGAGCTAACACGTGATTGTCGTCATTCAATGTGCGGGATCGAAGCGGCTGGATGCCGGAACATTTGAGAGCCCTGATGGCAGATTTGTCGACTTTGTTGCTAATCCTGAGGATGCTCCAAAAGATGAGCGATTTTACGCGAGACCTGATGATTCTTGCCCGGACGGCGGCTCATGGCGAGACCGGCTTGTAGCTTACAATCTGGACCCGCAGGATAATCCACTGAGATTTATCCGATCCTGTGAACTGTACACGCCACCCATCTATGCTCGGCTTTCTAGAGAAGTCGATCACTCACAGTTGTACATACTGTCGGCCGGTTGGGGTTTACTTGCAGCCGATTTCCTTACTCCAGCCTACGACATCACATTTTCCGCTCAAGCGCCCAGGTTCAAAAGGCGACGCAAAAGGGATAACTTTAGAGACCTTTCCATGCTTCCTGATCGAGCTGCTGGGCCAGTGCATTTCTTTGGAAGCAAGGACTATGTCCCTCTATTTGCGAAGCTGACGGCCCAGTTTAGCGGACCGCGAATTGTTTATTACAATAGTGCAGTTCCACCTAACTTTCAGGGCTGTAGTGCGGTGCGATTCAACACCACGCGCCGCACCAACTGGCATTACAGCTGCGCTGCCGCATTTCTCGAAGGCGACCTCGAAAACCCATATGTGTGATTTTCTGGAGAATTGGAGCAACAAGAGAAATAGGGACAAAAATTACACATGTTCACAGCCACCCGCGCGCCCGCTTACCTGGCAGGTATAAAACCCGCCAATTTGAAGGGGCCGCTAGGGTTTAGTGGGGTTGGCACGGCCGCTGGCAATGTTGTGCCTAAAGCGTCGAGCTTAAATATTGAATCGATAGGATTCCGTTGAGTTCAGTTTTGTGATTCACTCTGGTTGGGAGGATGGATCATGTCAGCAGCATTACCGATGGCGCTTCGGGCGCGGTTTCAAGAGTACATTGAGGAAGGGTTGAGCGGTCGTGCGGCGGCGGCGCGTTTGAAGGTTTCGGCGGCCACGGGCGTTCGCTGGCTTCGCAGAATCCGTGAGCGAGGCAATGCCACACCGGATGTCCAAGGGCGACCAAAAGGACACGGAAAGCTCGCGCTCCACCGTGAGTTTCTTGTAGAGTTGGTCGCGCAGGATGGTGACATCACACTGCCAGAACTGGCCGGAGCGCTGAAGGCCGCCACGGGTGTTGTTGCCCATTCTGCATCTATCGGACGGTTCCTGCGCAAACTTGGTTACACGTACAAAAAAAGTCACTGGTGGCCACCGAGCGGCTCCGCGCCCATGTGAAGCTGCGTCGTCGGGACTGGTTCCGGTACCGTATTCCGGCAATGCAAGCGCATCCTGAACGGCTCGTCTTCATAGACGAGACGTCAGTAAAAACCAATCTGACCCGACTACGTGGGCGCAGTCTATGCGGAAAGCGTCTGGAAATGGACGCACCGTTTGGGGCGTGGGGCACTCAGACGTTCATTGCAGGCCTGACGCAAGATAACCTGATTGCACCATGGGTCATCAAGGGGGCGATGGATGGTGAGGCGTTTGAAGTCTACGTCCGCAATGTCCTTGCCCCGGAACTGCGACCAGGCACTGTCGTCATTTGCGACAACCTTGCCACCCATTACAACAAGGCGGCTGCAGAAGCCTTGCGGGAAGTCGGGTGCTGGTTCCTCTACCTGCCGCCGTACTCACCCGATCTCAACCCCATTGAAATGGCCTTCTCAAAACTCAAAGCCCACCTTCGAAGGATCGGAGCCAGAACATTTGACCAGATGTTCGATGCCCTCGCCAAAATTTGCAATCTCTTCACGCCAGACGAATGCTGGAACTTCTTTTGTGAGGCGGGATACGGATCAAGTTAAAAGCTCGATGCTTTAATTAACATAACTGCGCTTATGCATTCACTTAGCATAAGGACGCTTATCAATTCCCAAAGCCTTGGTAGACATTGCTATCCAACTGGAAAGCCCACGAACATAATGTGCTCACTTAAACTTGCAGCAATGTCTCCATTGCTTCCTTACGTGGTTGATCCGCTAATTCCACAAAGACTTCAGGCGGAATAGACGTGACCATTTCACTTGCATTTCGTATGCCGAGCGGAGAAAATCCAAAGGGAGCGAGCACCGCTGTAAGTTTTTTGACCCTGCCGCTGGGTGCCTTGCCCCAATACTTGGTGATTTCCCTTTCAATCGTACTTCTGTCGGACATCCCGAACGAGATAGCTCGTAAGGCAAACTTTTCGATGTCTGTTTTCAAAAGAACCTCACGATCTAACGATGCAATCACCCGATGTGAAACGGAAATAAGCGAGGAAAGTTCTTTGAGGCTTGGTGATTTACGATCAAGATAGCCATTCAGCGCACGGTTGATGTCCAAGTGCGAATGCTCTCTGTAAAAAAGATCTGCGCTAGAAACCAGAATCTGCTGCGTTTCCTCCGAGATTGTATCTTTCGCAGATCCGTGTACGTGACGGTTCCGCCAAGATAGGAATAGGTGCATCGACGCTTTGTAGGCATCACATACGCCACCGTATGTTGATATTAGTGCATCCAGACGGGTTTTAAGAGATGGTCGCTTGCGCTTTCCAAAGTGGGCGTGTTGAAATTTACGAAATTGGCTCTCAATCTCTTCCATCCCCAGTTTTTCTAGGTCAAGCTGAGCAACGAAGCGATCGATGTCTTTTTGCGAGAATTGCGTGGCATCACTACGATCAATTTGAAACTCTCCAGACAATAGACTTCTCAGCTCCGTAAGCTGAACTGGAGAAGGATCGCTAGATATATTTCGCAGGTAAGTATCAACCGCATCGACGACAAATACCATTGCGGAGTCAGTTGCAAAACCTTTGGCAAGATCGGCAGAAGAATTGAGGTTCTTTGGATTCCAGCCGACTGCTAGATCGTGCGGCTTGGTCGCGACTCCGGATCTCACACCTTCAAGGCCAACCATAATCGTATTAAGACGAAAATTAGCATATCCCGCACGATCTCGAAAAACTTTTGCTGCGCGGGTACGTTGAATAAAAAGTTCTTGATCCATTGTTCTCTCTAGTCGCGTGGGTTGGACTTGAACCAACGTCCCTGCTAATCAAAAGGCAAGTCGAATACACTCGCGGTAAAGAGCAGGTGCCCGCCTCTGGACCACCACGCGAAAAAGTTTCTTTGCAATTTCACTTGGTCCCATAGCCCCTCTAAGTGGCGCCGTCTAGGTCTGTAGGGCTTTCTGCGGGTTCAATGTGAACATAAGGGCGCTTATGCTCCTCAAGGCACAGGACCATCGTTCAAAAAAGCAGAAGGCCCAGGGAAACCAGCGTGCCCAGAGTGCCCAGTATGCTTGCTACCTTGAAGCCAGTACTGTTGTAGAGTCTGTCGGCAAGCCCTGGCGTTTTCCGAAGTATCAACATCATTCTTGCCGAACGTCCAAGGACCCTCACAACTTCATCTCGGCCCTGGATGATCGCGTCAGCCTTTGTAACCCCCGGCAAAGGGGGCGGTCCGGCCTGCAGCTCTTCCGTGAGGAACAGAACGTCCTCACGCATTTGATCTTGGAGTTCACCCTCAGTAATCGCTTTAAGCACAGAGTCGGCGTCTACGATTTGTGCAAGGTCTTGGTCTGTAAGCTCTTTTACAGCTTGTTCTTGAAGAATTTTTCTGTTTTCTGCCACTACGGGGTGAGTAGCTCTGATACCTTGAGCACCTTCCCTTAAGCTGGTTACAAGAGCGTTGTTCTCGTCAGAGGGAGGCAGTTCTTCAGATGCAATTTTTGAGACTATGCTTCCGTGTGTGGAAGTGAAATCCATCTCAACACGTTGAGGATCATTAGAATAACGCAGAAGAGTTCGACGCAGTCTACGGATTTCGAGCGCGTTTTCATTTAGTCCATTTGTGGGATTGGCAAGGATATCATCAACCGCATCAGCCACCTGAGAAAGAGCTGCGCCAAGAAGGTCAGGCTTCGCGACCTCTATGGGCCGTACGCTGAATGTTCCAAGTTCGGGATTAGATACTAGCTCCTCGGAGAGGGGAAGCCGACGGCTGAGCTCTTCGGCGCCATCTAGGTCACTCTCGGTTTCGTCACCATTATCGTAAAAATCCTGCCCGGGTGTTGGGCTCCAATCAAAAATACCTGTTTCATCCGTTATCGATTGGGCAACCTTTTCAATAAACTTGAAAGGATATTCATCGGAATACGCTTCCTCTAGCGCTCCAAGCGCCGTCTCGGAACTCCCAAAGACCCATTTGTAGCCACCCTCCGCCGATATGTATGGCAGTCTTTCGACCGGGTCTTCGTAGTTTGTGTAGAACCAATCTTTCATTTCCTCAGCAGCGGATTCAGCGTCAAAGTCTTCGGCGTTTTCATCTTCCATTTCGTCGATGTTGACTGAAAAGTTTGAAAGAACTTCGTGCCCGTTCGCAACGAGATTGGGCTCGTTTGCAAATCCCTGAGGGTACTCAGAGAAGGTCCAGACGAGCTCACCCAAGTTTTCGTGATCCAGTGCGGCCGACCATTCGGTCTCCGGGCCCATGTCGCGCTCTTGTGTCGACTGAACTTCCCAGTCGAGCTCATTGGCTTCGACCTGATGGATTGCGCCGGTTTCATTATGGCGAATACGTGCACTTCCTGTTGTCTCGATATGCATACGCGCCCTTGTTCTTCGGTGTCCAACGTCAAACTCAGCATCGGACATTCCGGCGCTCAAGCCAACTAGGTTAACACATAAATTTTTGATATTGCGTCGTTAAGCGCGTGTATGTGATCTTGTTCTCTAAAACCGGAAGTAGTCTAGGCTCCTAATTTGGCCGTCAACCAGACGTGACATAATGGACCTTACGCGACATGTTTTGATCCAAAATCAAAATCTGCCCGCTGAACGGGTTATACGCCTCCCTTGCGCTTGCACCGCGATTGTTGTTCGTTGAAACTAAGTTTTCAAAACAATTTCAAAATGGAACTAAATGATTAGCCTACCGAAATGGCTGCTAGCGCGCCCGAGAAAATTATCCATGACCTCCGATCCATTACTGGAGCCGGTGGAAGCAGCAGCTAGTTCGCATTCGGTTGGAACAAACATAGATAATCCAGTCATCGATATCTATCGACCGCACATCCAATCTGGAGATTGTCTAATAGCTACCGGCTATCACGATTTTCTCTCGTCACTTTCAATACTACTGAGGGAACTACCTCAACTTCGAGCGACTAATCCTGCGGAACAAGTCAGAATTAGGATAGCCTTCGGGATCGACACCGGGAACACGTCCCGCATTGGACGCACAGTTCCAGTTAGCGAGGAAATGCGTCTTTACTGGCTAGCGAGGTCGGGCCTAAGGGTCGAAGATCATTCTGATCTCATGGCTGTGCTGGCACGTGAGGCGATAGCATCAGGGAAAATACAGATCCGCGTTTTTGACCCTGCTCTCGCAAAAGAATTGTATGGAATCTCTGGCGACCGTAGAATGCATGCCAAGATCGTCTCAAGTCCGCTCGGCGCGGTGGCAGGGTCAGCCAACTTCTCTCGTTCTGGGCTTTACAGAAACATTGAATACGCCGATGGATTAAGCTCTGGTTCACATGAACTCGAAGGAGAACGTCAAAAGGCAGCCGAGCAGATTTGGGAAGCAAGTGTTGATTGGACCAAAGAAGCTCTTGAAATCTTGGACAAACTCATTCGGCCGGTATCAGCTGAACTTGCTGTTGCTCGTACCATTGTCGAGCAAAAGGGTTTTGCGCCCTGGTTAAGTGGTGACCGAACAGAGATTACCGGCCATTCGCTCTACGACTATCAGCAAGAGCTAACCTACGAAGCTTCAGCAATCACCTATGAACACGGTATCGCGTTTGTAGAGGCGCCAACCGGATCGGGGAAGACTGAGATAGGCTGCCATTTAGGAGAAGTGCTTTCGGATACCTTTCGTGATGTGGTTCCCCCGTCGCCTGTCCACAACGTTTCGAGAAAGAACGCTGCAGTCATTGCTCCACCCCGTGTCGTTCCAAGCTGGGAAAAGAGCAAGACGAACGCTGTTACCGTCATCGCGAATAGCAGCCTTACAAAGAAAAGTCTAAGGGGTGTAGGGAGCGATGAACAGGATGGTCTGCGCCTCGATCAATTTGGTGTTTTGATTATCGATGAAAGCCACACTGTTACCCCAGGTTTCGAACAGGCATCACAGCGCGCCGCTGCAATTGAACTGGCTCCACCGAGCTGGAATGTGTGTTTGAGCGCCACTCTCCTTGGAAACCGTGATGTGGATTGGTTGTCCCACATGCAGGAGAAGAGAGCGTCGATTTTCATGACGCCTGTATATATACAGCGAATGGGCGAACTCTTCGAACGTGAGGCCCAGAGATCCGTAGAAGATTTTGCGCTTGTCGACCAACTAACAGCCATCGAGGGCCCGGAGACCGCTCTTTCCCAATCTGCCAGGCGAGAACTGTCAGATATGATGGCGCCATTTCTGACCCGGAGACAAAGGCACTGTGTTGGCGAAGGCAATGTTCCTGGTAGACAAACATATCCGGTGCTTCGGAGCCATGGGCGCCCAAAAAACTTGGCGGCGACTGCGGCTCAGATTGAACGTTTAGAAGAGGTGGCGACGCTTTGCCGGGAACTTGCTCCTGGATCGACAATTACAGCTGTCGAGCGCAGTCGTTTTGGCAATATTAGCACCCGTCGGAACACCCAGGATCAGCTCTACATTCGCAACCTACTGAACATTCTAAGGGCGAACTCTGCTCAAGCCGCCTGGGAAATGGAAAGAGGCGTCATAGGGAAATGGCTTCGGGATTTTGAAGCCAGGAATTCAATTAAAAAGAAGAAAAGTGATCCGGGTCAGCTAGAGTTGTTTGATGACTTGTCCCTTGATGATGCATCGACACCAAAATGCGATTCTCTTACCAAGATGCTGGGATCCAAACAGCTCAAGGACTTAGACCGCAAGCGCTATCGAGCCTGCGCCGATATCCAAAAAAGGAAAGATCGCGTAGTTTTCCTAGCCGAAAGGACCGATACTCTTGAGATCTTTGCCCAAGAGATGACCAAGTCGGGACATCACACGAATTATGTCGTGGGAAATCGCCCAAAGGGCGAAGTGAACGCTCTCTCGGATTTGTATTGTGAAAATGCAGGGGCCTTTGAAAGGATCGCAAATGGTAGGAGTGTTGAATCTTACTTCCGCTCAGGAGGGCGAAGAGCGCCGAAAGGGCCTGCTTCCGTCTTTATGACCTATAAGATGGCTGAAGGGATCAATTTACAGTCAGGCGACACGCTGGTGTTGCTTGGTCTGACCTCCAACCTCAAGGAATTAATACAGGGCCTCGGACGTATTGACAGGATCGACAGCCAATTCGACGAAGTAAACTATCATCTGATAGATTTCCCAGTGGGTCATTTTGCTTCAGACGAGAAAATTGCACAGCGTATTTCTAACTACCGGGCTTTGTCCGGCGAAGAGCTTACAGAGGTGCTCGATCAGCTGGAAGCTGAGGATACAGAGGCTATCCTTGAAAGCGTTATCTCGTATCTGCGTGCACCGAGGGTTCTCCGCTCTAACAATTATCATGACTTGTTGTCGAGATTGTCGAGGCAGATCCGCCCCGCTCCTCTGGCTGACGTTGCAAAAGCGAAGATCGAAGGAACTTGGGGAGCTGAACTTGCGCTTATTTCGGGTCGGGAAGCCTTTACAATGTTGCATCTGAAGGGGGCAGACAGCCACGGCAGCTTCCTACCTCCACGCTTACTTATGATCCAACAAAGCGTCTCTGAAGGGGCAGTGCTGGTTCGTGATCAAATTGTTTGTGCACAGCAGCTCGAAGTGGCCTACGAACGGACTCTAAGCCTGGGTCTCGAAAATGAAACGCCCACCCAAGCACAGATAACTGTAGCCCTAGCATCATTGGCATCGCATGTTGATGAGCTGACTGAGTGGGACCTTCGGCCTTCGCGGCTTGAAAGCCTACTAAAAGCGCTCGCCGCTTTTCTTACTCGGCACAATCCCAAGTTAATCGTAAAAGCCGATCTCGGATCGGTCGACCAAGAACTTTTTGGACATTTATCCCTGCAAGGTCTCGAGATGATCGGCGAAAGTTGGGGGAGACTGATTGATCCATTTTGGGAACAGGTTAAGCAAGAAGTTCGAACGAGTTTCGCTTATGAAGGCCTTCCTCAGGGATATATCGCGCTTGAACAAGTCCTTCAGAAGCTTGAGACTGACTACTTAAATCGCGACCTTATCCTTGAGAAAATGCTCAAAGTTCTTGAGGAAGCGGAACAAATCTCCGCAAGGCACGAAGCTGAGATAGCATCTCGGATTGCTGTTGCCTTCTTTTCCGCAGGTGCTGGAGAACACTGATAGCAACGAAAATTGCCCTCCAAGTCTCTCCAAGCTGGAATAGCCCTGTCGCCTTCGAACGAAAGGTGGCTTAAACGAGCACTTGGGGTGGCCCGAAAGCGCGACAGGTCCACCTCTGCCGAAGACGCGCAAAATGGGTTTCTACATCGATGCCAACGAGATGTCGGCACACCTCTGCGGATGCGGCCCCGAGCCTTGTCTCGGTAGATAGGCAATACAATCGACCTGGCACACAGTGCAGACCCGCCATTGAGTGATCCATCTCGGCGCCATCCAAAAATGAAGTCTTTGCCCATCAAAATAATAAAATTTCAACAAATTGAAGCGTAAGGATTACATTTGGAGAGTGTAAAATGATAATCAGACTTTACAAAATGATTAAAAATGGTAAAAATGTAACTTATGATTATCAAAAAGTGAGTGAAGAGATGGACCTTCTGGAACTTGGCGAGCTCGTGAGAGCTGCACGCAAAGAGAAAAAAATGACGCAAGAAACCCTCTCCATGATCTCAGGTGTCAGTCGTCCAACCATCTCAGCGTTTGAGAAGGGCGGCATGTTTGACATGAATTTTTCAACCGTACAGAAGTTAGTCGAAGGTGTTGGGTTAACGTTAAGGGCAGCGACAGCAAATCGGGGGCGCCCAACCTACGAAGAGCTGATGGAAGAGAAAGGCAATGGGTATGACACTTCAAGTGTGGGTTAATGACAGCAAAGTAGGGACGCTTGATCGCCACGGTTCTGGGACCACATTTGTTTACGATCAGGGAGTGCAACCCTCAAATGCAATCTCTCTAAACATGCCGGTTCGAACGGCATCCTATGATCATCCATATGGGTTACTCCCCGTCTTCGACACAAATATGCCTGAGGGCCTACTGCTCGATAACCTACGCCGGGAACTTTCCAAAGCTTACGGCCACGCGGATGCATACGACATTCTATCAGAAACGGGTAAAAACCAGATTGGTCGGGTCCGAGTCTTGAAGGCCGGTGAAGAACCACAAAGAAAACCAAGCATACGCTCAATTCAAGAGGTCCTTGAGGCTGAAGCGACGGAAGCGTTTGTAACCGATATGTTTAGGAAATATGGTCTTCGTTCCGGCGTGTCTGGTGCAATGCCAAAGGTCCTCTTGGAGGAGGAGGTTGATAGTTTCTTTGATCCAGAAAAACAAAGGATCACGATTGAAACTCAAGACTATATTCTAAAATTTGATGCCGCCGACTACCCCGGCTTGTCACTCAATGAATATCACTGCCTAAAAGTTGCCCGGTTAGCTGGTAATAAAACTGCTGAATGCTATCTGGGTAAGCATGGGAGAACGCTTGCCGTACAACGCTTCGATAACCTGGATGGTCATCGAAGTGGTTTCGAAGATCTCGCATCCCTAAATGCAATGACGTCCGAAGAGAAATATAGTGGGACAATCGAGAAAGCCCTATTCGCTACTATCAAGAATTTCTCAGCCGAGAATGCCAAGCAAAATTTAAATGAGCTTTACCGCCAGATTGTCACGAGCATCGCATTGCGAAATGGTGATGCTCACCTGAAGAACTATGCTGTACTATTTGATGACGCCGAAAAGGGTCCATTTACCTTAGCGCCGGCTTACGACATCGTCACGACTAAAGCCTATATCGCGTCGGACATGATGGCGGCAACCTATGGCGGGAGTAAGCGTTGGCCCAAGCCAAAAGCCGTGGAGCAGATGGCGATCCGAGCAATGCTCACATCGCAGCAAGCCAAGGCTATCATATCCGAGGTAGGTGCGGCTGTAAAAGAAGCTATGCCCGCCATGATTGAAGACTTCAAACGTTTCGAGATGCTGGAAGTCGGCTTGCGAGTCGCAGCTTGCTGGAATGAAGGGGTGACGGAATCTCTTGGCATGGATCCAATTGATTTTGATTACATGACCGACGAACGTTCATCCTGACGTCGACAATCTTCAAATGGATACGCTCGAATTTTCAATTAAAGGTGGCCCTATGCGGCCACCAGTCGCTTTTCGTGGGAATGGCTGCATGTGATTTAGCATATTCTCCGCACCAACTGTCTAAATTCCGCTGTGCTAGAACTGCAGGAATGTCCACAAGCCTGATTTGCAGTGCAGGCCTCCAACTCCTTCGGTAAGCGCTGCTTTGGTCCCACCTATGCGGCGTAGTTCCACGGTAGCAGCTGCTCGATGTGCTTCTGCTTATGTCCGTTGACTATGGCTGTGAGGACGCTGGTCAGGTAGCTGTGCGGTTCGATTTTGTTCAGTTTGCAGGTCTCGATCAGCGACGCGAGCATGGCCCAGTTTTGTGCGCCAGCGTCGTGACCCGCGAAGAGCGCGTTCTTTCTTTGCAGGGCGATGGGGCGGATTGTGCGTTCTACGGCGTTGCTGTCCATCTCGATGCGACCGTCGGTCAGGAACAAGATCAGGCCATCCCAGTATTTGGCGATGTATTTGAGCGCTGCGCCAGTTGGAGATTTGGCAGAGACCTGCGTTCTTGTGTGATCCAGCCATATTTTGAAGGTCGCTACTTTTGGCGCAGATTTTTGCTGTCGCATCGCTAAGCGTTCCTCAGCGGATTGACCTCGGACTTGGCCTTCGATCCGGTAGAGGACTGCGATCTGTTTGAGACCCTCCTCGGCGATGGGGGCCACGTTATTATGGGTCAACTCATAGAGTTTGCGTCGTGCATGAGCCCAGCAATACGCCAGTTGGATCGGGGCATTGTCCCGCAAATTAAGCACGCGGTTGTATCCGGCATAACCGTCCACTTGCAGGATGCCACCAAAGCCCTGCAAAATCTCGGTTGCGTATTTGCCGGATCGTCCTGGCGCATAAGTAAAGGCCACCCCGGGTGCTTCTGGCCCATTCCAAGCGCGATCATCGCGGGCGAGCGCCCAGAAGTAACCTTTCTTGGTTCTACCTCGCCCAGGGTCGAGCACCGGCGCCGGCGTCTCATCCATAAACAGTTTTGTGGATCTCTTGAGGTGTGCCAGCAGAGCGTCATGGACAGGCTTCAGTTCATGCGCGGCTTTCCCAACCCAGAATGCCAGTGTTGATCGGTCGATATCAACGCCTTGCCGTGCATAGATTTGTGACTGACGATACAATGGCAGATGATCGGCATATTTGGACACAATCACACTGGCAATGGTGGCCTCAGTCGGCATGCCGCCTTCGATCAGGCGTGGTTTGGCAGGTGCTTGGACAATGCCTGCCTCGCAGTCACGGCAGGCATATTTGGGGCGGCGTGTGACAATGACGCGGAACTGCGCGGGCACGATGTCTAGGCGTTCGCTGACATCTTCACCTATGATGTGGCGCTCAGCGCCGCAGCCACAGATCGTGCTGTCGGGTGCAAAAACCTCTTCAACACGCGGCAGATGTTTTGGCAGCACACCACGCCCTTTGGGTGGCTTCGTCGCGCCTGCTGTCTTTGGCGGGTCAATCGCTACGTCCTCAGCATGGACGACAGCCATGGCTGTTTCGATGTCCTCCAACGCGAGGTGATATTGATCCGGATCGCCTTTCTCGGACTTCGCCCCGTAGAGCGCCCGCTTGAAGTCAGTCAACAGCTTCTCGAGGCGAATGATGCGGTATTCCTTGCGTTGGATGATGCCGTCACGCTCGGTAAGGGTCGTATTCTGCGCACTGATATGGGCCTCGGCGGCCGCCAAAAGTGCTTTGAGCGCATCGATATCGTCAGGAAGATCAGTGGCGGATGTCATGGGTGTTTGATACCAAAAACCGCACCAAACTACCCGCCTAAAGCACCACCCGAGTCATTCTGCCGCAGCCGGTGGGCGGGTCTCCAATGCAGTCACGCGACGCCAATCGAGCCCCGCAAACAGCGTCTCAAATTGAGCCGGATCAAGCCGCAAAACGCCATCCTTGATGGCGGGCCATTTGAACGCATTCTGCTCAAGCCGCTTGTACGCCATGACCAGGCCGGTTCCGTCCCACCAGATCATCTTGAGGCGATCCGCCCGTTTAGCACGGAAGACATAGACCGCGCCATCAAAGGGCTTCTTGTGCAAATGGCTCTGCACCAGCGCGGCCAAACCGTCATGGCCTTTACGAAAGTCGACAGGTTTGGTCGCGACAAAGATCTGCACGCCATGCGACGGATGGATCACAGCGCAGCCGCGATCTCAGCGATGCGGGCCGCAGGCGTATCGGCGGCCAAGCGGATCGTTACTCCACCTTTGAGCAACTCAACGCTGGTCAAAGTGATGGGTCGTGTTGGAAGCACTTCAAGCGCCTTAGGGTTTGCAATCTGCACGGGCACAAAATCCATCCCATCCAAGTTGGGTAAAACAAGTTTACCCGTCCGCGCCATACGTCGCCAATCTGAAACGCTGCTGGGTATCAAACCATATCGCTTGGCCACCCCATTTACAGTCGCGCCCTCAATCAACGTTTCCGCAACAATCCGCGCCTTCAGTTCAAGAGGCCAGCGTCGCTTTCCGTCTGAACTGCGTGGAATCCTTGTGAGAAACTCATTCGTAGCTTCCATAGAGAAACTCCCTCCAAATTTATGAAGGGACGGAATCGCATATTAACCACCCAAGGGGAATGTGGGGTCAAACCAACGGTTACCTCCTTCGGAGCGGGACACGCAGTTAGGTGGCCTGCCTCGACACCCGTCGATGGGGTGGGGTCACTAGTAGGGGATTAGTAGGGGAGCGGAGTACAACCTGGGCCAGCCAAATGCGACACCATGCAAAACCAATTCAGGAAAAAGTTGAAATACAACAATTGGTTATGTCACCAGGGACAACTTCATCCACCCGCATCCAGCTTAGTCCAAGAGTTTTGAAAACACATTGGTAATGACGAGGTCGGGAGTTCAATTCTCCCCAGCAGCACCATATAACTCATTGTATTCGCTATAATACCTTGTTTACAAGGGTATGTGTCACCTGTAATGCTACACAAAGGTGCAACACAATGAGCGTACGCAAGATGCCCGACCTAACGATCAGAGATGGTGTTTACCAGTTCTGTCAATCGCAGAGTAAAAAGGGTCCAGATCGCGGCGTAAAACTGGTCCACTGACTTCTCGTTTGTCGTGCGCTTTGGTGCGCGTGCTCCCCATTTAGCTAACGCGTGCCAAAGCGCATGTTGGCCCTTGGGCCGACATTGTTCTGATCTTGATGTGTTTTGGTTATTGGCGGCTCTTACGGCTATGTTTGAGCCGGTAACTCTCGCCATTCATCTCCAGGATATGGACGTGATGGGTCAAACGATCCAGCAAAGCGCCTGTGAGCCGTTCGGAACCAAAGACTTCGGTCCACTCATCGAAAGGCAGGTTCGAGGTGATTATAATTGAGCCGCGTTCGTAGCACTGGGATATCACCTCGAAGAGGAGTTCCGCACCAGATTTGCTGAGGGGCACAAATCCCAATTCATCAATGATCAACAGGTTCTGGCTCGTCAGGTGCTTTTGAAGCCGCTGCAATCTCCGCTCATCCTGCGCTTCAATCAGATCATGGACCAGGGCTGCCGCCGTCGTGAAGCGCACTTTCAACCCTCTTTGGCATGCCGCCAACCCAAGCCCCAAAGCAATGTGCGTCTTACCGGTTCCCGATGGGCCGAGGGCGATGATATTTTCTCTGCGATCTATATAATCACATCGTGCGAGGTCCATTGTCAGCGGTTTGTTCAAGCTGGGCATAATCTTGAAGTCAAAGCTATCCAGGCTTTTGGTGCTTGGGAACTTCGCCGCTTTGATCCGCCGTTCGATCATCCGGCGCTCCCGATCTATCAGTTCCATCTCGCACAGGCGCGCCAAATATTGAATGTGATCCTTATTCTCGGCAGCACATATCTGGGCTTGTTTTGCGTACTCCCCTTGGAACGTTGGCAAGCGTAACTTCTTGAGGTGATGTTGCAGAAGGATTTGGGGGGCTTGGGTCATGCCGCGGTCCCTCCCATCAGGCTCATGTAGCTGGCCGGACGTGTTGTTCCAACGTTTGCCTTTGGCAGATAAGGATAGAAGTCCAAATCCAAGCGCGGTGGGCGCTTCTCAACTCGGCACAACACAAGGTGTTTTACAGCGTCATAGCCAATCGCGCCCAGATCAATGGCATGCTGGATCGCACCCTGCACAACATCCATCTCAAAGGTTTCCAAAAGGCGCAGGACTTGAACATATTCCCGCTTGCCCGGCTTACCCATTCTGGCTTCGAGCAGTCGGTGCAAGGTAGCGAAGACATCCGGTAGATCCCAGCCCTGCAAAGGGGCGGCTTGATCCAAAGCCCCCACCTTCTGCTCAATCAAAGGCAGGAAGTGGAGCGGGTCAAAGATCATGTCCGCTTTGGCGTAAGACCGCTGATGCCGTGCTATCACCTCATTGCCGCAGCCAATAATGACCTCATGCACAAAGCCACGCACGTGGACGTCGTGATGGGCATAGGCCACGGGCACAGAGTAATCATTGCTACGGTAGCGCACCATTGAGATTGATGTGGCCCGCGTGCTGACATGGTCGCAGGCCTCATACTCTGCGACAGGCAACCCCATCAGGGCATCAAGATCGGATATCAAACGCTGGCCAATAGTCTGGCTGTGTCCGCGCAATTTGTCACTCTGGCGTTCCAAACACCTCTGTTCCAAGTGCGCATTCAGATCATCAAAACTGTCGTAACGTGGCGCAGGCACCATGAAGTTGCGTCGAGTGTATCCGACCATGCCCTCAACGTTGCCTTTGTCGTTCCCCCGCGCAGGCCGACCAAACTTGTCATCAAACAGATAATGCGATTGCAGTTCTGTAAACCGGCGTGTGCGAACACGTGTTCTGTCCCCTAAAATACGCGCAACAGCGATCTTGGTGTTGTCATAGAGAATGGATTGGGGGATGCCGCCGAAGAACGCAAAGGCAGACACGTGGCCGTCGCAAAACGCTTCTGTCGTCTCCGCAGGGTAGCCCTTCACAAACACTGCGTCCGAATGCGGTAGGCTCATCACGAAGAAGTGGATCTTACATTCGACGCAGCCAATCACGCCAAGGGTCTCACCAAAATCAACCTGCGCGTGGCCGGGCCGATGCGACAACGGCACAAACACCTCTTTCGTGCGCCGCTTTTGCTCGCGTACGTAATACGTCACAGTCGTCAAGCTGCCAGTATATCCATGCTCGGCTCTCAGGCGTTCATAGATGCGCTTTGCTGTATGGCGTTGTTTTTTGATCAGGGTTTTATCAGTCCGAAGTATCTCGTCGATGATGCCAACATAATCATCAAGCGTGGGGCGACGTGGCGCTTCTGAACGACGATAACCAGGAGGGAGTTCATGACGTAGCATCTTCGCTATCGTCTTACGGTCCTTGTTGAAATAACGCGCCGCTTCACGAGCAGACATGCCGTCCTTCAAACAAGCACGGCGCACACGACTATAAATATCCACAGAATACATCTCCCGCCCTCCGAATAAACGAAGGACACAAACTGGCGGAATTTTACTCCGCTACAACTGCGATATGTCGAAGCTGTTTCTGTGGCCCAGTATTGCAGTGCGTTTTACAGACGTATTTCCCAGGCGCTAAGTCCGCCTCTGACGGCGCGGGACGTGGGCCCTACTTCATTGCATTTGCCAAACGCGCCCGAACGGTGACATCCAAGCCCCTGATGTTAACAGGCGGCTTCAAAACGCGAGCGCAAGCGGAAGAAGCCGTTTTGAGCGGTGCAGTCGATGTGATTGGCCTAGCCCGTGCGTTGGTCCTTGAACCAAACCTCCCAAATCTTTGGTCGGTAGGCCAAATGCCTGAACCAATTTTCCCAAGGTTCACAGTTGCACCGGAAGGCGGGATAACGGCCTGGTACACCATGCGCCTAACCGAAATCGCTACCGACAAAGAAACAGACGAAGTCGGCGACCTTGAAAAAGCAATTGACGACTATGAAGCGCGAGATAGAGTCCGAACTGAAATCTGGACACGCCACTTCAATCGTGACGACGGTTGATGGGATCGCATTGAGTAACCCGCAATGAAGCCTCATTCGGGGCTTAAGTCCTCCTTTCCATAAATAAAAAATGGGGCAGTAATAGCGCAAGATTGACCAGAAGAGACCCTTGGCGCAGGCCGCCAGTTAGCTTTCTTGTCCTTCTCTGGTGACTCGTTCTGATTGTAGATAATTATTTTACCATCGGCATCCGTGACGGACCGGGGTAGCAGCGGTCAATTCAGAAGTTAGCGAATGATTGGATTAGGCGCATCACTTCTCCCGTAGTTTTATATCCGCGAAAAGCTTTGGTTGCCTGCCTCCTAAATCAACCCGATCTGCGTCGCCCCAAGTAGGAGAGTCGGCGCGATTACGTGGCCAAGAGCGCGAACTTCTGGGGATGGTTGCAAAATATCTGGAACCTGTACCACCCGTGCTCCGGAGGCAACTGCCGCGCGGGTTCCGGGATCGGAATCCTCAAAGGCCGCGCAATCGGTCGCCCCCAGACCAAGCGATTTTGCAGCACGCAGATAGATGTCGGGTGCGGGCTTAGGAGAAACCACCTGATCTCCGCCCGTCACCGTTTCAAAAAAACCAAGAAGGCCGGAGACTTCAAGATGGTGACGCGCTTTTTCCGTTTGGGTTGAGGTGGCAACAGCACAAGGAAGTCCCTTTTCTTTCAGGCCCTTGAGCAATTCGACGGCTCCTGCCTTAATGGGGATGTCCTCAATTTTAATCGCCGCGGAATTGGCGGTACTTTTCTCTAGGAATGCCTCAAAGATCGCCAAATCGTCGATTCTTGCGCGCAAAATGTCTTCTGATTCCTTGCGCCGAACCCCGATGAGGCCCAACAGCACCGGCTCGAAATCAATCAAGCCAACGTCATCAGCCGCGCGTTGATAGCACAGGATGGTGAGGCGCTCCGTGTCCAAAAGGAGGCCGTCCATATCGAAAATCGCGCCGCGTAAACTCATGTTATATCCCATTTTATGACCGACCCAGACCTGCCCGCCCGCTAGAAACCTTTGCGCCCCTCAAACCACACCCGACGCACAATGGGAATACCCGCCCGCTGCGCACAATGGGCGACATTGAGCGCAATATACTCGCTTATTTATTTGCAAAAAGGCCGTAAATCCGCTCATTTAGGCAGGATAATCTGCACAAGTTCGCGTATCAATGGAGGTGCCATAGTTGAAAAATCCCAAAGGAGCCTCCCCATTGTTGTTTAATCGATACAGCATTTTCATGACACCTGAGGCGGGTATGTTTGCCGATTCAGGCGCTGCTTGGCTTGGGTGGGATTTGGAAAAGGGTTGCGCCGTGCCACACCCAAAAGCCTCCGAAACCGCCCTGCGTATTGCAACCCAAGCTCCAAGGAAATACGGCTTTCATGGAACAATCAAACCTCCCTTTCACCTTGCAAAAGGCACAACATATGAAAGCCTTTTGTCTCAAACCAAGGCGCTTTGTGCCGTCCATGCTCCTGTTGAAATTGAAGCCCTAAGCCTCACAATAGATAAGTCGACTTTGGCGCTTACTCCGGAAGGAAACATCGACCATCTTGCCAGTCTCGCCGCTGCCGTTCTGCAAAAACTGGACCATTTTCGCGCCCCTCTCAGCGCGACAGAATTGGCCGGACGCCGCAAAGCCAACCTAACGCCCCTGCAGGAAACCAACTTGAAAAACTGGGGGTATCCGTATGTTTTGGACGCGTTCAAATTTCACATCACTTTGAGTGGTCATTTGCCGCCCAAAGACTTGGAACATTTAAAAACTTTGGCCCGTACACACTTCGCCCATAACTTGGGGCGCCCCATGCGATTCTGTTCGTTAATTCTGGCTGGCGAAGCGGGGGACGGACGTTTTCACGCACTTCACCGGCTCCCTCTTTCTGGAAAGATAGTGCCCTAAAGTCTGCCCCCAAGTGTATGGATAACCACCGGCCAATTCGTGGCCTCTTGGCCGCGCCGTAAAATAGGGTACACTTGCAAAAAAACAAAGCGCCCAAGGAGACTCCAAGTGAATGACCTAATCATGATCGCCCCCATGCCCCCAAAAGTCATGGCGGACCTCTCGGAGTCCTTCACCATCCTGAAATACTGGGAAGCCGTTGATAAAAAAACGTTTCTGAGCAACTGCGCGCATGTGAAATTCATGGCGACGAACGGCCATGTTGGCTGTGACGACGCAATGATGGACGCCCTTCCCGACCTCAAAGTCATCTCAAGTTTTGGCGTTGGCTATGATGGTATCGACGTCACTGCCGCGCGCAAGCGGGGTATTTCCGTCACCAACACACCCGACGTTTTAAGCGATGCCGTCGCGGAACTTGCGCTTGGACTGATGCTGTCTCTCTGCCGCAGAATCGTCGATGCGGATGCCTTTACGCGGCAAGGAAAATGGCTCGAAGGCGGGTATCCCCTGACGGGCGAACTTACGGGGGCAACGGTCGGGATTTTGGGGCTAGGACGGATCGGCAAGGAAATTGCCCGCCGCGCACAAGCCTTCAAAATGCAGGTGGTTTATCATGGCCGCAACCCACAGGCCTATGAACCCTTTCCGTACTATGCCTCGCTTGAGGAAATGGCGGCGGCATCCGATTGGATTGTGGCCGTTGTTCCCGACAATGCAGCCACGCGAAAGTTGGTGGATCGCAAGGTTCTCACGGCCTTGGGACCCAAGGGAGCGATCGTGAATTTGGGGCGAGGAACGCTCATTGACGAACCTGTTATGGTCGAAATGTTGCAGTCTGGAGCCTTGGGCGGCGCGGCGCTCGATGTGTTTGAGCAAGAGCCAAAAATGTCGCCGGATCTTTGGAAGCTGCCAAACGTCGTGCTGTCGCCACACCAAGGTAGCGCCACCGAGAAAACACGCATCGCGATGGGCGACCTAGTGGTGCAAAACTTGCTTCGCGCCAAAGAGGGCCGCCCATTGGTTTCCCCTGTGGGTTAATCCCCCAGCACTGGATTTTCTAACATTCAACGACCCCAGAGTTACATTACCGCGCCGATTTGCCATGGAACAAATTCATAATCGCCAAGCCCTTGCGCTTCGGATTTCGAAGGGGTTCCAGAGGCCACATCCAAGAACATCTGGTAAATCCGCTGCCCCGCCGCCTCAATCGTTTCGCCCTCTGTGAGAATCGACCCCGCGTTCAAATCCATATCTTCTTCCATCCGCGTGAACATCTGGGTGTTCGTCGCAATTTTTATCGACGGCGTTGGCTTGGCCCCAAAGGCGGACCCGCGCCCCGTGGTAAAGGCGATCAAATTGCATCCACTGGCGATTTGCCCTGTCACAGACGCGGGGTCATATCCGGGGCTGTCCATGAAGACGAACCCTTTGCTGCGGATTGTTTCACCGTATTTGAAAACGCCCGTTAGGGGCGAAGTTCCCCCCTTGGCCGCAGCCCCGAGGGATTTTTCAAGGATGGTTGTAAGCCCGCCTTTTTTGTTCCCCGGAGACGGGTTATTATCCATCGACCCCTTGTTGCGGGCGGCGTATTCTTCCCACCATTTGATGAGGCCGATGAGTTTTTCACCCACCTCTGGCGTTGCTGCGCGGCGCGTCAACAAATGCTCCGCACCATAAATTTCTGGCGTCTCGGCCAATACACCCGTGCCTCCTTGGGCAACCAGTAAGTCGCAAGCGAAACCCAACGCTGGATTGGCCGTAACGCCGGACCACGCATCCGATCCACCACATTGCAAACCGACCATCAACTCCGAGGCGGGACAAGCTTCGCGGCGTGCTTCATTGGCCAATGGCAGCATGGCTTCGACCTTTTGAATGCCAATCTCGATCGTTTTCCGCAGGCCAGCCACGTCTTGAATATTCATCGCCTGAAACTTTGGTCCCGGCTTAAGGCCCCATGCCTCGACCAACCAATCAATCTGGTTGATCTCGCAGCCTAAGCCCACCATCAAAACAGCCGCAACATTTGGATGCGCGGCATAGCCCCACATTACCCGTTGAAGCGCCTCAAAACCGTCGCCATCCCCCGCCATGCCACAGCCCGTGCCATGCACGAAAGCAACAACTCCATCAACGTTTTCATACTTCGCCATAACCTCTGGCGTAAAGTGGTTGGCAATCATCCGCGCCGCCGTTGCCGAGCAATTCACTGACGTCAAAACCGCAACATAATTGCGTGTCCCGACTTTGCCGTTTTCACGCCGATACCCCATAAAGGTATCCACAGTCGTCGCGGGGGCAACGGGCCGAATATCGGTTGAGAATTCATAGGTTTGATCGACAGCCCTAAACTCAAGATTGTGCGTGTGCACATGATCCCCCACAGCAATATCTTCTTTCGCATAGCCAATGACTTGCGCGTATTTCAATACCGCCGCCCCCTTATCAATCGCTTGAGTAGCCATTTTATGCCCGCGCGGAATTTGCTGTTTTGGCGATATTCCATTGACGTCCTCATCGGGATTGAGGGTTTCAATCGCGCTAACGACATTATCATTCGGGGCAAGGCGGACGGTTTTTGACATAGGATTTCCATTGCGAAAACGAGGGGGGTAGGCGTTATTGTACATTTTGCAAAAAAATACGAAAGGTGCAAATGCGATTACTTTTGTTTCTGGTAGAAAACAGTTGCGCCTTGCCTCAAAATTCCTTAATTCACGAATTATGGAATTTAAACTTCTAGACCGCCTCGCCACTCTCAGTCACCCACAGCGGATGGCTATTTTCCGACTGCTGATCCGGCGGTATCCGGACGCGCTGCCTGTTGCTGAAATCCTTACCGTTCTAGACCTCAAGCCAAGCACAGCATCGGTCTATCTCTCGGCGTTAAAATCGGCTGGTCTTGTGCGCCAACGCCGCCTTGGCACAAGCCTCCTTTATAGCGCGAATATTGCAGCCTCACAGGAAATCATCTCAGGGTTATTTAGCGACTGTTGTGGCGGACGCGGCGATTTATGCCTTCCAACCGACCTTTCAAAACCAGCAACACAACCCAGCGTCTTGTTCCTATGTACAGGAAACTCGGCGCGCTCAATTATGGCCGAAACGATCCTACGCGATTGGCGAGGCCGCACTTTCACTGTGGCGTCCGCAGGGACAGAACCGCGCGCAGGCGTCCACGCTATGGCCCGCGATGTTTTGCTATCCAAAGGCCACAACATTCAAAACCTACACTCCAAAAACATCACCACCGTTTTGGGCGAAACGACATCTGACTTCGATTTCGTATTCACCGTTTGTGACAACGCGGCAAACCAAGAAAGCGGCGCGTTTCACGGCACACCCATCGCTAGCCATTGGGGCATTGAAGACCCCGTCCCAGCAGCCAACTCCTTGGACAAAGCTTCCCGAGACCGCTTTGAAAATACCTATGAAATCCTAAACAAACGCATCTCGCGTTTTGCCACCCTCCCATTTGAAACAGCCAGCCGTGCCGACCTCCAAAAATCGGTCGACGATATCGCGCGTAATTAATCAGAAAGCGTTTTGACATGACAACATTTGCCATCAATGGCCTTGGCCGCATCGGAAAACTCGCCCTGCGTCCCCTCCTAGAACGCGGCGCAAAAATCGCCTTTATCAATGATGCTGTGGGGGACCCCAAAATGCACGCGCATTTGCTGGAGTTTGACTCGATTCACGGGCGTTGGCCCGCGAACTTCGAGGCCGACAACAACAGCATCACAATCGACGGAACGCATATTCCTGTGACCTCCACGCGCAATCTCGATGAGTTGCCGCTCGAAGGGGTCGACGTTGTGATCGACTGTACAGGAGCGTTCAAAACCGAAACTAAACTGGCGCCCTATTTTGCAGCAGGCGTCAAAAAAGTCGTCGTATCGGCCCCCGTAGAGGACGGCCCAACCGCCAATATTGTCTATGGCGTCAACGACAATAATTATGATCCCGAAACCCACAGAATCATCACCGCCGCAAGCTGCACGACCAATTGCCTTGCGCCAGTGGTCAAAGTTCTGCTCGAAGGGATCGGCATTCGACACGGCTCAATCACCACAATCCACGATGTCACCAACACCCAAACGATCGTTGATCGCCCCGCGTCTGATTTGCGTCGCGCGCGCTCGGCCCTGACCAATTTGATTCCCACGACAACGGGGTCGGCCACGGCAATCACGCTCATCTATCCAGAGCTAAAAGGCAAACTGAACGGCCACGCCGTGCGCGTTCCCTTGCTCAACGGCTCGCTCACGGATTGCGTTTTTGAAATGGAACGCGAGACGAGTGTCGAAGAAGTGAATGAGCTTTTCCGCCTGGCATCCGTTGGTTCCCTCAAGGGCATCTTGGGTTATGAAACACGGCCGCTTGTGTCCTCGGATTACACAAATGACCCTCGCAGTTGCATCATCGACGCGCTTTCAACCATGGTTGTGAACGGCACGCAACTCAAGGTTTACGCGTGGTACGACAACGAATGGGGCTATACAAACCGACTGGTCGACGTGGCCTTTATGGTTGGCGATTCCCTGTGACACAGACGCGAGGAATTGCAGCCTATTTCGCCGTAACCGCCGCCTATTGGGCGTTCATGCTGACGGACGGCGCGCTGCGCATGTTGGTGCTTTTGCATTTTCATACGCTCGGATTTTCACCCGTTCAGCTCGCCTATCTCTTCGTGCTCTATGAGATAGCGGGGATTGTGACCAATCTTTCGGCAGGCTGGATTGCCGCGCGCTTTGGGCTAACCTCGACGCTTTATGCGGGATTGGCGCTCCAAGTTTTGGCCCTACTCGCGCTATCCCTACTTGATCCAAACTGGAGCATCGGGGCCTCGGTCGTGTTCGTCATGCTCGTGCAAGGCGCATCTGGCGTCGCCAAAGACCTCGCAAAAATGAGTTCAAAAAGTGCGGTTAAAATCCTAGCCCCCAAGGCCAAAGGCGGCCTATTTAAATGGGTCGCGATTTTGACTGGCTCCAAGAATGCGGTCAAAGGCTTGGGCTTTTTGCTTGGTGCCGTGCTTTTAGCGACCCTTGGTTTTGTACCGGCAGTCCTGGCAATGGCTGGTGTGTTGGGGCTTGTTTTGGTTGCCGTGCTTGTGGGAATGCCGATGGGCCTTCCTAAAGGGCGAAAAGACGCCAAGTTCAAGGAGGTTTTCTCTAAAAACCGTAACATCAACTGGCTCAGCGCTGCGCGTGTTTTTCTATTCGGGGCCGAGATGTTTGGTTTGTGGTGGGGATTCCCATTTATTTTTACGCCGTCCTTTCGGATGGGTCAGAGGAATCCAATCGCGCCGCGTTCTTTTTGATCGGGAGTTTTATGGCGGTCTGGACCATTCTTTATGGCATGGTTCAAGCCAGCGCACCAAAGCTCCTACGCGCACACCAACGCGGCGAGCATGAATACGCTGTTTTGGCACAGAAATGGGCACTCGGCCTCGCTGTGGTTCCTATTGCCCTAACCGCAATTCTCCTTCTAGCACCCAGCACATCTCCGATGCTCACTGGAACAATTGTCGCGGGCCTGCTGATCTTCGGGGCCATTTTTGCTGTAAACTCTTCGCTTCACTCCTACCTCATCTTGGCGTTGACGGATGAAAAACGGGTCACCATGGACGTGGGGTTTTACTACATGGCGAACGCAGTTGGCCGCCTAACAGGGACACTCCTCTCGGGGGTATCCTATCAAATCGGAGGGCTCGCTCTCTGTCTTGGTACGGCCGCGGGAATGATCCTTCTGAGTTGGGCTTGCACACGAAAACTCGGGGATTAGCGCAAACAGGCGTACCTTCACGCAGGCAAATTTTCCTGTCAAATTCCGCGCTTTGCGGATTTCACGTCTTGACGCTCCAATACAGCTGAAATACTATTCTCCAACGACGCGGGTATGGTGAAATGGTATCATACGAGTTTTCCAAACTTAAGGCGAGGGTTCGATTCCCTCTACCCGCTCCACATTCCCCCAATTTGCCGAAATAGCTTCCAAAAACCATTCTGCGGCGTTTGAGCGCTTGTTGCTTCCGATACAGGCCATTATGTGGGTTGGGACGCAAACAAACGGGGGGCTCCATGGCCCAATTAGATGAAGACCGCGAAAAATCCAAACAAATGGGCGCTTTGCGCGGACTTGTTCCTTTTGTGCGTCCCTATGGCGGGCTTGTCCTCGCCGCCTGTCTCGCGCTTGTTCTAACGGCGGCAACCTCGCTCATTCTGCCCATTGCAGTGCGCCGTGTTGTGGACGGCTTTACGGCCTCCAACGGAGCACTCATCGACAGCTACTTTGGCGCAGCCCTCGCAATTGCAGCGATTCTCGCGCTTGGCACGGGCTTGCGGTACTACCTCGTGACCCGCCTTGGCGAACGTATTGTCACCGACATTCGCAAAGCTGTTTTTGACCGCGTTATTCGCATGAGCCCCGCGTTTTATGAGAAGATCATGACCGGAGAAGTTCTAAGTCGGATCACCACCGATACGACGCTTATCCTGTCGGTCATCGGCTCCTCCGTTTCAATCGCTTTGCGCAATGCGCTGATTTTCGTTGGCGGCATGGCTCTCATGCTTTTGACCAGCGCAAAACTGGCCGCGATGGTGTTGTTTATCGTTCCTGCCGTTATCGTTCCCATTATTGTTCTTGGTCGCCGTTTGCGGATTTTGAGTCGCGAAAACCAAGACTGGATCGCAAAATCCTCCGGCAGCGCAAGCGAAGACCTTTCCTCGGTGCAAACCGTTCAAGCCTTCACACACGAAGCCCTTTCCTCCAAGAATTTCGCCGATGTAACGGAGCAATCCTATGTCGTCGCAATGAAACGGATAACCACACGCGCCCTGATGACTGTGGTTGTTATTTTCCTTATTTTCTCGGGTGTCGTCGGTGTTCTTTGGATGGGCGCACATGACGTCAACCAAGGCAGTCTGAGCATCGGTGCCCTCGTTCAATTCGTGATCTATGCGGTTATGGTCGCGGGATCGGTTGCCGCTCTCTCCGAGATTTGGGGCGAACTTCAACGCGCAGCAGGGGCAACCGAGCGCCTTGTCGAACTGCTCAACACCGAAGATGCGATCAAAAATCCTGCTAATCCGAAAGCGCTCGCGAAACCCGTGCGCGGTGAAATCGTATTTGACAACGTCACCTTCCACTATCCTGCGCGGCCTGAAATTGCTGCGCTTTCTGGCACCAATCTTTCGATCAAACCGGGCGAAACGGTTGCGCTTGTGGGGCCATCTGGCGCAGGAAAATCGACCGTCATTCAGTTACTCCAGCGTTTTTACGATCCCACCAGCGGCGTCGTTTCCATTGATGGGCTCAACCTGCGCGACTTGACCCGAACCGATTTTCGAGAACAGATCGCGCTTGTGCCCCAAGACCCTATTATTTTTGCGACCACCGCTCTTGAGAACATTCGTTTCGGCCGCCCCGACGCCACGGATGCCGAGGTCTTTGAGGCCGCAAAAGCTGCTGCCGCACATGATTTCCTTATGGCGTTACCCGAGAAATACGAAAGCCAAGTTGGCGAGCGCGGTGTTATGCTCTCAGGTGGGCAAAAGCAACGTATCGCCATTGCCCGTGCCATTTTGCGCGACGCGCCTATCCTTTTGCTCGATGAAGCGACAAGTGCTTTGGACGCCGAAAGCGAACGTGCGGTTCAAAACGCGGTCGATGAAATGGCCCAAGGGCGCACGACCCTGATTGTGGCCCACCGTTTGGCAACCGTGAAAAAAGCCGATCGCATCCTTGTGTTTGATGGCGGAAAAATCATTGCCGACGGCACGCATGAATCCCTTGTCGCAGAAGACGGCCTCTATGCGCGTCTGGCGCGGTTGCAGTTTACGGACGGAAATGGCGTAGCGTAACTTTCTCCTTACGTTCCGTCGTTTGGACTTTCCCTTGCGAAAATAGTCGTTTGCAATCATCCTCCTTGGGGAGAAGAGCACGTGGGGACGTGCCCAATGGGAGAGAGTGTGATGAACAAATTTTCATCAATTGACGACCGCAATGCTATTGAAGCAGAAGCGCGATGGGAGGATCGTGATCTTCCCAAAACTATGTATGAATTTGTCGCCGCCACTGCGGAAAAATACGGGGAACGCCCTGCTATTTCGTTTCAGATCACGTCCGGTCCCAAAGATCGTGCCGAAACTCTCACTTGGAATGAGTTGTTCGGAAAAACAACGCAAACCGCCAATTTTTTCCGCTCTCTGGGCATTGGGGAAACAGACGTTGTTGCCTACCTTTTGCCCAATGCAAACGAAACCGTCCTAACACTTCTTGGTGGGGCAATTGCAGGGATCGTCAGCCCGATAAACCCCCTCCTTGAAGCGAGCCAAATCGCATCAATCCTGCGCGAAACAGGCGCCAAAGTACTCGTGACTTTGCGCGCCTTCCCCAAGTCGGATGTCGCACAAAAAGCAGCCGAAGCGGCTGCGATGGTGCCGAGTATCGAGGCGGTTGTTGAGGTCGATCTGCTGCGGTATCTTTCCCCGCCAAAGAGTTGGATTGTTCCGCTTATCCGTCCGAAAAACCCCGTCACCCACAAGGCGCGCGTGCTGAATTTCAACGCCGAAATCGCCAAGCATTCGAGCGAAAAACTCGACTTTTCAGATCCTGCTGGCGACCGAGTTGGGGCATATTTTCACACCGGCGGAACAACGGGTATGCCCAAAGTGGCCCAGCACAAATACTCTGGCATGATTTACAACGGCTGGCTTGGGCACCGCTTGCTGTTTAGCCACGATGACGTGGTGATTTGCCCCCTGCCTCTGTTCCACGTTTTTGCCTGTCACCCGATAATGATGTCGATGATTGCTTCGGGTGCGCATGTCGTCTTTCCGACGCCTGCGGGTTACCGTGGCGAAGGTGTGCTGGATAACTTCTGGAAACTTATCGAGCGTTGGAACGTGACGTTTATGATCACTGTTCCGACCGCCATTTCTGCGCTGATGCAGCGGCCAGTAGACGCAGATGTATCGTCGCTTCGCACGGCAATGTCTGGATCCGCCCCCCTTCCGATTGAGCTCTTCCGCCGCTTTGAAGAAGCCACGGGCGTCACGATTACCGAGGGGTACGGCCTAACCGAGGCGACTTGCCTTGTTTCGTGCAATCCCACGAGCGGCAAGAAAAAAAAGGGCTCCGTTGGTGTGCCCTTTCCTCATACCGACGTGAAAATCCTGCGCCAAACACCTGATGGCCCTGTCGAGGCCCCCGTCGATGAAGTCGGAGAAATCTGTATCGATAATCCGGGAGTCATCCCCGGATCAACCTATACTGAGGTCGACAAAAACCACGATCTTTTCCACCACGACATCTACCTTCGCACGGGCGACTTAGGGCGCGTCGACACGGACGGATATCTTTGGATTACAGGGCGCGCCAAGGACTTGATTATCCGTGGCGGTCACAACATCGACCCCGCGGAAATCGAAGAGGTTTTGGCGGGACATCCCGCAGTTGGATTTGCCGGTGCGATTGGCCAACCGGACGCACACTCAGGCGAAATCCCCTGTGCCTATGTCGAGTTAGTGCAAGATGCCGAAGTGACGGTAAATGAGCTTATGGAGTTTTGTAAAAAGGAAATCCCAGAGCGCGCGGCCCATCCCAAATACATCGAAATTTTGGACGAGTTGCCGAAAACAGCAGTGGGCAAAGTCTTCAAACCCGACTTGCGCAAACGCGCCATTACGCGGGTCTACAATGCGGCATTGGAAAAAGCGGGTTTGCAAGTGAGCGTGTGTTCGGTGATTGAAAGCAGACGGCGCGGACTCGTTGCGCAAATTGAGATGTCCGAAGTCGTAAGCACGATTGAAATTACTCAAGTTCTTGGGGCCTTCACAATCCCATGGGAATGGCTTCCAGAACAGCCTTCTTAGGCGGTTAGTACCCAGAATTATCCGCTTCCAAGGAACGGATAAGCTGCTCCCCTGAGGCCCGATTGGAATTAACCTCGGGGAAACCCGCCACGCGGCAAAGCGATCTTCGGGCGCGGGTTGCATCAAGCGGGCGGCCCCCTTCCCTTGCTCCCCAAGCCAACTAGCCCATTGATCCGGCGCAAGGGAAACGGGCATCCGTTTGTGGATTTTCGACATCGTTTTGTTTGCCGCAACTGTCACAATAGCGGCCGTTTTTAGGCGCACTCCGTCGTGTTCCCAATCCTGCCAAATACCTGCGAACACGGCGACCTCCTCGTGGCGCGGCGTGATATACCACGGTAAGTGTGCGCCCTCAGGCGTTTTGGTCCATTCATAGAAACCGCTCATAGGGATGAGGCACCGCCGTTCCCGACATGCTTTAGAAAACGCGGGTTTCTGCGCAATTGTTTCCGCCCGCGCGTTAATCAAAAGGGGGCCGTCATTGGGCTTTTTGTACCATGTGGGAATAAACCCCCACCGCATGGCCCCCAATTGGCGACCGTTATCTGTGGCCATAATTGTGTGGATTTGGGTCGTCGGGCAAACGTTATAATTCGGAACTTCAGGCAAATCATTGGCGGGGGCCGCCGCAAAAAGCTGGGCCATGGCCTCCACGGGCAAAGTGATCGCAAACCGTCCACACATTCTCTCGCTCCTTGCCAAAACCTTGTTACAAAAAAGGCGCGCCGTGACTGGCGCGCCTTAGGTTCAGTCAGCGTAAACCAAACTTATTTCACAGTGATGCGGCCATCAAGGTAGGGCTCATAGCTGCCTGCTGCCGCAAGGTATTCAGAGACAACATCCGCAAGATCAGGGCCGAAATCATAGGCATTCATCGCGTCGCGGAACATCGCGTACCCGTCGCCGCCGCCACGCACGTAGTTGTTTGAAACAACACCGTAAACTTTGGCTGGATCAAGCGTTTCATAGCCTGCTCCTGTATCAATCATAACCTCGGAAATACGATTGCCAAAGGCCTCGGAACCCGTGATGGTGAAGGTCATCCCCGCAACCTGCGCGAAGCGACCGTTTTTGGTCTCGTCATCATATTGCAGCACCGCGTTTTCGAGCGCGTCCTTAAGCGTTGCCCCATTCACTTGGAATGTTGCCAGCGTGTTTTGGAACGGAAGAACCGTGTAAACATCACCCATCGTAACTTCGCCAGCTTCTAAACCTGCACGAAGTCCGCCGCCATTTGCCAACGCAACTTGGATGCCTTGATCTTTAACGCGCGCAAGCATCGCATCGGCAACAAGGTTCCCCATTTCGCATTCTTTGGCGCGGCAATTGTCACGCGATCCGTCAATCGCCGCCCCAGTGGACGCCACAACTTTGCTGCGAATTTCTTCGAGGGGGACTGCGGCTTCTGCAATCCGTGCAACAGTTTCAGCATCCTCAGCAACCGAGGCGTCCGTGATGATAGGCTCGCCAGTGGCCGAAATGACTTCGCCTGCGTCGTTAAACGTGACGTTCAATTCGCCAAGGAATTTACCATAAGCATAGGCCGAAACGATGGCTGTTGAGCCAACCATTGTTGGGTATGGGCCTTCTGCACGCTCGTTGGTGTTGGACAACAATGTGTTGGTATGGCCACCAACGATCACGTCTACACCCGTGGTTTCGGCGGCAACTTTTTGGTCAACGCTATAACCCGAGTGCGACAAAACGATAATTTTATTCACACCCTCGGCGGTCAGTTTATCGACTTCACCTTGCACAGCACCAACAGGATCGGTGAAGATCACCAAGTCGCCGGGACTGGCCAATTCATCGGTATCTTGTGGCGTCAAACCAATGAGGCCGATTTTCTCGCCACCCCGTTCGATGATCGCGGATTTCGCAAGTTTGCCAGCCAAAGCGGGTTCTTGGGACACGTCCGCGTTGGACATCAGAATAGGAAAGTTGATCGTATCCATGAAGCCTGCGAGAACTTCTGGGCCGTCGTCAAACTCGTGATTGCCAACGGTCATGCCGTCGTAGCCGAGCTTGTTCATCATTTCGGCGGCGAGTTTTCCCTTGTAGTAAGTATAAAACAGCGTGCCTTGGAACTGGTCTCCGCCATCCACCAAAATGGAGTTGTTTGAGCGCGCGCGGGCGTCGGCAACGGCCGTCACCAAACGGGCGGAACCCCCAAAGCATTCGCCGGCGGCGTTGTCTTCGGCGCTACAACCCGCGTCATATTTGCTGATGGGCTCAAACCGTGCATGGAAATCGTTCGTGTGCAAAACTGTGAGTGAATAGTCAGCGGCAGCAGCACCTGCCGTGAGGGCCAAAACGGCCGCGGATGTGAAAAGACGGGCGAACATATTAATACTCCCTATTATTGTTCTAGAGCGATAGATTGACCAAATGCAGCTTCAGAGTCAAAGGCTGCTTTCCCAATCCATTTATTGACCCTAGGTAACGTTGAGATGACAAGAAGGACTTGACCAAAGTTTAAGCAAAAGGCATTCCAATACCATGCTTATTTACAAAGTTTTTCAAGAGTCCGAATGGGCTGATTTGGTGCAAAACGGGGAAACCGAGGGCGCACCTGTGGATCTAGCGGATGGGTATATCCATTTTTCCACCGCAGAACAGTTGCGCGAAACAGTCGCGAAACATTTCGCAGGAAGCCCGACGCTTGTCCTTGTCACAATAGACGCGGATACGCTTGGAGAGGCCTTGAAATGGGAAGTCTCGCGGGGTGGAAAAGAGTTCCCGCACTTGTATCGCAAATTAAAACGCAGCGACGCGGTGGCGCACGCCCTCTTGCCAATGGGGGAGAATGGTCATGTCTTTCCCGATGATATTCCATGAGTTTTCTTGAGAAATACGGGCTGAAAGCGCTACACGCGTGTTCCCCAGAAGTAGCGCATAGCCTTTCGATTAAGGCCTTGAATGCGGGTCTTGTCCCGATGCCCGGTGGTCCGGTTGGAGGCGACAGATTGGCGACCAATCTCTGCGGTATTGACTTGCTCAACCCCATTGGGTTGGCGGCGGGCTATGACAAAAATGCCGAGGCCATTGTGCCCCTGACGCAAGCAGGTTTTGGCTTTATAGAAGTTGGGGCTGCGACACCTCATGCCCAACCTGGAAATCCCAAACCACGCCTCTTTCGTCTGACCGAAGATCGCGCCGTCATCAATCGGTTTGGCTTCAACAATCAGGGCGCGGATGCGATTGCGGCACGTCTTGCCACTGCAAAACCTCGCGTGCCTGTGGGCCTCAATTTGGGCGCAAACAAAGACAGCAACGATCGTGCAAATGATTTCGCCCGCGTAATGCGCGTTTGTGGTCCCCACGTGGCCTTTGCAACCGTCAATGTGTCGTCGCCCAATACCGAAAAACTGCGAGACTTACAGGGGGCAGATGCGCTGCGCGGCCTCCTACAGGGTGTCCTTGACGTCCGCGCGGAAGTCGCGCCCAATACACGCGTTTTTCTCAAAATTGCGCCTGACTTGAATGTTGAGGAGCTTACTCAAATAGCCGAAGTCGCAATCGAAGTCGGCATTGATGCCATCATCGCGACCAATACGACCCTTGATCGTGATGGCCTAAAAAGCAGCCACAGGGGCGAAATGGGGGGGCTTTCTGGAGCGCCGCTTTTTGAAAAAAGCACCCGCGTCCTCGCGCAACTGTCAAAAATCACCGATGGAAATCTTCCGCTCATTGGCGTCGGTGGAATTTCCAATGCCGCAGAGGCCTATGCAAAAATTCGGGCCGGTGCAACAGCGGTACAGCTTTATTCCGCCCTTGTTTATCAAGGGATGTCCTTGGTGCGCGACATCGCCCAAGGGCTTGAAGCCCATCTTGAGGCCGACGGGTTTAGCCATGTTTCGCAAGCTGTAGGCACCGCAAGGGACGCGTGGCTTTAGACAGGGTTCGCGTCGCGTTCAAGCGATGGATAGCGTGCGCCAAGCGAAATGGCGCGTGCAACGAAAGAAATTAACAGGGCTATCCACAACCCATGATTTCCGTACGCAGGCACCAAAACCAGCACAGCCCCGCCGTAAACCAATAAGCTTAAAAACATCATATTTCTCATATCGCGACTGCGCGTCGCGCCAATAAATATGCCATCCAGTATCCAAGACCACATCCCGATGAGTGGTGCAGCGATCATATATACAAGGTAAATTCGCGCCTCGGCGCGGACGGGTTCGGACTTGGCCATAAGGTCGATGATGCCTTCACCGAACAACGCAAAAACAACCGTCAAACCGATACAAACAATGAGCGACCAAAACGTACAGAGCAGCGCGCTTTGGCGTAGATCAAAGCGGGATTTCGATCCCAAGGATTGCGCCACGAGGGCCTCAACCGCGAAGGCAAACCCGTCGAGCGCATAAGCCGTAATCATCAGGAACTGCATGAGGATTTGGTTCGCCGCCAAGGGCACGTCGCCAAAATCCGCACCAAAGAAAAGAAACGATACGAAAATCACCTGAAGCATCACCGAGCGCAGCATAATATCGCTGTTGACCAAGAGCATGCGGCGCAGGCGAGCGCTGTTAAAAACTTGCCCCCAATTTCGCCAATCGGGCGCGTAGAATGTTGCGCGACAGAACCACAGCGCAAGGGCAAAACCACCCCATTCCGCAATGACGGTCGCGATGGCGACGCCGTTCACACCCCAGTCGAAATGGAGCACAAAGAGAAAGTCGAGGCCGACATTGACGCCGTTCATCAATAGCTGAATTGCCAAAACCGCGCGGGTGCGTTCCGCCGCGATAAGCCACCCTGTCAGGCCATAAATCCCAATCATTGCCGGTGCCGAATAGACGCGAATTCCCATGTAGGAGCGCGCGAGGCCTTCAACTTCGGGCGATGCGGGCGAAACGAAAAAGGCCCCCGCAAACAGGGGTACTTGCAGCAGGAAAATCCCCAAACCTGCGGCCAATCCAACAAGCAGTGCACGCGTCAAAATGGCGGCCAATTCGGGCTGGTCATTTGCGCCCAAAGCCTGTCCCGCAAGGCCTGTCGTTCCCATGCGCAAGAACCCAAAAATCCAGTAGATCGCCGTCAGGATAATCGCCCCGATGCCCACCGCACCAATCGGCGCCGCGAGGCCAAGTTGACCGACAACTCCAGTATCCACGATTCCTAGAAAAGGGACCGTGGCATTGGAAATAACGATAGGGAGGGCAATTTTTAGAACGCGCCGGTGCGTGACTTTACGTGTCAAATTAATCGCCCTTTTGTGGCATCAAAAAATGCCCCGTCGCTTGCGCGAATAAACGAGTGCGGTTGTCTTGCCATGCTTCAACATGGACGCTGGCGTATCTCCGCCCCGACCGATTGACCCGCGCCCGTGCATAGGCATCACGGGGGAGGCCCGTGCGTAAATAATCGACGCTAAAATCAATTGTTTTTGGCAGGCGAGGAAGATTGTTTGGGTCCAAGGTTTCTGCGTCAAGCACCCCACTCTCCATATCCTGCCAGAGCATGCCCCACGACAGTTCGATAATCGCCGTCACCTCAAGAAAACTCGCCGTTGCTCCTCCGTGGATCGCGGGTAAAGTCGGATTTCCGATCAGGCTTTCTCTGTAGGGCAAGGTCGCGGTCAATTCGTCTCCGCGCCGATCAAACCGTATATCCAAAAATTGAATGAACGGCACACCATGGACCAGCGCCGTCAAGGTTGAATCGCGTCGTTGTTTGATGACCTGAACGGGTTCGGGAGGGCGACGGTTCATGCTGTTTTCTCCTGCGCGCGCTCAAGTGTGAAGGCTCCCGTCGCCGAGGCTACGGGAATTTCGCCCTCATCGTCCCGCGCGGTTACCCGAATAAAGGCGACGCTGCGGGTGACGTGATAGCATTCGGCCCGTGCGACGATCCGTTGACCCGGGGTAGCGCTGCGCATGTAGTCAATCCTGAGATCGATCGTCGCAGTTGCGATTGGATTGGACGGATGGCTCATGACTGCCGCGCCACTACAGGTGTCCATTAAGGCGGAGACCGCGCCGCCGTGAATCACCCCCGTTTGAGGGTCGCCAACAAAACGCGCGTCATAGGGCATCGAAATCTCTGCGACACCATCGCCAAGTTCATCAAGGGTCATCCCGAGAGCCTGCGAAAACGGAATTGATTCAATAAATTTTCGGGCGACTTCTGTTCTGTCATGGCTCATGGGACCACCTTTCCTTAAACCGTTTATTGGCCGAACTGATTGACGCATCAAGCGCTAATAATCTGGCCCGCCTAAAACCAGCGATTGAATCGCACTTCATATGACCCTAGGTTTAGATGTAAGGAGAACCCAAGAACATGACGCAAACACGCCTCAATTTCAAAGACATGTGTGCGAAATTCGATGTGACTCCGCGCACATTGCGGTATTATGAGTACATTGAACTACTGCAACCTGAAAAAGAGGGTCGTAGCCGCTTTTACACCGGTCGCGAAGTGGCGCGTATGGTCCTTATTCTGCGTGGACGCAGGTTTGGGTTTAGCCTCGAAGAAATCCGCCAATGGTTGATGATCTATGAAGAGGCGGGTACCAAGTCGCAAATGGATGCGTGGGTGGAAATGGCGGATCGCCAACTGATTGCGTTGCGTGCACAAGCCGTTGAGTTGCAAGAATCGATAGACGATTTGCAGAGCCTACGCGACGAGGCCCTCGGCTAGTCTGCGCCTTAAGATACCTCCTTTTTGCACGCAAAAACACTGATACGCCAACCCTTTATAGCCCATGAAGAATTATTTTATTACTTTTTTTCAAGTAGTTAAAATTTACAAATTCGAAAACGGCGGTAACTTCGCCCAATGCACAAGGTCATTGCGACCCATCAAAAAAACTGTGAGCATAAAAAAAGCCGCTCTAAAGAACGGCTTTCGAGACAATGTATGTTTATTTAAAGATCAGACACTCGATAAAAATCCGCGCCAGAAAATTTAGGATTCCATGCTGGCCGGATACCGGCCTCTTCCAGCTTTGAACAGAGACGGCTCGGGTCACGTGGATAGTATCCTTTAATCTTGTGCAGCTTTCGATATAGAATTTTGAATTCTTTCAGGCTAGCTGGGTCGATAACGTCTTGCATCACGCCCAAACAGAGTTTAGGCAGCTCCTGGTTCCAAAAACCCTGACGACGGACAGGTACGATAGTACGGGCACTCCTATGACGCGGCTGTCGCAGGTTCCATTAGGCTTAGCAAGGTATTCGCGAAAGAATGGCTGGCACCCTTTTCTGACGTGACGGATTGCGCTTTGCAAATTTCATCAACGACAACCAACGGATTGCCGACCGAGTGTTGAAGGATTGTTTCGAGAGGCCGCCCTGCTTGCGCCGATGCCCAACCTCGTTCGGTTCCCGCCACACTAAAGCCAACACCTCCAAGGCTGGCATCAATTTCACATCTAGGAATATGAAGAAGCTCAGACAATCGCCTGGCCCATACCGACTTTCCAATGCCGGGAGGGCCGATCAAAATTAAAGGTGGGATTTTGATGATATCGCCGGTGGCGGCGTTTTGTCGAAGGACAGACCAGACCTCATTGGTTGCAGGCGCCATCCAAGGCATCTCCTCGTGCAGCGCTGCGATTTTTTCATCAACCCAGTGCTCGTTTTTTGGTTCAAACAATTTAATTCCTGCAAACAGAGGGCGCAGGCGCTTGATCTCCCCGTCTTTAAGATGCGCAAGGCCGGAAGCCTCCTTACGTCGATCCGCGATCCCTTGAACGCGCTGTTTGATGCGACGGTTATCTCTCCAAGTAAGTTCAACGCCATCAGACAGATCGTCGGCAACGTTATCAAAGTCATTCAGTCCGAGATCAATAGAATGCTCATCATCTCCGATGAAATCAGCGGCAAGTCGGGTTTTGCGTAAGTTCATAAGATAGTCTGTTAGGCGTTGGGTGATAGCCTGCCTGTCAGTGTCAGGGTTCGTTGCATGGATTAGTTTGGTGGTTTTCATAGCGGCTTCCTTATCTGGTAAAGAAAAAGACCGGTTTTGTTCGACTGTGATATTTGAAATGACAAGCGTTCAATGGCCGGCCCAATTTGGGTCAGATCAGTGGGAACCGTATGAGGTGGATATACTGAGTCGTTGTCATGCTATTAGACAGCGACAACAGAAGGCAAACGTCAATACCCTAAGAACGTTCAAAAAAGCGCCGGACCACTCGAAACCGACGCTTTAAATTATTATTTAAAATCAACGAGCTAACAAGTCATGGGCGTTAATGACCTAGCAGATGGGCGTCAAAACAGCCAAAATGGGCTATAAAGGGTTGGCATATCAACACCAAAAACCCCCTTACGTGCCGTCAGGAAAAAAGTGACGTAGCGTTTCGTTTACGTTAACGTCAAGCTGTATTGTAGAGTTGCAGTGACCCTCCCATGTGTGGGTGCAGAAGCAACCACAAGGAGCGCCCCATGACCGACATGATGACCATCCGACAAATGTGTATTGCCTTTGATGTGACCCCGCGCACATTACGTTTTTACGAAGCAAAAGAGCTGCTATTTCCTGTGCGTGACGGGCAACACCGTCTGTTTACAAAACGGGATCGCGCCCGCCTCAAGCTTATTTTGCAGGGGAAACGTTTTGGCTTTTCCCTCGAAGACATTCGCCAGCTTTTAGATCTCTACGACATGGATGACGCGCAATTCACCCAGTTGAACCGCACCTATCAGCTCGCCCATGAACGCCTAAAAGACATGATCGCCCAGCGCGACGAACTCACAGGTGCAATCGAAGATTTGCGCCTTCAATTAAAATGGGGCGAACAGCGCCTCGCCGAGATGCAACGCCCCAACGCGGCCGAATAAGGGAACCCCGATATGCCCAGCTATGTAGCCCCAACCCAAGATCTGCAATTCGTTTTGCATGAAGTGCTCAAAGTGTCCGAAAGCACCGTTCCTGGCTATGATGAACTTGAGCCTGACTTCACTTTGGCGGTCATTGAGGAAGCGGGGAAGATCGCGTCCAACGTGCTTGCGCCGCTCAACTTCACCGGCGACCGCGAAGGCTGTCGTTTGGAAAATGGCGTCGTCTACACGCCAAAGGGGTTCAAAGAAGCGTTTGAGCAGATGAAGGACGGCGGCTGGACCGCGCTGGATTGCGATCCCGAATACGGCGGCCAAGGCATGCCTTACGTTTTGGCTACTTCCGTTGGCGAGATTTTCGTTTCCGCCAATATGGCGTTCAACATGTATCAGGGCCTCACGCACGGGGCCTATTCCGCGATCCACGTCCACGGCACCGACGCGCAAAAACAGACGTTTTTGCCGAAAATGGTGTCCTGTGAGTGGACCGGCACGATGAACCTGACCGAGCCTCACTGTGGCACCGACCTTGGTTTGATGCGCACAAAAGCCGAGCCACAAGACGACGGCTCCTACGCGATCACCGGCCAGAAAATCTTCATTTCGGCTGGCGACCATGACATGTCCGAAAATGTCATTCACCTTGTGCTTGCCAAAATTCCCGGTGGTCCTGAAGGCGTCAAAGGGGTGTCGCTCTTTATTGTGCCCAAGTTCAACGTCAACGAAGACGGCTCGCTTGGCGAACGAAATGGCGTATCTGTTGGAAGCATTGAAGAGAAAATGGGCATCCACGGCAATTCGACCTGTGTGATGAACTATGATTCCGCGCGTGGGTTCCTGCTTGGGGATATGCACAAAGGTATGCGCGCCATGTTCACCATGATGAACGAAGCGCGACTGGGCGTCGGCCTTCAAGGCTATGCCCAAGCCGAAGCCGCCTATCAAAATGCAGTCATCTATGCCAACGACCGCCTGCAAGGGCGCGCCGTGACGGGGGCGCAAAACCCCAATGGCCCTGCTGATCCCTTGATTGTACATCCAGATATCCGTCGCAATTTGATGGATCAGAAAAGCTTCGTTGAGGCAGCCCGTGCGTTCGTTATGTGGGGCGCGTCAATGATTGACGAAGGGCACAAGCTTGGCAACAAAGACGCCGAAGGCCTAGTTGGATTGCTCACCCCTGTCATCAAGGGCTTCCTGACGGACAAGGGCTTTGAGATGGCGATCAACGCCCAGCAAGTCTATGGCGGACACGGCTATATCGAAGAATGGGGCATGTCCCAATTTGCCCGCGATGCCCGTATTGCGATGATTTATGAAGGTGCCAATGGTGTTCAGGCGCTTGACCTCGTTGGTCGCAAGCTCGGAACGGATGGCGGCAAACACGTGCTGGCCTTCTTTGAGATCATCAAAAACTTCATCAAGGAAAACGCCGATCACCCTGCTCTCAAGGATGATTTCTTGCCACAGCTCAAACAGGCCAGCAAAGACCTCCAAACTGCTGGAATGTACTTCATGCAAAACGGCATGAAAGACCCGAACAATGCGCTCGCGGGTCCTATGACTTCATGCATTTGTTTGGCCACACCTGCCTTGGCCTCATGTGGGCCCGCATGGCAAAAGCCGCTCATGATGCAATCGAGGGTGGCGCTTCAGACAAAGACTTCTACACTACGAAAATCGCAACTGGCCGCTATTACATGGCCCGACAACTGCCCGCAACAAACCTTCACCTTGCCCGCATTCAAACTGGCGCGGACACGGTTATGGCCCTAGATGCGGGGCAGTTTTAAGGCCCCAAAGGAGCTTATCATGCCCAAACGTTTTCGTCTGACTCGCCGTTTTCCTGTCGCAATGACCGAGGATGGCTATCGCCGCCTTCGCAAATTTTCAGCAGAAGCGGGTTTAGACGAAGGCGAGGCATTGAGCTTCCTTTTTGAAAATTTCAACTCGGTGATCCATGAGGAGAACCTCACCGTCAAGTTGCGCCTTTTCAATTCGGAACTCGAAGCTCGTAAAAAATAGCGCCTTTGAAGCACCAGAGAACAAACTTATTTCGACCGGAGGAACGCAAGAATGACCATCCAACTCTATTGCTTTGGGGAAAGCGGAAATGCCTATAAGGCGGCCCTCGCTTTGGAACTTTCGGGCCTTGAATGGGAGCCCGTTTACGTCGACTTTTTCAACGGCGGGGCGCGTTCAGATGTCTATCGTGCGATAAATAATATGGGCGAAGTGCCCTGCCTTATCGATGGCGATTTGCACTTGTCACAATCGGGCGCCATCCAAGATTACATCAGCGAGAGAACTGGAAAATTCGGTGGTCGCGATTCCGCTGAGCGCCGCGAGATTTTGCGCTGGGTTCTTTGGGACAATAACAAATTGTCCGGTGTCGCGGGAATGACGCGCTTTTTAATCAACTTCCTTCCTGAAGACAAACGTCCCGCAGAAGTGATCGCCTTTAACCAAGGCCGCCTTCTCAACACATACAAAATCCTCAATGATGCCCTCGCGGACAACGACTGGCTTGTTGGAGACAGCATTACCAACGCCGATCTTTCATGCTGCGGCTATCTCTTTTACCCAGAGCCCTTTGGCTTTGAACGCGCAGACTGGCCCCATATCGATGCATGGCTGTCGCGCATCGAAGCCCTACCCGGCTATAAAACACCCTATGATCTGATGCCCGGCTCCCCTGCCGATCGCGCTTAAGAAGGAATCCGTTATGACCGAAGCCTATATTTATGATGCCGTGCGCAGCCCACGTGGCAAAGGCCGCAAAGACGGCGCGTTGCACGAATTGACCTCCGTGAACCTCTCGGCGCAAATCCTAAATGCCGTCAAAGAGCGCAACAACCTCGACACCAAATCCATCGAAGACGTGATTTGGGGCAACGTGACCCAAGTTGGCGAGCAAGGCGGTTGTTTGGCACGGACCGCCGTTTTGGCCAGCGACTTTGACCAACAAGTACCCGGCCTTGCGATCAACCGTTTCTGTGCATCCGGCATGGAGGCCGTGAACCTCGCGGCGAACCAAATCAAGGGCGGCGCAGGCATGGCCTATGTCGCTGGCGGCGTTGAAATGATGGGCCGCGTGCCCATGGGAAGCGACGGCGCAGCCATCGCCGTTGACCCAACCGTTGCCATGAAAACCTACTTTGTCCCACAGGGCATTTCTGCCGATATTATCGCCACCGAATATGGCTTTACCCGCGACCAAGCCGACGCATTGGCCGTTGAAAGCCAACGTCGCGCGGCACAGTCTTGGGCGGAAAATCGTTTCGCAAAATCCATCATCACAATCAAAGACCAAAACGGTCTAACGATTTTAGACCACGACGAATACATGCGCCCCGGAACCGATATGCAAGCCCTCGGCGCGTTGAATGCCAGCTTCCAAGCGATGGGCGAAGTCATGCCCGGCTTTGATAACGTCGCCATGATGAAATACCCGCACCTTGAGAAAATTAACCACATCCACCACGCTGGGAACTCCTCGGGGATTGTGGATGGCTCCGCTGCTGTCCTGATTGGCAACAAAGAGTTTGGCGAGAAATATGGCCTCAAACCACGCGCTCGTATCCGTGCGACTGCGAAAATTGGCACCGACCCAACCATCATGTTGACCGGCCCTGTGCCCGTGACCGAAAAAATCCTCAAAGACCACGGCATGGATATTTCCGACATTGATTTGTTTGAAGTTAATGAAGCCTTCGCAGCCGTGGTTCTGCGCTTTATGCAGCGGTTTGAAGTTGATCCAACGATTGTAAACGCGGGTGGTGGCTCGATTGCGATGGGGCATCCCCTCGGCGCGACGGGTGCGATGATTATCGGCACATTGCTCGATGAACTTGAGCGTCAGGACAAAGAGGTTGGCCTTGCTACCCTTTGCATTGCGTCTGGCATGGGTGCCGCCACAATCATCGAGCGGGTTTAAAACCCGCCTAGGACCCCAGCAGCAAGGAGGAACGCGACATGGCAAAAATTGATTTGGACAAACTCCAAGCTCGAAGCGGATCTATCTATCCGGGAAACCTTGCTGGCCAAATGGACGGGCGGACGTCCCTTCGGGCCGGTGATGCAGGAGGCCTGACACAATTCGGCGCGAATATTATCATTCTTGCTCCGGGTGCGAAATCTTCCCTGCGTCACTGGCACCTCAATGAAGACGAGTTTGTTATGGTCACCCAAGGGCGCGTCATGTTGCACATGGACGCGGGCGAAGAAGAAATGACCGTCGGCGAATGCGCCGCGTTCCCAGCGGGGGTTGCAGATGGTCATTGCTTCATCAACCAAAGCGACGAAGAAGCACGCTTCCTTGTCATCGGCACCCGAGCCCCACATGAGGTGGCAACCTATTCCGACATAGACATGAAAGTGGTTCTGGGCGAAGGAAATCCGGTTTTCACTCGTCACGATGGCACCCCTTTGCCGGACGATATCTAGTGGGAAAGCAGCCTTTCCCACTCACACCCTTATTTTCGAGAAACACGACCTCAAAGCGTCGACATCTCACAAGCGACGGGACTCCGGTCCAAAAGGAGAGAGTAAATGACTGATTTCACAACTCAAATCGACGCGGACGGCGTAGCGGTTATCACATGGGACGTTCCCGAAAAATCAATGAACGTCATGAGCCTCGAGGGCTTTGCAGAACTTGAAGCCGCGGTTGACGCCGCCCTTGCCGATGACGCCGTTAAGGGCATCGTCATCACCTCGGGCAAGGCAGATTTCGCGGGCGGCATGGACCTCAACGTCATTGCAAAGATGAAAGAAGACGCGGGCGACAACCCCGCCAAAGGCCTGTTCGAAGGCACTATGGCTATGCATGGCGTTTTACGTAAAATTGAGCGCGCGGGCATGGACCCCAAAACCAACAAGGGCGGCAAGCCTATCGCAGCGGCCCTCCCCGGCACCGCAGTTGGGATCGGCCTTGAGCTGCCCCTTGCCTGTCACCGTATTTTCGCCGCCGACAATCCAAAAGCCAAAATTGGCCTTCCCGAAATCATGGTCGGCATTTTCCCGGGTGCTGGCGGAACAACCCGGCTGGTGCGCAAACTCGGCGCGATGGCGGCAAGCCCCTTCCTGCTTGAGGGTAAGCTCTCTGATCCTAAAAAGGCCAAGATGGCCGGTCTTATCGACGAAGTCGTCCCAGCGGAAGAACTCCTTCCTGCCGCCAAGGCTTGGGTGTTGAGCGCGACAGATGCGGACATCCTCAAACCTTGGGACGCCAAAGGCTATAAAATGCCCGGCGGTGCGCCATACCATCCTGCGGGCTTCATGACGTTTGTTGGCGCTTCCGCCATGGTCCATAGCAAAACCAAAGGCGTCTACCCCGCCGCAAAAGCTCTGCTCTCTGCTGTCTATGAGGGCGCATTAGTACCCTTCGATACGGCCCTCAAAATCGAAGCGCGCTGGTTTACCAATGTCTTGATGAACCCAAGCTCCACGGCAATGATCCGCAGCCTTTTCATCAACAAAGAATCTCTCGACAAGGGCGCAGTCCGTCCCGCAGGTATCCCCGACCAACGCGTCAAAAAGGTCGGCATCCTCGGCGCAGGCATGATGGGCGCTGGCATTTCTCTGGTCTCTGCAAAAGCGGGCATCGACGTTGTTTTGCTGGACCAGAACCAAGAAGCCGCGGACAAGGGTAAAGCCTATTGCGCGAGTTATATGGACAAAGGCATCGCCCGTAAGAAAGCGACCGCTGAAAGCAAGGAAGCCCTCCTAAGCCATATTACGACGACAACAGACTATGCACTGCTCGCCGATTGCGACTTAATCATCGAGGCGGTATTTGAAGACGTCGCAATCAAGGCCGAAGTGACCGCCAAGGTCGAAGCCGTGATCGGTGCGGACTGCATTTTTGCCACCAACACCTCGACTTTGCCGATCACCGAGCTCGCCAAAGCCAGCAAACATGCGGATCAATACATCGGGATCCACTTCTTTAGTCCCGTTGAAAAAATGATGTTGGTTGAGATTATCAAAGGTGCAGCAACGGGCGACCGCGCTGTAGCCAAAGCTTTGGACTACTGCCGCCAAATCCGCAAGACACCCATCGTTGTGAACGACGCGCGTTTCTTTTATGCGAACCGTTGCATCATTCCCTTCATCAACGAGGGCATTCGCATGGTCGCCGAAGGTGTTGAACCTGCGCTGATCGAAAACGCCGCGAAACTGGTTGGCATGCCGCTTGGCCCGCTCCAATTAACTGACGAAACATCGATCGATTTGGGTGTTAAAATTGCCAAAGCCACTAAGGCCGCGATGGGCGACGCCTATCCAAACGAAGCCGTTGATCCGGTGCTGTTCTGGATGGCTGACGAAGGCCGTTTGGGTCGCAAAGCCAACGCTGGTTTCTATGCTTATGACGACAAAGGCAAACGCCAAGGCCTTTGGGATGGTTTGGCCGCGCGGTATCCTGTTGCGGACGAACAACCGGACCTCACCGAAGTACAGCACCGTCTCCTCTTTGCTCAAGTGCTTGAGGCCGTACGGGCGCTCGACGAAGGCGTTTTGATGGATATCCGCGAGGGCGATGTTGGCGCGATTTTGGGCTGGGGCTTTGCGCCTTGGTCGGGTGGGCCGTTTAGCTGGCTTGATATCCTTGGGGCTGGTCGTGCGGTTGAGCTTTGTGATGCGCTCACCGAGAAATTCGGACCACGTTTTGAAACGCCTGATCTGCTGCGCGAGATGGCGCGGAATGGAGAAGTGTTTTACACCCGTTTTGCCACTGAAAAAGCCGCCTAATCCGCTCCGCTAAATTGAAAATACGGCGCGCTGCCTCCCAACAGTGCGCCGTATTTTCTTGAACCTTTACCGCCAATTAAGCGGCGACGTACTCTTGAATTGAGGGTTCTACGATATTCTCCATCGCATAGGCCTCGGCCAATAGGCGCGCTTCGGACATTGGAAGCGCATCATACGTCAGAAGGTCCAATTCCGCGACTTCAACCATATTGGCCTGCTCGCTGCGTGGACATAAAAACAAAGCACCGATGTTTGCGAAAACCACTTGGTCTTGGGCAAATTCAATCGCTACGACGCGCAATTCTTCTGTTGCTGCCACACGTTGAATTCCGCGCAAACCTTCTAGGGCCAAAGCTGGGATCAATGCAAAAGGATCGCCAAACAGGTCTTCGGCAGCGTCGCTCTCGATCATCACGTCCTGTGTTGCCAAAAGGTAGACGGTTTCGCGGTTCCCAAGTGCCAATGAGGGTACTTTCAATAAGCTGTCCCCTGGAATTTGCGCCACCTGCTCATGGCGAACGGCTTTCACAACCTGCAAACCACCATCCAATGTAAGCACCCGATCTCCCGGAACGATTTTGGTTACATCACGCCATCCAAATTGTGTCGCGACGCGCGTTCCTGAAATCATTCCTGTGCGACGTGGCCGCTTAAAGTGGCCTCCACCATATGAGCCCGATGCTTCTGCAGTACGGTGCGCCCCCCGGCGGATAGGTTTTTTCAGCCCAAACATATTGTATCCCTCATTGAAACTGGGTGGCAGCCCAGCAGAACCAACATGGTTAACGTAGGGTGATTCCTATGCCCGAAAATCGACCAGAAGTTGTCTAAAATGCAGCACTGTTCCCCAACAGAACCCAATTGCGGAATAAGAGCGAAATTGTCTCACATTCAGAGCCACTCTAAGAAAATGAATAGGCAAACTGTTGAACATCTGCGGCCAGAAGAAGGCGGGCGTGCTCCGCATCAGCATCCGTATAATAGCTCCGATAGTCTGCTTTACGCTCCGAAGTATTCACCTGCGCAATCGGCGAAAGCGAAAACCCGAGATGTTCCCAAAGGGGCAGCAGGTCTGTTTCCAAATGCTCCAACCGCAGGAAATGTGCATCCTGTGCACCACTCATATAGGACGCATAGTTGTTTAATTTCAGCGACGCCATAATCGAGGGCGCTCGGATAAACGCGGCAAACGGGAGGGTTTGGGCCAAGGTAACCGCCCTATGCGAAAAACTTTGGACACGCAGCCAGTGATAGTAACTCACCAAACGATCCCAAGGGTTTCGCACCAACGTGAAGCAATAATAGCTTGGAACATCCTCATCCAGCCTCATAGCCACCGAATAATTGGCGTGTTTGTTCATCCGTATATGGGGGAATTGAGTACGCTGGCGTTTGTGCCGCGCCTTGGCTTTTGGCGTATCCCCAATCAGAATATCATCCTTCATCGCACGCCCCTCAAGCGCAAGGCTCAGGGCGGTTCCCCCCGTTTTGGGAATATGAACAAAGACAAACTGGCGCCCAGACGAAATAATCATATCGTGTTTTACAAAACTCCCTACAAGGATACTAGCCTCACGCGTGTACGGCGTCTTATGTTTCTGGTATATCTACCTAAATTACGGGATGTCCCGCCCTGAAATAAAGGAATTGTCGTTTGCGAACTTGTTGATCCCCCTCCCTAAGTTAGGCTACTTTCATTCAAGAGGCAGCGCAGAGCCCACATGACCGCATTATCAGAATACGATCGGCTCGAAACCACGGGTCTTTGGCGCGAAACGCCCGAAGACCACAAGCGTGAAGTCATTGTGAGCTTTGGAAATGCGACCCTTGTTCTAAAAGATAAAGCCGAGCGCGCCTTGACCCACTGGTCCCTTCCCGCGATATCACGGCGAAATCCCGGAGAGTACCCCGCAATCTATAGTCCAGATGTAGAAGGAGGGGAGACGCTTGAACTTGATGAGACCTTTGCCATCGAAGCCATCGAGAGGGTGCTTAAAGTCATCGATCGGCGGCGTCCACAACCCGGGCGCTTGCGGCTTGTTCTCACGACCAGCATCCTCGCCGCTTTCACGGGGTTGATGGTTTTCTGGCTTCCAAACGCAATGGTCGAATACGCAACCAGCATCACACCTCAAGCCCAGCGCACTAAAATCGGGGATGACCTTTTCCAACAAATTCGGCGCGTTTCAGGGCACCCCTGCACACAGCCTCAAGCGAGCAATGCGCTCTCCAAAATGGCGCAACATTTGGGAGCAGAGCGCAACAAACTTGTGGTCGTGCGCACCGGCGTCGAAACATCCGTGAATTTGCCAGGTGGTTATATCATTTTAAACCGTCGATTGGTTGAGGATTTTGAGGATCCCAATTCGGTATCTGGCTATGTTTTGGCCGAACTCGAGCGCGCAAAAAACAATGACCCGCTTTATGAACTCTTGCAAGATCTCGGCGTGCGCGGCACGTTCCGCTTCCTAACATCGGGCCAGATCAGCATTCCTGCCCTCACCCGACACGCGGAAAAACTGCTGGCACAACCGCTCGCACCGGTCGATCCTGAACCGCTTCTCGCGAGGTTTGAGGCCGCGAATTTGCCCTCGACGCCCTATGCCTATTCCGTTGATATATCTGGGGAAACGACATTGCCCTTGATCGAAGCGGACCCTATTCCACAAGAGGCCTCAGACGCAATCATCACAGATGGCGAATGGGTCGCGCTTCAAGAGATTTGCCAATCTTAGGTTTTGGACAGGCCCTACTTAACGAAGGCGTCTTTGAACCCAGCGGAATGCGCGGCATTCAACCCAACCTTAATGTCTGAGTTGCTCGCAAATGGCCCCAAATAGAGAACCTGCAAGCTTCTGCCATTTCGTTTCGTGTTTTGCACAGCCACAGGAAGCCCCATTTTCTGGAACTTGCTGATCGTCGCTTGCGCATTGCTTGCCACGCCAAACGCGCCAACCTGAATCAAACGCCCGCCCGATTTCACGGCTAAGGTACGACTTGGCGTCGCTTTTGCGACACGTATGGACTTGGGTACGGTTTTTGTACCTGTCGCTGTTCGCCCTGTCCCGTTTGCGGCCTTATACCGCAAATGCGCCTGTTTTAATTCCACATCTTGGCCATTCTCGGCCACCAGTTTCATCGGTACGGTATTGGTCCACACCTTCAACATTTCCGCCTCGCCACGGGCGGTTCCAATTCCGCGTTTCGGATTCAAACGCCCATCGTCCCACACCGGTTTATATCCAGCCGGAAGCCGAGGGACGGGAGAAGCGGCGGGCGCCTGCGTCAAAACTGTTGGAGTGGGCGGCGCTCTTTTAACCGCTTTGGGCGCCTGCGTTACCTGAACATTTCTAACCGCCGGCGCGGCAATCAGAGACCTGGTTGCCAACGGTTTTCCGGGCTTCGCGGAACTGCTCTTTGAGGGTGTGTTCGACACTTGGATTGTGTCTTGGATCGCGCGACTCTGCAGAGAAGGCTTATACCCACAGACCAATTTTCGGCTCTGCGTTACGCGCGGCACCCATGTGATCGAACCTCCGACACCGGCCTTGATAAAGACACACCCGTTGCTGTCCACATATTGCGCGGCCGTATAACTTGCGGGTGGAATTTCAGCGGGTCCATCGGAACTCGAGAGCGTTGCTGCGTTAACAGCAACCCCAGAAAGCAGGGTTGATAAGACGATGGCGACAGAATATTTTAAACGGTGCATTTTGTGCCCCCACACAATATATTGTGCGAGGATGCAGCAAAAGACTAGTTTAGTAAAGGAAATGTTCGCCTATTTTGTGCCAAACATCCTGTCACCCGCATCCCCTAGGCCCGGAACAATATATCCAGCGTCATTAAGGCGTTCATCCACAGATGCAGTAACGATCTGCACATCAGGATGCGCCTCTTTCATCCGCGCGATCCCTTCTGGGGCTGCCAAAAGACACAAGAAACGAATGTTTTCGGCCCCTGCCCCCTTGAGTAGATCAATCGCCGCAACCGATGAATTTCCCGTGGCAAGCATGGGGTCAACGGCGATAACAAGACGGTCATTTAGCTCTGTGGGAACCTTGAAGTAGTATTGAACGGGCTGGAGTGTTTTCTCGTCGCGGTACAACCCAACAAAACCAACGCGCGCCGATGGGATCAATTCCAAAACACCATCAAGCAAGCCATTGCCCGCACGTAAAATAGAGATCAAAGCAAGCTTTTTCCCATCCAAAACCGGGGCCTGCATTTCCTGCATAGGGGTTTCAATCGTTTGCGTGGTCATCGGCAAATCAGCGGTGACCTCATACGCTAGCAACTGGCTTATTTCCCGCAGCAACTGGCGAAATACAGCGGTCGACGTCGTTTTCTCACGCATCAACGTCAGTTTATGTTGCACAAGGGGATGGTTCACAACGGTTAGGTGCTGGCTCATTTTAGGCCTCCAGTTTTTTGAGAATTTGGGCGCGTGTGGCGTCGTTACAAAATGCCGCTTCGGCCGCACCAATATTTAGGGCGCGGAAGGTGTCGTCGTCCCAACCGAATGTGCGGGAAAGCATTTCATATTCGTCTGTCATTGTGGTGTGAAAGAAGGGGGATCATCGGTGGAAACCGTAACCTTTACGCCAGCATCACGGAGCTTTTGGATCGGATGACTCGCCCAATCCGCATAAACACCAAGCGCTATGTTCGAGCCGGGGCAAACCTCAAGCACGATATCCTTCTCAACGATTTCTCGCACCAATGCCGCATCTTCGATTGCGCGTACACCATGGCCAATGCGCACGGCTTTGAGGTCTTGGATCGTGGCTCGTATTTCCTCGGGGCCGGACCATTCGCCAGCGTGCGACGTGATTTTCAAACCCGCCTCCCGCGCCATATCAAACGCATATGCGAAATCAGACGGCGTGCCAAATTTCTCGTCCCCGCCCATGCCAAACCCAACGATCCAATCGCCCGCCGTTTCAACCGCGCATTTCGCGGATTTCTTGGCCGCATCAGGGCCAAAGTGGCGCACGACCGTGGGGATGCCGCGCAGAATAATTCCGGAGTCTTTTTCGGCTTTGTCGGCCGCCTCTTGCATCGCATGCAAATACTCGCGCCACGCAATAACATCGCCACCACCGCAAAAATCTGGGGCCAAAAATGTTTCGGCATAAACCACACCATGCTCGGCGCAATTTTCAAGAACAGCGGATGTTAAACGCGCATAGTCATCGGGTGTTTTAAGGCAGGCGGTTGCCGCCTCATAGACCTTCAGAAAGTCCCAAAAATCCGTGTAGGAATAGGCGCCATTCTCGTCAAAAACACCGTCGATGGACATGTTCTTTTCTTTTGCAAGGCTGCGGATAAATGCAGGTGGCGCGGCACCCTCAAGGTGCAAATGCAATTCAACTTTTTTCAGCTTAGAAAAGCTCATATTAAGTTCCTTCCGGGCCCGTCCGAGGGCACCCCAAGATGATGCGCAAGCGTGGCCGCAACATCCGTAAATTGGCAAAGTCCGACTTCGCCCATCCCTGCTCCCCAAATCAAAACAGGGACGCGTTCGCGGGTATGATCAGTGCCGCCCCAAGTGGGGTCATTTCCATGGTCCGCGGTGAATATCACCAAATCATCGGAACGCAACCGCGCAATGAAATCTGGGATTTGAGCGTCGAACCATTCCAAAGCCCTTGCATAGCCAGAAACATCCCGACGGTGGCCATAGAGACTGTCGAACTCGACGAAATTCGCAAAGGTCAGACTTCCATCAACGGCAGTCTCTGCATGCACCAGAAGGTGCTGCATCAAGGTAAGATCGTCGCCTTTGACAACCTCATCAATCCCCCGCATCGAAAAGATATCGCCAATTTTTCCAATAGCATAAACGTGTTTTCCAGCGTTGTGAACCCAGTCACAAAGAGCGGGCGCAGGGGGCATAATCGCGAAGTCTTTGCGATTGGACGTGCGGGTAAACCCGTCTTTGACTGATCCGACAAACGGGCGCGCGATGACGCGACCCACTTTCATTTCATGCAACATCGGGGCCAGCGTTTTGCAAAGGTCGAGTAGTTTTTGTAAACCAAAACGTTCTTCATGGGCGGCGATTTGAAACACGCTATCCGCCGAGGTATAGCAAATCGGCCAACCCGTTTCCAAATGGCGCGCGCCTTCCCGCTCGATAATTTCGGTGCCTGAGGCGTGGCAATTTCCAAGAGTGCCCCCCGTCCCCGCCGCCTTACAAACCTCAAACAAAAGGTCATCATCGAAGGAATTCTCTTTGGGGAAATAATGCCAATCCCAAGGAACAGGCAACCCTGCAAGCTCCCAATGCCCCGAGGGTGTGTCCTTGCCAATCGAAACTTCGGTCGCCGCAGCCCATTTGCCGGTTACATCTGTGGGTTTCCCCACAAACGTCACCCCAGACGCCGCTTCAACGGCATGCCAAAGGCCTAATGAGGCCAAATTTGGGAGAGAAAGCGGGCCGCTGCGCCCTTCCTCGACATTTCCCGCTGCACATTCAGCGGCGATATGGGCGAGCGTATTCGACCCCTCGTCGCCGAAATCCGCCGCGTCCGGTGCGCCGCCACAGCCGACAGAATCTAGTACAATAAGGAATGCTCGTGCCATCTAGGTCACCTTTTCGAATACAAGTTCATAGGGTTTTGGCGCGTCAGCCCCCAAAGTAATAGCGCGCGCCACGGCCTCGCAAAAGGCCAGCCCTTGCGCCTCGTTCTCACAGTGGACCATCGCGAGCAACGTCCCCGCCTCAACGAAGCTCCCCAGTCTGGCAATTTGCGAAAGGCCAACGGCGGGGTTGATCTTGTCGCTGCCAACAAGCCGCCCTCCTCCCATTGCAACGACGATATTACCCAAGGCCCGACCATCAATGGCCTGCACGAACCCGTCCACTTTCGCCTCTACCCCCAACACACATCGCGCAGCGGGCAAGCGATCGCGCCAACATTCGACGAAATCTTTGGGGCCGCCCATGCGCGCAATCATACGGCCAAAACCTTCGGCAGCATGGCCTCCGTTGATCGCCTGTCTAATTTGAAGCGCGCCAGTTATGCTATCACTCGCCTGCCCCGCGGAATGCAACAAGCTCCCGCCCAACTGCTCCGTCAACTCAATCAAGGGGGCCGCTTTAGGGTTTGTTAGCACTTCCATCACGGAAATGATCTCAAGCGCATTGCCCATACTCGTTGCTAAGGGTTGGTTCATATCGGTCACAAGCGCCGTCGTGGGCGTTCCTGCCCCGTTTGCCGTTTGCACCAAGGTTTGTGCCAAATTACGCGCTTCATTCGGCGTTTGCATGAACGCTCCTGAACCCCATTTCACATCCAAAACCAGCCCCTCAAGGCCAGCCGCCAATTTCTTGGACAAAATCGATGCCGTGATCAGATCGATACTATCAACGGTCGAAGTCACATCACGAATGGCATAAAGGCGGCGATCCGCGGGTGCGATGTTGCTACTCGCACTGGCGATGGCAAAGCCGATATCACCAACGATCTGCTGAAAGTCTTCTGTCGAAAGTTCTGTCGAAACGCCGGGAATAGCTTCCAATTTGTCCAACGTCCCGCCGGTATGACCAAGGCCTCGCCCCGAAATCATCGGCACGAAGGCCCCACAAGCCGCAAGGGCGGGCGCAAGCAAAAGCGACACGCAATCGCCAACTCCGCCCGTGGAATGCTTGTCTAAAATCGGCCCCGGAAGCGCCCACTCTAGTCGCTCGCCGCTGTTGCACATTGCTTCCGTCAGCGCCACACGGCCCGCGTCCGTTAACCCGTTCAAGCAAACCGCCATGGCAAATGCGCCCGCCTGTGCATCCGAAACGGTACCGCTCGCCAAACCCTGCGCAAACCACTCAATTTCCGCCCCACTCGGAGTAGTCCCCGACCGTAAACAGGCTATGATTGAGCGCGCATCCACTTAGGTATTTTCCATATGCGCTTGCGTAAAGGCTCCGGGTAAAAGCTGCCCCATCGTGAGCGTCTGCGAATTTCCCTCAAGCGTCGTCATGGTGACTTTGGTTTCTGGCTGCGCAAATTCCGCCAACTTCTGGCGGCACCCACCGCATGGGCTTACGGGCAAGGGAGAATCCGCAATCACCAAAACCTCGGTGATCTCGGTTTGGCCTGCCGCAATCATTGCCGCAATCGCGCCTGCTTCGGCGCAGGTTCCTTCAGGATAGGCGACGTTTTCGACGTTACAGCCAGAAAAAATCTCGCCAGATGCCGCTCGTAGGGCCGCTCCAACTTTGAAGTTTGAATAAGGCGCGTACGCACGAGCTTGAACATCAGTTGCTGCTTTAAGAAGGGGCATTTAGAACCTCATTTTACCTATTGGTCAATATTGCCCCGCCCCCAGAAGGGATGCAAGGGAAACGGTAATTCGTAATTTATTTGCAAGTGGGGCGTATTGACCTAGTGTAAGCCGTTCAGATAGTCAGTATGACAAGTAGTTTAATGCTAAACTATATATGGGAGGCCCACCATGAGTGACGCAAAAAATGACACAATCCGGCAAGCAGCCTTGGATTATCACGAATTTCCTAAACCCGGAAAATTGGAAATACGCGCGACGAAACCACTGGCCAATGGCCGCGACCTTGCCCGCGCTTATAGTCCAGGTGTGGCCGAGGCGAGCCTAGAGATCAAAAAAGACCCCTCGACGGCGCGCAAGTATACTTCGCGAGGCAATTTGGTGGCCGTCGTAACCAATGGGACCGCTGTTTTGGGCTTGGGCAATATCGGCGCCCTTGCCAGTAAGCCTGTCATGGAAGGCAAGGCTGTCCTCTTTAAGAAATTCGCGAATATCGACTGTTTCGACATCGAAATCAACGAATCTGACCCCGAGAAACTGGCGGACATTATTTGCGCCCTTGAGCCAACCTTCGGCGCGATCAACCTTGAAGACATAAAAGCGCCCGATTGTTTCATCGTCGAGAAAATTTGTCGCGAACGCATGGGCATTCCTGTTTTTCACGACGACCAGCACGGAACAGCCATTGTTGTCGGGGCCGCGGCAACCAATGCTTTGCGGGTCACAGGCAAGAAATTCGAAGACATCAAAGTGGTCTCCACGGGTGGCGGCGCCGCAGGGATTGCGTGTCTGAACATGCTATTAAAACTTGGCCTCAAGCGCGAAAATGTTTGGCTTTGTGATATCGCAGGTCTTGTCTACGAGGGCCGCACCGAAGAAATGACCCCACAGAAAGCCGAGTTCGCCCAAGCCAGTGACAGTCGGACGTTGGATGACGTTATTGGCGGTGCGGATCTTTTCCTTGGCCTCTCAGGCCCCGGAGTTTTGAAGCCTGAAATGGTCGCAAAAATGACCAGCCAGCCGATTATTTTCGCACTGGCCAACCCGAACCCAGAAATTTCGCCCGAAGACGTGCGCAAAGTTGCGCCAGACGCGATTATTGCAACGGGGCGTAGCGATTATCCCAACCAAGTGAACAACGTGCTTTGCTTCCCCTTCATCTTCCGTGGTGCATTGGATGCGGGCGCAACTGTGATCAATGACGAAATGCAAATTGCCTGTATCGAAGGCATTGCCGAGCTTGCGCGCGCCACCACTAGCGCCGAGGCCGCCGCCGCCTATCAAGGCGAACAAATGACATTTGGGCGCGACTATTTGATCCCAAAACCCTTCGATCCGCGCCTCATTGGGGTCGTGGCCAGCGCCGTTGTCAAAGCCGCCGCCGCCAGCGGTGTTGCCGAACGTCCCATCGAAGATTTGGACGCCTATAAACGTGAATTGGATGGTTCCGTCTTTAGATCCGCCCTCATTATGCGCCCTGTTTTCATGGCTGCCGCCACCGCAGAGCGAAAAATCGTTTTTGCCGAGGGCGAAGACGAGCGCGTCTTGCGGGCTGCGAGCGCGATGCTAGAGGACATGACCGACAAGCCTATCCTGATTGGTCGTCCAGACGTGATCGAAAGCCGTTGTGAACGCGCGGGCCTCAACATCAGACCTGGGCGTGACTTTGATCTCGTTAACCCCGAAAATGACTCACGTTATCGCGAATATTGGCAGACATATCATAAGCTTATGGCGCGACACGGCGTTACACCGGATATCGCCAAAGCCATTATGCACACCAATAATACCGCCATTGGTGCCATCATGGTTCAACGCGGCGAAGCCGACAGCATGATTTGTGGAACCTTTGGCCAATACCTCTGGCACCTGAAATATGTGCAGGAAATTTTGGGAACGGGGGAAGGCGGTTTGCACCCTGTAGGCGCGCTTTCGATGATGATCCTTGAGGACGGGCCACTCTTTATTGCCGACACCCATGTCCATCTTGAACCGACGCCCGCACAAATTGCCGAAAGCGTGATTGGCGCTGCGCGACACGTGCAACGCTTCGGTGTCGCTCCCAAAATTGCAATTTGTTCCTACTCTCAATTTGGCAACTTAAACGGCGGCACAGGCGAACGCGCCCGCGCGGCGCTTGATATTCTCGACAGCCAAACCCGCAGTTTTGTCTATGAGGGGGAAATGCACATTGATGCGGCCCTTGACCCCGACGTTCGAGCGCGTATTTTTCCGGATTGCCGCCTTGAAGGGGCTGCCAACGTGCTGGTCTTCACCAATGCCGACGCAGCCAGTGGGGTACGTAACATATTGAAAATGAAGGCAAATGGACTTGAGGTCGGCCCAATCCTGATGGGCATGGGCAACAAGGCACATATCGTTACGCCCTCAATCACGGCGCGCGGCTTGCTCAACATGAGCGCGATTTCCGGTACACCGGTGGAATATTACGAATAAAATGTGGGGCGGCAATCGGGCGCAGGTCAAGACACCTGTATCCCCTTGCCGCCCCGTTCCAGCGCCGCTATCAATGCCTAGAGAGCGCGATTCTGAGGAGGATCAACCATGGGTTTCACCCGGGTTTATGAAGCGTGGAAGAACGACCCCGAAACATTTTGGATGCAGGCCGCCGAAGGTATTGATTGGGTTAAAAAGCCAAGCAAAGCGCTCTTTGACGACAATGCTCCCCTGTATGAATGGTTCAAAGACGGACAAGTAAACGCGTGCTACAACGCCGTTGACCGTCATGTTGAGAATGGCCGCGCGGATCAAACCGCCATCATTTACGACAGCCCCATCACCCACACAAAACGCGAAATCACGTTCCTAGAATTACGGGATCGCGTGGCCAGCTTGGCGGGGGCTTTGCGGGCCAAAGGTGTCGAAAAAGGCGACCGCGTCCTTATCTATATGCCCATGGTTCCAGAAGCGCTCGAAGCCATGCTTGCCTGCGCGCGCCTTGGGGCGATCCACTCGGTGGTCTTTGGCGGATTTGCAGCGAATGAACTTGCCGTGCGGATTGATGACGCAAAACCAAAAGCAATCATCGCCGCCTCCTGCGGGGTCGAGCCCGGACGGGTCGTCCATTACAAACCCCTGCTTGATGGCGCGATCGACCTTGCCACACACAAGCCTGATTTTTGCGTTGTTCTTCAACGAGAACAAGAGGTTGCAAAGCTTATTGAGGGACGTGACTTTAATTGGCACGGATTTCAGCATGGCATAGCCCCCGCAGAATGCGTTCCCGTTTCGGGCGACCATCCCGCCTATATTCTCTATACATCAGGCACAACAGGCGCCCCGAAGGGCGTCGTTCGCTCCACCGGCGGGCACCTTGTTGCGTTGAATTGGACCATGAAAAACGTCTACAACGTCGACCCAGGCGAAGTCTTTTGGGCCGCCTCGGATGTTGGTTGGGTGGTTGGACACAGCTATATTTGCTATGGTCCGCTTGTGCATGGGAACACCACAATTGTGTTCGAGGGCAAGCCCATTGGCACCCCTGATGCGGGAACATTTTGGCGGGTTATTTCCGAGCACAAAGTCGCAAGTTTCTTTACCGCACCAACGGCCTTTCGCGCCGTAAAACGCGAGGACCCAACGGGGGAGTTCATCAAAAAATACGACCTCTCCTGCCTCAAAACCGTTTATTTGGCGGGCGAGCGGGCGGACCCTGACACCATCACATGGGCGCAGGAAAAGCTGAACGTTCCGGTGATTGACCATTGGTGGCAGACCGAAACAGGCTGGGCGATCGCAGCGAACCCTATGGGAATTGAAAAGCTGCCGGTAAAACTCGGCTCTCCTTCGGTTGCGATGCCCGGCTATGACGTTCAGATTTTGGACGAAGGCGGTCACCCAATGCCGACGGGTGGATTTGGGGCAATTGCCATCAAACTTCCCCTGCCGCCGGGCACACTTCCAACGCTTTGGAATGCCGAAAAGCGGTTTATGTCCAGTTACTTAGAACACTTCCCCGGCTATTACGAAACCGGCGACGCGGGTTATATCGATGACGACGGCTATCTCTATATTATGGCGCGCACCGACGACGTCATCAACGTTGCGGGCCACCGGCTTTCGACGGGGGCGATGGAAGAAGTCTTGGCCAGCCATCAAGATGTTGCAGAATGTGCCGTCATTGGTGTCGCTGATGCGTTGAAGGGGCAAATGCCGCTGGGCTTGTTGTGTCTCAATTCAGGTGTGACACGTCCAAACAGTGAAATTACCGCCGAAATCGTCAAGCTGGTGCGCGAAAAAATCGGGCCTGTTGCGGCCTTCAAAACGGCAATTGTGGTTGAAAGATTGCCAAAGACCCGTTCGGGGAAAATTCTTCGGGCGACCATGGTTAAAATCGCCGACAGCGAAGATTTCAAAATGCCCGCAACCATTGACGATCCGGTCGTGCTCGATGAAATTCGGGTCGCTTTGCAAACCGTCGGTCTGGCGCAATAGGATTGGGCGGCCCGAAAGGGCCGCTCGCTCCGCGCTAAACGAATTGCTCTCGGAGAAGACGCTCTTTTAGCCCATGCCCCTCATCAAAGAGAATGCGATGCTCAATGGTTGGATCGCTATAGATTTCAACCGACAAGACATCCTGCTCGGAGCGACTGTCGGCGGCAACCATCACGGGGCGTTTTTCGGGTTCTAACACATCAAAGCGAACTTTGGCCGCCTTTGGAAGCAAGGCCCCACGCCAACGCCGTGGACGGAACGCGGCCATCGGTGTCAAAGCCAAAACATCAGACCCAATCGGCAAAATCGGTCCGTGCGCCGAATAGTTATAGGCCGTTGACCCCGCCGGCGTCGACACCAAGGCCCCATCGCAAATCAGTTCCGAAAGCCGCACATGCCCGTCGACAGTAATGCGCAACTTGGCGGCCTGTGGCCCCGCGCGCAAAAGCGAAACTTCGTTGATTGCCAGCTGGTCGTGCTCCACACCTTCGGTAGAAACAGAGTGCATGCGCAGCGGATTCAATATTTCTTCCTCGACCTGTCGCAGCCGTTCCTCAAGGTTGTCATCACTGTATTTGTTCGTCAGAAAACCAACGGTGCCACAGTTCATCCCGAAAACGGGCGTGTTCAAATGTTGTGTGGAATGAAGGGTTTGCAACATCATGCCGTCCCCACCAAACACCACGATCACATCGCAGTCTTCCTCAGGGGCGTCGCCAAACTGGGCCTGAAAACGGGCAAGTGCCGCCTGTGAAATGTCGGTACCGTTTGCCTTGAAGTGTATTCTAGCGCTCATGTCATTCCCATTTTCGCCCACGTTTGCCCGTGCAGATCGGAAACACAAGACCAGATAGGAAATATTTGATCACACGAATTGATGTATATGGCGCAAAATATCATACAAATGCCGCGAAACAGGCTTTTGTGAAAGGCGCGAGACCGCTACAAGGCCTAAACATTTCACGCGCCATGGAGCCCACGATGACCGTAAACAGCAACGACCCAGGTTTTTTCACCGAAAGCCTTGAGACCCGTGATCCTGAAATTTTCGCCGTAACGCGCCAAGAACTTGGCCGCCAACGCGACGAAATCGAATTGATCGCCAGCGAAAACATCGTTTCCGCAGCCGTGATGGAGGCACAAGGCACCGTCCTAACCAACAAATATGCCGAAGGTTACCCGGGAAAACGGTATTACGGTGGCTGCCAGTATGTTGATATTGCGGAACAATTGGCAATCGATCGCGCGAAAAAACTTTTTGGCTGTGAATTTGCCAACGTCCAACCAAACTCAGGCTCGCAAGCCAACCAAGGCGCCTTCACGGCCCTCATCAAGCCCGGCGACACCATCCTTGGGATGAACCTTGCCTCCGGCGGGCACCTGACCCACGGCGCAGCTCCAAACCAATCCGGCAAATGGTTCAACGCCATTCAATACGGTGTGCGCCTGCAGGACAACTTGATCGACTACGATCAAATCCAAGCCCTCGCCACCGAGCACCAACCAAAACTCATCATTGCGGGCGGGTCCGCGATTCCCCGTCAGATCGACTTCGTGAAGTTCCGCGAGATTGCCGACAGCGTAGGCGCCTATTTGATGGTTGATATGGCGCACTTTGCGGGCCTTGCTGCCGCAGGAGAGCACCCTTCCCCGTTCCCATACGCAGATGTCGTGACAACCACCACGCACAAGACTTTGCGCGGCCCACGCGGCGGGATGATCCTGACCAACGACGCGGATATTGCGAAAAAAATCAACTCGGCAATCTTCCCCGGCATTCAAGGCGGCCCCTTGATGCACGTGATTGCAGGCAAGGCCGTCGCCTTTGGCGAAGCGCTGCGCCCTGAGTTCAAAGCCTACCAAAAGCGCGTGCGTGCGAACGCGGTTGCCCTTGCAGACCAGCTTATGAAAGGCGGCTTGGACATCGTAACAGGCGGCACAGACACGCATGTTATGCTGGTTGATTTGCGCCCCAAAAATGTCAAAGGCAACGCCACAGAGAAAGCGCTGCAACGCGCGAACATCACGACAAACAAGAACGGCATCCCGTTTGACCCTGAGAAACCCTTCGTAACATCGGGCATTCGATTGGGAACACCCGCAGGCACAACACGCGGATTCGACGAAGCTGAATTCCGTGAAATTGCCGATATGATCGTCGAAGTTGTGGACGGCCTCGCGGCAAATGGCGAAGACGGAAACCACGATATCGAAGCGGCTGTAAAAATCAAAGTCGCCGCACTCTGTGCGCGCTTCCCAATTTACGACAACCTCTAAGATATTGAAAAACGGTGAAGCCTTGCCTCCGCGCTAGGCCTCACCGACACGCGTATTTACAGATACCCACGCCAGACGAGTACTGTCGTAAAAAGCGCCGCTGGAATGAGAATTCCCAACGCTACCCCACTCAAAACACTTAGAAAAACATCCGTGCGGCGTTTGCTTTTGTCGATCCCTTTAAGGTGTTTGAGGCAATTTAGATACGACTTTTCAACCCGTCCAGAATCTACAAAACGCTGCAACTTTGGATTTTGCGAGGCTGCGGCCGCGCTCGCCAGAAATTCCGCGTCCTTGCGCACATGTCGCGGCAAAAGTCGCCCACCACGCCGCAGCTTTACGTCAAGCCCTGTGCCGCCAACGGACAGTTGTTTTTTCAAAAGGGTCGCAACCTCATCGGCGCAGTCTCGGGGGGATCTTGAATTCATAAATACCTCGTCCCAAGACCTTACAGGCCAAAGGGATTCAGCTCAAGCCACTGGCCTAAAGGAATTTTTCGAGGTACAGAAAGATATGTTGAAAACCTATACACAGGGTCATTCAAGCGCCCTCCCGCCCCTCTTAATCGTGCACGGCCTGTTTGGATCGGCGCGCAATTGGGGTGTTATCGCAAAACGCCTCGCTGAGGACCGCGTTGTCCATACTGTCGATATGCGCAACCACGGCGAGAGTCCGCGATATTCATCGCAAAGCTATATGGATATGGCCAATGACCTTGCGCATGTCATCAACGACCTCGGCGCGCCCATGGATGTATTGGGGCATTCGATGGGAGGCAAAGCGGCGATGGTTTTGGCGGTTCAATCGCCTGATCTTGTGAACCGGTTGCTCGTCGCGGATATTGCGCCGGTTGCGTATTCTCATACGCAAATGCCCCTTATTGAGGCGATGCGGTCACTGGACCTTGCGCAGGTTGAGAAACGTTCTGATGCTGATCGTCTACTGCGCGATGCAATTCCAGAGGACGGTGTGCGCGCGTTTTTGCTGCAATCCCTCGACGTTAAGGCGCAGGAATGGCGTCTTAATCTGGACGTTTTGACAGATCAAATGGATAGGATTCTTGGTTTTCCTGAACTAACGGGCGTGTTTGACAAGCCGACGCTGTTTTTATCTGGCGGCGCATCAGAGTATGTTTTGCCCGCGCATCGCCCCCTCATTAAAGCGTTGTTTTCAAACGTCTATTTTGCAAAAATGCCCGACGTCGGGCATTGGCTGCACGCCGAAAACCCACGTGACTTTGAGGCCAGTATTCGGGCGTTTTTCAGCTAGCCTTAAAGATCTGCAATTTTCTTGGAAACAAAATAAGAGACCGGAAAACCCGCGACAAACCCAAGGGCGGCCGCGATCAAAATCGGGGTCAGAGTATCGTTGCCTGTGACCAGCGCGATGATGACGCCGAGGCCTGCCATACTGGGGGCAATTATGGTAAACATCAGCAGTGTTAAACGGTTCATATCAGGCTCCTTTTGCGCGTTCTGCGGGGATCATTACGGGTTTTCTCGGAGCTTACCTTGATCTATGTCATCTAGCTCTTTTTTACAAATTCCGTCAGGATAACAATACGTTGCCCTTCTACGCGGCCTTCGATGTGGCCTGCGTTGTCGGACACGAGAGAGATGTTTCGTACCGCAGTGCCTTGCTTGGCGGTGAAGCCTGCGCCTTTTACGGGGAGGGCTTTGACGAGGGTGACTGAATCCCCTGCGGAGAGCACGTTGCCGTTGCAATCTTTGTGGATCAACGCGGGGGTTTCGGCACCGGCTTTGGCCCATTCTAGAGTGGCTTCGTCAAGGTAGAGCATGTCAAAAAGGTCGTGCGCCCATGCTTCGGCTTTGAGGCGATCCAGCAAGCGCCAGACGAGGACTTTTACGGGTTCGTGCTCGCTCCACATGGCAGAAGTCAAGCAACGCCAATGACTTGGGTCGAGTTCACCGTCAATCTGTGCGCGGCATTTCTGGCAAATATGAGCCGACATATGCACGGTGTTGTCGGAATTCGGGCCCACATCATGGACCCCCAAGGCGTCGCTTGAGCCGCATAATTCACATTGATCGCCGGAACGAGCTGAGAGGGCATTAAGGGGCATTGGGGGATCTCCAAGGGAACATTTTTATCCTCTATCTGTAGCAGAGCGACACTTGGTTTGCCAAGGGCACTCGTTAACGCGCCGCGCGTTGAAACAGGCGAAAGTTTAAAGTTTTTAAATACTCTGAGGGTCGGTTTTTAAACTTTTTAAAGAGGGCAACGATGGTTTTTGAGGTGAATGCGACGGAGTTGCGGTGGGAAATGTCACGGATTTTGGGGCAGGTTCAGCATGGCAAGAAAATTGCGGTGATCGCGATGCATGGCAAACCTATTGGGGCGATTGTGCCGATGGAGGACCTGCACCGCATTTGGGAGAAACAGGACGACGAGACCCACGGGGAGCGCGACCCTGTAACGGGGAAACGGCCGAGCGTGCTCATGACGAAATACGGGGTTTGGTCGGATGCGCTGGCGGCGCGGATTCGGCGGGTGAAGGAGATGGGGGAATGAAGCTTTGGTTTGGGGGGGGCGCGGTTTGGTTTTGGTGAGGGGAATTTGGAGGTGGATGGTTTGAGGGGGTGCAACGGGTGTGGGATGCGGCGCACGATCCGAGGGGTGGAAGCGAAGCGCCCGCCCCGTGGGGGCGGATCGGGCGCTGCCTGATTTGGAAAATCAGGCACAGTTTGGCGGAAAACCCGAAGCCGTTCGACTATATAATCGAAAACACTCGTATTGAGTGCATTCTCGCCTCCCGAAGCTTAACGAGGTACATTCCCTAGATTCAAGACGCATAAGTTTACTAGATGTATGGTCATATTTGCAACGTACCACAATATGGCGCTGATAAGTATTGCTGATTCCGTTTGGAAGGCTGTATTGTGTGCTTACGCTCCCTTCCAAAAGGAATGTACGGTTGCATCGCAACAGAGTCGGCGCTGCTAGGGTAGAGATTCCAAGCTCTTTCCCTAGCAGTCCTCTTAAAATCATACAGGTTTCGTGTACAAGCTCAACAGCTCTCACAGGTTTCTATGATAAAACACGTGCCAGCCACAAAAAAGCCGCCCCGAGGGGCGGCTTGGCTTAATCGTCCATTTTCAGCGCATTAATAAACGCTTGCTGCGGGATTTCTACTTTCCCGAATTGGCGCATTTTCTTTTTGCCTTTTTTCTGCTTCTCGAGCAGCTTTTTCTTGCGGGTCATGTCGCCGCCGTAGCATTTCGCGGTCACGTCTTTGCGCATGGCAGAGAGGGTTTCGCGTGCGACGACGCGGCCACCGATGGCGGCTTGGATCGGGATTTTAAACATGTGACGCGGGATCAGGTCTTTTAGTTTTTCAACCATGGCGCGGCCCCGTTGTTCGGCGCGATCACGGTGGACCATGGTGGAGAGCGCGTCGACGGGTTCCTCGTTGACGAGGACGGTCATTTTCACGAGGAAATCTTCTTGGTAGCCGATCATTTGATAGTCAAAAGACGCATAGCCTTTGGTGACCGATTTTAGACGGTCGTAGAAATCAAAGACCACTTCATTGAGGGGCAAATCATAGACAACCATGGCGCGGGAGCCCGCATAGGTGAGGTCGAGTTGCACGCCGCGGCGGTCTTGGCAGAGTTTGAGGACGTCGCCGAGATACTCGTCGGGCACAAGGATTGTGGCCTTGATGCGCGGCTCTTTGATGTGCTCGACATAGGTGAGATCGGGCATGTCGGCGGGGTTGTGCAGCTCCTGATCGGTGCCGTCTTTCATCAAGATATGATAGATTACCGAGGGCGCGGTGGTGATCAGGTCGATGTCATATTCGCGCTCGATACGGTCGCGGATCACCTCAAGGTGGAGGAGGCCAAGGAAGCCACAGCGGAAGCCAAAGCCCAGCGCGGCGGAGGTTTCCATCTCGTAGCTGAAGGAGGCGTCGTTGAGGGCGAGCTTCTCGATAGAATCGCGCAGGTCTTCGAATTCGGCGGCATCTACGGGGAAGAGGCCACAGAAAACAACGGGTTGCGCGGGTTTGAAACCGGGCAGTGCTTGGGTACAGCCGCCTTTTTCATGGGTGATCGTATCGCCAACACGGGTGTCGCGGACCTGTTTGATCGAGGCGGTGAGGAAGCCGATTTCGCCGGGACCAAGCTCGTCGATCATGATCATACCGGGTTTGAAAACGCCAATGCGATCAACGGGATGGACAGAACCGTTTTGCATCATGCGGATTTTGTCGCCCTTTTTCAGGACGCCATCAATGATGCGCACAAGGACGATCACGCCGAGGTAGGCGTCGTACCAACTGTCGACTAGCATGGCCTTGAGCGGCGCGGAACGGTCGCCTTTTGGGGCTGGAAGGCGGGTGACGATGGCCTCGAGGGTTTCGTGGATGCCTTGGCCGGTTTTGGCGGAAACTTGGATAGCGCCAGAGGCGTCGATGCCGATGACGTCTTCGATTTGCTCGGCGACGCGATCACAATCCGCCGCTGGCAGGTCGATTTTATTCAGGATGGGAACGATTTCGTGGTCGGCATCCAAAGCGTGGTACACATTGGCGAGGGTTTGGGCCTCAACGCCTTGGCTGGCATCGACAACGAGGAGCGAGCCCTCGACGGCGCGCATGCTGCGGGACACTTCGTAGGCGAAATCCACGTGGCCGGGGGTGTCGATCAGATTGAGAACGTAATCGAACCCGTCGTCCGCCTTGTAATTGATGCGCACGGTGTTGGCCTTGATGGTAATGCCGCGCTCGCGCTCGATATCCATGCTGTCGAGCATCTGGGCTTGCATATCGCGCAGGGCCACAGTGCCGGTCTCTTGGATGAGCCGGTCAGCGAGGGTGGATTTACCGTGGTCAATATGCGCCACGATTGAGAAATTGCGGATTTTATCAAGATCAGTCATAGCGTTTGATATGCGGTGGAATTGTGGTTTGGTCAAGCGGGGTTGATCGTTTGGAAGGGCAGTTCGGCGTTATTTTGAACGAATTCTGGTGGGGGCGGTTCATTGCCTGCGATTCTTGCGGTTTTGGGACTTGGGCAATCAGGCGTAAAACCCAAATCCTGTGGCTTTTGGGCATATGGACCGCAATATATATGGAATTGATTTGTGATGAAAAATTTGCAATATTGTCAGGGTAGCAGGCCCAGTGATGATCCCGAAGCGGGCGGACTGAGCGAAATCAAACTATAGGCAATTCTTATGAAACCTTTTAAAATGGCCGTTCTAGCCCTCTGCATGGCCCCATTGGCGACAGTTTCCCTCCCCGTTTCAGAAGTTCACGCTGCCAAGACAATTGAGCGTGCATGTGTGAAATCAGAGCGCAAAGCCGCATCGAAACCCTTGTGCGGGTGTATTCAAGATGTTGCGGATATGATGCTTTCCCGCAGCGACCAAAAAACCGCAGCGAAGTTTTTTGATGACCCCCACAGGGCGCAAGAAATCCGCCAGTCGAACAATAGTAGCCACGAGAAATTCTGGCTTCGGTACAAAGAGTTCGGCCAAACGGCGGCCACATTCTGCAGGGGTTAAGCTGCGAATTTAGGTGAAATAGGGGCGCGATTTCCCACGCCCCTATCCCAGCCGTTTATTGCGAGACTTCGGGTGTTTCGTGATCCATTGAAGAGTGGTCGGCCTCGTCCTCTGGCGTGCGATCATTGTCTACGGGAATTTCAACCGCGACATCGCCCGCGTTTTCAAAATGCAAGACAATTGAAACGGTCTCGCCATTTGCCAACCCCTTGTCCAATCCCATCATCATGACGTGATCGCCACCGCGTTTAAGTTGGTACATCCCATCGGCCGGAATCGCGAATCCCTCCTCCACATGCATCATTTTCATGATGCCATTGCCCATGTCCTTGTGGGTATGCAACTCAACGCGCGGAGCGATATCGGACGACACGCCAATAAGTTGGTCGGCCTCGCCCGTGTTCATAACTTCAAAAAACGCCGCGCCCGTTTTGGCCACGGGAGTCGCGGAGCGCGCATAGGCGTCGTGGATCAGGATTTCGGCACTTGCGGGCAAGGCAAAAGCGGCGATAAACGCGGCGACGAGCGGCGCGCGTAGGGATAAAGTGAAAGACATAGGATGCCCTTTCGTAATGATTTTGGGGTGTTAGAGTGTTTTGACGCGGGATGTCAGGCCAAAGGTGGCGCGCGCGGACTGTGGGCCTTGCTGCGCGCGGGACGTGTGGGGAATGCCACCGAAACGCGCCGCAAATCCGCAGATGTAAACACCATATCCGTTGTGAACTTCGACGCGGGCGCTTCAAGAATGACGGCGGAAAGGAGGCAATCGGGACAGGTTGTGCGCGCCTCGACAGGCTGCCCCTGTGCATCAATTTGAACAACGCGCGGACCGTATCCCGTGCAAAGAACCATCTCGCCGACGGCTGCCCCCCGCATTTGCCCCATTGCGGTTGCCATGCTGGTCAAAACCATAACCAGCGCTAAAACAGCGGCGAGCATTGATGTGGATTTTGAACGAGGGATAAACATCCGCCAACTATAGGCCTCCCACTGGGGGAGGCAAAGCGACAAAACGGCGCGTAAGTGAAAAGCAAAAAGCCCCACCAAAAAGGTGAGGCTTTTAAAACTGATCATCCAGAGACTCACCTATTGGCAAGTGACTGAGCGATATTAGGCTGCTGTAGCTTGCGCTTTAGCGATGTCTTTCTTGACTTTCTGAGCGGAGATAGAAAGCTCAGTGTCTTTTGCTTTGGCAAGATATGCGTCCAGACCACCACGGTGATCAACGGAGCGAAGAGCCGCAGCAGAGATTCTGAATTTGAACGTGCGACCGAGCATTTCGGACTGCAACGAAACGTCGTTCAAGTTCGGCAAGAACCGACGACGCGTACGGTTTTTAGCATGGCTGACATTGTTGCCAGACATAGGGCCTTTTCCAGTCAATTCGCAACGACGTGACATGATGTATTCCTCAGATCGTGGCCGATCACGGGCGTATCCCGATCTGTGGCCGATAACATAAAATGGGCATCCGAAAAGGGATACCCTGAATTCCGTCTGGGGCTGATACGCGGAATCACTGGGGCCGTCAAGCGGCTGGCGGGTTTGATTGCCCAGAATTCGTGCAAAAAGCGCCTTGGGGTGAATTATCTGCGAATTGTCAGTCTTTCAAGGCCCCAAGCACCGTGGCGGCGGCGGCAGATGGGGTGGACTCGCCGCGCTGAACGGCGTCCATTTCGCGCTCAAAAGCGGATTTCAGGGTAAAATCCTCGGTGAGTCGGGCCAAAAGGCCAGCTTCGACTTCTTCGCGAAACCACGCTGCCGCTTGAGCTGTGCGATTCTTCTGCCAGATCCCTGCCGATTTGCGCCATGCAATCAACGCTTGGACTTCAGCCCAAATCGCGTCCAGCCCGTTTTCCTCAATGGCGGAGGCGAGCATGGCCTTGGGAAAGCCCTCGGGGTCTTGCTCGCGCTTGCGCAACAACATCAAGGCCCCCGCATAATCGGCACAGGTACGGGTCGCGGCGGGCTTAAGGTCGCCGTCGGCCTTGTTGACCACAATCATGTCGGCGATTTCCATGATGCCGCGCTTCACGCCCTGCAACTCGTCGCCACCTGCGGGGGCCATTAGGAGGAGGAAGACGTCGGAGATGCCCGCGACCATGGTTTCGCTTTGGCCCACGCCGACGGTTTCGATGAGGATAATGTCAAACCCTGCGGCCTCGCAGAGGATGGTCGCTTCGCGTGTGCGGCGGGCAACACCGCCCAGACGGTTGCTGCTGGGGGTGGGGCGGATATAGGCGTTGGCTTCGCGCGCCAGCAGGTTCATGCGGGTTTTATCGCCCAGAATAGAGCCACCAGAGCGCGTCGAGCTTGGGTCCACAGCGAGGACCGCCACGCGCAACCCCTGCCCCACCAGCATCATGCCAAAGCTCTCAATGAAGGTGGATTTGCCGACCCCTGGCGTCCCGGACAAGCCAATCCGAAGAGCTTGGCGGGCGGGTTGGGGTCCGGCGGCGCGCAGCGCATCGAGCAAGGCAAGCGCCTCTACACGGTGGCTGGGCTTGGCGCTTTCAATCAAGGTGATCGCCCGCGCAAGGGCACGGCGATTCCCGTTAAGCACCGATTGTGCGCGTTCTGTAATAGTCTGTGCGCTCAATTGGCAGCCTTTCGCCGGTTTTCGTAACGCGATGTAGTCATGATATTGGATAACAATTCCTTTTACCCCATCTTTTTGACATACCTTGGGTAAAGACAAGAAGGAACACTCATTTCATGCGGACATTCAATTTACGCCTTATTGCAGCCAGCCTTGGCGTGGCGACTCTGCTGGCGATCGGCGGCACCACCGCGCAGGCGCAAGCAGAAAACGGCGATTTCAAGCTCTATATCGGCGGCATCCCTGCAGGGCAGCTGACAATTAGCGCTCAAAACAATGGCAAGGCCTATCAGGTTGCGGGCTACGTGCGCAGCACCGGTCTTATCGGCTCACTTGTTAAGGTCAGCTACAAAGCACAGGTCAAAGGCGCGGTGAAAAACGGCAAACTCAGCCCGCAATCCTACGCCGAACAGGCCGACACGGGGCGGCGCGAGCAAAGTTCGCAGTTGAATTACAAAAACGGCGTGCCGCAAGTTCTCAAGCTTGATCCACCACGCACCAAACGGGACTATGATGTAAATCCCGCGGGGCAAAAAGGCACGCTCGATCCGCTTTCCATGATCTATAGCACTTTGCGGAATGTGGAAGAGAGTAACGCCTGTACTTTGAATCAAAAGATGTTTGACGGGCGACGCCTGAGCGAAATCGTGCTTGGTGCTCCGAGCAAGAACGGGAACGAAATTTCCTGTAGTGGGGTTTATCGCAGGCTCGGTGGCTTCTCCCCCGAAGACATGCAAGAACGCACCGACTTCCGCTTCACCTTGACCTATGGGGCCTTAAGCGACGGCCGCTATGGTGTTCAGCGCATCAGTTCTGAGTCCCTTTTTGGCAAAGTCGTCATCAAACGAAAGTAACGACGTGCGCCACGAAAAACTGCCTATAGATGACGCCCTCCCTGCGCTGGTCGCGGCCCTCCGAAGCGAGGGCCGTGTCGTTTTGCAGGCCCCTCCTGGGGCGGGGAAAACGACACGCGTTCCATTGGTGCTTCTGGAAGCCAGCCTCGCGGATTTGAGCGAAGGTGGCGGGCGGATTCTGATGCTCGAACCCCGTCGTTTGGCGACCCGTGCGGCGGCGGAACGGATGGCGCAATCCTTGGGCGAGAAGGTTGGCCAGACGGTTGGCTATCGCATTAAAGGCGAGAGCGTCGTCGGCCCTGCCACGCGCATCGAGGTCGTGACCGAAGGCATCCTTACGCGGATGATTCAGTCCGACGCGGAGCTTTCTGGGGTGTCCGTCGTGATCTTTGATGAATTCCACGAACGTAGCTTGAATGCCGATTTGGGCTTGGCGCTAGCTTGGGAAATCCGCGGCGCGTTGCGGCCCGATCTCAAACTGGTGGTCATGTCCGCCACGTTGGATGCCGCCCCCGTCGCCGCTTTGCTTAACGACGCACCTATTGTCACCTCGGAGGGGCGGGCCTTTGCCGTCGAGACCTTGCACCTACCCAAACCTCTTGCCAAAACCATCCGTTTTGAACATGCCTCCGCGGATTTGGTTGCGCAGGCGGCCCAAGAAACCGAGGGTGGCATTCTTGTTTTCCTCCCTGGCGAGGGCGAAATACGGCGCGTCGCAGGACTGCTTGCGGGACGCGTTTCTTCCGACATCACCATCCATACGCTTTTTGGCGCCATGAGTTTCGCCGATCAACGCGCCGCAATTTCCCCCGCAAAATCGGGGCGAAAGATTGTTCTGGCCACCTCCATCGCCGAAACCTCCCTCACCATTCAGGACATCCAGGTCGTGGTTGATTGTGGCCGCGCGCGCCGTGCCCGGTTTGATCCCAATTCTGGCATGTCGCGCCTTGTGACCGAGCCCGTGTCCCGCGCCGAAGCAGAACAACGCCGTGGCCGCGCGGGGCGGGTTTGTGCGGGCACATGCTATCGGCTTTGGACCAAGGGCCAAGAGGGTGCCCTGCCCGCCTTTGCGCCCGCCGAAGTCGAAGCCGCAGATCTGACCTCGCTTGTACTTGAGCTTGCCCTTTGGGGGGCCGCCTCACCAGACGAGTTAGCATTTCTTACACCGCCGAGTGCGGGTGGCTTTGCCGAGGCAAAACGGCTCCTGCTGGAGTTGGGCGCGCTGGACGTAAGCGGCAGAATTACACCGCATGGCCGTAAAATCGCCGCCCTTCCCGTACATCCGCGACTTGGACATATGCTCCTTTTGGGCGGTGCGGCGGGTGCACCACTGGCCGCGCTTATTGCCGGCCGAGATCCCTTAAGGGGTGCCCCGTCAGATGTCAGCCTGCGTCTGAAAGCCATTGAGAACCCCAAGGAATTTCAACGATCGCATCCCTACACGCTGCATCGTGCCGCGATACAAACCCTGCGCAGCGATGCGAAATCCCTTGCGCGGCTGGTTTCACATATCAAACATTCTGGCCCTAAATACTCAACTGCGGAATTGGCTGCTTTGGCCTATCCAGACCGTATTGCTTTGCGGCGAAATGGGCCTGCCCCACGGTTTCTATTATCGGGTGGCAAAGGGGCGATTATGGATGAGGTTGATCCGCTGGCAAAACTTGACCTTTTGGTGGCAACGGATTTGGACGGCGCATTGCATGAAGCCCGTATTCGCCAGGCAATCCCCCTATCCGCGTCAAGCCTTCGCGCCCTGTTCCCAGATCAAATCCAATGGCAAAAGACCTGTCGGTGGTCGCGGCGGGACAAAAGGGTTATTGCGCGGCGCGAGGAGCGTTTGGGGGCGCTAGTTCTGACGGAGCAACATTGGAGCGACGCGCCAGAGGAGCAAATGGCCCAAGCCGCGCTGGAGGGGATTCGCGAGATCGGCCTACCGCGCACTGCAGTCTCGGATCGCCTCCTTGCGCGGATTGCCCTGTTTGAATCGGATGGCTTTCCCCAGACGGAAAGCCAAAGCCTTTTGGACAGCGCCGAGACATGGCTTCTCCCCCATCTTCTGGGCCTCAAAACCGAGGGACAACTGCGGAATTTCGATCCATCCGAAGCCCTGCGCCAAATGCTGACGTGGGAGCAAACCCAAACCCTTGATCGCCTCGCGCCCGCGAGTTTTGTGACGCCGCTTGGGAATAAAGTGCCGATTGACTACGCGGGAGAGGCGCCCGAAATCGCCGTGCGTTTGCAAGAAATGTTTGGCGTTTCGCAGCATCCAACCGTTGGCCCCACGCACATCCCTTTGCGAATCACTCTTCTTTCGCCCGCACGCAAACCCCTGCAAACAACGGCGGATCTTCCGGGGTTTTGGGCGACATCCTATGTGGATGTGCGAAAAGATATGCGGGGGCGCTATCCGAAACATCCGTGGCCGGACGACCCGACGCAGGAAAAACCAACCCTGCGCGCCAAGCCTCGGAAGTAAGCAAAAGTTGCCTTTTACTTAAAATTAACGTATATTTAGCAAAAATAATAAAAACGAGGCGAGTAGAATGACGAATGCACTCAAGAAAGCTTGGGCAGAATACGTGTCCCCAATTTTTAAACGCCCCGCGCGGGTTCAAGTTGCTGCGCTTTGCTATCAGGGCAAGGGAGTGGACAAACGCGTCCTTTTGATCACCAGCCGCGATACAGGCCGCTGGATTTTACCAAAAGGTTGGCCCATTGACGGACTCGATGCGCCCAATGCTGCGATGCAGGAAGCGTGGGAAGAAGCGGGCGTCAAAGGCGAAGTCAACAGCACCCCCATCGGGCATTTTTCGTACGAAAAGTCGATGGATTCCGGTGGAATTTCTTGGTGTGATACGTCGGTATTTGAAATGACCGTGACGGAAATTTGCGACAAATTCCCTGAAGCTGATCAGCGCGAACGCAAATGGGTGACGCCAACGGAAGCGGCGAATATGGTTCAGGAACCAGAACTAAGTGCTATTTTGGCGGCATTGTAACAGTTTCTCGACAAAACTCTTGATCCACTCGGCTGCGACGTTTAGCGCTTCCGCAACGTAGCCGAGGGGTAACACATGTCGGATTCTCCAAAGACCAACCAGTGGCAGACGCTGGACAAAGACCTTAACCGGATCAGCCAGCTTGAGTCAGCGACCGCATATGTGTCGCGGCCGTTGGTGGCCCCAGGTATCGCACTCGCCTTTATTGCGCTGACCATCATTACCGCCGCCATTTTCTTTGACGCCACTTCGTCCAATTTCGTTGTCATCGCTGCGGCAGGTTTTGGCGCGTATATGGCGATCAATATTGGCGCCAACGACGTCGCGAACAACATGGGCCCAGCGGTTGGCGCCAACGCCCTGACTTTGGGGTCGGCCATTGTTATTGCTGCATTTTTCGAGAGTGCGGGAGCCTTGATAGCGGGCGGAGATGTTGTTTCTACGATCTCAAAAGGGATTATCGACCCCGCGAGCTTTACGGACACCAAAGTATTCATCTGGGCCATGATGGCCGCCTTGATCAGCTCGGCCCTTTGGGTCAACCTCGCAACCTTCGTCGGCGCACCTGTTTCCACCACCCACTCTGTGGTTGGCGGCGTCATGGGCGCGGGGATCGCGGCGGCTGGCTTTTCTGTGGTGAATTGGCCAACGATGGGAACAATCGCGGCAAGTTGGGTAATTTCTCCGGTTTTGGGCGGCGCAATCGCGGCGGCGTGTCTGGCATTTATCAAAGCGAAAATTATCTATCAGGACGACAAAATCGCAGCGGCGCGCAAGTGGGTGCCTGTTTTGATGGGAGTCATGGCGGCGGCTTTTTCGGCGTATCTTTCGCTTAAAGGCTTGAAAAAAATCATCGAAATTGACATCGGCATGGCGTTGTTGATTGGCGCGGGTATCGGCGCGGTTGTCTATGTTGTTTCTGCGCCGCTGATCAAACGCCAGTCTGAAGGGCTTGAGAATCGCAACAAATCCCTCAAGGCGCTTTTTGCGGCCCCCCTCGTGATTTCGGCCGCCATGCTGTCGTTTGCGCATGGGGCCAATGACGTTGCAAATGCGGTGGGGCCATTAGCGGCCATCGTCCACGCTGCTGAATTTGGCGACTTTTCGTCGAAGGTTGAAATTCCCCTCTGGGTTATGGTGATTGGGGCGCTTGGCATTTCGTTTGGTCTTGTGCTGTTTGGTCCAAAACTCATCCGCATGGTGGGCAGCCAGATCACCAAGCTCAACCCGATGCGCGCCTATTGCGTCGCCCTTTCCGCTGCGGTGACCGTAATTATCGCCAGCTGGTTGGGCCTGCCTGTGAGTTCAACGCATATCGCAATTGGCGGTATTTTCGGCGTTGGATTCTATCGAGAATGGAGTACGGAACGTCGCCTTGCCAAGAGCCGCGAAACGCGTGCACCAGAGAAGCGCATCGCGGTTGAGGAGCGGCGTCGACGCAAATTGGTGCGGCGCAGCCACTTTATGACAATCATCGCGGCATGGGTGATCACCGTGCCCGCTGCCGCGATAATGTCGGCTGGGATTTTCTACTTCCTCAACTTCGTCATTGGCTAAAACAAAAGCGCCGAGAGCCTTACTGGACTCTCGGCGTTGCAATTAGTGGTGGCTTAGGCCCTTATTTACTTAGGGTTCATCGCCCATGGCCCGTGATGAGCGCCGGGTTGATCAACCCGTTCAAACCCATGCGCCCCAAAGAAATCGCGTTGCGCTTGCACCAAATCGGTGGTGCCGCGCGCTTGGCGCATCGTGTCGAAATAGGCCAAAGCGGCGGAGAACGCAGGGGTTGGCTGGCCGTTCATCGCAGCGGAGGCAACCACACGGCGCAATGCCGCAGAACCTGCGATCAGGCGTTTGGCAAAGGCAGGCGCAAGGATCAAGCGACCTTTGGGCATGTCACCGCGGAAGGCGGCCGAAATATCATCAAGCAGAGCTGAACGAATGATACATCCTGCGCGCCAAATTTCGGCGACCCGCGCCATATCCAAGTCCCATTTATAGGTTTCAGACGCAGCCGTTAGAATGTCAAAGCCCTGTGCATAGGCCAAAATTCGCGCGGCAAGGAGTGCCTCGGCGAGGTCTTCTTCGCTTACAGATGCGCCGCCTTCAGGGGTAACTTTCAGGATTTCAGCTCCCGCTTCACGCACGTCTTTGACCGCAGACCAACTGCGTGCGCCGACGGCGGCCTCAATCGTGGAGGCGGACTGTCCAAGGCCAAGGGCTTCGATCACCGTCCAACGGCCCGTGCCCTTTTGCCCAGCACGGTCGAGGATAATGTCGACCATCGCTTTGCCGGTTTCAGCGTCGACGGAACCCAGTGCTTTACCTGTGATTTCAACGAGGTAGCTCTTGAGATCACCCTCGTTCCAGCGGTCGAACAAGGCACCCGCTTCGGCCGCGGATTTCCCCTGACCATCGCGCAGAATACCCCAAACTTCGGCGATCAATTGCATGTCGGCATATTCGATACCGTTGTGAACGGTTTTTACAAAGTGACCCGCGCCATCGGGGCCAAGATGCGCGGCACAGGGGTCGCCTTGATATTTCGCGGCGATTGCCATGATGATCGGCTCAATCGGGGTGAAGCTTTCAACGGGGCCACCGACCATGATGGACGGGCCGAAACGCGCGCCCTCTTCACCACCAGAAACGCCCATGCCAATGAAGCGGAACCCTTCGGCGGCAAGGGCGGCGTCGCGGCGACGGGTGTCGTGGAAATTGGTGTTGCCAGCGTCAATGATGGTGTCGCCTTGGTCAAGAAAAGGCTTCAAGGCCTCAATTTGATCATCAAAAGCTTGCCCTGCGGGCACCATCAAAATGATCGCGCGGGGCGTTTCGAGGGAGGCGACGAAGCTTGCGATATCATCACATCCAACAAGGTTTTTAGCCAAATCTCCGGCGTCGCGCGTAAATTCCGCGACGCGGGAAACTGTGCGGTTCGTCACCGCGATTTTATAGCCATTGTCCGCGATGTTGAGCGCAAGCGCGCTGCCCATTGTGCCAAGTCCAATCAGGCCGATTGCAGCCTTATCCCCATTATCCGACATGTGATGTCCCTTAAATCTGTGGTCGTGTTTGCGTTAACGACCACAAATAGGACTTTAAACGCCAAGACACCAGCGCATCACGGCTTTTTGTGCATGAAGACGGTTTTCAGCCTCATCAAAAATCACCGATTGCGGGCCGTCCATGACCTCGTTTGTCACCTCTTCTTCGCGGTGGGCCGGAAGGCAGTGCATAAACAAAGCGTCGTTTTTTGCGTTTTGCATCAAGCCTTTATTCACCTGATAGGGGTAAAGAAGGTTGTGGCGACGTTGGCGCGCGGATTGGGGATCATGCATGGAAACCCAAGTATCGGCGACCACGAGGTCGGCGCCCTCAACGGCTTTTTCAGCATCGCGTTCGATCTCGATTTTCACGCCTTTTGCCCGCGCCGCGGCGATAAATTCCGCTTCGGGATCAAGTTGTTCGGGGCCTGAAAAGGTGAGATCGAATCCAAACTGGCCCGCGGCATGGATAAAGGAGGCGGCGACGTTGTTGCCATCGCCCATCCAAACGACTTTCTTGCCTTTGATTGGGCCGTTGTGCTCCTCAAAGGTTTGGATGTCGGCCATAATTTGGCAAGGGTGTGTGCGGTTTGTCAGGCCGTTGATCACCGGTACAGAGGCGTTTTCGGCAAGCTCCAGAAGGGTGGATTCCTCAAATGTGCGGATCATAATCAGATCGACATAGCGCGAGAGAACACGGGCGGTATCGGCGATGCTTTCGCCGTGACCGAGTTGCATATCGCTACCAGAAAGGACCAGCGTTTGGCCGCCCATCTGGCGCACGCCCACGTCAAAAGAAACGCGCGTGCGGGTTGAGGGTTTTTCAAAGATCAGCGCGACCATTTGGCCCGCGAGGGGTTGTTCGGCATCAAGGGTGCCCTTTGGCAGGCCAGCGCGCGCTTTTTTCATTGTGTGCGCTTGTTCAATCATCGCCCGCAAATCAGCGGGATCAGTTTTGTGGATATCGAGAAAATGGTTCATTTGTAATTCCTTAGCGAGCCGAGGTTGCTTAGAGCAAGGCGTTTTCGATCGTTTTTGCTGTGGCATCCAGGCGCGCGAACGCTTGGGCGATATCTTCGTCGGTGAGGTTTAGCGGGGGCAGCAGGCGGATGACATTATCGGCGGCAGGGACAGTGATAACCTCATTTTGGTAACCAGCAGCAACGACGTCACCAGGGGCGGGCACACATTTGAGGCCGAGCATAAGACCCATTCCGCGCACCTCGGTGAACACGTCAGGATGGGAGGCGACAAGCCCTTCTAGCCCCTGCCGTAAGAGGCCCGCTTTGCGGTTCACCTCGGCGAGGAATTCGGGGGTGTTGATTTCGCGCATCACAGCATTTCCGACGGCGCAGGCCAGAGGATTGCCGCCGTAAGTCGAGCCGTGCGTGCCAGCGGTCATGCCGGAGGCGGCATTTTCGGTGGCAAGGACCGCACCAATCGGGAAGCCGCCGCCGATGCCTTTGGCAACCATCATAATGTCGGGGGTAATCCCCGCCCATTCATGCGCGAAAAGGCAACCTGTGCGGCCCATACCGCATTGAACTTCATCAAGAATAAGCAAGATCCCCGCCTCGTCACAAATCGCGCGCAGGGCCTTGAGGTCGGCGTCGGGAAGGACGCGAATGCCGCCTTCGCCTTGGATGGGTTCGATCAGGATTGCTGCCGTTTTGTCGGACAGTGCCTCTTTGACGGCCTCAGTATCGCCGAAAGGTAGATGGACGAATCCAGCGACGAGGGGGCCAAAGCCCTTGGTCATTTTTTCCGATCCCGCCGCAGCAATACCTGCCGCGGAACGCCCGTGGAAAGAGCCGTCGAACGTTAGGATTTCGACACGTTCGGGTTCGCCTTTATCAAACCAATATTTCCGCGCCATTTTTACCGCGAGTTCACAGGCTTCGGTACCCGAATTGGTAAAAAACACGGTATCGGCGAAGCTGGCCTCGACCAAAGCATTCGCCAGCGCGGTCTGTTGGGGGATTTCATAGAGGTTGGAGGTGTGCCACAGGTTTTGCGCCTGCTCGGTCAAAGCCGCAACAAGTGTGGGGTTTGCATGGCCCAAAGCGGCGACTGCGATCCCTGCCCCAAGGTCCAAGAATCGGCGTCCGTCGGCTTCAATCAACCAAGCGCCTTCGCCTTTAACGAAGGTAAGGGGAGCGCGATTGTAGGTCGGAAGAACGGATGAAATCATCGGGTTGGTCCTTGTAAAAGAGACTTTGGTGCCGCAAGGGCACAGGCATGTCAAGATTTTGGAGAGGGGTGCGCGATTTTGCGCAGGATCAATAGCGAATGGGCCGCAGCTTAATTAGCGTCGGCGTCGGTTCGAGATATTTGTGCTTATGATCATGCCGATGCGTATATCGACATCTCTGCCCCTTGGGAAGAATAAATTTCCGTTAAGCTTTAAGACGGTAGCCTTTGGCGAACCAAACCCAACACAGAGCCATCACTGCCAATGTCGCCGCCGTACAAACAACAAGACCAAGCCACGGCGTTTGGGTATGGCCGATCACGCCATAGCGCGCACCATCAATTAGGTAATAGACCGGATTGGCGCGGGTGATGGTTTGAATGAGCGGCGGCAGGGTGTCGATGGTGTAAAATGTGCCCGAAAGAAACGCGAGGGGGGTAACGATAAAATTGGTGATCGCGGCCATTTGATCGAATTTGTTGGAATAGATTCCGGCCACAATTCCCACGGCGCCCATCATGGAACTTCCAAGGAAAACAAAGACAAGAGCCCAGATAGGGTGCTGAATTTCAATTCCGAGAAAAAGGAGCATGCCAAGTCCAATCGCGACGGCAACCATCATTCCGCGCACCACTGATCCCGCCATATAACCAAGGAGAAGTTCGAGGGCGGACAGTGGCGGCATGAGGGTGTCGACGATATTCCCCTGCACTTTTGAGACCACAATTGACGAGGAGGTATTGGCAAAAGCATTCTGGATGACGGTCATCATTAGGATACCGGGCGCGAGGAAATGCAGGAACGGCACCCCTGCGATATCGCCACGCGTTGGGCCGATGGCGACGCTGAATATGGCCAAGAAAAGGGCGGCCGTTACGAGGGGGGCGAGGAGCGTTTGTGTCCAGACGACGACAAAGCGGCGGGTTTCGCGGCGGGCAAGTGTTGCCATCCCCAGCCAATTGATGCGACCGAAACGACGTTCTCCGAGGGTATTTTCGTTATGCACTGCCATTTTCCTTCAACTTATCGTAGCGATTCACGTGGATTCCGACTCTGTGCCTTGTATCCCGTGTCAGGGTGTTTAAAATAGAGGGAGAATAGAATTCTTTCAGGCTGCAGGTGCGGGCCATTCTTGGTGCGCGCGTAGCCCTACTTAAGGAACAGATATGTCCTGGACAGATGAGCGCGTAGAGACCCTCAAAAAGATGTGGGGCGAAGGACAATCTGCGAGTCAGATTGCTAAAGAACTTGGTGGCGTGACGCGCAATGCCGTTATCGGCAAAGTGCACCGTTTGGGTCTGTCTAATCGCACGACCACGGCGAAAACCACACCCGAGAAGAAAGCCGCCCCCGCGAAACCTGCGGCACGGACAAAGGCCGCCGAACCGCGCGTTGAGCCTAAAGTTGAGGCCAAGCCGGTGAGCCCCGAGCCGACGCGCCCGATTCCAATTCGCAAGGCCATCATTCCTGCGGGCCAACCGTTGCCGCCGCAACCCTCGGCAAATGAGATCAGCCCTGAAGCCATGGCCTCCGTGCGCGAAGTTGAGAAAACAGCGAAGAAGCTGACCCTCATGCAACTAACCGAGCGGACCTGCAAATGGCCGATTGGTGACCCTGCAACCGAGGAGTTTTGGTTCTGTGGTTTGGACACCAAGGCTGGCAAACCCTATTGCGAAGCGCATGTGGGCGTGGCCTTCCAACCGATGAGCAGCCGCCGCGAGCGTCGCCGCTAGACAGTCGGAACAGTATTTTAAAAGGCGCCCGTTTGTGGCGCCTTTTTTATTTGCGTGATCAGTTTTGCCCTAGGAGTTTCAGCAATTCCTTGGTTGCGGCTTCCTCAAGAGTGCGCCGCGCGGCATCTTCTAGGCTCTCATCTTTTTTCTGCTTCACGCCAAGTTTTTTAATCGCATTGGCTTTTGCAGCCTTCTCAGCGTCTTTCAGCTTTTTCTCTAGAACCGCTTTCTCCGCGCTCAACTCCTGATTAACGATCGCCTCAAGATCGAGCGAAAAACGAAGGTCGGCCCATGGACCACGTATAAGCAACGGCACGCGAACCCCGCCAGTCCCGTCAGGGGAAACAAGCGCGGTCGGCGTTAGGCGATAGACCAATGTTTTCTGGCTCAGATTGGTTTTTCCGCGCCCTTCCGCAATAAGCCCATTGGCCTTGAATGCGAGGTCAGTCCCCGACATAATCCCTTTGTCGATGTTAAATGTCGCATCAATGCTTTCGAAAACGGTGCGCTGCCCCGTGCCCTGATACCCAAGGTCCAAGGTGCGGATCATTTGCTCAACATCGACCCCCTTCAGGACGCCTTTTTGGACATTGATCGCGCCCTGCCCTGAGAGGCTCTTTACAATCGCATCCAAATTATTGCCGACGCCAAGGAATTTCACCCGAACATCTGCCGGACTTACCAAACGGTCAAAGTCAACGAGCGCCCCGAGAAGTTGGTCCGTCTGAACGCCCTTCATGGTTAAATCGCCGCCAACCGAAAGGCCCCCACGCCCATTCACCACGAATTCACCCGCGAGATCACCGCCATAAGCTTTGACCTTTTTGAGATCAAAAACCGCCCTGCCTGCATTCAACTTCATCAGGACTTGGCTGGGTCCAAATTCAACGACACCAAGATCAAGAGACGTCGCCGTCAATGAAATTTCCGCGTCTACCGCAGAGAGGCCTGAGACATCAATTGGAGCCTTCGACCATCCGCCGGAGTTTGCGGTCAGACTTGTCTGGCTTTGTGTACTCGCCCCTTGAAGCTCAGGGAGGCTCAAGTCTTGGGCGGTAAATATCCCTTTAATGACGGGCCGATCTTTGCCAGCTTTAAAATCAATATCCCCACGCAGAACTTGGGTTCCGATCTTATACTCGCCACCCCGCACATATGTTGCCCCATCCGGAGTGCGAACAAGTTTCCCCTTCATGCTTAGGGCTTTGGGACCCGCGTTGTTCCCCGCATTTATCGCGTTCAAAAGGGGCGATCCTGCGGCAATTGAGGCCACCAAATCTCCGTCCATAACCAGTCCGGACAAACCGAGCTTGCCCGTATAGGAAATTTTGGCGCCCCCTAACGACGCGGTTGTGTCCAAAGTGGCAATATCGCCCAGCAAAAAGCCCATCGGACGATCCAAACCCGCCTGAACGTCCAGACTGGCCCCTTTGTATTGTCCGCTCAAAGACACCCGGATTTCCCCGTCAGATTCGGGGAAACGCGCTTCAAAGTTTACGTCACTGAGAGATTCCCGCAGCCCTGAGGCATCGTCATAAAAATGAATCTCTCCGTCTGTAATGCCTGCGTATTCAACAGTAACGCGCCGGGATCCGCTTGATGGCGCTTTCGCCACTTGGGCCGTTGCCGCCGCCGTGGGTTTTCCAGAAAAGTCCCAGTTTTTTCGACCATCTTTTGCCACCGACAACCGAATGTTGGGTTGCAGGATTTTAATGTCTCTAAACTCAAAATTTCCCTGCAGCAGGGGCAATAACTCCACCCCAATCGTCAGGCCCTCGGCCGTGAGCAACGGCGCGTCTTCGGCCCAAGGCGCGTTCGCAACCGCGATGGGGCCCGTCGTTACCGAAAGGCGGGGGAATATTTTGGTCGTCACGTCGCCCGAGAGGGTCACTTCGCGGCCCGTAAATTCCGCAATCTGCCCGGCGGCGATTTCAGCGAGTTTCTTGCCGGGAATGAGGGCAATCGCGAAGACACCCAGCACAGCCAAAGTCGCAACAATCATGAATGCTCTAAAAATCCACCGCATCGTTCACCTCACTTTTTTCTATTCCCTTTAATCTAGGGGGGATGGATGCATGAAACAATGGGCGCATCCTCCACTGCGCAACACAACAACGCGATATTGCTCCGTCGCGAACTCGGGTGTATAGCGCAGGGATGAGCCAGAATCCTCCAGAACTCCGCCCCGATCTCGCGCCCCGCGCGATCATCACCGATCCTATCCGCGCCGATCAGCCCAAAATCGGGATGGTAAGTCTTGGTTGCCCCAAGGCGCTTGTCGATAGTGAGCGGATTTTAACGCGTTTGCGCGCCGAAGGATACGCGATTTCGCCAGATTATGCGGGTGCGGAAGCCGTGATTGTGAACACCTGCGGGTTCCTTGATAGCGCGAAGGCCGAGAGCCTTGAGGCCATCGGTGAAGCCCTTAAAGAAAACGGAAAAGTAATTGTTACCGGATGCTTGGGCGCGAACCCCGAGTATATCACGGGGGCGCATCCCAGCGTTTTGGCTGTGACAGGCCCGCATCAATATGAGCAGGTTTTGGACGCGGTGCACAGCGCTGTTCCGCCGAATCCAAATCCGTTCATCGATCTTTTGCCCGCCCGTGGGGTTTCACTGACGCCGCGTCATTTCAGCTATCTCAAAATTTCTGAAGGGTGCAATCACAAGTGCAAATTCTGCATTATACCCGACATGCGCGGCAAGTTAATGAGCCGCCCAGCCCATGCGATTCTTCGCGAGGCTGAAAAGCTGGTGGAAGCGGGTGTTCGCGAACTTTTGGTAATTTCGCAAGATACCAGTGCATATGGTCTGGACAGAAAATACGATTTAAACCCGTGGAAAGACCGCGAAGTACGTAGCCACATCACCGATTTGGCGCGGGAACTTGGCGATATGGATGCGTGGATTCGCCTCCATTATGTGTACCCATATCCCCATGTGCGCGATCTTATTCCGCTGATGGCGGATGGGCTTATTCTGCCCTATCTCGACATTCCGTTCCAACATTCGCACCCCGATGTGTTGCGCCGCATGGCGCGACCGGCGGCTGGTGCCAAGACTTTGGACGAGATCAATGCATGGCGTGAAATTTGCCCCGACATGACTTTGCGCAGCACGTTTATTGTTGGTTTCCCCGGCGAAACGGAAGCGGAATTTGAGCATTTGTTAGAGTGGCTGGACGAGGCCCAACTCGACCGCGTTGGATGTTTTAAATACGAAGACGTTGCGGGTGCGCGCAGTAATGCCCTGCCCGATCACGTGTCGCCAGAAGTGAAAGAAGAACGCTGGCATCGGTTTATGGAAAGATCACAGGCCATTTCAACCGCAAAGCTGGAGAAAAAAGTTGGATTTGTGCAAGAAGTCATCGTGGACGAAGTCGACGATGAAGCCGCGACATGTCGCACAAAGGCCGATGCTCCGGAAATTGACGGCAACTTGTTCATCGACGAAGGGTTTGAAAATCTGAAGCCGGGCGACATTGTCAAAGTCATGGTCGACGAAGCCAGCGAATATGATCTGTGGGGGACGCTGGTTAAAAACTAGCGCCTTTCTTGGAAGAAACTCTTGAGTAACTCTTCGGAATCACGCGCGCCAATTCCGTCATATACTTCGGGTACGTGATGCGCTTGGGAATGCGCGAATATACGTGGCCCGCGCTCGACCCCACCGGATTTGGGGTCGCTCGCGCCGTAATATAAGCGCCGAACTCGTGCTGCTGAAATTGCAGCAGCACACATCGGGCACGGCTCTAGGGTGACGTAGAGGTCGCAACCAGACAGCCGCTCAGACTTTAACATGCGACACGCTTCGCGCAGAACGAGGATTTCCGCGTGCGCGGTGGGATCACAAGCCGCACGCGTCTGATTCCCTGCGACGGCCAAAACCTTCCCGTCGGGACCAACCAAAGCGGCGCCGACCGGCACCTCGCCACGATTGGCGGCCGATTTGGCTTCCAAAAGGGCCAGATTCATATAGCTTTGAAACGGTTGCATGCTGCTTTGTGCCTGTTTCGTCGCCACGTGCCAAGCGGCTTTCTATTTCCCAAATGGTGAGGTAAAGCGGGTCATGGAAAATTCTAGTGAAAAAACCGGCGAACGCATCGCCAAAATTATGGCTCGCGCAGGCGTCGCATCGCGCCGCGAAGTGGAGCGCATGATTGAAGCAGGCCGCGTGTCGGTGAACGGTACGATTATTGAGAGCCCCGCGTTGAACGTGACGGGGGCGGACAAAATCTGTGTTGATGACCAGCCCATTTCCGAACCTGAACACGCCCGCCTCTGGCTCTATTACAAACCGCTGGGCCTTGTGACATCCAATAGCGATGAAAAAGATCGTGAAACAGTTTTTGACACGCTTCCTGTGGAACTTGGCCGTGTTTTAAGTGTCGGGCGCCTCGATATCAACTCCGAAGGATTGCTCCTTCTGACCAACGACGGCGGTATTAAACGCAAACTTGAGCTTCCTACAACGGGCTGGTTGCGCCGCTATCGTGTGCGCGTAAACGGACGTCCGACGGAAGAGACCTTGGCCCCCCTGCGTGCCGGAATCGTCGTTGATGGCGAAAAGTTCCAACCGATGAATATCAGCCTTGATCGCCAACAAGGGGCCAATGCGTGGCTCACTGTATCGATTCGGGAAGGCAAAAACCGTGAAGTTCGCCGCGCATTGGCTGCCGTTGGTCTTACGGTTAACCGCTTGTTGCGCGTGTCTTATGGGCCGTTTCGACTGGGCGAGCTTAAACCGGGCGAGATTGAAGAAGTTAAAACCCGCGTTCTTCGCGATCAACTTGGCCAAGAGCCTTTGGCCGAAGAAGCCGAAAAACCTCGCATCGTGCGCCAACGAAAACCCGTCGGCAAAATGCCGCGTCACGGGACCGAGCTTGATGCTCCTGCCAGCAAAGGTCCACGGGGCGGCGGCAAACGCACGGGTAAACCTGCGGACAAACGGTCCTTCCCCGATCGAAGCGGTGGAAAATCCGCGCCTTCCCGTCCGAGTGGTAAACCGCACGGAAAACCGCGTGGCAGGTAAGCCCAAAAGGGCCCGTATCCGCCCGTTTTTTTTTGAGCCGTTCCCTTTAACGACCTCAATTCTCTGGCGAAGGCTCGCCAGAGAACACACTTATATTGAAAATACACTTTCAACTTCGGGGCCTTTTGCTATCATGAAGTCCTAAAGTGCTTTATAGATAACAAATGTTTCTACACATCTAATTGAGGGACCTTATGGCAGAGACCGGACTTAAAAAGCTCTCATTTGTCCTGCTACTTGCGCTCGTCCTTTATGTGACCTTTTCGGGAGCGGTATAATGGCACAGCGGTATGGTGGCCAGTTTAGCCCCCAAGGTTCGTCCTCCAAGACGGACACGCCCAATCCGTTTCGTGGCAAGAAGCCTGCGCCCGCAAGAGCACGAATTAACCTGTTGTTCGCAGCGCCAGTTCCGCTTGCCATAGCTGCATTTTTCCGGTCACCCACAGAAATGGCAACATCCCTTCTTGCGGTCGCGATGCTTCTTGGCGCCGCTTGGCTAACCCGAGAAGGTGTTGCCGCCCAAGAAGCCTATGACGCTAGAAGCGTCGCCCGCCGACCTGCTTTTCCCCGAAAATTATTTGCAGCGATTTCGATGGGCGCAGGCCTGTCTGTCGCGGGATTCGCGGGTGGGAGCGCCTTTTTGGCGGTCATTATTTTTGGCGTCCTTGGCTTTATTCTACACATAGCGTCCTTTGGGTTAGACCCAATGAAAGACAAAGGCGCGGATGGGGTCGACCTGTTTCAGCAAGACCGCGTTGCACGCGTTGTCCAAGAAGGTGAGAGCTATTTGACGAGCATGGATGCCGCCATCAAGCGTACAGAGGACCGCCGATTGATCGCTCAAGTCCAAGATTTTGCGGACGTTGCCCGCCAATTGTTTAGAACCGTGGAAGAAGACCCGCGTGATTTAACGTCGGCGCGAAAATTCATGGGCGTCTATCTTAAGGCGGCACGCGACGCGACCATCAAATTTGCCGACATCTACAACCGCAATCAAAACCAAACAGCCCGCGAGGACTATGAGGGATTACTAGAATATTTAGGCGACAATTTTGCTGCACGCATTTCAAAACTGCTCGAGGACAATACCGTCGACCTAGATATTGAAATTGAGGTTCTTCGTGAGCGCCTTGCTCGCGAAAATTTGTAACGAGGAAATCGTATGACCGAAACTATTCGCAAAGAAGCCGAAAAAGCCAAGCCATTGGTTGATGAAGTTGTGGCCATTGAATTGCCAGAGCCCAAGACCGATCTGGTGCCGCTTAAGGCCGCGCCCGCCCCCATTGCCGCGGAAATCCAGCGGCGCATGGACGAGTTAGATATGAGTGACACGGGGTCGATCGTGAATTTCGGATCCTCAGCCCAAGCCGAACTTCAGGTCATCAGCCAAGCCATGCTGGCGGATGTTAAAAACAAGGATGTAGGCCCCGCAGGCGACAGTTTGAGTGGCATCGTATCGGCAATTCGTGGCTTTAGCGTTTCCGAACTGGACGTCCGCCGCAAGCGAAGCTGGTGGGAAAGAATCACGGGCCAAGCCGCACCTTTCGCCCAATTCCTTGCACAGTTTGAAGACGTACAGGGCCAGATCGATAAAATCACCGACGATCTATTGGCGCATGAACACACGCTCCTCAAAGACATCAAATCCCTAGATCAGCTTTATGGAAAAACGTTGAATTTCTATGATGAACTTGGGCTGTACATCACCGCCGGAGCGGAAAAACTGGAAGTTTTGGACGGTACCGATATTCCCAAGAAAGAGGGTGAAGTAACCGCCGCGGACCCTGAACACGCCGTGATGGTTGCGCAAGAACTGCGCGATTTACGATCTGCGCGAGACGACCTTGAGCGCCGCGTGCATGATCTCAAACTCACGCGTCAAGTTACGATGCAAAGCCTTCCGTCCATTCGGCTTGTGCAAGAAAACGACAAATCTTTGGTCACGAAAATCAACTCGACATTGGTGAACACAGTTCCCCTTTGGGAAACGCAACTCGCGCAAGCCGTTACGATTCAACGCAGCAGCGAAGCCGCGCATGCAGTGCGTGACGCCAATGATTTGACCAATGAATTACTCACCTCCAATGCAACCAATTTGCGCCAGGCGAACACGGTTGTGCGCAAAGAGATGGAGCGCGGTGTGTTTGATATTGAAGCGGTTAAGATTGCCAACCAAGAGCTTATTGGTACGATTAACGATAGCCTCGCGCTTGCGGACGAAGGCAAACGGCGCCGTGCGGAGGCCGAGGTCGAACTGATCAAAATGGAGAAAGACCTCAAGGAAACTTTGGCGGCCGCGAAATCACGCGACGACGGTACGGGGCATCAGATTGGGGCGGCTGTCGGAAGCGAATGAAGCTAAAAGCTCCGATAAAACTGGCAATGCTCGTCATCGGCCTCTCGCTCCTTTTGGGGTGCGAGGCAGACGTGGTATCAAGCAAGCCACCGGAGCCTAAACCGGTCGCGCCACCCAAAGGGCGGTCAGAGTTAAGTCAATTCTACCTGAATAGCTTTAGCCGGCTGCAAGAAGACTTTCTTGTGAAGGGGCTTTTGCGGACAGATGGCGGCGGTGTGGATGTGGCGTTTACTGCCAACGATCTAGCCGAAAACTTCATGAAAATCGCTTTTTTTGCGGAGTTTTCCATGGTCAACGGACGGCTCGTGGCACAGGAAGTCGCTTTCCCAATGCGCCGTTGGCAAAACCCCGTGGTCATAAACGTTATCCTTGGTGAAACCCTAACGCCGTCCCAACAACGCGCGGATCAAGCGGAAGTTAAGCGTTTTGCAAGCCGTTTGGAGCGCGTAACCGGCCATCCGATTCAAATGGGATCACGGCAATCGGCCAACTTATTTGTGTTGATCTTAAACGAAGATGAACGCCTCGCGGCGGGTCCATTGTTGCAGGAAATCATCCCTGAAATTTCGAACGTCGATATACAAGCGCTCACCCAAATTACGAAAAATGACCTGTGTATCGCGCAATCCTACAGCGAGGGGCATGCCTCCAAATACATCGGGCGCGCGCTTGTGATCATTCGGGACGAACATCCCGACCTCCTGCGCAAATCCTGTATTCACGAGGAAATCGCACAAAGCCTTGGCCTTTCAAATGACAGCGACGCCGCGCGCCCCTCCATTTTCAACGACGACGAAGAATTTGGGCTTTTAACCACGCATGATGAATACCTTTTGCGCATTCTCTATGATCCGCGCCTTACCCCCGGAATGGATGCGCAAACAGCCCGCCCGATTGTCGATCAAATTGCCCGCGAGCTGATGGCCCCCGAAACACCTGAAAAGATTGGAAGAATATAATGGGAATTTTTGATTTTTTAACGGGTGAGTTTATTGACGTCATTCAATGGACGGATGACACGCGTGACACAATGGTTTGGCGTTTTGAACGGGAAGGTCACGAGATAAAATACGGGGCAAAGCTGACGGTGCGTGAAGGTCAATCGGCGGTTTTCATCCACGAAGGCCAAATGGCGGATGTGTTCACCCCCGGGCTTTATATGTTGGAAACCAACAACATGCCCGTGATGACAACGCTTCAACACTGGGATCATGGATTTGAAAGTCCGTTCAAGTCCGAAATCTATTTCGTAAATACAACGCGCTTTAACGACCTGAAATGGGGCACCAAAAACCCGATTATGTGTCGGGACCCCGAATTTGGCCCTATTCGCCTGCGTGCCTATGGAACCTATTCCGTGCGCGTGACGGATCCCGGGGTATTCCTGCGTGAAATCGTTGGGACGGACGGCGAATTTACGATGGATGAAATTAGCTTCCAAATTCGCAATATCATTGTTCAGGAATTTAGTCGCTCCATCGCGGGCTCTGGCATTCCTGTCCTCGATATGGCTGCGAACACCGGCGACCTGAGTAAACTTGTTGCCGCCCAAATCAGCGCAACGCTGGCGGAATACGGCCTCTCGATCCCCGAACTTTACATTGAGAACATCAGCCTCCCGCCCGCCGTCGAAGCTGTTTTGGATAAACGCACCTCTGTTGGACTCGCGGGTGACTTGGGGAAATACACGCAATTTTCCGCCGCTGAAGCCATGACCACGGCGGCCCAAAATCCCGCAGGCGGCGGTATGGCCGCAGGGCTTGGTGCGGGCATGGGCATGGCGATGGCGAGCCAATTTGCTGGACCATGGGGCGCGCATCCTGTGCAGGCAGCGGCTCCCGCAACTCCCCCGCCCGCGCCGGTTGAACACGTGTGGCATACAGCAAACAATGGCGAGACATCCGGCCCGTTTTCGCGGGCAACAATGGGACGCATGGCGCAGGATGGGCAGCTCACACGCGAAACATTTGTTTGGACTGCGGGGCAAGACGGGTGGAAAAAGGCTTCTGAAATTGGGGCGCTCGCTACTTTGTTCACCATAATGCCACCTCCCCCTCCTGGTGCCGAATAGTCAGAGAATCGGAGCGTTTTGCGTTATGAATACCATTGAGAATACGCCTCAAGAGGAACACCTATTTCCGTGCGAAAACTGTGGGGCAGACCTGCGGTTTTCTCCCAAAACAGGTGTGCTCACATGCAATCAATGCGGCTTCCAAGAAGACCGTGTGGAGCCCAAAACGACCATTCTTGAATTGGATTTCAAATCTGCTTTGGCAGATGCGCTGCCATCCGCCGAGATGGAAGAGAACCGCGTCACAAGTTGCCCCAATTGCGGGGCGCAGGTGGGGTTTGACGGAGAAAACCACGCATCCGAGTGCCCTTTTTGCGCCACTCCGGTTGTTGTTGATACTGGTTCTCACCGTCAGATTAAGCCAAGTGCTGTCCTCCCGTTTCAACTCGAAGAAACAACCGCCCACGATGCGATGTCTACATGGCTTGGACGGCTATGGTTCGCTCCGAATGGACTAAAAGCATATGCAAGAAAAGGGCGAAGAATGCAGGGAATATACGTTCCCTACTGGACATTTGATGCAGATACTAGGTCGCGGTATCGGGGCAACGTGGTACGGAGTATCAGACAACATCGACTCATTTTGAAAATGGAAAAAAAGTTCAACGCAACGTAACCAAGGTTCGATGGACCCCAGTATCAGGCCGCGTTTCGCGTCTTTTTGATGATGTTTTGGTGCTCGCCAGTAAAGCTTTGCCGACCCGTTATACACAGGCGTTGGAGCCATGGGATCTAAGCGGATTGGAACCGTTTCAAGCGTTTTACCTCGCGGGTTTCAAGGCAGAAGGTTACTCAATCGACTTGGAAAATGGATTCTCGTTTGCGCGAGAGAAAATGGATCGCCAGATTTTACGCGATGTGAAGTTTGATATCGGCGGGGATCGCCAACAGGTTGGCGCAATCGAAACCTCCGTTAGCGACGTAACTTTTAAACACATTCTTCTACCGGTTTGGCTCGCAGCCTATAAGTATCAAGGCAAAACATACCGTTTTGTTGTAAATGGCCAAACTGGCCGCGTAGAAGGCGAGAGGCCATATTCGGCATGGAAAATCGGATTTTCAGTCCTTTTGGCCTTGGGGCTCGCCGCAGTTTTTGGGTATTTTTACGCGCAGTCGACCTAACGCACTTCTAACCTTAAACACAGATTTTAAGTCGCGGAATTTTCACATAGGCTAATTGTGACTGAGCAGGCCTCAAGGGACAGTTTTCAATAACCTTTTTTGGCGGAGCGTAACCTCACTCAAATTCATGTTGTTCGGAAGGTTGATTTCGCGGTCTATTTCCACGCCCAGAGACCTGTGCTCTTTTCGACGGCATCGTTGAGTAGGCTGGCTTTCTACATCGTTTCACTCGCCAGATTTCTTTTGTGCCGCCACGAGGGTTTCAGACAAGATCTAACCAATGCCTTAATCCAAGCGCCATCTCCTGCACTGTTCTTATCTCCACGGAGCGCTTCCAACACCACAGCAGCCTTAAACTTGTCTGAAAAGTTCCACCGCTTCGTCATTCTCGTATCTATTCATTCGTGTTGGGTACACTTTAGCACGCTGTCCAGTTTTGCCGGACCACTTCAGTGGACCTGTCACGGTTTGATGCCGCTCCTTTGATAGCATTTACTGCAACGAAGGAGACTGAGCATGGGACTGAAACGAACAGACGAATTTAGGGAAGATGCGGTGCGGATCGCACTGACCAGTGGGCTTACCCAAAAGCAAGTGGCTGATGATCTTGGTGTCGGTGTGTCGACGCTGAACAAATGGATCACAGCGTACCGAGACACGGATGTGGTGCCGAAGGAGGATTTGGGACTGGCTCAGGAGAATGGCCGGCTTCGACGTGAGAACCGTATTCTCAAGGAGGAAAGGGACATCCTAAAAAAGGCCACGGTGTTCTTCGCGAGCCAAAAGCCGTGAGGTTTAGGTTCATTCATTGCCCGGCAGTCGATATGCAGTATCGATGAGAGGGGAAGAACACCAATCTGCATTTTCCATTGGACGTATGTGCCATGTCATGAATGTCAGCGCACGCGGCTTACGGGCGTTCCGTAACCGTCCAGCCAGTCGCAGGCAGCGGTCTGATATGGTCACGTTGGCCCACATCAAAGAACAATCCCGTCTCAGTCTTGGCAGCTATGGCAGGCCGCGCATGACTGAAGAACTGAAAGAAGTTGGTTTGGACATCGGGCATCGCCGCGTCGGCCGTTCCCCTCTCATTGATTGCTTTGCAACCAACTGCCGGTCAGTGGATGCGCCAGAACGGCATATCAGTGATCAGAACGCGGAAACACAAGGCAACGACGGACCACTGCCCGGCAGGGTATGCGCAGCATGCCCGAGAGGAGGCAATCATAAGTTCAACATCGCGCCTAACTTACTGGATCGGAACTTTGTCGCTGAGCAACCAAACCAGAAGTGGGCAGCTGACATCACCTATATTTGGACGCGAGAAGGCTGGCTCTATCTTGCTGTGATCTTGGATCTGCATTCGCGCCGAGTGGTCGGTTGGGCTCCCTCTCATCGATACTGCGTTTCGACTGTCGGGCAGTGGTTAGTAACCGAATGAAATGCGATCTGGCCATCCGGGCATTGAACATGGCAATAGCCTTTCGGGCACCACCCAAGGGCTGTTTCCATCACACGGACCGGGGCAGCCAATATTGTTCCCACGATTACCAGAAAATTCTGCGCCTGCATGGCTTCAAGGTATCGATGAGTGGCAAAGGGAATTGCTATGATAATGCGGCAGTGGAAACGTTCTTCAAAACCATCAAAGCTGAACTGATCTGGCGCGACACTTGGGAAACCCGCAGGCAGGCTGAGATGGCGATTTTTGAATACATCAATGGGTTCTACAATCCGCGACGGCGCCATTCAGCACTGGGATGGAAAAGTCCCGTCGCTTTCGAACGGAAAGTGGCTTAAACGAGCACTTGGGGCGGCATCAAACCGTGACAGGTCCACAGCTGTCCAAGGTCGGCGGAAAGTTCACATTTACCCCGAGGACTGCGGTCAGCTTGGAGGCAACTTGGAGCGCAGGTCAGTTGGCGTGAATCTAATACCACAATCGAACGCATTTAGGCAAAGACCGATGGGTTTATGAAAAACATTTATTGCTGACTAATGCAGAAAAAAAATCGACTCGAATTTTTACTGTTGCCCAATAATTAATTGGACAACAGTTTGCTTGTTTTCGAACTAAAAATCTTCCCAACTCTCAGCGGTTGAGGAAAGCACTTGGCCTCCATTCCCCACCATTCTTACATTCGCCGTTGGTTCTTCAGCTGGCCTTTGAACTTCGTTTTTTTGCATTTGAGGTGGTCTTCGAGCGGCCTCCCCCTCGCGAGATAAAAGGAATTGGGCCATAGTCGTCGCGAGGTTCTCAGCCTCGCTGGTCAATGCGTGACTTGCGGCAGTCGTTTCTTCAAACATTGCGGCGTTCTGTTGCGTGACCTGATCTAGTTGGTTGACTGCGATATTTATTTCCGCAAGGCCTCGAGATTGTTCATCTGCTGATACAGCAATTTCTCCTACATGTGTCGAGATTTCAGACACGCGATCAAAAATCCCCCTCAATGCATCACCCGTTTGATCAACGAGTTGCACACCTCGTTTTACATGCCCCTCACTGGCTGAAATGAGAGCATTAATCTCGCTCGCGGCTTGTGACGACCGTTGAGCAAGATCACGCACTTCGGTTGCCACTACTGCGAATCCTCGACCTGCGTCGCCCGCATTCGCCGCCTCAACACCTGCGTTCAGGGCCAAAAGGTTTGTTTGAAAGGCAATCTCGTCAATTACCGAGGTAATCTTTGAAATCTGTTGTGAAGAGCTTGCAATTTCGCTCATCGCTGCGACTGCTTCACGAACCACTTCACCGCTGGCCTCCGCATTATCACGCGCTTCGATTACCATTTTCCGCGCGATACCTGCCCCTTCCGCCGCTGAACTCACTGAGGATGTCATTTCATCTAGTGCAGCCGCGGTTTGCTCAAGGGTTGCTGCCTGGGTTTCGGTGCGTCGAGAAAGGTCGTCTGCCGCCTTGGAAATTTCGTTGGTTTCCCCCCGGATCATTTCAGAATTTTCAACAACACTCCCCATGGCTTTTCGCAAGGCGTCAATCGCTTCATTGAAGTCACTACGGAGTTGCTCGTACTGTGGTGAAAACTCTATTTCAATTGATGCTGTTAGGTCACCTTTGGACAAACTATTGAGACCCGCTCGTAGACCCTCGACAACCGCATCCTGTTCTTTAGTTGAGACCTTCCGCTGCTCTTCAGCTCTTTGGATTTCCCGTTGTGTGGTTGTGACATCTGTACCGATAAAGACCAGACGGTTCACATTTCCCTGTCGACCAGTTACGGGGCTAAAGCTTCCGTCAAAAATAAGGCTTTCACCAGAAGGGATGCTGCACTCAAACTGTCCAAAAAACGGCTTGCCTTTTGAAAGCGCGGGCCAGTAATCTCTTTCTTCGCCCGAAATCTCAGAAGTTTCCGCAAAAACATCACGGCAATGGTGGCCGAGAAGTTGAGTCTCTTCGCTCCCGTAAGAACTGCAGAAATTTTCGTTAGCTTTTACCAGCTCTCCGTCGGCGTTGAACTCCACACGCACTTGACTGGAATCCAACGATGTAAGGATTGCCTGATTCAGCCGTTCTTCCGTTACATCTTTCCATTCAATGACTCGACCAATCGAATTTCCATTAACGTCGACTACATCGTTGATCGATTGCTCCACACGGGTTTCGCCCATGACAATGTCGGATATATGTGGAAGATTGTCTGAATCCTCCGGAATACTTTCCGCCCCGCTACCTTCTCCGTGAAAAATCGAGAAATGTTTACCAACAATTTCCGACGGATTTAGCTTTTTGAGTTTGCTGGAAAGGTTCTCTTGGTTTGCCATCATAATCTTCGAAAAGGCACTGTTAATATAGTTAATCGTTAGGTCCTGATCTACCATCAGCATAGCAGAGGATGACGATTCAAATGCGGCCCCCTTAAACAAGCTCTCTCGAGACGTCGCTTCCGCCTCTAATAGGGTTGTCCTAAAGTCTTCGAGGGTTCGCGCGATGTCTCCGATTTCATCTTTGCGTTTGAGGTTTGGAACCTCGATTGTGTAATTTCCATGCGCAACATCATCCATCGCCGTGCGATGACGTACCAACGGCTTTGACAAAAAGCCACGCAGCAAAATCGAAACAATGACAAGAGCAACAAGGAACACTATCCCTGCTATGAGGTTTGTCTTTTTTTGAAGATCCGCTATGTGTGAGATCGCTGGATCTGGGCTCCAGAGCATAGCGACAACACCTACCACGCTGCTGTCCTTGCCAAATAGCGATGGGACCGCCACGTAAAACCCATCTCCAGCGGTCTCGATTTTACCCGTCTCCATCGCTTTCGTCGCTAAGTTTTTGAGATCTGAAACAGAAACTTCTTGTCCCAAGTATGTATACAAGACCTCCCCTTTTGCATCCAGAACGATAGCTTCCAACGCGGAGTCGCCAGAGGACTGAACTGCGCCCTGGATGATCGTTTCTAGAGCCTGCGGGTTTGCAAACCTTATCGAGCCCGCACTTTGAACTGCCGAAAAGGATGTGAGATTTATTGCGAGTTCCTTCGTATTTTCTCGAGCAACATTGTACTGGGCATCCAGCGATAACGCCGTCATTGTGCCTGCAACAGCGGCGGTGCAAAGGGCAACAATTGCGGAGACCCTAAAGAAAACCGTTCGCGTGGTGCCTTTAAGGTTCTTAAAAATAGATATCACTTTCATACCGGTTCCTCATTGAGACGATCTATTGGGGAAGTGCATGACGCTAGACGACCTAACTGCGCACTCTTGCCTTTTTGCTAATGGGAAACTCTTACAAGAAATTTAAAACTGGTCGCTTTTTTTGCCCAGCTTGAAAATAATTTCATTCAAATTGAAGTCAGTCTTCTTCAAACTCTTACTTTTCGCAACAAATCCAAACACCTAGCGCCATGGGGCATTTACTTTACGGTTTCAAAAGGAAAACTCTAGGTTTCCCTTGCAACTTCTGAAACAAGCATAGACAAATTAGGCGCGCCCGCATTGGCGCTTGTTGGTGTACTTAAGGGCATGAAAAGGCTCACATGGTTAAGAACATACAAAAGGGATCGGCCCTTTCTCTAAAGAGTAAATATGATCTGCGCACGCAATTTGGCGCTATCTGCTATCGCGTTGCAAATGGAAAAATCCAGATACTCTTGATCACAAGCCGACGCTCTCGCCTGTGGATTGTTCCCAAAGGCTGGCCAATCAACGGAAAAACACCCGCCCAATCGGCCGCCATTGAGGCGTGGGAAGAAGCGGGCGCGATCGGCGTTATGGGTGACGCTTGTATTGGCTTGTATTCGCATACTAAAAAGGCAACTAAGGGCGAAATCCTTCCGGTTATGGTTTCCCTTTTTGCCTTGCAGGTGAAGCGTACCGCGAAAAAGTTTCCCGAAAAAAGCCAGCGCAAACGTAAATGGGTGAGCCGTAAGAAGGCAGCAAGTATGGTTTCTGACCCTGAACTTGGAAAAATTCTGCGCGGTTTCACGCCAGAAAATTTCTAAATGCAGATTCAGGTGTTGTTTGGGATATTTACAAGGCCATGTTAACCTTGTTACGGCAAAACTAGTTTGCAGATAGCTTGAAAGGCCCGAAATGATCCGCTTTGCCCTGAAATGCGACCACGACCACTGTTTTGAGAGCTGGTTTCAATCTGGTTCTGCATTTGACAAGGTCAAATCGGCGGGAATGGTGTCGTGCCCAGCCTGCGGCTCAACGGATGTCGTCAAAACTTTGATGTCCCCTCAGGTTCAAACGGCGCGCAAGGCGACCAAGGAGGGTGAGACGCCACAGACAGACGCTTCATCCCTTCCGGTACCGTCGGATAAATCTGAGTTTTTCCAAAAACCGTCAAAAGAACTTGAGGCCAAAATTGCCGCACTAAAGGCCCATGTCGAGGCCACCTCAGACTACGTTGGCAAGAATTTCGCCAAAGAAGCGCGCGCGATGCATGAAGGCGACACCCCAGAGCGCACAATCTATGGCGAGGCAAATATGGCAGAAGCCCTGTCGTTAATCGAAGACGGCATAAGCGTGGCTCCCCTCCCCTTTATTCCCGCGCGTAAGACAAATTAGGGGCAAACGGCACTCATTTAGCGTAATAATCGCCACTGAACGCCCCTTCTGACCCTTCCCCGCTTGCGCTGAACCAAACTTCCTCATAAGACACCAGCGGTTTAACCCTAAAGGAGCATCCATGCCTCTTCTGGTCATGAAATTTGGCGGCACGTCCGTTGCCACCCTCGATCGCATCCGCCGCGCCGCAAAGCGTGTTGGCGTCGAAGTCGCGAATGGCTATGACGTCATCGTCATTGTTTCGGCGATGTCCGGCAAAACGAATGAGCTTGTCGGGTGGGTTCGCGAGACCTCCCCTATGTTTGACGCGCGTGAATATGATGCCGTTGTCAGTTCGGGTGAGCAGGTCACGGCGGGGCTTATGGCCCTCACGCTTCAGGAAATGGATGTTCCGGCGCGCAGTTGGCAAGGCTGGCAAGTTCCGGTCAAAACGACGTCTGCGCATAGCGCCGCCCGCATCGAAGACATTCTCACCGAGAACATCAACGGAAAATTCGCCGAAGGTATGCGCGTTGCAGTTGTTGCTGGCTTTCAAGGCGTGAGCCCTGAGGGGCGGACGACGACGCTTGGACGCGGTGGTTCGGACACAACCGCTGTGGCGTTTGCTGCGGCCTTTGGCGCGGAGCGCTGCGATATTTATACCGATGTGGATGGCGTCTATACTACCGATCCCCGCATCAGTTCCAAGGCACGCAAACTCGACAAAATCGCCTTTGAAGAAATGCTCGAACTGGCGTCACTGGGCGCCAAGGTCCTTCAGACCCGCTCTGTGGAATTGGCCATGCGCTATAAAGTGAAATTGCGCGTCCTTTCGAGCTTTGACGAACAAACAGACACATCCGGCACCCTAGTGTGCGACGAGGAGGAAATCATGGAAAGCAATGTAGTATCAGGCGTCGCCTATAGCCGCGACGAAGCTAAAATGACCTTGATTTCGGTTGCGGACCGTCCGGGTATTGCCGCCGCGATCTTTGGGCCACTGTCCGAAGCGGGCGTCAACGTCGATATGATTGTTCAGAACATATCCGAGGAAGGCCGCACGGATATGACCTTTTCCTGTCCTACCGAAGACGTCCTGCGGGCCGAAAACGCGATGGCAACCGCCAAGGCTGGGGGCCACATCAATTATCATGATTTGGTCGCGGACACGGATGTCGCGAAAGTCAGTGTCGTTGGCATCGGTATGCGCTCACACGCGGGTGTCGCCGCCAAAATGTTCGGCGCTCTCAACTCAGAGGGGATCAATATTAAGGTCATCACAACCTCCGAGATCAAAATATCTGTGCTGATTGACCGAAAATATATGGAACTTGCGGTCCAAGCCCTGCATGATGTTTTTGAATTGCACAAATCACCATAATTAAGGGGCCAAATGCCCAATTTATCAGGAAAGTCCACCCAAAGTGAGAGCCGAAAGCTGCTTGGGCGGCTTCGCGAGGCATTGGCAGAGGATTCCGAAGGTCAAAAACGTCTCGACCGGATCACGAGTTTAATCGCGGATTCGATCGCTACTGAAGTGTGTTCGATCTATTTGTTTCGGGACCAAGACACTTTGGAACTTTGCGCGTCCGAGGGTTTGAAAGCAGAAGCGGTCCACCAAACGCGGCTACGCCTAGGCGAAGGCCTCGTGGGGCGCGTGGCTAAAAGCGGTAGTATCGTCAACTCCGCCAACGCCCCCAGCGAGCGTGGGTTTCGCTTTATGCCAGAAACGGGGGAGGAAATTTACTCCAGCTTCCTTGGGATTCCAGTGCAACGATTGGGCGAAACACTCGGGGTTTTGGTCGTCCAATCCAAGGACGCTCGGAGCTATTCGGAAGACGAAGTTTACGCCTTAGAAGTTGTGGCAATGGTTCTCGCTGAAATGGCCGAACTTGGGGCCTTCGTGGGCGACGGCGCAGCCCTCTCGGCCCGCCATCAACACCCGGTTATGATCCGCGGCGGCGTCGGCCAAGAAGGCACCGCAGTTGGCAATGTCTACTTGCACGAGCCGCGCGTCGTGGTCACAAACCCAATTGCCGACGACCCGCAGGCCGAAGAAATACGTCTGGATGCGGCCGTAGATACCTTGCGCGTCTCCGTGGACGAATTGCTGCTCGGTGCGGTACAAGGGGACAAAGAACAGTTGCAGGTCCTTGAAACCTATCGGATGTTCGCCAATTCCAAAGGGTGGATGCGGCGCATCAAGGAAGACATCTCGCGTGGACTGTCTGCCGAAGCTGCGGTTGAAAAAGAACAGTCCACCGCCCGTACGCGGATGAGCCAAGTGCCCGACGCCTACTTGCGCGAGCGCCTGCACGATTTAGACGACCTCTCAAATCGGCTGCTTAGAATCCTAACGGGGCAAGGCAAAGATACCGGCGCGGAGATGCCACAAAATGCTGTGCTGGTCGCACGAAATATCGGCCCCGGTGAACTGCTGGAATACGGCAGATCGCTTCGAGGTATTGTCCTAGAGGAAGGTTCTGTGGGCAGCCACGCGACCATTATTGCCCGCGCCCTTGCGATCCCTTTGATTATCAACGCCAGCCGCATCACGACCGAAGCCCTCAATGGCGATTATATCCTTGTGGATGGCGAGCAAGGCATCGTTCATTTGCGTCCAGACGATTCCGTCAAAGCTGCGTTTCATGACAAAATTGCAATGCAAACAACCGCTGCGGAGCGCTATTCGTCCATCCGTGACAAGCCGGCAATAACGCTCGATGGCACTGAAATTCGTCTATCGATGAACGCAGGGCTGATGGCAGATTTACCATCTCTTGAGAGCTCGGGCGCGCAGGGTGTCGGGCTTTTTCGTACCGAGTTGCAGTTCCTCGTCCGCAATAAAATGCCGCGGCGTGGTGAACTTGTTGAGCTGTATAAACGCGTCTTGAACGCGGCTGACGGGCAGCGGGTGAACTTCCGAACGCTTGATATTGGGTCTGACAAAGTGCTGCCCTACATGAAGCCACAGGATGAGCCAAACCCCGCTATGGGTTGGCGTGCAATCCGCCTTGGGCTCGACAAACCTGGCGTCATGCGCATGCAGCTGCAGGCGTTCATCCGTGCCTGCGAAGGGCGTCCCTTGACGGTGATGTTCCCGTTTGTGGCGCAATTCGATGAGTATATTCAGGCGCGCGAGATTTTTGAGAAGGTACTCGAAAACGAAGCCCGTTTGGGACATATTCTTCCAGAGCGCGTCGAAATTGGCGCGATGCTGGAAACCCCTTCATTGGCGTTTGCGCCGGAGCAATTCTTTGAAATGTGCGACTTTATTTCCGTGGGCGGGAATGATCTCAAACAGTTTTTCTTTGCTGCCGACCGCGAGAACGAACGGGTTCGCAAACGCTATGACACGTTGAACGTAAGCTTTTTAAGTTTCTTGGAGGGGATCGTCGAACGCTGTGTTGCCTCGGGAACTCCTATATCCTTTTGCGGCGAAGATGCTGGTCGCCCTGTCGAGGCCCTTTGCTTTGCGGCTATGGGATTTCGCGCCCTCTCGATGCGCCCTGCTTCCATTGGTCCGGTGAAAAACCTGTTGCGGCGCGTTGACCTCGCGGAAGCAAAATCGGTTATCGACGCGGCACGCGCCTCTGGTGCGCAATCTGTTCGACCTGCCGTAGTAGAGTGGATCTCCAACCTTTAAGCTGGAAAACCAATATCTCTGGCGCCATTTTTTACGAGTATTTTTTGTTTGGAGATCGCCTGTGATTGGGCCTCTTATTTTTGCGTGTATTGTCGCGGGTCTCGCGGCCATTGCAGCCCTGTTGAACGGCAGCACTCTCTTGGGTGCATTTATCGTTTATTCGGGAACAGGCGCGGTGACGGTACTTTGCGTCGCGCTCTTAATGTACACTTTGCCGCGACTGCGCAGACTTTTCGGTTTGCAAAACGACTAGACCATATGAGCGTTTTGCGGCGGTGACATACTAAGTGCCGCAGTGTCTTCTCGACGGACTGGAAAGTTTGAAGGAGGAAACAAATGGAAAAGACAGTTTACGTAGGTTTAGATGTCCACGCGGATACAATCGCGGTTGCCCTGGCAGATGAAGGTCGTGGCGGCGAGATGCGGTTTTATGGAACAATTGTCAATTCAGCAGACACTGTATTACGGCTGACCAAAACGCTGAGCCGCGATGGTAAAATCCCAACATTTTGCTATGAAGCGGGCCCTTGTGGTTATGGCTTGCATCGGCATCTAACGAGGCTGGGGTTTGAATGCGCCGTTGTTGCGCCAGCCCTAATACCGCGCAAAGCGGGCGACCGAATTAAGACAGATCGACGTGATGCCGAAATGTTGGCACGGCTTTGGCGTGCCGGGGAACTCACGCCAATCTGGACGCCAGACGAAGAACAAGAGGCCATGCGGGATCTCATCCGCACTCGTAAACAAACGGTGGACGCCTTGAAGGTGGCCAAACAACAGCTCCTGAGCTTTCTGTTACGTCATGGCCTTCGGTACAGGAACGGCAGCTATTGGACGAAGCGGCACCGCCGATGGCTGGCCGAATTGCGTAAGTTTCCATATCCGCACCAGCAGATCGCCTTCGAGGAGCTCAAACGTGCCATCGACCAGATCGAGGCACGTATTGCAACGCTGGACCAAACAATCGAAACGGCCATCAAAAGCTGGCGTTTTGCCCCGGTCGTGGATGCGCTTCGGGCGTTGCGCGGCATAAATACGACAATCGCGGCGACCGTTGTGGCTGAGATTGGGGATATCACCCGCTTCGAGAATCCTCGCCAACTCATGGCCTGGTTGGGATTGGTGCCAAGCGAGCATTCCAGCGGATCGACCATCCGGCGCGGTCGATTGACCAAAACAGGCAATGCGTTAGCCCGAACAATGTTGGTCGAAGCAGGGTGGTCATACAGGCATCCGCCAAAGGAAGGGCACCCTTATCTCAAACGATCCGCGCACCTGCCACAGCAGATCAAGGACATTGGCTGGAAGGCACAGACCCGTCTGTGTAAACGGTATCGGCATCTAAGCCGCGCAGGAAAACCCCAGCCCCGTGTGATCGCAGCAATCGCCCGCGAATTGGCTGGTTTCGTTTGGGACATCGCCCGGAAAACGCCGCTCCCCACCTGAGCACAGAGACAACAGACTGCCTGTGCAGAACGCTGGAGATGGCAGCCAATGATAGGTGAACCCTCGGCGTACGTTGGGATAGATATCCGTTCTTAGAGAGAGGCAAGCCCGCATCGAATATGGTCAGGCGGCAACCAACCCGCGGATGAGAGCATGATAACCATCGGTTCGAGCTGACGTCTCCAGCGCCATGCACAGGCTACATATTTTGACCATCCCGCGTCAGTGGGGTAGTATAATCGTGTCGAGAAGATCAAAAACGCTCATGAGAGACGTATTTGCAAACCTCCCCCACACACATATCCCACGCGCCCGACGTCAGCGAATAGCCCAGCACACGCGCAGGGTTGCTTGGTGCTGGCATGACAACGTCTGGCAAGATGTCAAAGCCAAAGCGCTGATAATACGGCAGATCCCCGACAAGGAGCACCCGCTCCCATCCGGCGACGCGTGCCAAATCTAGGCTGGTGCGCATCAGTAAGTCGCCCAAGCCTTCGCCCTGCCGAGTCGGATGAACCGCAATCGGGCCTAGGAGTAAGGCCGCCTTCGGGCCGACTAAAACGGGCCAGTACCGGATCGCCGCGGCAAGGGTGTTATCGGTGTCCCGCACCACAAGGGAAAACTCTGCAACTTGCGAAACGCCTTCACGCAATCGGTAGGACGACAGCGCCTCGCGCCCTGGCGCAAAGCACAGATCGTAAAGCGCCTCAACTTCCCACAGGTCCGCCGGTTTTTCTTGTTCAATCCTGTACACGCGGCGCTCCGAAAATGGGTTCTGATGCGAACCTGCTCTTTTTCTCTGGCAACGCCACTAGCACAGCGTTACCTCTTGTTCAAACACAAGAAAGGCCGCCAATGTTTTATGAACCTAAAAATGGGCATGGTTTCCCGCATAACCCATTTAATGCCCTTGTCACGCCCCGCCCCATTGGATGGATTTCCACGCGGGACAGAAACGGAAACGACAACCTCGCGCCTTACTCGTTTTTCAACGCGGTCGCCTATGAACCACCACAGGTTATGTTTGCATCAACGAGCGCAAAGGATGACCGCGACGGCACAAAAGACAGCGTTGCCAACATTCGCGAGACGGGTGTTTTCTGTGTAAACATCGTTGAATATGCCATGCGCGACGCGATGAATGTGACCTCGGGAAGCTATGCAAAAGACGTCGACGAATTTTCCCTCGCGGAGCTTGAAAAAGCGGAATGTTCAGTTATTTCGGCCTCACGTGTCGCCCTTGCCCCGGCGAATTTGGAATGCAAACTGACCAAGATCGTTCAATTACCTGGTGAAGCCAACTTCGCGGTTTTCGGTGAGGTTGTGGGGGTGCATTTGCGCGATAGTTGCCTTGTGGACGGTGTTTTTGATGTTTCCACATTCAGCCCACTCGCGCGGCTGGGGTATAAAGACTACGCGCGTGTTGAAACGATTTTCAGTCTCAAACGTCCCGGCGAAGAATAGGAATTTTGATATGCGCGACACGATGATTGGTGTGATTGGCGGCTCTGGCCTGTATGAAATTGACGGGCTTGAGAACGCGGAATGGACGCGTGTTGAAACGCCTTGGGGCGAGCCGAGTGATGCCGTTTTGACGGGCATTTTGGATGGTGTCAAAATGGCCTTTTTACCGCGCCATGGACGTGGGCACCGCCTTAGCCCGACAACCGTACCGTATCGGGCAAATATTGACGCATTGAAACGCATTGGTGTTACGGATGTGATCTCGGTTTCGGCCTGTGGCAGTTTCCGCGAAGAGATGGCCCCGGGTGATTTCGTGATTGTGGATCAATTCATTGACCGCACCTTCGCGCGTGAAAAATCGTTCTTTGGCACCGGTTGCGTCGCGCATATTTCCGTCGCCCTTCCCACCTGCCCGCGCCTCTCAGCGGCCTGCCTCACGGCGGCAAAAGATCAAGGGATCACTGTCCATGACGGCGGCACGTATTTGGCGATGGAGGGGCCGCAATTCTCGACGCTCGCAGAAAGTAAAATGTACCGCGAAAGCTGGGGCGCAGACGTGATCGGCATGACAAATATGCCCGAAGCAAAACTCGCCCGCGAGGCCGAACTCTGCTATGCGTCCGTCGCGATGATCACCGATTACGACAGCTGGCATCCCGATCATGGCGAGGTCGACGTCACCCAAATCATCCAAACATTGATGGGCAATGCAACCAAAGCGCGCGGCTTGGTCGCACGCCTGCCCGTCCTCTTGGGAGCACAGCGCGACGATTGTGAACATGGCTGTGACAAGGCACTGGAATACGCCATTCTCACGGCCCCCGACGCAAGGGACCCAGCCCTTGTGGCCAAGCTCGACGCCGTCGCAGGCCGCGTCCTCAACCGATAGTCTCGCCCCCCTTTTTTCGAAAGCAGAATGGACAAAACGATGCAAAAAAAGACCGTTCAAGACTACATTCGTACGATTGTTGATTTCCCGCACGAGGGCATCCTTTTTCGCGATGTCACAACCCTTTTTGCCGACCCACGCGGGTTTCGCATGGCGGTAGACCAAATGCTGCATCCCTATGCGGGCATGCGGATCGACAAGGTGGTTGGACTTGAGGCACGCGGATTTATCCTTGGTGGCGCGATTGCACACCAGCTTTCGGTCGGCTTTGTGCCCGTGCGTAAAAAGGGCAAACTTCCTGGTACCACGATCAGCGAAGAATACTCGCTGGAATACGGCGAAGCGATTGTGGAAATTCATGATGACGCCATCAAACCAGGGGAAAAAATCCTTCTGGTGGATGACCTGCTTGCGACAGGTGGTACCGCCGAAGCCGGAATTAAGCTGATCGAACGTTTAGGGGGCGAAATCGTGAGCTGTGCGTTTGTCATCGACCTTCCCGACCTTGGTGGACGTAAAAAGCTCGAAAAAATGGGTATGGATGTCACATCGATTTGTGAATTTGGCGGACTGTAATTGTCTCTCGAAGTAAGAGATTATTAAAATCTCAGTCTTAGACCCATGCTTGTCAGTTGGGAGCAGATGGCCTTTGCTTACATGTTCCGATCAACGCCTTGTCGTTCGTGGCGGGGCGTTGATCTTTTTGTTACACGTTCAAACTGCCGATGACGGCTCCGGGATTCATGATTCCGTTCGGATCAAGGGCCGTTTTGATCGCCCGCATCGCCGCGAGTTTTCCCGGATCACCATAATGTGCCAAGTCCTTGGCCTTCAGGCGTCCAATTCCGTGTTCGGCACTGATGGAGCCGCCCATTTCGCTCACCAAATCATGCACACAGCGCTGAATATCATCACGTATAGCATCGTATTCGTGGCGGTCGCGCCCGCGTGCGGGGAAGGCATTGAAATGCAGGTTCCCATCACCGAGATGTCCAAAACAATTCACCCGCATATCGCCAAGCTTTGCAAGACGCGCGAGCCCTTCGGTGACAAAGGCCGCGATACTTCCAAGCGGCAGAGAAACATCATGCGAGACAATGGAGCCAATCGCCTTATTGGCTTGGGGAATCCGCTCTCGGACCTCCCAAAACTGGCGCCGCTGTGCTTCGTTTTGTGCGATAGCTCCGTCCGAAATCAATCCCGCCGCATGCCCTTCCTCAAACAAGCGCTCGAGCAAAGCGTCCGGATCACGCCCTCTTGCAGTTCCTAGGTCAATCAGAACCATCCACTCTGGTTTGTTCTCAAAGGGTTGCCGAACATCCGGTAGCTTCTCTGAAAGGAACTCAAGGCCCGTTTTGTGAATGAGTTCAAAGGCAGAAACTTCGCTCGGTGCAATGGTTTGTGCGAGATTAAGCAAGGCGAGCGCCGCCGTCGGATCCTCTACAACAAAAACCCCCGTGCCGTTTTCGGCGGGACGCGGGTAAAGTTTTAGCGCGGCGGCAGTAATCACGCCCAATGCGCCCTCGGAACCGATCATCAAATTGCGCAAATCAAACCCCGTGTTGTCTTTGCGCAAGCGCGTCAGCCCGTTCCAAATTTGCCCCGAGGGAAGCACCACTTCGAGCCCCAAACACAAATCGCGCGTATTTCCGTATCGCAACACATTCAAACCGCCCGCATTTGTCGCCAAATTACCGCCAATACGGCACGATCCTTCGGAAGCAAGGGACAGTGGGAACAAACGATCCACAGCTTGTGCCGCAGATTGCACATTGGCCAGAATCGCGCCGGCTTCAGCGATAAGGACGTTCTCTTGCGGGTAAGTTGCCCGAATTTGGGTCATACGTTCAAGCGAGAGAATGAGAGGTAGGGGCCCTTGGGGGGCAACTTGCCCGCCAACCAAACCCGTCCCGCCACCGAAAGGAATAACGCCAATCCGCGCCGCATTGCAGGCGGTGATGATCTTGGAAACCTCCTCTACCGTGCTTGGCGTGGCGACATGTGTGCCCAAACCTATATAGCGACCACGCGGCTCCTCCACGTCGGCAGGTGTGGCAAGGCGCAGGGCCTTATCGGGCAACATCGCAGACAGCTTCTCGACGAAATCATTGGTGAGCGGATTGAGCATAGGTCCTCCTAACGTACGCCGGTTCTCCCCGACGATCGCCCCGTAGATTGGCATATAGAACATGGTTGCGCCAGCGTCCCGCGATCTGAAGGTAGCTTTGCGCGACCCCTTCATACTTGAAACCTGACTTCTCTAAGACGCCCCGCGACGCGACATTTTCAGGAAGGCAGGCCGCCTCAATGCGCGACAAATCGAGTGTGGAAAACGCGTAGTGACTTAGGGCCTCGATGGCCTCGCGCATGTAGCCTTGGCGCGCGTATTCTTCGCCAACCCAATACCCAAGTGTGCCAGATTGCGCGGGGCCACGGCGAATATTATCCAAAGTGACCGCCCCCAAAATCTCTCCCGATTGGCGCAAGGTTAGAAACAATGGCAACGCGGTTCCCGTCGTGACAGCGCGTTGTGCCCAATAAACACGATTGGTAAAGGCTTTACGCGTCAAATGATCCGCCGCCCACGCGGGTTCCCATTGTGATAGGTGAGATTGGCTGTTGTGACGCAATGCGGCCCAGTTTCGGTAATCCGAATGTTGTGGCAGTCGAAGCGTCATGCGCTCCGAATCCACCAGAACTTTTCTACGCTTAAAAAGCATCAGCCAACCAAACGCCCACGGATACCCTCGATTGAAACCGATTTCGCGTTTGGCCCATAGGTGGCCAGTGAAATCCGCGCATTTTCGGCCATTTCACGGGCCATATCGGCGACACCTTGCCGTGAAACCGCATCAATTTTAGTAACGGTTTCGGACAAGCTTGGGACACGGCCCCAAATTGAAATCATTCGCGCAAGGCGTTCTGCGCGGCTTGACGGGCTTTCGAGGCCCATGAGCATTCCGGCCTTCATTTGTGTTCGCGCACGATCGATTTCGCGTTCCGACATGTCCTCGGCGGCGCGACGAATTTCGCTCACGGTGATTTCGGCCAATTCGGGCAATTTTTCGCCAGACGTACCCGCATAAATCGTGGTTGAGCCGCCGTCCGAAAATGCGCCCGCCTGGGCGAAAATCGTATAGCAAAGGCCCCGTTTCTCGCGGACTTCTTGGAACAGGCGGCTCGACATTCCGCCGCCCAGCGTCGAGGCAAGGACTTGGCTGGTGTAAATCGCGTCGTCCGTATAGCTGGGTCCGTCGAAATTAAGCGCGAAATGCGCTTGCTCAAGATCCTTCTCAACACGAGTCTCGCCACCCTTAAAGGTTGCCGTGACTTCCTGAGCGCTGTCCCGATTTGGCAGATGGCCAAAAAGCGCGGTCGCGGCTTCAACGAGGGCCGCGTGATCGACCTCCCCTGCTGCCGACAGGATCATTTGTGCGGGACCGTAACGTTCCTTCACAAATCCAACCAGATCGTCACGGGTGAAATTCTTCACGCGCTCTTCGGGGCCTAGGATCGTTCTTCCGATCGGCTGGTCCGGATAGGAAACATTCTGAAGCCAGTCGAAAATCACATCATCCGGTGTATCAAGCGCTTGGCCGATTTCTTGCAAAATCACGCCACGCTCAATCTCGATTTCTTCGGGGGAAAACGTCGGGTTGAGCAGAATATCGGAAATAACATCAAGGCCAAGGGGCACGTCCTGCCCCAAAACACGCACGTAATAGGCTGTCATTTCACGGCTGGTATAGGCATTGATATAGCCGCCCACATCCTCGATAGCTTCAGCTATTTCGAGGCTACTGCGCGTTGTCGTGCCTTTGAATGCCATATGCTCAAGAAAATGCGCGATGCCGTTTTGCTCAAGCCGCTCGTGGCGACCGCCAGCCATCACCCAAATGCCGATGCTCGCGCTTTTAAGTCCGGGCATGTTTTCAGAAACAATGCGAAACCCGTTATCGAGAGTTGTAAGTTGGCTGGTCAAAGAGCGCGCCTTTCGTGAACCAACGCCATAAGCGCGGCCAAATCATTTGGAACGCGGGTCACGCGTTCGGGTTTGTTGCCGAGATCTGCCATATGAGCGGGCAACGTAGGATGAACACCGCAGGCCGCCTCGACGGCTGCGGGGAATTTAGCGGGATGTGCCGTTGAGAGCGTGATCATGGGAACCGATCCCAGATGCTCTTTTGCGACCTTAACCGCAACGGCCGTGTGCGGGCAAAGGACGTGGCCCGTTGTGGCGGCCATTTCCTTGATCGTTGCGGCACATTCTTCCTCGGAAGCGCGGCCAGAGGTGAAGGTTTCGCGCAGGCCTTCGAGTGGGCCTTGCGAGATTTTAAAGCCGCCTGATTTCAACTCTTCCATCAGTTGCGCCACGGCATTGCCATCGCGACCATACATATCAAACAACGCGCGCTCGAAATTACTGGAGACTTGAATGTCCATGCTGGGGCTGCTGCTTGGGATCGTCTCGGCCTTGGTGTAGGCGCCAGTTACCAAGGTGCGGTGCAGAATGTCGTTTTGGTTTGTCGCAATCACGAGTTCGCGAATAGGCAGGCCCATTTTCTTGGCAATGTAGCCTGCAAAAATATCACCGAAATTGCCGGTCGGAACCGTAAAGGAGACTTCGCGATATGGCGCGCCGAGCGCCACAGCTGATGAAAAATAATAGACGACCTGAGCCAGAACTCGTGCCCAATTGATCGAATTCACTCCCGCGAGCTTGACGCCTTCGCGGAAGTCAAAGTCGTTGAACATGTCTTTGAGGCGGGCTTGGCAATCATCAAAATCACCGTCCATCGCGAGGGCGTGGACGTTGCTCTCGGTGGGGGTGGTCATTTGGCGACGTTGAATCTCCGACACGCGGCCGTGCGGGAACAGAATAAAAACGTCGACATTGCTGAGGCCTTTAAAGGCTTCGATTGCCGCGGACCCTGTGTCGCCCGATGTGGCCCCAACGATAGTTACACGCTTGCCTGAACGGCTCAAGGACGCTTGAAACAATTGCCCGATGAGTTGCATCGCGAAGTCTTTGAAGGCGAGTGTCGGGCCGTGGAACAATTCGAGTAGAAAGTGGTTTTGATCCAACTGCACCAAGGGCGCGCGCGCGGAGTGGCGAAAACCTGCGTAAGCCCGTGCAATGATCGCTTTGAATTCGTCGTCCGTGAAGGCGTCCCCAATGAAGGGGCGCATCACCGCGAAAGCGATTTCTTCGTAGGATTTGCCCGCAAGGGCCGCGATGTCGTCTGGCGACATGACAGGGATTTCCGCAGGCACAAAAAGGCCACCGTCCCGCGCAAGGCCAGTCATCATCGCATCTTCAAAACTCAGTTCGGGCGCTTGGCCCCGTGTCGAAATATAGTGCATTTTTCTCTCGCCTCTAGACGGTTCTCTGCCTGATACGCCACAGAAGGAACGCTGTCATCCCAAACCATACCAACGCCAGCCCAAACCACGTCACAACATACTCCAAATGTTTGTTTGGGATGCCCGCCGAGTCGACAGGGAACGGGGTCGTGACCAAATTTGGCTCTGTTGACGTGCGCTGCACAAGCATGACAGGTTCGGTGTTAAGGGCTTCGGCCATGGCTGGAATATCGCGCCCAAACCAGATGCCTGCTTTGAGGTCTGGCTGCGGGGTCGCGTTACTGATTTCATCGGGCCAAAGCAAATTACCGACAATTTCGGCCTCAACGGCGGGGCGGGGCGCGTTTTTCGCTGAAATCGCAACGAAACCACGATCCAATAGTACGCGACGTCCGTCGGCCATTTCCAGCGGCGCAATCACCCGATAACCTGGACCAATTTTTTGAACGCTGGCTAAGATGGTAATTTCCTGAGGACCGATAACGCCTTTGGCCTGCACGGGGAGGAACTGATCCGTAGCCTCGTTCGCGTTTAGCGGAATATCAACGGGTTCGGACAGTATTTTCGCATCAATCGCGGTCAACACTTCTGTTTTCCACGTTAGACGTTGGAGCTGCCACGTCCCAAGCGCGCACAGAATCGCGGTGCCAATCAAACCAAAGATCAAAGGGATGAGCATTTTGCGGCGCATGGAGTGCAACCTCATTTCTTAAAACTGGAAAGGCGCGGACGATGCCCGCGCCTTTTTTATTTTGTAACGGCGCCGTTAAGCCCCCGTCAAATTTAGCCGCCCCAAACGTAGACCGCTGCGAAGAGGAAGAGCCACACAACGTCCACAAAGTGCCAGTACCAAGCAGCAGCTTCGAAGCCGACATGGCTTTCTGGCGTGAAGTGACCCTTGAGAGCGCGGATCAAACAAACGCCCAAAAAGATTGTTCCGATGAGAACGTGGAAACCGTGGAAACCCGTCGCCATAAAGAAGTTCGCGCCGTAGATATTGCCCGAGAACGCGAAGGCCGCGTGGCTATATTCATAAATTTGGAACACAGTGAACAACGCACCAAGACCAATTGCCAGAGCAAGGCCAGTTACGAGGTCTTTGCGGTTATTTTCATGTGCGAGCGCGTGGTGCGCCCAAGTCGCTGCGGCACCGGAGCACAGGAGGATCAACGTATTGATCAGCGGCAAATGCCAAGGATCAAATGTTTCGATACCAATGGGAGGCCAAACGCCATCAATCGCAGGGTAATCTGGGCCCATTGGATAGATCGCGGCCTTGAAGAAGCTCCAAAACCATGCAGCAAAGAACATAACTTCGGACATGATGAACATGATCACGCCATAGCGCAGACCGATTTTAACAACCGGCGTGTGGTCGCCTTGTTGGGCTTCGATCACCATCTCGCTCCACCACGCGTACATAACGTAAAGGACGCCCGCGAGGCCGATGAAGAACATGAACGGAGTGATATCACTCATCCACATAACCGCACCGAAAAGCATAATGAAGCCCGATAATGCGCCCAAGAGCGGCAGGATCGAAGGGTTGAGAATGTGGTAGTCGTGATTTTTAGCGTGTGCCATGGGGATCCCCTGTTTGGGACTTAGTTAACATTAGCCGCGGGTGTGGTCGAGAGGTTCGCCACATCTTCAGGCAGTTCGGTTTCGTAGAACGTATAGGACAGGGTTATGTGATGCACGTATTTTGCATCCCTGTCCGTAACGATTTCGGGATCGACGTAAAAGCTGACCGGCATCATGACGGTTTCGCCCGGTTGCAACACCTGTTCGGTGAAGCAAAAACAATCGATTTTCGTGAAAAAGCCACCCGCTTCATAGGGGGCAACATTATAGGCGGCGGTTCCCGCGATAACGCGGTCGGTCGGATTTGTGGCCTCATAGAACGCAAGGCCCGTTTCACCGATACGGATTTCCATTTCCCGAACAACGGGTTTGAATTCCCACGACATGCCGCCAGCCACATTGCCGTCAAACCGAATGGTAATGGTTTGATCAAGTATCTCGTCAGAGCCAGCCGCGGCAACGCCCGTGGTGCCGCCAAAGCCTGTGACTTTGCAGAACCAGCTGTAAAATGGCACCGAGGCCCATGCGAGAGCGCCCATGATGACCACCACGCTTACTGCTTGTGCGGCCGTTTTATGGGTGTTTTTCATCGCCATCAGTTAGTGCCCCCTGTTACCGGCTCTAAGGTCCGGCTCGGCGTGTGGTCATAGGCTTCGACCGGTTCGCCGCGCTGCACTTTGGCCAGTGTCAGGGCAAAAACGATAACGACGAATGCCAGTAAAAGCCCACCGACGCCGTAGTTGCGGCCTTGGCGGCGCTGGTGAAGTTCGTGCTCAACGTGCGGTGCCATTATAGGATCGCTCCCCAGGTAGGGCCCACGGCGGATTGCACCAAGAGGGCTGTGAAATGCAGAAAGAGGTAGTAAAGCGACAAGCGGAAGAATTTACGCTCGCTTTGGTATTTGTCAGCTTCCGCGTCGGCTTCTTGGCGTTTCCAAAGGCCAAAAGCTCCCCAGATAAACATGAAATTCAGGACGGCAGATACCGCAAAGTAAATTGGACCGCCAATGGAGGTAAAACTAATGCTCAACGCAACAGGGGCGAGCAAAAGCGTATAGACCAAAATATGGTTTCGGGTGGATTTACGGCCATGGGTTACCGTTAGCATCGGCACTTTGGCCTTGGTGTAATCGTCATTCATAAACAACGCGAGCGCCCAGAAATGCGGCGGCGTCCACATAAATATAATCGCAAACATCAGAATGGATTCGATGGAAATACCACCGGTCGCAACCGCCCAGCCAATCATCGGAGGGAAGGCACCAGCGGCCCCGCCAATCACGATGTTTTGAGGCGTCCAACGCTTGAGCCAAATGGTATAAATCACAACGTAAAAGAAGATCGTAAAGGCCAGCAGCGCGCCAGCAAACACATTGCCCGCAAGTCCCAGCATGACAACGGCAATGCCCGAAAGCGCCATGCCGATGCCCAACGCCTCGCCTTCGGCGACTTTGCCTGAGGGAATGGGGCGACCTTGGGTGCGTTTCATCACGCGATCAATATCGGCGTCCCACCACATATTCAGCGCGCCAGAAGCCCCGCCGCCTAGCGCAATAAAGAGAATAGAGGTGAAAACCACAAAAGGATGCACGGGATTAGGCGCAACCAACACGCCAACGAGGGCTGTAAAAACAACCAGCGACATCACCCGTGGTTTCAGCAGGGCAACAAAGTCACCGAAACCGGCTTCGCCTGTATCGGCGGAGGTATGAGGCTGGAGGCTTGCGTCGCTCATGTGGGTTTCCTTGGGGCAGATCTTGGTAGGTCAATGGCTCTGCGGCGTCCTGTACGGACACCGCAAAATCGCTCGAATAGGTTGGTCTAGTTGCTTGAGGCAACCGTAAGAGGCAGCGGGATACCCGCATATTCTTCGATCGCGCCAAGGAGCCATTCGTCATAAACTTCTTGGCTCACAACCTTAACCGTAATCGGCATGTAGGAGTGGTCTTTGCCGCACAACTCGGAGCACTGGCCAAAATACACGCCTTCTTTTTCCGCAGCAAACCAAAGTTCCGCAAGACGGCCAGGGACCGCATCTTGTTTCACGCCAAATGCAGGAACAGTCCAACTGTGGATCACGTCAGCACCTGTCACCTGAACAACAATCGTTTTGTTCACAGGGATCACAAGCGCAGTTGTTGTCGCCAAGAGGAACTCGTCGGGGAATAGCCGTGACGCTCAAGCATAGCATCCATAGCAGCATCGCGCACATATGGGGTCACGTCGCCGTCTTCTTCTTCCAAAGACGCGGGCTGGCCGAGCATGTAGCTGTCGAATTCAACACCGTGGTCCACGTATTCGTAGGTCCAAAACCATTTATTCCCAGTGGCTTTGATCGTGATGTCCGCAACTGGAATGGTTTGTTGTTTAAACAGAACGGGCAACGAGAACGCGCCGATAAAGACCAAGATCACGATAGGTACAAGGGTCCACGCAACTTCAAGGGGTGAGTTATGTGTGAATGTCGCGGGATTTGGGTTGCGTTTGGCAGAGTAGCGAAATGCGATCCAGAGGATCAAACCCGTTACGAAAATCACAATAGCTGTGATGATATAGAGAATCATGCCATCGAGCCATTGAAGCTCGCGCGCAACCTCGGTCGCGGCGAATTGAAAGCCTGTAGCTTTGTCGACAGGTTTGCCGATAACTTCTAGATTGCCCAATGCATCTTGAGCATTTGCTGCGCTGGCGAACGCTAGCATCGAAGCTGAGAGGCCTGAAATCTTGGTCAAAAATCGCATAGTTGTTTCCTGTTCGCTCGGGCTTTAGAGCCCCTGCTATAGCCTTCATCCCGCCCTTCGGCTGGAATCCCATTGTGTTTGTTGCGTCAAAAACCATATTAGACGCAACAGAACAAGCAATTTACGCGCGGCAAACAGCCGCTTCACCTCTTTTTGGTGTAAAATCTGGAGAATATCCATGCCCAATGATCGTTTTCGCCCTTTCGACACGATAATAGATAAAGCTGCGGCCCTTTCCGTTTTGCAAAATGCAACTGCTGGCGCGGATGATGGCGAATTGTTTTTGGAGCGTCGCAGTTCGGAAGCTTTGGTTTTTGATGACGGACGGGTGAAAACGGCGAGCTATGACGCGAGTGAAGGATTTGGCCTTCGCGCGGTGCGTGGCGAAACTTCCGGCTATGCCCATTCCACAGAAATGACCGTCAAGGCGATGCTCCGTGCGGCAGAAACCGCGCGCCTTGCGGTTGGTGATGGCGGCGGCACTCTCGCCATGGCTCCCGTCCAAACGAACCGGCGCCTTTATTCCGACGACAACCCGATTGAGCAAGCGGCCTTCCCCGTCAAAATCGACCTTCTCAAGGAAATCGATGCTTTCACACGCGGCCTTGATAAACGAATCATTCAGGTTTCCGCGACCCTTGCGGCCTCCATGCAAGAAGTCGAAATCCTGCGCCCCGACGGATTGCACGTCCGTGATGCCCGCCCCATGAGCCGTTTGAACATTTCGGTTATTGTTGAAGCGAACGGCCGTCGCGAATCTGGTGGCACGGGAGGTGGTGGTCGTGCGGCACTGACGGGTTTACTTGAACCGGAACATTGGCAGTCTGTAGCCCGCGAGGCTTTGCGCATTGCGCTGGTGAACTTGCGTGCTGTGCCCGCCCCTGCTGGGGTTATGGACGTGGTACTTGGCGCAGGTTGGCCCGGAATTTTGCTGCATGAAGCGGTCGGGCACGGACTTGAAGGCGATTTTAATCGCAAAGGGACCTCGGCTTTTAGCGGTCTTATAGGCCAACAAGTTGCTGCTAAGGGCGTGACAATTCTGGACGATGGCACAATTCCTGATCGGCGAGGCTCCATTAGTTTTGATGACGAAGGTACTGCTAGTGGCAAGAATGTCCTTATTGAGGACGGCATTTTGGTTGGCTATATGCAGGATCGCCAAAACGCGCGCCTCATGGGGGTTGAACCTACGGGCAACGGGCGGCGTGAAAGCTATGCGCATACGCCAATGCCACGGATGACCAATACTTATATGCTTGGTGGTGACACCCCCCCTGCCGATATTGTTGCCGACCTTAAAGACGGTATTTATGCGGTTGGATTTGGCGGCGGACAGGTTGATATTACGTCAGGCAAGTTCGTTTTTTCATGTACCGAAGCCTATGCCGTGAAAAACGGTGTCATCGGAGATGCCGTCAAGGGCGCTACCCTGATCGGCGACGGCCCAAAGGCAATGCAGAAAATTCGCGCTATCGGCAACGATATGGCCCTTGATCCCGGCATCGGAAATTGCGGTAAGGCCGGACAATGGGTGCCCGTTGGCGTGGGGCAACCGACCCTGTTGATCGGAGGATTGACCGTCGGCGGAAGCGCCGCATAGTGGACCGCGTCCGCGCCTTTGATCCACGCGATGAAGCCGCCCTTGCGGTTTTGTGGCACGACGCGTGGCATGTGGCGCATGGTGCCCATGTGCCCCCAACCTTGCTCCCCAATCGGCAGTTGGCTTATTTCCAACGCACCCTCCAAACCTTTGCCGCGCAGACGCGCGTCATTGGACCGGTGGGTGGACCGTTTGGGTTCTACTTGCGCATTGGAAACTATGTTGATCGACTGTTCGTTGGCGTGCGCAAACGGGGGTATGGCGCCGCACTCTTAAACGATGCCGAAACCGAAATGCGGCGAGAGGGGATATCGGAGGGCGAACTCGGTTGCCTTGTTGAAAACACCCCCGCACGAGGATTTTACGAAGCGCAGGACTGGCAGCTTATCCACATAAAAACTGAGGCAATACTGGAGGAACACGGTGGTGGAACCCTAAACGATTGCATTTATCGCAAAAAGCTTTGAATTCGTTCACCAGTCATTAACCATCCTGATTCTAGTCTGAAGGAGTAAGCAGACGGAGCCACAATGACCGAAGATACTATTTCTTCTACCCCACCCCTCACCCCACCCACCACGGAAGAAATGCGTGCGTCGTGGCTCCGTCTTTTACGCTCTCGCCGCGTTGGTATTTCCACTTTCTACCGCTTGCTTAACGAGCATGGCTCCGCAGAGGTCGCACTTGAAGCGCTTCCGGATGTCGCCCGTGCCGCCGGAGCCTTCGACTATCAAATTTGCCCGATCGGCGTTGTGGAGGCAGAACTCCGCGCGGCTTATAAAGTTGGCGCGCAGATGATTTGTTACGGCGACCCACGCTATCCCAAAACCCTCATGGAACTCGAAGACGCCCCGCCCCTGTTTTGGGCGATTGGCGACACCGCCCTCCTTGCCCGCCCGAAAATCAGTATCGTCGGCGCGCGAAATGCAAGTTCCCTTGGCGAACGCATGGCGCGCAAATTGGCGGCGGGCCTCTCGGAGCAGGGGTTCGTCGTGGTTTCCGGACTTGCCCGCGGCATTGATGCAGTCTGCCATGACGCCGCCCTCAAAGGCGGCACCATCGCGGTTCAAGCAGGTGGGGTGGATAAAATCTATCCCCGTGAGAACACCGATCTTTTCCGGGAAATCGGCGCCAAGGGCTTGCGCATTTCCGAAGACCCCATTGGCCTAACGCCACAGGCCCGCCATTTCCCCAAGCGCAACCGGATCATCTCTGGGTTATCCCGCGGTCTTGTCGTTGTAGAAGCCGCCGCGCGTTCGGGCACTTTGATCACAGCGCGCAATGCCCTCGATCAAGGTCGCGATGTCATGGCCGTTCCGGGGCACCCGTTTGATGCCCGCTCGGCTGGAAGCAATATGCTGTTACGTGATGGGGCGACAATGGTGCGTCACTTGGACGACGTTCTCGAACAACTTTCCGGCATCGTCGGCGATCTTGAACAGACACTCGCGCCGCAAACACCCCAATTCGAAGCTTTCAAAGAACCACCCGCGCGCACCTTGAGCGACACATCACAGCTGCACCAAATGATCCTAAATCGCCTTGGACCGACGCCCCTCGCTGAGGACCAATTGATACGCGACCTTAATCTCTCGGCCCATCAAGTCAGTTCCGAACTTGTAACTTTGGAGATCGACGGGCACATAGAGCGGGCAAGTGGCGGGCTTTTGACGCGTCTAAATTAGGAGTTTCATCACTCCCATTGACAATCAGTCCAATCCGACCACATTTTGCGCCGCCAATAGCTCCCAGTGAGTCGAGAGGAAATTTATGCCCGTTGTTGTCGTTGAATCGCCCGCGAAAGCCAAAACAATCAATAGCTATCTGGGGAGCAATTACACCGTTCTCGCCAGTTACGGCCACGTTCGCGATTTGCCCGCCAAGAACGGTTCCGTCGATACAGACGCCGATTTTGAGATGAAATGGGAAATCGGTTATGACAGCCGTAAACACGTCAAGGCCATCGCCGACGCACTGGCCCTCGACAATGAATTGATCCTCGCGACCGACCCCGACCGCGAAGGCGAAGCAATTTCATGGCACCTTCAGGAGGCCCTGACCAAACGCAAAGTGATAAAAAAGGACACGCCCGTCAGCCGCGTGGTCTTTAACGCCATCACGAAATCTGCCGTCACCGAGGCGATGAAAAACCCGCGTCAGGTCGACACGCCGCTCGTCGAAGCCTATTTGGCCCGCCGCGCACTCGACTATCTGGTTGGCTTTAACCTGTCGCCCGTTTTGTGGCGCAAACTGCCCGGTGCTAAATCCGCAGGGCGGGTGCAATCCGTTTGTTTGCGTCTCATCGTTGAACGTGAGGCAGAAATCGACGCCTTTGATGCGCGCGAGTATTGGTCCGTCAAAGCGATGATTGGCACACCACGTGGCCAACAATTCGAAGCCCGCCTGACCGTATTGGGCGGCAATAAATTAGATAAATTCGATCTACCCACAGCCACCGACGCGGAATTGGCCGTTCAAGCAGTTTCAAGCCGGTCCTTGTCCGTACTCATGGTTGAAGCCAAACCCGCTAACCGTAGCCCGTCCGCGCCCTTCATGACATCGACCCTTCAGCAAGAAGCCAGCCGCAAGTTTGGCTTTGGCGCGCGTCAAACCATGAGCACCGCGCAACGCCTGTATGAAGCGGGTTACATCACTTACATGCGGACAGACGGGATCGATATGGCACCAGAAGCCATCACCGAAGCCCGCGCCGCGATCACCGACAGATATGGTGCCAACTATATCCCTGAAAAACCCCGTGTTTACAAAAACAAAGCCAAGAATGCCCAAGAGGCCCACGAGTGTATTCGCCCCACGGATATGACCTTGGATGCCAGCAAACTGGCGAAACTCGAGGCCGATCAACGCAAGCTTTATGATCTCATTTGGAAACGTACTTTGGCAAGCCAAATGGCCGGTGCGGTTCTGGAACGTACCTCCGTGGATATCGGCTCAGACGACGGCCAAGTTGTGCTGCGCGCGACGGGTCAAGTTGTTGCGTTTGACGGTTTCATGAAGGTCTATACCGAAGGCCGCGACGATACCGATGACGAGGACGAAAAACGTCTGCCGCAAATTTCCGAAGGCGATGCCGCCCCCCTCGTTGAGGGCGCATTGAGTGCTGATTTTGCCAAGGGCGAAAAATCCGACAGCGTTGTTGAAGCTGTAGGTGCCGGGATGCAACGCAACAGCGGCGCAATCATGACAGAAAATGCCGCGATTTTGGGTCAACAGCACTTTACCCAACCGCCCCCGCGTTTCACCGAGGCCACTTTGGTGAAACGCATGGAAGAATTGGGCATTGGCCGCCCGTCGACCTACGCAAGTATTGTGACCACGATTCAAGATCGCGAATATGTGCGCAAAGACAAAAACCGCCTTATTCCCGAAGACAAGGGTAAAATTGTTACCGTCTTTTTGATGAATTATTTCCGCAAATATGTGGGGTATGATTTTACGGCGGACCTCGAAAGCCAGCTCGATGACGTGAGCGCAGGCGAACGGGACTATAAAGAAGTGTTGCGGCATTTCTGGAAAGACTTCTCGGTCGCCATTGGGGAAACCACGGAACTACGGATTTCCGAAGTTCTCGACCACCTTGATGACGTCCTTGCGCCAACACTCTATCCACCGCGCGAAGATGGGTCCGACCCCCGCATCTGTCCAAAATGCGGCGAAGGCCAACTACACCTAAAAACCTCCAAAACCGGCGGTTTTGTTGGTTGTGGCAATTATCCTGAATGCCGTTACACCCGCCCAATTGGTGGCGAAGGCGACGCAACGGGGGAACGTGTTTTAGGCGAAGACGCCGGAGACGAAATCAGCCTGCGTTCGGGACGTTTTGGTCCCTATGTTCAACGTGGCGAAGTCACCGAAGAAAACAAAAAGCCGCCGCGTGCGAGCTTGCCGCGCGGATGGGAACCCGACGCGTTGGACCTTGAAAAAGCTCTGACATTGTTGAGCCTTCCCCGCCAAATCGGCCCACACCCCGAAGACGGGGAAATGGTCGAAAGCAACATCGGGCGCTATGGCCCATATGTGAAGCATGGCAAAATCTACGCGAACATTCCTGATGTAGAGGAAGTCTTTACCATTGGGATGAACCGCGCCATGGAAGTTCTGGCGCAAAAGGCAGTCAAAACGGGCCGTGGCGCGGCCGTCGCCCCGTTGAAGGAACTCGGCGAACACCCTGAAGAGGGCGGCCCAATTAATGTCATGGAAGGCCGCTATGGCCCCTATGTAAAATGGGCAAAGATCAACGCGACAATTCCAAAAGACGTTGAGCCAAACGACGTCACAATGGAACTCGCGCTAACTTGGATTGCGGAAAAAGCCGCGAAGAAGCCAACGCGGAAAAAAGCGGCTCCTAAAAAAGCAGCGGCTAAGAAACCTGCGGCCAAGAAGGCGGCTGCAAAGAAACCCGCGGCAAAAAAGACTGCAGCTAAGAAAGCCCCCGCGAAGAAAACGGCGGCGGCAAAAGCGGATGATGGCGACGTCGTCGAATAGAACAAACCCAAATCTATAAATAATCAAGCCGCGCCCTTCCTAAGGAGCGCGGCTTTTTTCTGCGTCGCAGCAAAGTCGTTGACACGCGCCCGTACAAAAGCAAAACTCCGCCATCGAGAGAGAGCAGTTAGGGAGTTTGAAATGAAAAAGATCTACGGATCAGCAGCCGAGGCCCTTGATGGCTTGCTGTTTGATGACATGTTCATCGCAGCGGGCGGGTTTGGCCTTTGCGGCATACCGGAATTGCTTTTGGCCGCAATTCGGGACGCAGGCACCAAGAATCTGACCTTTGCATCCAACAATGCGGGTGTTGACGATTTTGGTATTGGAATTTTGCTGCAAACCAAACAAGTCAAAAAAATGCTTTCCTCTTACGTCGGAGAAAATGCCGAGTTTATGCGCCAATATTTATCCGGTGAGTTGGAATTGGAATTCAATCCACAAGGTACTTTGGCCGAGCGTATGCGTGCTGGCGGCTGTGGAATCCCTGGTTTCTACACAAAAACGGGCGTTGGCACCGTGATTGCTGATGGCAAAGAACACAAAGATTTCCGTGGCGAGACCTTTATCCTTGAAGAAGGTATTTTCGCCGATCTTTCTCTCGTTAAAGCCTGGAAAGCCGACGAAACTGGCAACCTCGTGTTCCGCAAAACCGCCCGTAATTTCAATCCTCCTGCTGCGATGTGCGGCAAGGTCTGTGTGGTTGAGGTTGAGGAAATTGTACCTACCGGAAGCCTTGACCCTGACTCGATCCATTTGCCCGGCATTTATGTGCATCGGATCATTCAAGGCGATCACGAGAAACGTATCGAACAACGCACAGTGCGGGGGGCCTAGACCATGTGGGATCGCAATCAAATGGCCGAACGGGCCGCGCAGGAATTACAGGACGGCTGGTACGTGAACCTTGGGATCGGCATCCCAACACTCGTTTCCAACTACATTCCCGAGGGCATCGAAGTGACGCTCCAGAGCGAGAATGGCATGTTGGGCATGGGCCCCTTCCCCATTGCAGGCGAGGAAGACGCCGACCTGATCAACGCTGGGAAACAAACGATTACCGAGCTGCCGCAAACCGCATATTTTGATAGCGCGCAAAGCTTTGGCATGATCCGTGGTGGCAAAATTGCCATGGCTATTCTCGGCGCGATGGAAGTTGCCGAAAACGGCGACCTCGCGAATTGGATGATTCCGGGCAAGCTCGTCAAGGGTATGGGCGGCGCGATGGACCTTGTTGCCGGCGTGGGCCGCGTTGTGGTCGTGATGGATCACACGAATAAAAAGGGCGAAAGCAAACTTCTTAAGGAATGCACTCTACCCCTTACTGGACAAAAATGTGTTGATCGCATCATCACCAACTTGGGTGTTTTCGATGTGGTCGAGGGCGGCTTAAAGCTTATTGAACTCGCCGAGGGGGTGAGCGAAGAAGACGCGCGCGCCAGCACGCAAGCCACGTTGGTTTAAGCCGAGATCAGAATATTTAAGGGCTGCATTTCTGGATGTGGCCCTAAATAGTAATCAAAATTTAGCTTTTTTACAGTTTTTGTTCCCAATTTGGAAACAGCATCATATTCTTGCCCTAATTAGCATCTAAATCGCAGGCAATGATGACGAGCACCCATACCCCAAAAACGGTAGAAACCGTCGCGCCCCTGCGCCTGCCGCCTGTGCATAGATGGCGCGACATTGCGCTATTTGCGGGACTTTTCGGGCTGGTGATTGCAGGGCTTTTTGGTATTGCCGCAGCAACAGGTTGGGAAGAAACGTGGACGCACATTAAAAACCTCGCCGTTTGGCAAGTTGCGGTTTTGCTTCTGCTTTCCCTTGTGAACTACGTGATGCGTGGCCTGCGTTGGCATATTTTGGTGCGTCGGTTGGGGCTCGATTTGAACTTCTCTCAAAATCTACGCCATTTTCTGGGCGGCTTTGCAATGAGTGTGACCCCCGGGCGTTTGGGCGAATTCGTGCGTATGCGATGGATTCGCCGTGAAACTGGGGTGCCCGCGGAAAAAACCGCGCCATTGATGTTGATGGATCGGGCGAGCGACCTCGCCGTTATGGCGCTCCTGCTGGCGATCGGTTTACTGGCCGCTGCCAGTGGCCCTCGTGGAGCAATACCCGTCGTTATAGTAGCTTTGATGGTGGCGTTTGTCGTAACGCGCCCCACTTTGCTAAGGTTTGCAGTGAATAGCCTTTATAAAACCATCGGCCGCAAGCCACGCTTTTTTGTCCGCGTCCGGCGCGCGTCCGACAGTCTTGCCCAGTTTTCGCACGGCCCTACGATGTTCATGGCGCTGATACTGGGCGGTATTGGTTGGTTCGCTGAGGGGGCTTCCTTTTACTATTTAATGAGTTGGCTGGGTTCGGACATTTCGCTCGCAACCTGTGTCGTGATCTTTGTCTTTTCAACACTAGCAGGTGGGCTGACGGGCGCACCGGGTGGAGTGGGTGGTGCAGAAGCGGCGATGATCGCGCTGCTGTCGCTCGAAGGCATTCCGCTTTCAATGAGTATTCCGGCGACTGCCGTAATTCGCCTAACGACCCTTTGGTTTGCGATTGCCATCGGGTTTGTGATTTTTCCAATTGCCGAGAAATATTCGAAACGAGGGGCCTATGCGCTGGAAGTCTGAAAAAGTAAGTGGATGGGGCCGCGTGTTGAGCGCATCAAGCGAAGTTGCGCGCCCTGAACGGATGCATGCCTTTGAAACCCTATCCGAAGGTGATTTGGCTCCGGCATTTGGCAATTGCCGCTCTTATGGTGATGCGCCCCTAAACAACAATGGCCGCAGCATTGATATGACGCGCCTTGATCGCATCCTTGAATTTGATGCCGAAACAGGCATTTTGGAAGTCGAAGCTGGGTGCCGGTTGGGCGAGTTGACCCGCCTTTTCGCGCCCCAAGGCTGGTTGCCTGCGGTGCTTCCGGGGACGGGATTTGCGACCATTGGCGGTGCGATCGCGATGGATGTTCATGGGAAGAACCATCACGTCGCGGGAAGTTTCGGCCAACATGTTGTCTCGATCACGCTGCTTGTGGATGGCAAGAAAAAGACGATCTCGCCCAAAAATAATGCCTCCCTTTTCAAGGCCACTCTCGGCGGTCTAGGCCAAACGGGTATTATCCTCTCTGCTAAAATCACGATGCTGCCCTGCAAGGGCGACGTCATCATGGTGACCGAGCGGCGCGTGGATGGGTTTGACGAATTCCTCTCCCTTCTCGACACCTCGTCGGCGACTTATACCGTTGGCTGGATTGACGCGACGGCCAAGGGGAACGCCTTGGGACGCGGCATTTTGGAAGAAGGTGAAACGGGGTCTGGCCTTGTTCCTGCGCGACAGAAATCCAAATCTATCCCCTTCAATGCGCCTAGTTTTGCGCTTTCGCCCCTCACCGTACGCCTGTTCAACAAGCTGTATTTCAAACGGGTGCCAGATCATGGGCGCACATTGGTTAAGCCGATCACCGATTTCTTTTTCCCCCTCGACCGGATTCACGACTGGAACAAACTCTATGGGAAACGTGGTTTCCACCAATTCCAATGTGTTGTCCCAATTGATCAGGCCCCTGCTCTGCGCGAAATGCTCACGCAAATAGCGCATTCTGGATTGGCGAGCCCGCTTGCTGTTTTGAAACGGATGGGTGAAGGAAGCGAAGGGTTTATGTCATTCCCAATGGAAGGCTACGCCTTGGCTGTGGATTTTCCCAACACCGAAGCGGCACGCGTTTTGATCCCGCGGCTTGAAAAACTCACCGCCGAAGCGGGTGGCCGGATTTACTTGGCCAAGGATTCTATGTCCAGTGGCGTACGTATCCGCTCAATGTATCCCGATTATGAAAAATGGCGCGACGAGGTCGAAAAATCCGACCCGAATGGTGCTTTAAAAACCGACCTTATCCGCAGACTCGAGCTTAGGAGCACAAAATGACCGAAACATGGATCATTCTCGGCGCAACCTCGTCCATGGCACGCGCCTTTAGCCGTGCCGTCAGCGAAAAAGGCGCAACTGTCCTCCTTGCAGGCCGAGACATGGACGATTTGAAAACCGCGGCCTTGGATTGCAAAACGCGCGGCGCGCGCAGGGCCGAAGCCGTTAAGTTTGACGCCCGCAAGCCTGAAGGCTTTGAAGCGATCATTGAGCGAGCCTGTGCCGAAGAAGGTCTCATCAACGTCGCCTGTTTTGTCGGCTCGATGCCCGATCAATCGGAAATCGATGCGGACCCGAGTTTGATTGCCGGTGTCGTAACCGACAGCTTCACCGGCCCCGCGTGTTTCTTGCAAATGATCGCCCCCGAGATGGAAGCGCGCGGTGGCGGCGCGGTCATTGGGGTCGGGTCTGTCGCTGGAGATCGAGGTCGTATTGGCAACTATGTCTATGGCGCGGCCAAAGCTGGTTTTCACACCTATCTTTCGGGATTGCGCAACCGTTTGAACCGCTCTGACGTGCACGTGATGACCGTGAAGCCGGGATTTGTGGACACGGCAATGACATGGGGAATCGAGGGCATGTTCCTTGTGGCCTCGCCCGACGACGTTGCAGCAAGCCTGCTTAGGGCCGTGAAGAAAAAGAAAAACACGCTGTATACACCGTTTTTCTGGCGCTACATCATGCTGATCATTCGCTCCATTCCAGAGCCGATTTTCAAAAAACTATCGGTCTAAAACCCGAACCATTGTTGCCAAAGCCCTGCAGCGTAGAACATGAGTGACAGCGTAAACATCAGGATCCCGAGTCCCTTTTTGTCTTTTAACGCAAAGATTATGGGATCGTGGTCCTGTTTACCTTGGTAGCCAAGGACCAACATGCGCACGAGCCAAATCGAAATCGGCAAAAGTGCGAACCAAAGCAATCCTTGGGAGGGGTAGAGGCTCGCGGCGTGGTCTGTGAGGCTGTAGAGAAAAAACAAGATGAGCGCGCCGATAATGCCGATAACCCCTAGATACAAAAGGGGTTTGCGATCTTGGCGCGAATACCCTCGCCCGGGTAAGCACGCATCATCCGTGGCGCCATGTAGTTCAGTTAATCGCTTCACACTTCCTAGGGTTATGAAAATCGGGAAGATAAACACCAACATATAAAGGGAAACGTGAACCCCTCCTGCAGCGGCACCAGCCACGACACGTAGCGTATAGAGCGTCGCAAGCATAATCACATCTACCCAGCGCATCCGCTTTAATCGCATCGAATACGCCAGTGAAATCGCCATATAGAGCACGACGATAGCCATGAACTTCGCGCCCAGTAGGGAACTGATCCCTAAGGTTACAAAAGTCAGCACCACATAAAGCAACATGCCGTGCTTGATGGAAACCGCACCGCTGGCAAATGGACGGTACTTCTTTTTCGCGTGGACGCGATCTGCCTCAAGATCCAAAAGATCGTTAATAATGTAGATGGACGACGCCGCCGCGGAAAAGGCCACAATACCCAGCGCGACACTCAACCATGGCGCAAGCGCGAAATCATGTGCCGCCAAAAGAGGGAGCAAAAGGAGGATATTCTTGACCCATTGATGCGGCCGCATCGCCCGAAGGACGTCTTTTGGAGCGGTGCCATCGTCGATTTCGGTAACAGTACGCCCGCGCGCGCGTAACTGGGCCGCTTCTTTTGGAGCCCCGACAACAATTGCGGCATCGCCCTTCTCCCAAATTTGCATATCAACGGGTTCATTTCCCGCATAGTCAAACCCGCCTTCACCAAACCGTTCGACAAGGGCCGCCGCTTTTTCCGCGCCCTTCATGTTTGTCACACCGTCTGACGCAAATGTTGTGCCTGTGTGCCCACTGGCCTGCGCAACTGCGGACACCAACTTCTGGTCAGACGCCGACGCCAAATGAACGGAGCGCCCCTGCCCCTTGGCTGCTTGTGCGAGGGCCTCGACCTGTGGATTCACGGGCAACAAGTCACAATTTAGATCGGCGATCTCGGCAAGCTTCGCCTTAAGGAACGCGCGATCATTAATATGCGCCATGCAAACCTTGAAGGTTTTGGTTGGATGTTTACCAAGCCCAGCCCAAAAACATTCAAAGAGCATGTCGGTCTTGAGATAGGTTCCATCCACATCCAAGACCAACGGTTTTTGTTCACCCACCTGAAACCTCGTTTTTATTTGCAAAGACACACCCGTCCGAAACCAATTGCGGCGGGGTGAGGCACATTCCGCGTGCGACCTCCCAAGCAGCGAGGACTTTAGGGACGTAGCCCCGTGTCTCTGTATAGGGCGGCACACCGCCGTTTTTGATAACGGCGTTTTCGCCTGCGTTATAACCAGCGAGCACCATCATTGGGTCGCCTTCGAATTTTTCCATCAGCCAATCGAGATAAGCCACGCCCCCCGTGATGTTTTGCTTCGCGTCCGTGGTATCTTTCACGCCAAAGCGCTCAGCCGTTGCAGGCATGAGCTGCATCAGACCATTTGCGCCCGCCGAGGACGTCACATCCGTACGCCCCCCGATTCCACGCTGATAATAGCCAATGCCAAGGCGGGAGAGACTTTCGTACCAATTGTTGCAATCATTATTTCTGTGCCGTGGGCAAAAGTAATGTCCTGCAAGGTTTGCAAGCGTGGACTTAGGTTTGCGAGCCCTGATGGCGCTTTTTTGAGGTGCAACACTGCCGCGCCCAACCTACCCGGTCCAGAATCTGAAATTTTTGGAGAAATAACCGACCAATACCAGTCGAAAGCATCTTTTTTGGGAATGGCCTCTGCCACGATTTTTTCACCGTCTTCATTTTCGTCCAGAGGAACCTCTTCACTCTCTGTTCCATACAGGCGCTCGTTTAATGCACGCGCACGCGCCACGGCGGCCTCCTGCACACGAGCTTGCTCAACGGGATCAATCTGCACCGTAATTTTTGGCGGCGCCCCCCGTTGCGGGACTTTAAGGCGCTTGAAAGTAAAGTCCTCTACGGGCGCTGGCGATTCCGCCTGCGCGCTCATAGCAAAACAAACTGCTACTGCTCCGAATATCCGCCCGTAGATCCGCTTCATGCGGTTTTTATCCTGCTCGTTTATTATTTCTACGTGCAGTGTCGCAAATAAATCGACTTCTCGCTAGCAAAACCCATGAAAAAGATTGGCAAAACGGCCATATTCGGCCCGAAACTCAGCTTCTTTATAAGAAAATTAAAACTATTTTAACTATTAAACCCTTTGTTTTCAGCGCGATAAAGAAAAAATTATCAATAATTAACGTCCCCTTAAATATGTACTTTTCGTGCCCAAATGCTGCCCCAATCCGAAGGCTATATATGTACATCCAAGACGCACACGGGGCCAACAAGAGGCCGGCCTACACAGCGTGAACGTCAGGGCGTGTGAGTAAAATGAATTCTTAGGAGAGACACAATGACTAACTTTATCAAAAACTTCGCAAATGATGAATCCGGTGCCGTAACTGTTGACTGGGTTGTTTTGACAGCCGCAATCGTTGGCCTTGGTGTTGCAGTTCTTGCAACTGTTAAAGACGGTGTAACCGAACTGTCCGAGACTATTTCGACACAGGTTGGCGCGATCACTGTTGACAACGGTCAAACCAAATAAAACTGCCCTGCTAAATGCTTCTTTACGGGATTTGGCCGCAAAAACTCCATGCAACATTCAAGATGGTGCCACATTTTGCCGTCAAACTTCATACAAGATCTGAATTCCTCAAACAATCAAACTCAAAAAGGATTAACAACATGACAAAATTTATCAAAAACTTCGCAAGCGACGAATCTGGTGCCGTAACTGTTGACTGGGTTGTTCTTACCGCTGCAATCGTTGGCCTTGGTGTCGCAGTTCTGGCAACGGTACGTGACGGCGTAACAGAATTGTCCGAGACTATTTCAACACAAGTTGGCGCGATCACTGTTGATAACGGACAAACTAAATAAAATCCAAGCACACTTTGGTTTGGGCATGCCGCGTTCCTTATTGGAGCGCGGTTTTTTTGTTGGGCATTAGCATTTGTGAACACAAACATACCGTGTGAAATGCAAAAATCTGCCACAATCCCGCCCCACAATACCTACAGATCTCGGTGAGAAAATCGGTGTTAAATATCCTACAGAAAGAAGGAATGAAGCCATGACTAACCTTTTCAAAGCTTTTGCAAAGAGCGAATCCGGCGCAGTCACTGTTGACTGGGTTGTATTAACGGCGGGCATCGTCGGTTTAAGTATTGGTGTGATTTATTCACTCGCAAGCTCCTCATCCAATGTCGCGAGTAACATCAGCGAACAAGTGGCCGAAATTGAAGTCATTTCCGATTGATCTTTGTTTCCGTTTTAGAGGGAATTCTTAATTTTCCCGCTGAAACACCACGGATTTGACACAATCAGCGCGCAATATTGGTTATCGAGTAACGGCTTTTCCGGCAGCTGTCTGAGAAAAGCAACAATAATGAAAGGGCAGAAAATGCGATTGGTTTTTGGATTGGTCCTCATGCTTGGTTTAGGCCTAGCTGGTTTCGCAGTATATACCGCAAAGGGCTTCATTGAAGGCAAAGAAAACCAGTTGGCCCGCGAACGCGCTGCTGCTGCGAAAATTGTTCCGACACTTGATGTTTATGTAGCGACCCGCCGCGTAGTATATGGCGAGCGTCTTACTCTCAAAGACATCAAGACAATTGCCTGGCCAGAAAATGCGATTCCTGAAGGTGCTTTTACTTCGGAAGAAGCGCTTTTCTCTAAGGGGAAAGATGAGCCACGTACAGTGTTACGCACCATGGAGCTCGGAGAGCCCATCATGGCAGTCAAAGTTACCGCCCCCGGCGAAGATGCTGGAATTACCTCGCGGCTAACCAAAGGAATGCGCGCGTTTGCCATCAAAGTTGACGTGACAACTGGTGTTTCCGGGTTCTTGCGTCCGGGTGATCAGGTTGACGTTTATTGGTCCGGTTCTAGCAACGGTAATGATGTGACCAAACTTATCGAAACCAACGTTCAGTTGATTGCCGTCGATCAGACCGCGAATTCGGACCGCTCCGATGCGGCGATTGCACGAAACGTAACTGTAGAGATCACGCCACAGCAGGTTGCGGCATTAGCGCAAGCGCAAGCAACCGGTCGCCTTGCCCTGTCACTTGTCGGGGCTCAAGATGACACAGTTGCTGATGCAAATATCGAAATCAACCAACGAGACCTATTGGGCATCGTTACCCAACAAGTCGTGGAAGTCGAACAACAAGAAGTTTGTACTATTCGAACACGTCGAGGCGCAGAAGTTGTTGAAATCCCAATTACCTGTACCAATTAGAACATTCTAAAAATCTGAAGGGCGCACACTCTATATAGAGTCTGCGCCCGAACCCAATCACAACAGATTGTTTTGTGTTGCGACTTATCCACATCAATATCCCCCCTCAATGCATTGATTCTTGCAATGAAAATTGCTTTGCGTCATTGTAGTTTTAAAATGGGCAACAAAAGACCCAATAAATAGAGGCGTGGTCGGAGAGGCGGGATCACAATGATGATCAAAAAAATACTTACAGCAGCATGTTTTGGCGCAATTTTGGGCTCAGCAGTCCCACTATCAGCACAAGCAGAAACACTTAAAGTCCTGCGGGGATCGACCTCAACTGCGTTGAGCGTCCCCATGAACCGCGCAGTCGTTGTGGAAAGCGAAACTCCTTTTGCGGAGCTTTCCATCGCAAACCCAGGTATCGCGGACATTTCCACACTTTCTGATCGAACGATCTATGTTTTGGGCAAAGCCCCCGGACGGACGACGTTGACCCTCCTTGGAGGCGACGGAAATCTTCTTACAAACGTAGAAGTTCAGGTCACACCAGACATCGCTGAATTCAAAGAGCGTTTAAAACAAATCCTTCCAAGCGAGCAGATTCAAGTCCGCACAGCAAATGACGGAATAGTCCTTTCTGGTACGGTATCGAGCATTGCACGTTTGGATCGTGCGATGGACCTTGCGCAAAGATACGCTCCTGAGCGTGTCTCCAACCTCATGGTTGTTGGCGGAAATCAGCAAGTCATGCTGAAAGTTCGCTTTGCCGAGATGAACCGCTCCGTACGCAAAAGTCTAAGTGCAAGCGTCGGAGTTACGGGTCTCATCGCAAATGGTTCGGTTGGCACAACGGCAGGGTCTGGCCAGTATGCCAACAGCACGCTGTTAAACAACGCGATCAATAATGGCTCCACAGCGTCGACGAATGAACGCGCAGGCGCAATGCTCTTTGGCTTCAACGCGGGTGCAACTCAAGTTGCTGTTATGCTCGAAGCTCTTGAAAGCAAAGGTGTTGTACGCACACTTGCAGAACCAAATTTGACCGCCATTTCCGGACAAGAAGCCAAATTCTTGGCGGGTGGCGAGTATCCAGTTCCTGTCGCAAGTGAATCGTCAAATGGGGGCTCAACCACAACAGTTGAGTATAAACCATTCGGTATTTCGCTTAATTTCATTCCACGCGTAGTTGATAATGACATCATCAACCTGTCCCTTAACGCCTCGGTTTCGAGCCTCGATACTTCAAACGGCATTGACGTGAACGGTTTCCGCATTGACGCCTTCAAAACGCGCGAGACCTCGACAACAGTTGAGATGCGCGACGGTGAGAGTTTTGCTATCGCCGGCTTGCTGATGGATGACTTTCAGGACCTTAACAGTCAGGTTCCATGGGTCGGGGACATCCCTATTCTTGGGTCTCTTTTCCGCAGCGCCGAATACCAACGGGCCCAAACTGAACTTGTGATCATCATCACACCTCACTTGGTCACCCCAACACGCGGCGAAGCCCTTGCTCTTCCAACGGATCGCATTCGAATCCCGACCGAAAGTGAGCTCTTTCTCTTTGGCAAAGTTGCCGGTTCAAAAACACCTAAAGGCGTTGCCGGGGAAGTTGCCAAGCAAGAATTTGGCGGATCCTACGGTTACGTGATGGAGTAAGTAAATGCAGCGGTTTATGTCTAAAGCAGCCTTCGTAAAATCTTTCGCAATGGTTAGTCTAGTTGCAGTCGCCTCTTGTAGTACAGAAGCTGGCTCGGAATTGGACGAAGGCAGTTTCGGAAACCCGACCATGAACAATATATTGGTCGAAACCGGACAAAAATCTTATGCCGTCGATTTGGCAAAGCGTTTTGCTGAAGAAACACCGTCAACAATCAATTTCGCATTCAACTCATCCCAGTTGGATGACAACGCCCGCGCCGCACTTGCGATTCAGGCAAAATGGATTGCCCAGTTCCCTGAAATGAAGTTCAAAGTCTATGGCCACACCGATCTGGTTGGCTCTGTGGCTTACAACAAGGCCTTGGGACTGCGCCGCGCACAAGCTGCGGTTAACTATATCGAAAGTCAGGGAATTAGCCGCAGTCGCCTTGCGGCTGTTGTGTCATACGGTAAGTCTCAGCCTTTAGTTGATACCAACAATCCAAATCGCGAAAACCGTCGTACGGTTACCGAAGTTGACGGATTCTTAAAGAATCACCCGACCGTTCTCAATGGTAAGTATGCTGAAGTTGTATTCCGTGAGTATGTTGCAAGCGCAGCTTACCAAACCGAACTGACTGGAACAGGTGCTGCCGGAAACAGTCAATAGTCTCAAGATACCGCACAATTATAGCTTTTTGGCCCTAATGTTGCCCAGATTGACTGCCATTCTCAAAAAATGGGAGCAGTACACGCAGAATGACTTGCGTGTATGGGCGACAACGGGACGATCCATCACTTGAGCAGTGTAATGTGGGTTGTCATTTAGAACCGTTTTCGTCCTTTAACAGAAGGACGTGAGGCAAATGACGAGTAACGCAATGCTGCAGCCAGAGTTGGCACCGATCGTAGCGTGTACCATCTCTCGCGATGTGCAAAACTTCGATCTTTTGATCGAGGACATGGAAACAGAACTCGGCGAGAGCTGGGGAGACTTGACGTTCCAAGACGCACTCGCTTTTTTAGGACAAGATGAAGCCCAAGGACTTGAGTTCGTCGCCATCGCGGTTGACGACCAAGACGAAGAGGACCTGTCCCTTATATCCAACCTGATCACTGCGGCGAAAACCTCGGATGTTAAGGTGATATTGATCGCCGACGATGTGAGCGCCATTGCTCTGCACAAATTATTGCGGTTGGGCGCGGATGATTTCATCCCCTACCCGCTTCCAGAGAACGAACTGCATGAAGCCATCGAACGGCTTCGCCAGAAACCAAGCATTGCAGCCGCAGCGGTGGCGGAGGTTCCACTTACAACCACGCTTAAGGCGACCAATGACCATAGTGGCGTTGTTCTACCGGTCCACGGACTTGCCGGAGGCACCGGCGCGACGACTTTCGCTGTGAACTTGGCGTGGGAACTCGCGACAATCGACAAAAAGAACCCACCACGCGTATGCTTGCTTGATCTGGATTTCCAGTTTGGATCCGCATCCACATTCCTGGATTTACCGCGTCGTGACCTCGTTTATGAAATGTTGACGGATACCGACACGATGGACAGTGAAAGCTTCATGCACACGCTTTTGTCCTATAACGAAAAGCTCCACGTGTTGACGGCGCCTGCGGAAATCTTGCCGTTGGATATTATTGGCCCAGAAGAAATACTAAAAATCGTTGAAACCGCACGGATCAACTTCGATTACGTCGTCATTGATATGCCCTCAACTTTGGTCGCGTGGACAGAAGCAGTTCTTCAGCAAGCGCATATTTACTTCGCAATGGTTGAATTGGACATGCGCTCTGCCCAAAACGCATTGCGCATGATCCGCGCCCTTAAGGCCGAACAATTGCCCTACGAGAAAATGCGTTTCGTACTCAATCGTGGGCCAAAATTCACCGATATTGCAGGTAAAACGCGGGTCAAGCGGATGGCGGAAAGCCTGGATATCCACATCGAAGTCCAGCTGCCAGACGGCGGCAAGCAGATCGTGCAAGCAAATGACCACGGCCAACCGCTAGCCGAAAGCGCTCCGAAGTCTCCGCTTCGCAAAGAAATTCACAAACTGGCCCTGTCGCTACACAAGCACAATTTGGCTGAAGCTACAGGATCGTAAGGGGTTACCATGTTTTCACGTTACAGCAAAAAAGACGCCGTAAAATCAACAGCTAAGATTGTTGAAGCCGCTCCAAAGGTCACCTCAAGCGCTCCCAAAGCGCCGAGCCTTCGTAAGGCATTGGTCGCAGGAGCCGCAGCACCGCAAGACAAAGAAGTTAAACGCAAATCCCGTCTCAGCGAGATCAAAGTTGAGATTCATAGTCGCCTATTGGACAACCTGAACTTAGCGGCCTTGGAAAAAGCGAGCGAAAAAGATTTGCGCGCCGAAATTCTTGCCATCGCGAGTGAGTCCCTGGAAGACATGGGAGTTGTTCTCAATCGTGAAGAACGCGCCGCGCTGAACGGGGAACTTTTTGACGAAGTGACCGGCCTTGGGCCGCTTGAACCTCTCCTGAGGGATGAGACCGTGAACGATATTCTCGTGAATGGCCCACAGCAAATATTCGTGGAGCGCGACGGGAAACTGGAACTCACCAGCATCACTTTCAAGGACGAAAAGCACCTTCTCCGGATTATCGACAAAATTGTTTCCGCCGTTGGCCGTCGTGTTGATGAGAGCAACCCTTATGTGGATGCGCGGCTTCAAGATGGCTCTCGTTTTAACGCCATGGTGCCCCCTGTTGCCGTAGACGGCAGCTTGGTTTCAATTCGTAAGTTCAAAAAGGACAAGCTGGGCATTGATGATCTGGTAAACTTCGGTGCCTTCACCGAGGAAATGGCCGCCTATCTTCAGGCCGCCGTTGCCACGCGCCTGAACATCATCGTTTCTGGCGGTACTGGCTCGGGTAAGACCACAACGTTAAACGCGCTTTCGTCCTTCATTGATAACGCCGAACGCATCCTAACAATCGAGGATACGGCGGAGCTTCAACTCCAGCAAACACATGTTGGACGCATGGAGAGTCGCCCGCCAAACGTTGAGGGCAAAGGCGAAGTTTCCGCGCGCGACTGTTTGAAAAACGCTCTTCGGATGCGCCCAGACCGTATCATTGTTGGGGAGACGCGTGGCGAAGAAGTTATCGACATGTTGCAAGCCATGAACACGGGCCACGACGGCTCTATGACCACAATCCACGCCAACTCGGCGCGTGATGGCGTTAGCCGTCTGGAAAATATGATCGCGATGGCCGGCATTGAGATGCCGCTCAAGGCTGTGCGCAGCCAGATTTCTTCGGCTGTTAACCTCATCGTTCAAGCCAGCCGCCTTCAAGATGGCTCGCGCCGCATGACCTCGATCACCGAGATCACGGGCATGGAAGGCGACGTGATTTCGATGCAGGAAATATTTAGATATCAACGTGTTGGACTAACCCCCGATAACAAGATTATTGGTCACTTCACAGCCACAGGTGTGCGCAGCCACTTCTCAGAGCGGTTCCGCATGTGGGGTTATGATTTGCCAGCCACCTTGTTTGAACCCACCAAAATGGCCGCGGAGTAAATGTTATGATTATCAGTGCAGCCCCTCTGATTTACGTCCTCATTTTCGTATCGGTATTGGTCCTTGTTGAAGGGATCTACCTGACGGTTTTTGGCAAATCCATTAGCTTGAACAGTCGCGTAAACCGACGCCTTGATATGCTGGAAAAAGGCGGCGGGCGGGAACAAGTTCTCGAACAACTTCGCAAGGAAATGGGGCAACACCTCAAATCGCGCGGCATTCCTCTCTATTCACTGTTGGCTGTTAAGGCGCAAAAAGCGAACATCGCCTTTTCACCCGCACAGCTTATTCTCGTGATGGTCGGGATGGCGGGCGTTGCCTTCCTCGGTCTGACAATCGCCACGGGGGCTTCCGCGCCAATTCGCGTTGGACTCGCAATCTTGATGGGTATCACCGCCGTTTTTATGTGGGTGAATGGCAAGGCCAAAAAACGCATGGCACTGCTCGAAGAGCAACTGCCAGACGCAGTTGAGTTGATGGTGCGCTCCCTGCGTGTTGGGCACCCCTTTTCGTCTGCAATTGCCATTGTCGCAAAAGAAGTTGCCGATCCCTTGGGAACCGAAATGGGCGTCATTGCCGATGAAAATGCCTATGGTCGCGACGTTGGCGAAGCGCTAAAACACTTAGCCGAACGCATGGATATGCAGGATTTACGCTTCCTTGCGGTTGCCGTGACGATCCAGCAGATTTCCGGTGGCAACTTGGCCGAAATTTTGGACGGATTGGCGAAAGTTATCCGAGCGCGTTTCAAACTTTTCCGCCGCGTGAATGCGATTACCGCAGAGGCTAAATGGTCTGGTATGTTCCTCTCCGGCTTCCCGCTTTTGGCCCTTGTTGGCATCAGCGTCCTTCAGCCAGATTACTATGACGGCGTGAAAGAAACCTCTGTCTTTATCCCCGCTTGCCTCGTTGTGGCTGGCTTCCTCACGGCGAACATTTTCGTAATGAGATCGCTTGTGAACATCAAAGTTTAGATCGGAGCACATCATGGGACTTATTGATACTTTCAAAACAATGCTGATCGACAACTTTGGGGATGTCACTGTCGGGCTTGCGATTATTGCTGGCGCCCTCGGAATTCTCCTCATTTTGGGCACCCTTCCGTTCTTAATGCGCAAGACGGTCGACCCATTGGACAAGCTGCGCCAGACACGGACCAATGGTGAGCAAGGCAAAACGCAAGCCTTGCGGTCGGGCAAGAACGACAAGTTGGAAAAATATTCCAACTTCTTGGAGCCACAAGACGAAGAAGAATACTCCGCTGTGCGCTTGAAACTTTTACAGGCTGGCTATCGCGATAAAACCTCGGTGCGCACCTATCATTTTGCACAATTCGCATTGGGTATTTTGGCGCTTATCCTTGGGGCCATCTATACTTTGACCCAATCAGGTTCAGAAGATGCGGGCCTGCAATCGTCGATGATGAGCATCCTCCTTCCCGGAATTATCGGTTATATGGCCCCAAAATACTGGGTAAACCGTCGTCTCCAAATGCGCCAAGAGGCGATCATCAACGGCTTTCCTGACTCCCTCGACTTGATGCTCGTCTGCGTCGAGGCGGGGCAATCCATGGACCAATCCATCCTCCGCGTAAGTGAAGAAATCCGCGCAGGATTTCCAGATTTGGCCGATGAGTTTGCCATCGTTGCCCACGAATCCAAAGCGGGTAAGGACAAGGTGCAGGTTCTCAACGACATGGCCGAACGCTGTGGTGTGCAAGACGTACGTAGTTTTGTGACCGTTTTGAATCAGTCCCAGACCTTCGGGACATCCATTTCCGATGCGCTCCGTGTATATGCTGAAGAAATGCGCGACAAACGGGTGATGCGGGCCGAAGAAAAGGCCAACAAATTGCCAACAAAAATGACTTTGGCCACGATGATGCTGACAGTTCCGCCACTATTGATAATTCTTATTGGCCCATCGGTTTATGGTATTGCCACAACACTAGGAAGTGCGGGACTCTAGGTGGCATGACAGCCACGAAATTTGTTCTCCTCTTTGCCAGTCTCTTCTTAACCGCCTGTGATCCCACGGGCGGTTCTGGCGTGAATGGTACTCTCGCTCCCGGTGTTAGCTCCGAAAACGGCGTAGATGGCCTTCTCGTAGGACACCGATTGATGGAAGCTGGCGAATATGAACTCGCCCTCAAAGCCTATTTACGCGCCGCCTCCGAGCAGGGAATGACCATAGATGTGCTCAGCGCGCTTGGTTCGGTGAACCTGCGTCTTGGTCGACTAGGACAATCTGAAAAACTGTTGCGACAAGCTGTGAAGAAGGACCCCACTTTCGTTCCTGCATGGAATAACCTCGGGGTTGTCTTGATGGAAACTGGCCAAACGGGTGAAGCCAGCCGCGTATTCCAAACGGCTTATGCCTTGGATAGTGGCGAAAGCGACTCAATTCGCAAAAATCTTCGCTTAGCGCTCGAAAAAATTGACAATACGACCTATGCTGAGGAAGATGTAAGTAATTATGAGTTGGTTCGGCGTGGTAGCAGCAGCTATTTACTCCTCGCAACTCCACGAGAGAATTGAGCAGTAAAGGACGCAAAAATGCGCCATCCAATTTTTCTAACGCTGTGCTTGAGCAGTGCAATAGCTCTTGCCGCCTGTGAAGACTCGTCGAATTCAGCCGATGTCAAACGTGCGATAAAAGACATTAACGTCATTGACGAGAGCAACCTGAACGACATCATGTTGACGGTTGCAGATCCAAATGAAGGCGTTCTCTATTACAAAAAAGCCGTCCTCAGCGACCCCAGTCGGATGGATTTCCATCGGGGCCTTGCGGTGTCTTTGGTGCGTGCCAAGAAACCCGATGAATCTTTGAGCAGCTGGAAAACCGTTGTTGCAAGCAGTGAAGGGACAAGCACCGATCAGGTTGATTACGCTGACGCGCTGATCCGATCCAATAAGTGGGATGAAGCCGAAGTTGTGCTGGATCAAGTCTCCCCCACAGTCGAAACTTTTAAACGGTATCGCCTCGAAGCTATGGTCGCGGACTCGAACAAAGAGTGGACCAAAGCGGATAGTTACTATGAAACCGCGGTAGGACTGACAACGACACCGGCAAATGTTTTGAATAACTGGGGCTACTCGATGCTGACCCGTGGGAATTACGCACGGGCCGAAAAGCTCTTTGGCGAGTCAATTTCCTATGACACCAAACTATTCACTGCCAAAAATAATCTGGTATTGGCTCGGGGTGCACAGCGCAATTACGAAATGCCTATTGTCCCCATGACCCAAGAAGAGCGTGCTTTGTTGCTTCACACGATGGCCCTTACCGCCGTCAAGCAAGGGGATGTGGCTACCGGCAAAGGTCTCCTCAAGGAATCGATTGATACCCATCCACAGCACTTCGAAGCGGCTGTTCGCTCCCTGACTGCCCTTGAAGGTGGCGCTTAACTTTGGATTTAGCACTTTCCGCTAGCGCGGCGAAAGTCTTCTTGCCTTTCGTCCTGCCCATTTGTGTTTGGGTCATGTTTAGCGATCTTAAGCACATGAAAATTCGCAATACGGCCGTCCTAGCGTTGGTCGCGATCTACGCGGTTATCGGCTTTTTCGCCCTCCCTTTAGATGTCTATTTTTCCGGATGGATGCAGGGGCTTGTTATGCTCGTCGTGGGCTTTGTTGCCGCAAGCATAGGTTTAGTGGGCGCAGGAGACGCAAAGGTATTTGCCGCGATTTCCCCTTTCGTTGCGCGAGAGGATATCCCGAAATTTACGATTTTACTCGCAACCTGTTTGCTCGTCGGATTTGTTGCGCACCGGCTTGTGCGTGCTTCGCCTTTGGCGAAAAAACTCGCGCCCGAGTGGGAAAGTTGGCATCGCAAAAAAGAGTTCCCTGCGGGGATCTCTCTAGGATTTTTGCTCGCGCTCTACCTCATTCTTGCTGCTTTTTTCAACGTCTAAGACGTCGATCCGAAAGAACCCATAAAGCGGCGTTTCATCCAAGGGCGTTAACAAAACATTCTCGTGGGCTTGGATCTCCGCGAGCATGGCATTGCGTACCGACAGAAGCGCGGGGCATTTGGGCACAAGAAGATATTCAGCGTTTTCAAACCCCGGCAGCCCGCCATAATACCACGGGGCCGATCCTTTTGCGGGCATCATCCCCGCTTCGATCCAATGCGCCGAAACCACGTCAGCAACATAAAGTGCCCCGCCCTTTGCGGGAATAATCTGGGAAATCGCACCCGAAATCGCATGAACTGTCGCAACCACACCCGTTTGGTTCTGACACTCGGGGAACACTATCCCACCTAACATGCGTGGTTCCTTTTCAAGAGGCTCCGAAACAAACCCTTCAAGACCACTCGCACCGCCATCCACCCTCTGAAGGGTTGAAACGGATTGGCTTCGGATATTTGCTGTCTGAATATCCTCCGCGACAATCGGAAGAAATGGCGCGTAAGAGGCTGTGTTTACGGCGTAATGGTGCAAACTGCTTGTCAGGACGTTCAGATAAATAGGAGCAACAATCGCAAACGCCGCGCCGGTAATTATTGCTGCTGCTCCGCGCATACTCCAGCCCATTGCATTGCGCATATCTCGATCCGGACGGTTTGCCATAAGGAAAACCATGAGAAAAATGAGCCAGATCGGGTCGTTGCCAAAATTCTGGAAAGTGATGTAGTAGAAGCCCGGCAAGCAGATGAGAAGGAGAAAGGCCGCCTTGCCTTGATCTGATTGTCGAAGCGTCACGCAGGCCATAAACGCCACAATTGACGTTGCCAAATACTGCGGCGCGGTCAAAAGACTCATGAGACTTTCACCAGGAAACGGCCGATTTTTAGACGTAGCGACCCGTATCAAATCATCAAAATAGGCACCCCAAAATGTGACCCCCATCACCAAGGTTGTCGCAGCAACGACTCCGAGGCCTGCGAAAATGGCAACGCCAAGGCCCTTATTGTTTTTGTGCAAAAGTAGGCCAACCACAACTGGCACGGTGAACCCCAGAAAAAACGTCACCTTCAAAAGAGCCAGAACGGCCATTATTACCCCAATGGCTGCCCCTTCAAACATGCGCGCTCCAGAAGAGGGTTTACGCGGCATCAAAACAGCAAGCGCAAGACCTGTCAGGCCAATCGCCCAAGCCCACCGGTTGTAATGTACCGAAATTGAGGAGGATGTATCGGTTTGCCCGCCAACCATCGAGGTCGCAATCGCAAGGATACTCACCCCAAAAAACACCGCACCAACCGGCCCAAGTCGCGAAACGCCAACCCAAACAAGAGCGGGTAACAAACAAAGTGCGAGCCCCAATTGAACGATTGCGAAGCTCATCCCAAAACCAACGTCAAAATTAGCCACCCAAAGTATCGGCGCGAACGCAAAAACTCCGATGGGCGTTTGAATATCAGTGTGAATTCCCCCCCCAATCTTAATCGCTGTAAAATATCCAAGAGATGGAGGATGTCGGATTCGTGCTTCCCCAAATACATGCCCCCCTTGGCAAGCGTCAGGCCTGAAAAGACAACGGTGGTTCCGAACAAAATAGCGAAAAGGAGAATTGAATTGATTTGTTTCATTGGCGCCCGCGTTAACTTTTAAGCAACACTAGCCGCAGACCATACGTCTTGCAAAACCTCCTGCGCGTTTTTTGTGGTCATTCCTACAAAGCGCGGTAGAATCACCACAAAAAGAGCAGTTCTAACCAATTGGCAAACAAACAGGTATTTCAAATGTCTTATGAATCCACGGGTGTTGTTGCCCCTCCTGCCCCAAAACGTCTCAACGAGATGAATCTCTCGCCTGTGATGATGCGCGACATACTTCTGAAAACGCTGTTTCGGCAGAATATTGAAATGGTATCCGAAATTGCCAAGGCTGTGTGCCTCCCGATGCCCGTCACCCAAGAATTGGTAGATATGGCCCGCGAGCAACGTTTGCTTGAGGCTACAGGGACTCTTCACGCCAACTCCGGCAATGAAATGGGATACCAACTGACGGATCAGGGAAAAGCACGTGCCTTAGATGCTCTAAGCCAGTCCGAATATTATGGTGCCATGCCAGTCCCCCTCGCGGTCTATCAGGAACAGGTCAAACGCCAATCCATCCGCAATATCATGATCAACAGGGCGCAACTGAACGGTGCAATGGGGCATTTGATCCTACCGCCAACGCTCCTCGACCAACTGGGGCCTGCAGTGAGTTCTGGGCGCTCAATCCTGATGTATGGCCCTCCTGGCAACGGGAAGTCCTCGATTTCGAACGGGATTCGCGACGCGCTTGGCGACAAAATATTCGTACCGCGCGCCATTGAATATGCCGGTCAGGTGATCACGGTCTATGACCCGATTGTGCACAGTGCTGCAGAAGCGCAGGAGGAGGATCCAAACTCGCTGCGACGTGCCTCCAACCGTTTTGACACACGCTATGTGCGGTGCGAGCGCCCCACGGTTATCACCGGTGGCGAGTTGTCTCTCTCCATGCTCAACCTTGTCTACAACCCAACTTCCCGCACCTATCAAGCGCCTCTCCAGCTTAAATCCACGGGCGGCGTCTTTATTGTGGACGACCTTGGACGCCAAGAGGAGTCACCACAGGCTCTCATCAACCGTTGGATTGTGCCGCTTGAAGAGGGCAAAGATATCCTATCTCTACAATCGGGCGAAAAATTTGAGGTTCCGTTCGACACGCTGGTCATATTCTCTACCAACTTCCACCCAAACGAGATTTTCGATAGAGCGGCTCTGCGCCGGATCTTCTTTAAAATCAAAATTGATGGTCCCGACCAAGAAGACTACATCAAGATTTTTGCCATGATGGCACGCCGTCGGAAAATGCCCCTAGACGAAGCCGCCCTAGTGCATTTGCTAAAAAAGAAATATCCCGAAATCGACAACGTTTATGCCAACTATCAGCCTATCTTCCTGATCGACCAAATGATCGCGATTTGCGAGTTTGAGGGGATACCCTATCAGATGTCCCCCGACCTGATCGACCGCGCATGGGCCAATATGTTCGTAAAAGACGAGGCGATTATTCACTAACAGCTTGGCCCTTCCCTCGCGGAAGGGCTTGGAAAAAGGTTGAAACCACGGCAATCTTCTCCCTGAATGTCAAAGGAGAATGCTATGTCGGAACGTGTATCCCTATCAATGGATGGGCCTGTCGCGGTCGTTGCGCTCTGCCGTCCGGAAAAACGCAACGCGCTTGATCTGGAAATGATCCAAGCGATTGTCGAAACGGGTGAAGCATTGATGGACCGCAAAGACATCCGCGCGGTTGTCTTATGCGGCGACGGCCCGTCCTTCTGTGCGGGCCTCGATACATCTACATTTGGTACGCTCGTTGCGCAAATGTCCAAAACCGGTGGCATTACGGCGCGCACCCATGGCGACAGCAACCTTTTCCAACGCGCAACAATGGTTTGGCGCGACTTGCCGATGCCTGTGATCGCCGCAGTGCATGGGCACGTTTACGGCGGCGGCTTTCAAATAATGCTCGGCGCAGACATGCGGATCGCACGGCCAGACAGTAAATTTTCGATCCGTGAGGGAAAATGGGGGCTCATTCCTGACATGGGCGGTATGGCCCTTCTGCCGCAACTCGCCCGCGCAGACCTTATCCGGAAATACATTTATTCCGCCGAGGTTTTTGATGGCAATGCAGCACTGAACGCGGGCTTCATCACCGAAATCAACGATGATCCCAAAGCCCGCGCACTTGAGATCGCTTGTGATATTGCGACCAAAAACCCTGACGCTATCTGTGTTGCCAAGGAATTAATTACAGAAATCGAACATGCGAGTGTACCTGACGTACTCATGGCGGAATCTGTAGCACAAGCAAAACTCTTAGGTACACCCAACCAGATGGAGGCCATCATGGCTGGGTTAGAGGGCCGAAAAGCGAACTATAAAGACCCCGCTTAAGCCGTCAGCCCCTCAGGTTCAGCTAGCCCGTTCGCGCGGCAGGTTGCTGTCAGTGTGTTTGCAAGCAAGCACGCAATCGTCATGGGGCCAACCCCCCCCGGCACCGGTGTAATAGCGCCAGCAACTTCCTTGACCGACGCGAAATCCACGTCGCCAACAAGCCGTGTCTTGCCCTCGCCTTTTTCAGGGGCGGGAATGCGGTTAATCCCCACATCAATTACAGTTGCGCCCTTCTTAATCCAATCCCCCGTTACCATCTCTGGCCGCCCAACGGCGGCCACAACGATGTCCGCAGCACGGACGACACTTGGTAAATCCTTCGTGCGACTGTGGGCGATTGTCACCGTACAGCTATCCCCAAGAAGTAGGCTCGCCATAGGCTTGCCCACAATATTTGAGCGCCCAATGACCACAGCATTCAAGCCAGAAAGCGAACCGTGGAACTCGCGCAACATCATCAAACAGCCGAGCGGCGTACAAGGCACCATCGATTTTTGCCCCGTCCCCAAACGACCGACATTGGAAATATGAAAGCCATCAACGTCTTTGGCAGGATCGATGGAATTGACCACCAAATCCTCGTTTAAATGCGCAGGAAGCGGCAACTGGACCAAAATGCCATTCACGCTAGGATCGGCATTTAGCTTCGCAATCAGCGCCAACAAATCGCCTTCAGAGGTATCCGCTTCCAACTTGTGTTCAAAGGAATTCATGCCAACTTCGGTTGTCATTTTTCCCTTTGCGCGAACATAAACCTGGCTCGCAGCGTCTTCGCCTACCAACACAACAGCCAGCCCTGGTGTAATGCCATTTTCATCGCGCAATCGGGTTACGTGGGTGGCCACTTTCTGACGCACTTCGGCTGCAAATGCTTTGCCATCAATCAACGTTGCTGTCATCGGGGCTCTCCTTGGGTGAGTTTAGAACGGCTTCTTCACGGGCAATCGAAAACCCGATCATTTCGCGCCATATGGATTCTGCGAGTGCTGGTGCAAGGCCGACAATCCGAGCCTGTGACGTGACTTTTTCAACGACATCTTCGACTCGAGCGGGGATGTTTGCCGGCAGGCCATCACGCATTTTGATCTCGGCGGCACGGTCGATATACTTCAACCGTAAGGCCAGTTTCGAGACCAATTCACGGTCCAGCGCATCGATTTCGACGCGCAATTCCGTCATGTTTTTACAGTTTTGTGGGTCGCGCATGGGCATTCCATAGTTTAGGTCGCCTTCTCATACGCCAATACGCGCCCACCCTCAATGCGTCTAAAACAACCCTTCAATCTCCCCTTGGGGATTGAGTTTTATCGTCTCTGCGGACGGCACGCGCGGCAGACCGGGCATCGTCATGATCTCCCCGCAAATCGCGACGATGAACCCAGCTCCCGCCGCAAGCCGAACTTCCCGTACAGGCACAGAATGACCCACAGGTGCACCGCGCAAATCTGGGTCGGTTGAGAAACTATACTGTGTTTTTGCCATACATATTGGGAGATGGCCAAATCCAGCATCTTCCCATGTGCGCAGTTGGTCGCGAATTTTCTTGTCCGCAAGGACTTCGTCGGCGCGGTAAATTGACTTTGCAATCCGTTCTATTTTTTCAAACAGTGGAAGGTCATCGGGATATAGTGGCGCAAATTGGCTGATACCCGCATCCGCAATCTCCGCGACACGCGTTGCCAGTTCAGTGATTCCCGCAGAGCCCTTTTCCCAATGCTTACAGAGAATCGCTTCAGAACCTTGTGACGCAACATAGTGTTTGACCGCTTGGATTTCAGCGTCTGTGTCGCTTGTGAAATGGTTGATTGCAACGACGACGGGCACCCCAAAGGATTTCATGTTGCCAATATGGCGTCCAAGGTTTGCGCAACCATGCTGTACCGCCTCGACGTTTTCTGCACCAAGATCGCCCTTTGCGACGCCCCCATTCATTTTCATGGCGCGCACAGTGGCGACCAATACGACGCAATCAGGAGCAATTCCCGCCTTGCGACATTTGATATTCATGAATTTTTCGGCACCAAGGTCCGCGCCAAAACCTGCTTCTGTGACAACATAATCGGCCAGTTTTAGGGCCGTGGTCGTGGCGATTACCGAGTTACAACCGTGGGCAATATTCGCAAACGGGCCACCATGAACAAAGGCTGGATTGTTTTCGAGCGTTTGAACAATGTTGGGTTGCATCGCTTGTTGCAACAACACGGTCATCGCCCCATCCGCCTTAAGATCTCGTGCATAGACGGGTGTGCGGTCACGACGGTAAGCGACAATAATATCGCCGAGCCGCTTTTCGAGATCCTTCAAATCCGTGGCCAAGCACAAGATCGCCATGACTTCGGAAGCCACAGTAATATCAAAACCTGTTTGGCGCGGGAAGCCGTTGGCAATGCCCCCCAGTGACGTCACGGTATCACGTAGGGCGCGGTCATTCATATCGAGAACACGGCGCCAAACCACACGACGCTCGTCGATTTCAAGTTCATTACCCCAATAGATATGGTTGTCGATCATGGCTGCCAACAGGTTGTGGGCCGACGTTATGGCATGGAAATCACCCGTAAAATGGAGGTTCATATCCTCCATTGGTATAACCTGCGCATAGCCCCCACCGGCGGCGCCACCCTTCATACCAAAACACGGGCCCAGCGATGCTTCGCGAATACAGATTGCGGCTTTCTTTCCGATCCGATTGAGACCATCCCCCAAACCAACGGTCGTCGTGGTTTTACCTTCGCCTGCCGGAGTCGGATTAATCGCGGTCACAAGGATGAGTTTGCCGTCAGTTTTACCCTTGAGGCCTTTGATAAAGTCGGCGCTGACCTTGGCTTTGTCATGACCGAAAGGCAAAAGATGATCTGTTGGAATGCCAAGTTTCTCGCCAATTTCCTGTATTGGTTTCTTGTTGGCTTCGCGTGCAATCTGAATGTCGGTTTTGAAAGTCATTATGGCCTCTGGTTCAAGGGTGCTTCATAATTGCTATACCTTGCCAGAACCGGCACCACAGGCTCAATTCCGACATTTCCCCCATAGAAAGCGCCGTGATTTGTTTCACATGGGAAAGATTGGGGCCATTGAGTGGAAGAAAGCTTCGCTCACTCGTCGGATTCTGCGATCGCCATGGCCAGAATTTTTGTCGCTTTTTCAAAATGATCCAGCTTGTGAGTTTCAATCCACCAAGTCGCGGCCTCCATCAACCTGGCAGGGTCGTCATTCCGATTAGCGAAAAATGCATAGAACGATAGGCCGACGCCTTCGCCCTTTTGCGCAATTTTTTGGGTGCAAACTGTCATAATTCTTGAGCGTAGGGCGGCGTGCATAAAGTGTTCTTTCCAAAAAAAACGCCACGAGAATTCCCGTGGCGTTTAAAATCTTATGGGTGAAAAACTAAGCGGATGGCTCTGGCTCCATGCCACCGTCCAACTTTGGCTTTTTCGGTTTCGTTTTCGGAACCGCTGTCAAACTTGGCTTGGAACCTTTGTCCGACTTGTCATCATTGTCGTCGCTCACATGGGGTGACTCGCCGCGCACAACGCGGGCGATTTCCTCACCCGTCAGGGTTTCGTACTCCAGCAACCCTTGCGCCAAACGTTCAAAGTCTTCAGCGCGCTCTTCGATAATACGCACCGCTGTGGCATAGCCCTCGTCGATCAGCACTTTAACTTCGCTTTCGATCAATTCTTTTGTCGCCGCAGAAACCGAGAATCCGCCGACACCGCCCATGGAATCGTACCCATTGGCTGCCTCTTGGTAATCGATATTGCCCACTTTGTCGGACATGCCATAGCGCATCACCATAGCGCGCGCCAAAGCTGTCGCCTGCATGATGTCGCCTACGGGGCCGCTGGAAACGCTGTCTGCGCCGTATTTGAAAATCTCGGCTGCTTTACCGGCCATTGTCATCGCAATGCGTTGCTTGGCTTCGTCCTTAAACATTTGCAGACGGTCCATTTCGGGAAGGCTCATCACCATCCCCAAGGCACCACCACGTGGAATGATTGTCGCTTTATAAACCGGATCACATTTCGGCAACGAAATCCCCACGATCGCGTGCCCCGCCTCGTGATAGGCCGTTTTTTCTTTCTGATCCGCCGTCAAAACCATGCTGCGACGCTCAGCGCCCATCATAACTTTGTCTTTGGCCATTTCGAAATCATCCATGGTCACAAAATTGCGCCCAATGCGCGCGGCCATCAAGGCACTCTCATTCACAAGGTTGGCAAGATCCGCCCCAGAGAAACCTGGAGTACCGCGCGCAATGATCCGCAGATCAACGTCGGGGCCAACAGGGACTTTAGCAGCGTGAACATTGAGAATTTTCTCGCGACCTTTGATATCTGGATTTGGAACTTGAACTTGGCGGTCAAAACGACCGGGGCGTGTTAGCGCTTTGTCCAGAACATCGGCGCGGTTTGTCGCGGCAAGAAGGATCACACCTTCGTTGCTTTCAAAGCCATCCATCTCGACCAGAAGTTGGTTGAGAGTTTGCTCGCGCTCATCATTGCCACCGCCATGGCCGGAACCACGATGGCGCCCAACCGCGTCAATTTCGTCAATAAACACAATACAAGGTGCGTTCTTTTTGGCCTGTTCAAACATGTCGCGCACGCGGCTTGCGCCCACACCGACAAACATCTCAACAAAATCAGACCCCGAAATGGTGAAGAAAGGCACACCTGCTTCACCCGCAATCGCTCGCGCTAGCAATGTTTTACCGGTACCTGGAGGGCCCACAAGCAAAGCACCTTTAGGAATTTTACCGCCCAAGCGGCTAAATTTTTGTGGATTGCGCAGGAATTCTACGATTTCTTCGAGCTCTTCCTTGGCCTCGTCAATACCTGCAACATCATCAAATGTTACTCGGCCTGACTTCTCGGTCAGCATCTTGGCCTTAGATTTGCCAAAGCCCATCGCGCCGCCTTTGCCGCCACCTTGCATACGGTTCATCATAAAGAACCAAAATCCAATCAGGAGAATGACAGGGCCAAACAGCCAAATGATACGACTAACCGATGAGGCTTCCTGAGAAACGGCGGTTACTTCTACGCCTTGATCAAGAAGCATTTTCGTAACTTCAGCGTCCTTGGGAATGATCGCCCAAGCCTCTTTGTTGTCGAGGCCAACAAAGGTGACGCGTTCGCCATCGACTTTTGCTTGCGTGATTTGACCGGCCTCAACCGCAACGGCAAAATCCGAATAGGCGTACTCACTGCTAGACAGTGTCGTTTGATTGCCGCTGAAAAGCTGGAACAATGCGATAAAAAGCAGACCCAAAACGATCCAAAAAGCGAAACTTCGAGCGTTGCCCAAGGGACATCTCCTTACGAAAATTAACAGAACGGTAGAATCCGAGCGTCGTCACCTACCTAAAATAAGGATCACAGCGAAATCTTCAATGCGATAAAAGGATTCTGATCAAATCTTCCTTATCACGAAGAGGTGTCGCCACCAAGTATTTGTGCTTTTTGGCCAGTGGCGCCGCAACGAGTTCTGCGCCGACCCATACCGATGGAGAGGACAGGAGCGACTGCCTCCTGCGCCCAGATGCACGCCACTCGGGGCATGCAGCGAGGCCCTGCTCCCCGAGCGCAGCAACCCTAGCATGTTCTGGAAACTCTCCAGAAACATGCCAACGATTATCCCAGTCAAACGCGGCACTTCCATGCGCCTCAACGGGTTCCGAGACCGCAGAAAGCTCCCTGAAAATCCTTATTTTACTGGACTTCAATGTCAAAATGCAGCCCGAAAGCGTACTCGCTCCTTGGTCAGTTAGCTGCGCAAATACTTGCGCCAATGCCCGCGAGCGTGGAGAGTATTCAGATGGAGAAACCCAAGAAAGTGCACCGATAAGCAAGCGCCTTTGGATGTCCTCTGGCATTTTTTTAAGCTGCTCCCAGTCGAGCAACACATCGCAATCTTCAATCTCCATCGCCGCTTCGGCTTCCTTGGCCGCGTAAGTTTTCAATGCAATTGAAGCCTGTTTTAAATTTTCTGCTACCTGCGTTATTTTTTTTGTTTCCAGCCCGCATGTTTCCAATTCCCGCAAAACTGAGCGCATTTTCACCCGCTCAAATTTGGAATCTTGGTTAGAGGGGTCCTCGACCCATGTCGCACCACGTTCCCGAAGAAACATTCGCAACGACTCGCGGCGCATTGATAGGAGTGGACGCGTAAAGAGCATTCCCTCTCGCTCAAACTCCGACCGCATATGCGCGAGCCCGTCGACACCAGAGGAACGTGCAAGACGCATCAAAAACGTCTCGGCGACGTCGTCGGCGGTATGCCCGAGGGCAACGGTTGCTACCCCGCCGGCAACGGCCCACTCTGCGATCAAATGATAGCGTGCGCGGCGGGCCTGTGCTTGCAAATTGCCTTGACCGTCCCAGTTTTCCCAAACCAAAATGTCATGGGAAATCCCGCGTTGTGCGCAAATTTCCCCAACCCACTTAGCTTCGCTACGTGCCTCTATGCGCAATCCGTGGTCAACAGTCGCAACCCGCAATTCGCTGTTGGTTTCGCGTGCCCAATTCGCAGCTAATTCAAGCAAAGCCCTCGAATCCGAACCACCCGAAACCGCGAGTCCGAGGGTACGACCGACAAAAGGCGCCAGCTTTTCTGCCAGCGCCTTTTGCAATTCTTTGTCGTGAAGTTCGGGTTCGATCAACTGCAGCCCAAACCACTCATAGATGATTGCGCTTGGCCTACGATTTCGGAGGACGGGAAGCGTGTTTCGACCTCGCCAAGCATCAAACAGGCTTCATTTGTTTGACCAAGCGCACCCAAAGAAACGCCCAGTTTAAGCAAGGCTTTTGGCGCGAACGCTCCGTTGGGGTCGCCAGAGAAACTGGCCAGAAATGCCCGCGCGGCTGAAGAGGTTTCCGACAGGGATTCATAGGATGTCCCGCGTAGAAAATGGGCTTCCTGAGACAGTCTGCTACCTGGATAGTTCGTGGTGAAAGCGTCGAATTGCTCCACGGCGTCAGTGAAATTTCCGGCGTCCATTGCCGCTTTCGCCACTGCAAAGTCGGCCTCTTCACCAACCGCCAATTGCACGCTATCTGTAGGTGCCTGAGCCGTATTCACAGCCGACGTATCGCCGCCCAATGTGCTGCCCAATGTCAAACTACCGATGTCGCATTTTGGTTCAAGTTCACAAATCCGGAATTCTAAATCCCCAATCCGATTGGTGCCATCCGTGACAACCCGGTCAAGCCGCAATTCAACCTCTTCTGAACGTGCGGTTACACTTTGCAGCTGGGCCTCTAGGGTCTCAATTCGCTCAATCAAACTGCCATTGTTCTGGCCACCATTTGCACCACCCGTCGTGGACAATTCCCGCTTAAGCTTTTGTATTTCTACATAAACAACGGAAAGTTCCTGACGGATGTCGGCAAGGGTCTGATCCTGTGCTGCGGCAACCCCACCCATTCCAAAGCTCAGGAACGAAGCTGCGACAATACCTGTCAGTGCCCTACGAGATGTTGAAAAACCAATCTGATACCGCATGCGCTAGACTCCAGCACCAGCGGCTACAACCGTGACAGAACGGCGATTGAGCGCGTAACAACTTTCCTGGGAACAAATCTCGATTGGGCGTTCTTTGCCATAGCTTACGACTTGCAGACGGCTGCTTGAAACGCCTTGTGACACCAGGAATTGCTGTGCGGCGTTTGCACGACGCTCGCCAAGTGCAAGGTTGTATTCACGCGTGCCTTGTTCGTCCGCGTGCCCTTGAACAATCGCCGTATAGGCCGTATTTTCCATCAACCAACGGGCTTGAAGGGTTAGAATGTCTTTGCCCTGTTCGCTTAAGGTGCTTTGATCCACGGCAAATAGAACGCGGTCGCCAATCGTTGTGTTGAAATAGGCCACACTGCGCGGATCATTTGCATCGCCATAGCCACCGCTGGTGCTTGCACCGTCGCCATAGCCACCGCTTCCTAACGCGTCTGCATTTTTATTGCTACATGCCGCGAGCCCAAGGACTGCAATCAGCAAAACCACTTTCGAAATATGTACCATTAGAAGTTCCACTTCGTTTTTACAAAGGGGATCCCTTTGCATTTACCTCGTTATTTCAGCTTCGCCTCTCTATTTCAACAGCGGTGACCATGCGGGGTCACTTGCCGCGCCTGGGGTGCTTATCCGTTTAAGGTTACGCCCAGTTGCATCCACGGAATAGAGCGCCGCGGTTCCACTTGCACCGGAGGTTTCGCGGGTAAACATAATCACGCGCCCGTTTGGCGACCAAGTTGGCCCCTCATCCAGAGTCGACGTTGTTAACAAACGCTCTTCGCTGCCATCCGTGCGCATAACACCAATGTGGAAGCGGCCCCCATCTTGCTTGGTGAAGGCGATCAAATCACCACGCGGAGACCACACCGGCGTGCCATAACGACCGGACCCCTTGCTGATCCGGCGCGCTTCACCGCCGTTGGACGACATAATATAAACCTGCTGCCCACCGCTACGGTCGCTCTCGAACACGATCTGGCTCCCGTCAGGCGAATAGCTCGGCGCTGTTTCAATTGCGGGTGTATTGGTGAGGCGTGTCGGCGTTCTTGACGCAAGGTTGAGCGAGTAAATATCAGTATTGCCTCCCCGTGAAAGGGAATAGACGACTGTTTGGCCATCTGGCGAGAAACGCGGCGCAAAACTCATGCTGCCTTCTTGGCTTTCGAGGAGGCTGCGTCCAACAGTGGCCACATCCAAAAGGTAAATCCTCGGAAAGCCAGAGTCATAGGACGTATAAAGGACGCGATCACCCGTAGGGGAAAAACGCGGCGCAAGCACCAAAGAGGAATCATTGGTCAAGTATTGAACGCCCGCCCCGTCGTAATCCATCACCGCAAGACGTTTTTTGCGGTTATCCTTAGGGCCACTTTCGGCAACATAAACAACGCGACTGTCAAAATATCCACCTTCACCCGTGATCCGGCTATAGACGGCATCCGCAACCTTGTGGGCCATCCGACGCCAACTATCTGTGGTGCCAACGAATTGGAGCCCCTCGCCCTGCGCTTGCCCTGTTACGACATCAAACAGACGAAACTTCACAGTAAGGCTTGATCCGTTGACGCTCACCGCCCCCGTTACAAGGGCTTGGGTGTTGATCGCGCGCCAATCCGAATATTGGATTGGGCTGGCGAAACTGGTGACTTGGGAAATAAACGCGCTTTGCGGGATTTCCCGAAACAAGGCGCTTCCTTCCAAATCGCTGACAACGACACGACTGATTTGCGTGGCGATATCCGTCGCCGCCGCGTTTTCGCCGATGAAGTTTGGCACCGCAACTGGCATGGGCTCAATCTGACCCTGATCAATTGTGATCCGCAGGGGCTCTGCCAAAACGGGTGTAATTGCGCTCGCAAAAGTGAGGGCAACCAACATAGTTAATTTACGGAACATAGTCATCTATTCCTCATCTTTTCTGGGTCAAACGTAATTTCAATTTCTTTCCAATGATCGTATTTTTCGGCAGGAAGATCAAAACCTTTGGCACCGCACCGAATAACTGCGCGACGTGCCGCCTCATAAGCTTGGTTTGCAGCGGCTTGGCCCCCGCCACTGAACGAAATCAGGCGCAGGGAGCTGCTAACAGGCTTGCCGTCCAGTCCCACATCCAAACCAACAATTACAATCGTGCGCAAGGCTTCACTTGAGAGCGTACCGACATTCCAACATTCCGAAACCGAGATTCGCAACGCGTCTTTCTCCCCTTCAGATAAGGGGGGACCGCTCGGAGCGGATTGCGTCACAGATGCAACATTTGCTTCATTCAAGGCCGCCATAATATCCGCATTCTGGGTGGACGCTGGCGCAGGGGGCGTCGGTGTCGGCGTAACCGTGGGGGTTGGTTTTGGCCGTTCTGGGCGCGCGGGAGGGCGCGCAGAAGAGGCTGGCGCAGAGGCGGGGGGAGCCACGGCTTCGGAAACGATGCGGTCACTTGTCTCCTCCGGGGCGGTCGTTTGCTCGACCTCTGGCGCAGGTTCAGGGATTTGCGCCGGTTCATCGACAGATTCTGTGGCCTCTTGGGGAATGTCATCCACCGCCGCATCAGGGGTTTCATTCACAACAGGTTGCGGCGCGACGCGCTGCGATGGCCGTGGAGACGCGGTGGGTGCCGTTGGGGCGAGCGGCACCACAAGAGGGTCTGGCGATTGAATAGTTGATGGGGGCTGATCATCCACAACCGTTGGTGCACTGGGTTGAACGGGTTCGTCTGGTGCCGCCGGTTCCGGAGCATCGGGCGTCGCGGCCTCCGGCTGACTAGGCTGAGCACCGGTTGCGGCCGGAAGCTCGGGTGGCGACAACGCCGCGAACTCCTCTGACGTCAAAAGAGAAACCTGTGTGTTTTCAAGCGTAGGTGAATCCTCGGCACGCAAAAACAGGCCCCCAAAAAGAAGCCATATTATTATGCCTGCATGCGCAGTGCCTGAAGTATAGAAGCCGGTTTTCACGTTGTACCGTTATCCGTCGTTGCCGTTCAAACGGGGCCCGCCCGTCTCGGTTACTAGGCCGATATTGTTGAACCCACCCGCATTCAGCGCGCCCATGATCTGGACCACGTCTGAATAGGGAATACTGCCGTCTGCACGCAAAAATACCTTGTTATCATCACGCTCTTCCGCAATTGCGATAAGCTTGGTGAGTAAGTCCTCGCGGGCGATTTCCGTACTCATGAGTACAACTTGCCCCTCTGCCGTCAGGGTGATTGTTAGCGGTTCTTCTTGCTCGCTCGGCAGGGCTTTCGCCGCCGTTTTGGGCAATTCCACCGGCACACCGACTGTCAACAATGGCGCCGCGACCATAAAAATGATCAGCAAAACCAACATCACATCCACAAACGGAGTAACGTTAATTTCCGCCATTGCTTTGGAACGCCCGCGACCTCGACGGCCGCGTCGTCCGCCACCGCCACCACTTTGTACCACTCCCGCGCCCATATCAGCTATCCAACTGACGGCTTAGAATGGTCGCAAACTCATCTGCAAAACCTTCATAACTTGACACGATCCGATCGCTATCGGCAGACAGCTTGTTATAAAACACAACCGCCGGAATCGCCGCAAGAAGGCCAAGCGCGGTCGCAAGAAGCGCCTCCGCAATCCCGGGCGCAACAACCGCCAGGTTCGTACTTTGCTGCATCGCAATTTCTTCAAAAGCGTTTTTAATACCCCAAATAGTGCCGAAAAGCCCAACAAAAGGTGCCGTCGCGCCAACCGTAGCCAAGAACGACAGACCATGCGTAAGAGATTCGCTTTCCTTTGAAATCGCCACATCCATGGAGCGGTCGATCCGTGCCTGCGCCCCAGCGATCAAGCCGCCATCCTGACGATGTGACCGACGCCACTCCAGCATTCCCGCCGAGAAAATCTTCTGCGAAGACCCTTTAGGGTCGCCCGCGATTTGGTCAAAGAGTTCATCCAAAGGCTCGCCCGACCAAAATGCTTGATCAAAATCCGTAGATTCTCCACGCGCACGCTTAAATCCAATGGATTTCTGAATAATGATCGCCCACGACCAAAAAGACGCGATAATCAGAAGGATCATCACTAGTTTTACGGTGAAAGTTGCACGTAAAAAAAGCGCCATGAAGGAGAAATCAATCTCCTGCGCCATCGCAAGGGTATCTGTTTCCATATGCCTGCTCGTTTATAAAGGCCGGTGTTCCGGCTCTGATTAATCTATGTTTTATAGCACTCCCACAGGAAAAGCTATGATTTGCAAACAGCACGCCAAAAATGACGCATAATTAGGAGGCGATGTGGCGAATTTCCGCCGGTAACCGCGTAGGAGCGCCGTCCGACAGGCGAATTGCTACCAATGTTACAAGCGCTGTGAACAAAATCGTGTCGCCACGCTTAACGTCTTGTGCCATCGCCATCCGTGCGCCAGTGACCGCCTCCAACGAAGTTTCGACCGTGAGAACATCGTCAAATAAAGCTGGTGCCAGATAATCCGCTTCAAGGCGGCGTACGGCAAAAACCACGCCTTTTTCTTCCTTTAAACTTACCTGATCAATACCGTGGTCGCGGACGAATTCTGATCGTGCGCGCTCGATAAACTTCAAATAATTCGCATAATATACAATACCCGCCAAATCGGTGTCTTCGTAATAAACGCGCAATGGGAAGCGATGAATCATTCGGCACTCACAGGTTTTGGCGGCAGGGCAAAATGCACCATGCCAACGCTTAATGGATTAGACAACTGAAGACGTAGGCGGAATCCGTGCAAAAAGGCGAAGCGCATGACTGCTGTCGGTTGCGACGGATGGAAGAATCGGGTCGTATCCCGCTTGGATAATCTGCGCGATTTCTGGACGCAAAACCGTGTGGCCCGTATCAGGGTGGATTGCCAAAGGGGACGTCGTGGCAAAAGCCTGATCGCCCCACAGCAGTATCATTTGCACCATCTGACCTAGTGCCAGAACATCGGCGGGAATTTGCGAGAGGGCATCATCCATTCGCAAAAACAGGAAGCCCGCTTTGATCGCGCCGTGGGTATCAAACCTGAAAAAGCGGTACTGATTGGCGTTCGCTTTGGTCAGTCGCGGCAAAAGCGCATCCATTTCGGGGATGAGCCCATCCATATCTGGCACGCCCTTAAGTTCGTCCCAGTCCCGCAGAAAAAACACCCACAGGTTAGAGCCAAACTCGGGGTCCGTTTCCATAATATCGTGCCGTGCAAGCGTCGTGACGGCCTCAAGAGCGCCCTTCACCACGACCAGCGTTTCGTCCTCGACGCCAAAAACGACGGGCGCAATGGGCCGCCCCCAACGGGAAAACCCATAAGCACCGTTGCGCTGAAACAGCGCCGTAATATCGTCAGGTGAGATCATCACATCGTTCCCTTTGACAGCGGTCATAAACCGTGGGTGGGATATGTTTTAAAGGGCGCAATTGCAAGCTCTAGTCGTCAAACATTTGCGTCTGCCCCGGAGGGAGGGGCGCATTTAACCCAAGGTGGGTCCAAGCTTTTTGAGCGAGCATCCGTCCACGTGGCGTGCGCTGAATAAGGCCTTGCTGAAGCAAAAACGGCTCGATTACTTCTTCCAAGCTGTCGCGACTTTCGGACAGCGCCGCCGATAGCGTTTCAATACCTACTGGCCCCCCGCATAATTTTCGGCGACGAGCAAAAGGTAGCGACGGTCGGCACCATCCAACCCAAGGTGATCCACCCCAAGCCGTGTAAGCGCATGATCCGCGAGCTTGCGAGTAATCTTGCCACCGTTTTCAACAAGCGCAAAGTCCACAACGCGGCGCAAAAGCCGTCCTGCGATCCTTGGTGTCCCGCGTGCGCGCCGCGCGATCTCCATTGCCCCATCGGGTTCTGTCGGGACATGCAAAAGCCTTGCACCACGCGTCACGATTTCATGCAACTCTTCGACGGTATAAAACTGAAGCCGCGTCGGAATGCCAAAGCGGTCGCGTAGTGGCGTTGTCAAAAGCCCCATGCGGGTGGTCGCCCCGACAAGCGTAAACGGCTGAAGCTCAATACGGACAGTACGTGCCGCCGGCCCTTCGCCAATCACCAAATCAAGCTCGAAATCCTCAAGTGCTGGGTATAAAACTTCTTCTACCGCTGGATTTAAACGGTGAATTTCATCGATGAACAAAACATCTTTGGCCTCGAGATTTGTGAGGATGGCCGCTAGATCACCTGCCTTTGCCAGCACGGGCCCACTCGTCATGCGGAAATTCACGCCCAATTCGCGCGCCATAATCTGGGCAAGCGTAGTTTTGCCCAAACCGGGAGGGCCGTGAAACAAGACGTGATCCATTGCTTCGTTACGCTGTTTTGCGCTTTCGATGAAAATCCGGAGATTGGCCCGAACTTCCGCCTGGCCGATAAATTCTTCCAAGACTTGGGGCCGCAATGCGCGGTCCGTATCTTCGGGGCGCACTTCTGGCCGCAAGTCTGGATCGGGTTGGAACACATCACTCATAGTCTAGCCCTTCGGAGCAAGCAGGCGCAGCGCTGCGCGAATAAGGTCGGGCGTTTCAACGTCGGGGGTATCCATAGCGGCCTGCGCCACGCCTCGCGCGGCTTCGCTGGGATTATACCCCAAATTGGTCAGCGCCGAGAGCGCCTCGGATTGCGCCGCAGCGAAATTTCGAACAGGCACCGATGAAGTTGCTTTCGGAGTCTCGATCACGACATCATCGTCCGCATCCACAACAGGCGCGACCGTCCCCTGCGCCATCGACAATGACCCGCCCAGCGCCATCACATTTGGCGCTTTGTCTTTGAGTTCCAAAACAACACGCTGTGCCGTTTTTGGCCCAATGCCTCGCGCGGCTTTAACGGCATTCCAGTCGCCCAGTGTAATCGCGCGGCCAACGCCTTCGGGCCCAAGGGCGCCCAAAATCGCCAAGGACGCCTTAGCCCCAACTCCTTGCACAGACAAAAGCAAACGGTGCCATTCTTTCTCAACCAAACTTGTGAAACCAAAAAGTTGCAACAAATCTTCGCGCACCAATAACTCGGTATAAAGCGCAACGGCTTCGCCAACTTGCGGCATCGCGGCCAAAGTGCGCTCAGAAACATAGACCAAATATCCAATGCCGCGCACGTCGATCATCACATGATCGGTGCTGCGATATTCCAAACGCCCTGAAATCTTGCCAATCATGCGGCCCCCTGTCGTTCTGCGCGTTTCACTGCTTTTTCCAAATGGTTCGCGGATTGTGCATGATGAGCATGACAGATCGCAATCGCAAGCGCATCGGCCGCATCAGGCCCCGCGAGAACGCAACCCGGCAACAACATAGACACCATATGTGCGACCTGCCCCTTATCGGCATGCCCCACCCCAACAACGGTCTTTTTCACTTTGTTTGGGGAGTATTCGCCAACGGGCAATCCCGCTTGCGCCGGAACCAACATCGCAATGCCGCGCGCCTGACCCAATTTCAGGGTGCCCGCGCCATCCTTATTCACGAAGGTTTGCTCAACAGCAGCAGTATCTGGGGCGTATTGCTTAAGGACGCGCGTCAACTGGCTGTGTAAAGATAATAAACGTTCCGCCAATTCGGCTTTTGCGTCCGACGTACAAACCCCGTTTGCCACATGTGAAAGGCGCACCCCCGTTACGTCAATAACGCCCCAACCAAGGCTCCTAAGACCGGGATCGATTCCCAATACACGCATACTTCTTCCTGTCTGCTCTGGATTTGGCGTTTGCCGCCATTATCGCTTGCGGCCAGCAATAGCACGAAACGCGAACATTTGCCAAGAGATTGCCGCACGAACCTTGTTTTTATGCCCAACAGGCGCATCGTTTTCGGAGCGTTTACAGGGGTTTTCATCCTTTTTGAGCAGCCAAGGTTTCAGCTATGCACAAAACGCATGCGGGATATGCGAGCGCTGCCACTTGTTTGGGCGATTTAATAACCCTATTTGCCAATCAAGATAAAACGAAATCATCAATACACACAAAAAAGGATGCCTAGCATGACTGTTACATATTCTTCCCGCACTATCGCAAACGGCGCCTCAATTGGTGGTCGCGTTTTCGGTGCCTTCGCTACTCTTTTCGGAACATTCGCTGACTGGAACGACACCCGCGTGACCCGCAACACATTGAGAAAACTTTCCGACCGCGAATTGGACGACATCGGCCTTTGCCGCCAAGACATCGAACGCATTTAAAAAACGACAACACTCACGGTGAAAACCTGCGTCTATTTTAGGATAGCGCGGGTTTTTTGCGTTTTTGCCTCCTCAAATAGAAAAAGCCGCACCAGAGGCCATGGTGCGGCTTTTTGCGAGTAAAACTCCAGGATCGAGAGAGACACCAATCGAATCCAGCATATCTTACTTTAAGTATTTCCCGATAGTTTCCGCTGTCATTTTAGTAACCGGATCGGCCGCCATGGCGAATGCACCCACCTTTTCAAAGGCGGTTCCCGCTTCCAGCTTGGCAACACGTGCGTCGTATGTGGCGGCGCCAAGGTGCGCAAGCAACATCCCTTTAAGAACGAAGAGGACTGCAAGTGTTAGAAAAGCACCGCGCCAAGGAAACCGAGGACCACGGCGAAGCGTTTGAGTCGTAATCAGGCCGTCATCGGCCACGACCAACATTGAGCCATTTCTGGCCTGCTTGTGTTTACGCTTATTAATGCGAGACACACGCTTGGCAAAATCTTGCATATTTGCATCAGCCATATCCGGCTCCGTCAGTTGGCCCCCACCAACAGAGTCATTCTTGAGGTGAAATGAGGCAAAATCAAGGCGAATAAGGCAAAATCAGGGAGTTTCACCCTCACCTCAGCCTTTTTTCTGGAGCAAAAGAGTGGTCCATTCAACAATCTCGGTGCGAGAGATGAGATTGAACTCATTCTGTGCATAAACGTCGACCACAGAATCTGCCTGCTCGTTCAGAATCCCCGAGAGAATCGCATAGCCACCCGCTTGAATGTTAGCCTTCATATCAGGGGCGAGGCCAATAAGAGGGCCCTTTAGGATGTTTGCAAACACCAAATCATAGGGTGCTTTCGCTACAAGGGTTGGATGATTAAAGCCCGCAGCTTCGACACACTGCACCTGCTCCAAAAGGTCGTTAGAGCGCACATTGGTCATGGCAACGTCGACCGCAACTTGATCGATATCGCTCGCCATCACCCTGTTAGGCCAAATGCGCGCGGCGGCCATAGCGAGCACGGCGGTTCCACACCCGATATCCGCCACATTTTTGCCGACGAAACCACCACTCGCCAAACCATCCAGCGCCTTAAGGCACCCCAGCGTCGTGCCGTGGTGGCCCGTTCCGAAGGCCATTGCGGCATCGATCAACAAAGGAATGGAATCCTCAGGAACCGTATCCGCATCGTGGGTGCCGTAGACATAAAAGCGGCCCGCCTTAACGGGCGACAGCTCGCGACGCACATGTGCAACCCAGTCGACGTCTGGCACCTCAGATACGACAAATGGTTTTGCACCCGACATTGTTTCAAGCAATGCCAATTCGGTCACATCGGGCATCTCGGTGAAATAGCCCCCAACTTCCCAAAAACCAGACCCGTCCTCAACTTCGAACACGCCTACACCCGTGGGTTCAGACGTCATATTCTCCATGGCTTCGCCAAGCGAAGTCGCTGCGGCTTTGCCGTTGAGCGTTGTGAGTGCGGTATAAGTGGCCATAAGGTCCTCGTGCAGAATACGCCAATTGGTTTCTGTTCTATTCTGGCGTAAGGTCTTGTCTCGCACGGGTCAAGACGCGTTGATCAATCTCGCCTAGACGGCCACACCGATGGGGCATGTCACCCCTGTTCCGCCGATACCACAATACCCACTTGGATTTTTCTCAAGGTATTGCTGATGATACCCTTCCGCGAAATAGAAAGTGTTCGCGGGCAGAATTTCAGTGGTAATCGCGCCGTGCCCGTTGCGCCGCAAACGATGTTCATAGACCGCCATGCTGGCCTCGGCCTTTTCAGTTTGCGCAGCATTGAACGTGTATATCCCAGAGCGATACTGTGTGCCGCGATCATTGCCCTGACGCATGCCTTGCGTTGGGTTATGGCCTTCCCAGAAATGCTGAAGCAGGGTTTCATAGGAGACTTTCTTGGGGTCAAAAATGATCCGCACAACTTCATTGTGGCCCGTTTGTCCGGTGCAAACCTGTTCATACGTACAGTTTTCGGTGAAGCCACCGGAATAGCCAACCATCGTCAGGTAAACGCCCTCGATTTGCCAAAAAATCCGCTCAACGCCCCAAAAACAGCCCATGCCAAACATGGCTTCTTCCATGCCCTCCGGCACGTCAGAATTTAAGGGAATACCAGAGAGAAAATGAACATCCGCAGTGGGAACCGGTGCTACTTGTCCCGCAAGCGCACGGTCTTCTTTCACCATTGTCTCTTTTTTAGTACCAAACATGACGCGCTCCCATTTCTATTCCGTATATCGTCAATATAGGAGCGATGTAACGTAATTGCTACTCTGCCACCGCCAAGTCACGTCCAGAAAAAACCGTTTCATATCCAGGTGTGGGATGGCGCGGGATAAGCAGCGCGAGGAGGAACGAGCCGCATGCGATCCCTGCGGCCGCAAAAAACACGGCGGCCGGAGACACGACCCATAACAGGCCAAGTAGAATGGGCAAAAACACCGCCGCGATATGATTGATCGTAAAGGCAACAGCGGCCGTTGGGGCAATATCACTTGGGTCTGCGATTTTCTGGAAATAGGTTTTGAGCGCCAATTTCAACGCAAACAACATGTGATCGACCACATAAAGCACCATCGCCAAAAGCACGCCCCAATTGAAGAAATAGATACCGCCATAAGCTAAAAACACCAAAACGAGGCCTGTGTACTCAATCAAAAGCATACGCCGCTCACCAAAACGCGCAACCAACCCGCCAAACATCGGCGACAGGGCGATATTGGCGACAAGGTTAATCATATAAAGCCCCGTCACTTCGTGCACATCAAAGCCAAACCGTTCAACCAGCATGAAGCCCGCGAAAACAACAAAGATCTGCCGACGCGCACCCGCAAAAAACTCCAACGCATAATAGAGCCAATAGCGTTTGCGCAAAACGACCTCGCGGCGTTGCACCACTTTGTTCTCAAACTGCGGAAAGCCAAACATGCAATACAGGGCAATCAACGCGCAACTCCCGCCCGAGAGTAAGAACACAATGTTATAGGTGAGCGCCAACGGCTCCCACAACAGGACAATCAGCCCGTAAGCCACCAAAGTCGCCGCCGATCCAACGGCCCCAAGAATGCCCAGTATTTTTGGCGCGCGTTCCTTCGAGAGCCACTGAAGTTGCAGCGATTGATTGACCGTCTCGAAATAATGGAACCCAACAGAACTCAGAAAGGTAATCATCAGAATACCGCCAAGGCTTGGGAAATACGCCGTAACCGCTGTCGAGACTCCAAGCAGGATGAGCGAGACCATCGCCAAAACCTGCTCGCGCACAAACAGTAAGACGGCGATCACGCCAATAGCTAAAAAGCCAGGAATTTCGCGAATTGAGTGGAGCATACCGATATCGGCACCATCAAATTGAGCGACCTCGATAACGAAGTTATTTAGCAGCGCCGACCACGTCGCAAAAGCCAGTGGAAGCGCAATCGCCGTCAAAACCAAATAGGCAATGGGGCGACGCCAAACGGGAAGTTGATCCACGTCTTCGAGAGGGTAAGTTTTCATTCGATTTTCCTACGCAGAAATTTGCGCCAAGGGAAGCAATGTTTAAAAAAAGTTCTGCGGATCAATGTCGACCGAAAGGCGTAATGTGTTTGGAATCTTAAATTGCGCAATCCACTTAGTTAGCGCCTTCTGGAGCGGCACATTTTTGGGGGCTTTCACCAAAAGACGCACGCGATGGCGGCCACGAACGCGGGCAATAGGTGCCGGGGCTGGGCCGAAAACTTGCGCGCCAATGGCCCGCAATGGCCCGTCTAAACGCGCCATTTCTCCACCCAAATCAAAGACTTCCTGCACATCGATTGAGGACAAAACAATCCCCGCCATACGCCCATAGGGCGGAACGCCCGCCTCCATGCGCTCTGCCGCTTCCGCCCGCCAAAACTGTTCTTCCTCGCCTGACAGAATTGCCCGAATTACCGGATGCTCCGGCTGGAAAGTTTGCAGCAGCGCCGTGCCTTTTTTAGCCGCGCGCCCTGCCCGTCCCGACACCTGCCGCATTAACTGGAAGCTGCGTTCGGCAGCGCGCAGGTCACTGCCCTGAAGACCCAAATCCGCGTCAATGACTCCCACCAATGTAAGGTTGGGGAAGTTGTGCCCCTTGGCCACAAGCTGCGTGCCAATCACAATGTCCGCGCCCCCTTGGGCAATCGACACAATTTGCTCTTTCAATGCGCGGGCCGAACTGAACAAATCGCTCGACAATACCGCGACACGAGCGTCGGGGAAAAGTTCGGTCACTTCTTCCGCCAAGCGCTCAACTCCGGGTCCGACGGGCGCAAGTTTCCCTTCGACCTTGCAGCTCGGACATTCAATCGGCATCGGCTTTGTCTCGCCGCATTGGTGGCACACCAGACGCTTGAGAAAACGGTGCTCCACCATCCGCGCGTCGCAAAATTCGCATCCGATTTGCTCACCACAAGCCCGACACAGAGTCGTCGGCGCATAGCCACGGCGGTTGATAAAAAGCAGCGCTTGTTCACCCGCATCGACGCGGGCTTGAACAGCGGCCTTCAGAGTCGGCGAAATCCAGTGATTGCTTGCGAGCTTTTCGCTGCGCATATCAATCGCACGCATTTCGGGAAGCTGCGCCTCGCCGAACCGACTGGAAAGATCAAGGCGCTTATACTTGCCCGCTTCTGCGTTGGCCCAAGTTTCAAGACTTGGTGTGGCCGACGCTAAAACAACTTCCGCCGCGCAATATGTGGCCCGCAAAACCGCCATGTCGCGTGCCGAATACAACACGCCTTCTTCTTGCTTATAGGACGTGTCGTGCTCTTCATCGACAACGATCAACCCAAGGTCGCGGAAGGGTAAGAAGAGCGCAGATCGCGCGCCGACAACCAACTCAGCCCCGCCCGCCCCGACCATCCGCCAAACACGGCGGCGCTCGGTCATGGTAACGCCGGAATGCCACTCAGCAGGTTTCGCGCCGAACCGTTTTTCAACCCGGGTCAAAAACTCCGCCGTCAACGCGATCTCGGGCAAAAGGACCAACGCCTGCCGACCCAAACGTAAACATTCTGCGACCGCCTCAAGGTAAACCTCGGTTTTCCCCGATCCGGTTACGCCCTTTAGGAGCACCGTGGAATAAGCCCGTGCGGCAACCCCTTCGCGCAATTCAAGCGCCGCGCCATTTTGATCGCCCTCAAGCGCGACACCGCTAAAATCATGCCGCAACAGAGGAAATGACAGGTCGCGCGGCGTATCTTCTTCGCGCACCGCCCCTTGTTTTGCGAGCCCCTTCACCACGGACGACGTCACCCCCGCCATGTCGGCCAGTTCCTTGAGGGTAAAGGACATGTCGCCATAATCCTCTAGCACAGCCAACACTTTTTCACGCGCGGGCGTCATGCGGTCGGGTGTTCCAGTCCCCATGCGAAAAATTTTACGCATCGATGGCGGATCAAAAAGCCCCGGCGCGCGGGTTGCCAACCGAACCATTTGGGACAAAGGCGTTAGGGTATATTCCGCTGACCGCACGAGGAATTCGCGCATATCTTGGCCCATAGGCGGCACATCCAACACGCGACTTACACCACGGATTTTCGACGGATCAAACCGCCCTTCACCAACGCCCCAGATAACACCCAACACTTTGCGCGGCCCCAAAGGGACCTCCACAAAATCTCCCGTATTGCATCCGCCCTCTGGTGATTTATAATCCAAGAACCGATCAATCGGTTGGGTTGTCATCACGGCAACCTGCGCGCCGCGCGCAAATTCTTGCCCTTCGTCAGACGCAAAATCAGGCTCGCCACCAAAATCGGCCCCAAAGCCAAACTGATCAGACATGTTTCGCCCCCTTTTGGGGTTCCAGCAAAGTCTGAGTTGAGGTACATAGGCGCCGGATAGAGCCCAACCTAACTAGGAATACTCTCATGAAATTCTTTGTAGATACCGCAGACGTCGCCGCCATTGCCGAACTAAACGACCTTGGCATGGTAGATGGGGTTACAACAAACCCCTCCCTCATTATGAAATCCGGCCGCAATATTCTGGAAGTCACAAAAGAAATCTGCGACATGATCGACGGTCCGGTTTCAGCCGAAGTCGTTGCCCTTGAGGCCGACGAAATGATCGCTGAAGGCCGCAAACTAGCCGAGATCGCAGAAAACATCTGTGTCAAAGTTCCTCTTACTTGGGCCGGCTTGAAAACATGTAAGACGCTTAGCGATGCAGGCACCAAAGTCAATGTCACTTTGTGCTTCTCCGCCAACCAAGCCTTGCTCGCCGCCAAAGCAGGTGCGACATTCATTTCGCCCTTCATTGGTCGCTTGGATGACATCAACATCGACGGTTTGGACGTGATCGCGGACATCCGCACGATCTATGACAACTACGCGTTTGAGACCGAGATTTTGGCGGCCTCAATTCGTTCCGTCAACCACATGAAAGATTGCGCCCTTCTGGGAGCCGACGTTTGCACGGCCCCTCCCGGTGTTATCTTGAAAATGGCTGACCACGTTCTTACGGATGCAGGCCTCGCAGCTTTCATGGCTGACTGGGCGAAAACAGGTCAAAAAATCCTGTAATCCTACGAACTAAATTACAACAAACAGCCTCTGTGAAAGCAGGGGCTGTTTTGCTTTGCGCCCCTAAGCGTACATTCGCACGGAATTTCAATTCTGCTCAAAAACCTGATGCAATGAATCCCCCCCATGTTAGAAAAGATCAAGCAGGCGGTACAATTCAGCGCATTTAGACGGAAAAATCCGCGAAATGTGAAAGTACCATATAAAAACAAAAATGAGGCAGGCACTTGAGCAACGCGATTTTGCAAGAAGATCTCCGTGAAAAAATAATGACGGACCCCGAGTTTATACTTGAGGACAAAGACGTCATGCGCGCCCTTGTGGCGGCCAACGAAAAAGCCCTTGGCGGCAATATTGTGGACTTGCGCGGAATCGCGATGGACCGCTTAGAGGCCCGTCTTGACCGCCTCGAAGACACACACCGTTCCGTCATTGCAGCAGCCTATGAAAACCTCGCAGGCACCAATCAGGTGCACCGCGCAGTTCTTAAACTGTTGGACCCCACCGATTTTGAAGCCTTCCTTCAAGAACTCGGCACGGGTATCGCCGAAATCCTGCGGGTTGATGCCGTGCGCCTTGTTTTGGAAAGCGTTCAAAAAGGTGAAGATCCCGTCGTAAAGAAACTCGGCCATGTTTTAACCGTCGCTGAACCGGGCTTTGTTGACTCATACCTCAAAGCGGGCCGCCAATCCGAACCCCGCCCCGTAACTTTACGTCAATATCGCCCAGCGGATGACGAAATCTATGGTACGAGTTCTGAATATATCCGGTCCGAAGCGGCCCTTAAGTTGGACTTCGGTAATGGCCGCCTCCCAGGGTTGCTGCTTTTGGGATCAGAAGATCCACATATGTTCAAATCGGACCAAGGCACTGATCTTTTGGCGTTTTTTGCGGGTACCTTTGAACGTGCAATGGCACGTTGGTTGTCGTGACATCCGTTTCGCCAGCCGCCAGCGCTTTGCTGTCTGGGTGGCTTGAAATGAAGCAATCCGTTCAAGGATTGTCAGAGAATACGATATCAGCCTATCAAGCAGACCTCCTATGCTTTTTCGCATTTATGGGCGAACGTTTTGGTACAGACCTCGGGGCCGCCCCCCTAAAAAGGATTTCGATCCAAGATATGCGCGCGTGGCTTGCCCATGAACGAGGCCGCGGAATCGCGCCGCGCTCCCTCGCCCGCGAACTTTCCGCCGTCAAAAGTTTCTACAACTGGTTTGCAGAACGCGACGGATTTGACGCCACTGCCATCCTTGCGACCCGTGCGCCAAAATTCCAACAAAAACTACCGCGCCCAGTAGAGAAAGACGCCGCGCGCGCGCTTCTGGAAACCATCGCTTATCAAAGCGAAAAACCTTGGGTCGCTCAAAGGGATACCGCAGTTTTAACACTCCTCTATGGCTGCGGGCTGAGAATATCCGAAGCACTATCGCTCAAGGGAAGCGATTCCCCTCTTTCCACCAGTCTGCGCATTATCGGCAAGGGCGACAAAGAGCGCGTCGTCCCCGTTCTGCCCGTGGCTCAAGCTGCGCTTGCCGCCTATGTTGCGGATTGCCCCTATGATTTGACCGCGAAATCGCCACTTTTTTTCGGGGTGCGGGGTGGCGCGCTCACACCGCGCACCGTCCAAAAAGCGATGGCAGCCGCACGCATGCAGCTTGGCCTTCCAGCAAGTGCAACGCCACATGCTTTGCGTCACTCCTTCGCCACCCATCTATTAAGTGCCGGTGGTGATCTGCGTACAATCCAAGAACTTTTGGGCCACGCCTCACTTTCTACGACCCAAACTTACACGGCGGTGGACACGGCAAGATTGATGGAAGTCTATGAGCGGTCCCACCCGCGCGCCTAGCTGAAGTTTTGCCCCATTGCATGGCGGCCAAAATTGAGCCATTAAACCTCATGTCCAAAGAACTTCGCGCGTACGCCGTCCATCTCTTAACCGCTACTGGTGCGGTTTTCGCAATGCTTGCCCTATTGGCAGCGGCCGATCAGGCATGGAGCCAGATGTTCCTGTGGCTTGTCGTTGCGTTTTTCGTGGATGGGATCGATGGACCTTTGGCGCGGCACACTGACGTCAAAACAAACGCCCCCCAGATCGACGGCGTGCTCCTCGACCTCATTATCGACTACCTCACCTATGTCTTTATTCCGGCATTTGCCCTCTTTAAATCGGGTCTCCTACCGGGGTGGACAGGGTGGATTGCCATCATCGTGATCACCTTCACCAGTGCTCTGTATTTTGCTGATACGCGCATGAAAACCAAGGATAATTCCTTCTCTGGATTTCCGGGATGTTGGAATATGGTGGTCTTGGTGTTCTTCGCGGTTACCCCGAATTTTTGGGTCATGCTTGCGATTATCGTCGTGCTTGCCGTCGCAATGTTTGCACCGCTTAAGTTCATCCATCCAGTGCGCACAGAACGCTGGCGCAACCTGTCGCTTCCCATTGCTTTGGCGTGGACATGTTTTGCTGGCTGGGCTGCGTGGGTGCGCTTTGAGCCGCACGACTTTGCTCTTTGGGGGCTGATCGTCACCTCCCTCTATCTGCTGGGTGCAGGCATTGCCCAAGAGATTATTCCCGAGCGCAAGACGGCTAAATAAGCAATCCAGCCGCGCCCTCATGTATCAAAAGTTTCACTTTGGTCTCGACGGCACCCTCACCGGAAAAGCCCCCTAATCCCTGTGCCCCAAGGACACGATGGCATGGGATGATAACGGGTATGGAATTGGCGCCACAGGCGTTGCCAACCGCTTGCGCAGAGGCGCCAATATCTTTGGCTATCTCGCCATAAGTCCGCGTTTCCCCGTAGGGAATAGCGCACATCGCCGCGTTCACTTTTTGCTGAAAAGCGCTGCCTGAAGGGCGCAAAGGAAGGTCAAATCCCGCCTTTCCCCCCTCGAAATATGCAGAAAGCTGATCTGCCGCGCGCTTTGAAACATCTGTACTCGGCGCGGGAGCTTGGCTGTGCCACGTCAAACGAATGATCGCGCCCTCGTCCTCAATAAGTCCAAAGGTACCCATGGAAGTAAGGACACTGGATTCGATCATGGCTTCGCCCCCAAAAGAATTTGCCCGCCACAGTTTCCTGCGGCGGGCAAATTTAACTAGCTCAGTGCCGCATCGCAACGGCCACAAACACCTTCGTGCTTGTGCTTCCCAACATCAGGAAGCGTTTTCCAACACCGTTGGCATTTCACACCCTCGGCAAGTTCAAACACAACGCCAACACCTTCGATTTCGGGAAGGCGGAAGGCCTCGTCTGGCAGCGGATCATTGGTCAACGACACCGCCGACGTGATGCAAATGTCCTCAAACGGCAACTCTTGAAGCGCCTTCAAAACTTTGGCGTCCCGAACGTGAACCGTGGGAGCGGCTTCAAGACTCGCGCCAATCACTTTGTCTTGCCTCTGGATTTCAAGCGCAGCAGTCACAACACGACGGGCCTTACGCACCCCGTCCCATTTGGCCGCCAATGGCTCGTTCAACCAATCCGCAGGTGTTTCGGGGAAGTCCACCAAATGCACGGAACTGTCCTCACCGGGGAAGCGTTCAAGCCAAACTTCTTCCATCGTAAAGATCAGGATCGGTGCCAGCCAAGTTGTCAGGCGATGGAACAAAATGTCCAAAACCGTCCGCGCAGCCCGACGCTGTACCGTATCGCCATCGCAATAAAGCGCGTCTTTGCGAATATCGAAATAGAACGCCGAAAGATCGAGCGTTGAAAAGGTAAAGACCGCTTGGAATACACCTTGGAAATCAAACGCCGCATATCCCTTGCGCACCTCATGGTCCAACTCGGCCAAACGGTGCAAAATTAACTGCTCCAACTCGGGCATGTCCGCGGGATCCATGCGATCCGCTTCGGTGAATTCCGCCAACGATCCCAACATATACCGCATCGTATTGCGCAAACGACGATAGCTGTCAGACACGCCTTTCAGGATCTCAGGACCGATACGTTGATCAGAGGTATAATCGACCTGAGCAACCCAAAGACGTAGGATATCAGCGCCATATTGTTGGATGATTTTTTCGGGAACGATTGTGTTGCCGATGGATTTGGACATCTTCATGCCCTTCTCGTCCAAGGTCATGCCGTGCGTGACAACGTTGCGATAAGGCGCGCGCCCATTAGTGCCGCAGCTTTGCAAAAGTGAGCTGTGGAACCAGCCGCGATGCTGGTCTGTACCCTCTAGATAAACATCTGCAATGCCATCCTCGGTACCATCTTCACGGTCCCGAAGAACGAAGGCGTGTGTAGAGCCCGAATCAAACCAAACATCAAGAATATCAAATACTTGATCGAAGTCTTCTGGGTTTTGCAAACCGCCGAGAATCCGGTCTTTGGAGCCATCAGTATACCAAGCATCCGCCCCTTCGGCCTCAAATATCTCAACAATCCGTGCGTTCACAGCAGGATCGCGCAGAAGGAAGTTCTCATCCGTTGGCAAGGCACCTTTGCGCGTGAAACACGTCAGAGGAACACCCCAAGCACGCTGCCGCGAAAGGACCCAATCAGGGCGTGACTTGATCATCGAATGTAAGCGGTTGCGACCCGATTGGGGCGTCCATTTCACATTGTCGATCTCGGTGAGGGCACGTTCGCGGATGGTTTTGCCATGCGTGTCTTTGCCGTCGCCGATCTCGCGATCAATCGCCGCAAACCACTGTGGCGTGTTGCGGAAAATGATGGGCGCTTTTGAACGCCACGAGTGCGGATAACTATGCGTGATACGGCTGCGGGCAATCAGGCCACCAGCTTCAACCAGTTTATCGATAACGGTGCTGTTTGCTTTGCCCTCTTTGCCTTTTTGATCAAAGACTTGAAGGCCCGCGAACAACGGAACATGTGGCAAGAACTGGCTTTCTTCGCCAACATTATGGGTCATGCGGTCGAGCCAATCGCGCTTAACGAAACATTCATAGTCATCAGCACCGTGGCTTGGGGCCGTGTGAACAAACCCCGTCCCAGCATCGTCCGTAACGTGATCCCCATCAATGACCGGAACGTCGTAATCCCAGAAACCATTCGCGCCTTCAAAACCGGCCAATGGATGGCTACAAGTAATGCCAGCAAGCTCGGATGCACTCACCTCACGCACACGCGTGAACTCGGTTGCGCGGGCTTTGGTCAGAACTTCAGAGGCAAGGTCGTCGGCCAAAAGATAGAGATCACCCGCCGCCGTCCAGCTTTCTTCTTCGGTGGCTTCAACGCGATACAGCCCATAGGCAATGGTCGGGTTATAGGCGATAGCCTTGTTCGACGGAATCGTCCAAGGCGTCGTGGTCCAGATAACGATACGCGCATCGGCAAGATCATCGCCCCCAGAACGTACTTTAAACGCCACCCAAATCGCATGACTTTTGTGATCGTGGTATTCGATCTCGGCTTCAGCCAACGCGGTTTTCTCAACTGGCGACCACATCACGGGTTTTGACCCTTGATAGAGCGTACCGTTCATTAGGAACTTCATGAAGTCCTCGGCGATCACGCGCTCGGCGTGGAAATCCATCGTCAGATAAGGCTTATCCCACGTTCCGGTAATGCCCAGTCGCTTGAACTCATCACGCTGAATATCAACCCATCCCTGCGCGAACTTACGACATTCGGCACGGAAGTCGTTGATTGGGACTTCGTCTTTATTTTTGCCCTTTTGGCGATATTGCTCTTCGATCTTCCACTCAATCGGAAGTCCGTGGCAATCCCAACCGGGAATATAGCGCGCATCAAAGCCCATCATCTGGTGGCTGCGCACGATCACATCTTTGATCGTTTTGTTCAACGCGTGGCCGATATGCAGGTGGCCATTGGCATAGGGAGGGCCATCGTGGAGCGTAAAAGGCGTACGACCCTTTTTCTCGCGCAACTGGCTGTAAACGTTCAGTTTCGCCCATTTCTCAAGCCATTCCGGCTCGCGTTTGGGCAGGCCTGCACGCATTGGAAAATCGGTTTTGGGCAGGTTCAATGTAGATTTGTAGTTCAGAGTCTCGGGCGTATCGGCGCACATATCTGCGGTCCTTAAACGGGGAATTTGAATTCAATGGGCGGCGCGCATTGCAGGCGCCTTGTCCCGGCGGCTCATCGTCAGAGCGCCGGGCAAATAATTCGTATAAGGGGCAAGTAAAACATCCTCATACGGCCTTATAGTGCGACGTTCCAACGGGGTCTAGTGCAATGGGAACCTCTCGTCTCCCTGCGACATTTACGTGGTTGCGTGCACCCCTCAAAGGCGTATCACCAATGCGAAAGGATACCACATGGCTTCCAAGCTCGCCCGTTTTGACATAACCCCAGACGAGATTGCCCGCGTGGTAGCCGCGTTCTATTTCCGCATTCGTGCGGATGACATTTTGGGGCCGATTTTTATCGGCCGCTTAGGAAATTCCACCGAGGTTTGGCGCCCCCACGAAGCAAAAATCGCCGCGTTCTGGAGCAATGCAATTCTGTTTGATCGCGCGTATTCTGGTAATCCGATGCAGGTTCATATGGGCGTGCCAGAAATCAAACCAGAACATTTTGCTCTTTGGTTGGAGCTTTTTGACAACGTCTTGGAAAAAGAATTGAAGCCGGAAACCGCACAGGCTTTTTCCGCCCTCGCCCACCGAATTGGTCGCGGATTGCGCATGGGCGTCCAGGCCGTCAGACAACCAAAAGACGGGCCTCCGATCTTTTAGCTGCCTGTTGTGTCGCCATTTTTTTTCCCGGGAAACAAGCCAGCCATAGCCCGCTGAACCAGCGTCGTAACGCGTGGACGCTTCTGCGTGACAAAGGGCATTGGCCGGCAAACCTCAAGAGCGGCAACGCCCACGCGGGCCGTAAGTGCGCCATTAATGATGCCTTCCCCAAATCGGCGCGACACTTTTGACATCACGCCCCCACCTGCAATCGATCCGATCAAGTCATCTCCAACGGCCACCGCCCCCGTCGCAACAAGGTGGCTTAAAACCACTTTGGTTAACCGCCACGATCCAAGCGTTCCCGCACGGCCACCGTATATTTCTGCAATCCGTCGGATCATGCGCATATTCATCGTTAACGCGGCGATGACGTCCGCAAAAGCCATCGGCACAAAGGCCGTCACGGTCGCAACTTGGCGGGCTGCAGACTGAATTTCCAAAATAGCCTCGGCATCCAAAGGAGCCAGAATTTTGTTCTCGGCCAACGACATAAGGTCAGTGGCATCAAACTGATCCTCCGCGCGTTCATGAAAGGCCGCGAGTCCCCATTCCGCGTCGTGGCGGTTTTTATAGAGTTTTTGCAATTTCCCCGCAAAATGCTTCGCGCGACCGATGTCATGCGAGGCCTGCACTTCAGCCGCCTCTTTTTGCAACGAATCAATCCGCCCCAGTCGCAAAAAACCAGCCATTTCGCGCAGGATGACCGCGCACAAAACAGCTGAAAATGCCAAAGTGATCGCAAGCACCGCACCGCCAAGAACTTCATTTCGTGCCAATAAACTCGTGATAAAGTCCCAAACAGCCACCGAAACAAACGCGCCAAGAAGTGCGGCCAGCAATCCCCAGAACAGCGAGCCAATGCGGGAGCGCGGACGTGTGGCAAACCGTGCAGCGCGCTGCATTGTGGCCTCGGAAGTTTCCAATATTATCGGCGCATCGGCGGGAGAAAGAACCTCCTCAACGTCCAGTTCAACGAGGACAGGCTTATCATCTGAGGTCAAAACTGATCTCCAATCAAAAATTCAACGGCCTTGTCGAGGCGGATATGTGGCAAACCTTCGCCTGATTTTAACTCAAGAATTGCGGGGTCAAATTGCTGATTTTGAATGGTAAACCCACCCCAATCGGCCTGCCCTATTTGCGCCGCCGAAAGGATGCGTGCCGGATCTTTGGGCAGCGCCCCTGCATAAAACGCAACGGGCTTTGCGTTCTGCGCAATCCGCCCCTGCACACACTCAAGCTTACGCCCTTCATGGCTCAACATGGTCTCGGTCGTGGTTCGTAACGCCGCAATCGCCATTGCCTGTGTTTTGGCCCCCGCGAAATCCGCGCGGGACTTTGCGTGGGCCAAAAGCGCCTGCGTAATCCCAGCAAGTTGCGGATGCTGACTCTGGTGCAAATGGTCCGATTTTGTTGCAGCGAAAAGTATCTTTTCCACCCGTTTTCCAGCCAAAAGACCGCTCAGCCACGCGTTTTTCCCCGGCCTAAAGCCTGCCAAAATATCCGCCATAGTTTGTTGCAAATCATCGACGGCCTTAGGCCCCCGATGAAGCGCCGCAAGCACATCAACGAGAACAACTTGGCGATCGATCCGCGCAAAATGGTTCCGAAAGAACGGCCTCACCACTTCGGAACGATAGGCATCATAGCGTCGTTCCATTTCACGCCACAACGATCCCCGCGGTGGTCGAACAACGGGAAGCAGTGGGAAAAATGTCAAAACCGGCGAGCCTTCAAGTTCCCCTGGCAAAACAATCCTCCCCGGCGCGCCACTACTCATGCCCTCGTCGTGCGCAGAACGAGCAAACCGAGCGTAGTCCGCCGCATGCGCCTGTAAGGTGACTTCATCCATGGGTTTCGCCCCATCAACCTGTTCAAGCCGATAAGAAACCTGCGCCCCGATATCCTGTGCCCCCATTCGACTAAGGGCATCCGCCGACCATTCCCGATAGGATTTTCCCATCAGGCCAAGATCGAGAAGCCACTCGCCCGGATAATCTACAATATCAAGGTGGAACGTCTTCACGCCCCGTAATCCCCCAACAAACCTGCGGGATTTACGCGGAACGAGAGGCGCAACTCGCTAACATTTCGTGTATTTTCCGGCCATTTAGGGGTGTCGCCCGTGAGGGACGCGAGGTGCTTTTCATACGGAAACCGTGCGATTGTATCGTCAGGCTGCGGCTGCAAATAGACCGTTTGCAAACGCCCGTTGTTTGCGGCGCTAAATTGCGGCATGCGCCCGCGCTCAAGCAAGTTTGAAACCAGCGACGTAATAAATACGCTTTTCCCCGCGCGACTAAGGCCCGTCACACCCAACCTCACAGTTGGTTCAAACAATGCCTCATTCACGCGTGAGCCAAGGCTTTCGACATCACGTAAAACGCTATCGGTAAAATCTGCTAAACCCAATTCATGCCCTCAAATTACTTGCCATACACTTAATCCCTTATAGGTTATATTCCTAGGGGCCGTGCCAAAAACACGTTCCTGTTGCCATTGTCATCGCAAGAATGTATCGCGGGGGATGCCTCGTTTTGCACTAAAAATCGAATATCAAGGGACACCGTTTTACGGGTGGCAGCGGCAAAAGACGCTCCCTTCCGTACAGCAGGCCATTGAAGATGCTCTTCTGAAAATCGACCCGACCAATAAAGGGATTGCGGCCGCAGGGCGCACCGATGCGGGCGTTCATGCGACCGGCCAAGTCGCGCATTGCGATCTCGCGCGCCATTGGGATTCCTTTCGATTGGCCGAGGCGTTGAATTACCACCTCAAGCCCAACCCGATTGCGATTGTAAACGCGGCCCCCGTTGCGGATAATTTCCACGCGCGATTTTGGGCGCTAGAACGGCGGTACATGTACCGTCTTATTTCACGCCGAGCCCCTCTGACGTTTGAAGCAGGAAGAATCTGGCGCGTGCCCCACCTCTTGAGTCGGGACGCGATGCAAGAAGGCGCGAATTACCTGCTCGGAAAACATGATTTCACGACCTTTCGCTCAACCCTTTGCCAAGCCCCTTCCCCCGTTCGCACCCTCGATGAATTGACCGTCGAGGAAATCCCTTTGGCGGACGGCACCGAGTTCCGCTTTCACGTTCGTGCACGCGCATTTTTACACAATCAGGTACGCAGCTTTGTCGGCACGTTAGAGCGCGTCGGCGGCGGAAGTTGGGCCCCTATTGATGTGAAAACCGCACTCGAAACCCGCAGAAGAGACGTTTGTGGGCCTGTCGCCCCCTCGCAAGGTCTATATTTGCGAGAAGTGTGCTATGAAACTGACCCCTTTGCGGGCCACACTGCAGGCGAATCAAACGAGGGAACCCCATGAAACTTTTTGTCGGCCTTGGAAATCCCGGTGCGAAATACGCGCAAAATCGCCATAACATCGGTTTTATGGCGCTGAATGCAATCGCGTCGGATCACGGTTTTGCGCCATGGAAAAGTAAGTTTCAAGGCTCTGTGAGCGAAGGTAAATTGGGGAGCGAAAAGATCATCCTCCTCAAGCCCGAAACCTTCATGAACCTGTCGGGCCAATCCGTCGGCGAAGCCATGCGTTTTTACAAACTCACGCCAGACGACGTGATCGTTTTTCACGACGAGCTCGATCTTGTGCCAGGAAAAATTCGGGTAAAACAAGGCGGAGGACATGCGGGCCACAATGGTTTGCGCTCAATGCATCAACATATCGGCGATACATATGGACGGGTTCGCATGGGCATCGGCCACCCGGGTCACAAGGATCGTGTCGCGGGATATGTTTTGCATGATTTCGCAAAGTCGGAGCAAAACTGGCTCGAGGATGTACTGCGCGGAGTTTGCGATGGGGCCGTTGATCTTGCCAAAGGGGATAGTGGACGTTTTATGAACGCTGTCGCCCTGCGCGTTCAAGCGCCCCGCGAGACGGAAGCGAAGCCTGCGAACAAGCCGCAAAAGACAGCCCCCAAAGAAAAACCCGAGGTGAAAGATACACGCTCGGGTCTTCAAAAACTCGCCGATAGATTCCGCAGCTAGGCTTAGTCTGCGTCGCTCATATCAAAACCGAGCGCCTTGGCCACAGTGAAGATATCCTTGTCGCCACGGCCACACATGTTCATCACGATGATGTGGTCTTTTGGCAAATTCGGCGCGATTTTCATGACATGCGCGAGGGCGTGGGAGGGTTCCAAGGCCGGAATGATCCCTTCTTGCGTACAGCAATATTGGAACGCTTCGAGCGCTTCCTTGTCTGTAATCGCGACATATTTGGCGCGGCCAATCTCATGCAACCAGCTATGCTCTGGGCCAATTCCGGGATAATCAAGCCCCGCAGAAATCGAGAAGCCCTCGAGGATTTGGCCATCGTCATCCTGAAGCAAATAGGTGCGGTTGCCGTGCAAAACCCCCGGACGACCACCCGTAAGACTCGCGCAATGCTCCATTTTGTCGTTCACGCCTTTGCCGCCTGCTTCGACGCCGATGATGTTCACGCTTTCATCGTCCAAAAACGGATAGAACAAACCAATGGCGTTTGATCCTCCGCCAATAGCGGCGATCAACGTGTCTGGGAGGCGGCCTTCGCCCTCATGTTCTTGCAATTGTTCACGGGTTTCCTTGCCAATGATCGACTGAAAATCACGAACCATGGCAGGATACGGGTGAGGCCCAGCCGCCGTGCCGATACAATAAAACGTGTCGTTCACATTGGTCACCCAGTCGCGCAACGCGTCGTTCATCGCATCCTTAAGTGTGCCTCGACCCGACGTTACGGCAATAACTTCGGCTCCAAGAAGGCGCATCCGAAACACGTTCGGCGCTTGGCGTTTCACATCATGCGCGCCCATATAGACGATACATTTCAGGCCAAAACGGGCACAAACCGTCGCCGTTGCAACGCCGTGCTGCCCCGCGCCAGTCTCGGCAATAATCCGTGTTTTACCCATCCGTCTTGCGAGCAATATTTGCCCCAAAACGTTGTTAATTTTATGCGCACCCGTGTGATTAAGCTCATCCCGCTTGAGATAAATTTTCGCGCCACCAAGGTCTTCGGTCATACGTTCGGCAAAATACAGAGGGCTTGGGCGGCCAACGTAATGCTTCCACAAATCGTCCATCTGGGCCCAAAAACTTTCGTCCGTCTTTGCGCGCTCATATTCCTCCTCAAGACTGAGGATCAACGGCATCAACGTCTCGGAAACGAAACGGCCACCAAAATCGCCAAACCGCCCGTTTTCGTCTGGGCCGTTCATAAAACTATTAAAGAGATCATTCATGGTAGTGCTCCTTTTGCGCGGCTTGCACGAAGTCGGCGATCATTCCTTGGTCCTTGATTCCGGGCGAGGATTCAACCCCTGAGGAGACATCAACTTGACGTGCTCCTGTTAATTTTATCGCCTCGGCCACGTTTTCCGCCGAGAGCCCACCCGCCAACATCCAAGGCTTTACCCATCTGCGTCCAGCAAGGAGGCGCCAATCAAAAGATATCCCGTTCCCTCCCGGCAAAACCGCACCCGGTGACGGCTTCGCATCGACAAGGATTAGGTCCGCAACGGCCTCATAAGCGGCGAGTTGCTCTAGGTCGTCACGCGTTGCGACTCCAACGGCTTTTATAACTGGAAGGCCGTAGCGCGCCCGAATTTCGGTGACGCGCTCTGGTGTTTCGCGGCCATGCAGTTGCAACATATCCAAGGGGACTTTATCCGTGAGTTCATCCAGAAAACTATCGCTGGCATTAACGGTCAAGGCAACTTTCGCCACCCCAACGGGAACCTCGATTGCCAACGCCCGCGCCACATCTATCGACACGTTGCGCGGGGATTTTTCGAAAAAGACAAACCCGATATAGGTCGCGCCCGCCTCAACAGCCGTCACGATGTCCTCCGCATTGCGAAGGCCACAAATCTTAACGTTCACATCACTCGCGGATTGCGAAACGACATCTTCTGGGTTTTGAATACGGATCATGAGTAGGGTTTAACGCGTGGCGTTACTATCCTCAAGTAGAGCGAGCACATCATCTTTGTGCTCCCCCTTTTCTTCTTTCAATCGGGCAACTTCAGCCCGCAAACCGTTAAGCTCTTTGCGTGTACGGTTCGCCTCGGCACGTTGCTTAAATTCCCGAATCCATTCCCAAACGAATCCGATCAATAATCCCGCAACGATCCCGCCAAAAATGACGATAAAGAGCGGCAACTGCGCTGCATATTGAACACCGAGGAAAGCTGCGAAATCGTTTGGCAGGAGTTGAACGGAAACATCGGCGCGATTGGCGAGCGCAATTGTAACGAGCACCAGCCCGAGGGCCGCGAGAAACGCATAGCGAAAATAACGCATTGGATTACTTTCCGTTCAAACGGTCTCGGAGACGTTTGCCAGTTTTAAAGAAAGGCACGTGTTTTTCTTCGACGGCAACACTCTCGCCAGTCCGCGGGTTGCGACCCGCGCGCGCATCACGCTTCTTAACAGAGAACGCGCCGAAGCCACGCAGTTCAACGCGGTCGCCACGAGACATCGCTTCGATAATCTCTTCGAAAATCGTATTCACGATGCGCTCAACATCTCTTTGATAGAGATGTGGGTTTTCATCGGCAATCTTTTGAATCAGTTCCGAACGGATCATCCGTAGTCCCCCTCGTTGTGGTTATTTGCGCTAGCAGACAGTGTGCGCCGGTTCCCGCAACTATAGGGGTAATTTCTCGTCTGAGAAAGATTTTCCAATGGGTTGTCGGTAAAAAATCGCTCAAGTTTGCGTCCAAAGGTCCGATTTTTCTGAATTTTAACCTAGGGTTGCACGGATTTTTCGGATTTTCCCGCTCTGCAGACTTTTGAGAACCATTGATTCGCAAAAAAACGGCCCCACCAAAGTGAGGCCGTTTTAAAATCATACATCAATTGATGTGAAGATTATTCGTCGCCTTTAAGCGCCGCACCAAGGATATCACCGAGCGATGCGCCGGAGTCCGAGGAGCCATATTGCTCAACTGCTTCTTTTTCTTCTGCAATCTCACGGGCTTTGATCGACAGACCAAGGCGACGTGTTTTCGCATCAACGTTTGTTACACGAACGTCGAGCTTGTCGCTAACGCTGAAGCGCTCAGGACGTTGCTCTGCACGATCACGCGACAGGTCGGAGCGACGGATGAAGGATTTCGCGCCTTCATATTCGACTTCGATGCCGCCTTCTTCGATCGCAGTTACTTCAACAGTAATGATGGAGCCGCGTTTCACGCCTTCAACTGCACCAGAGAAGCTATCGTCGAGCGCTTTAACACTCAAGGAGATGCGTTCTTTTTCAACATCAACTTCAGTGACAACCGCTTTAACAACGTCGCCCTTAACGAAGTCGCCAATAACGTCTTCGCCACGGCCTTCCCATGTCAAATCTGACAGGTGAACCATGCCGTCGATGTCGCCTTCGAGACCGATGAAGAGACCGAATTCAGTGATGTTTTTGACTTCACCTTCAACGTTTGTGCCAACAGGGAATTGCTCAGCAAAGACTTCCCATGGGTTTCGCTGTGTTTGCTTGAGGCCAAGCGAAACGCGGCGTTTTGCACTGTCGATTTCCAGAACCATAACTTCGACTTCTTGCGAAGTAGAAACGATTTTGCCCGGGTGTACGTTTTTCTTTGTCCAAGACATTTCAGAAACGTGCACAAGACCTTCAACGCCTGGCTCAAGTTCAACAAACGCGCCATAATCGGTGATGTTTGTTACGCGGCCTTTGTGGACCGACTCAAGTGGGAAGCGTTCTTCAACGAGGGACCATGGATCGTCTTGGAGCTGTTTCATGCCCAAGGAGATACGGTGTGTCTCTTTGTTGATTTTGATAACCTGAACTCTAATTGTTTCACCAATTGTCAGGATTTCGGATGGGTGGTTCACACGACGCCAAGCCATGTCAGTCACGTGAAGCAAGCCGTCTACGCCGCCAAGGTCAACAAAGGCACCGTATTCAGTGATGTTCTTAACCACACCGTCAACCGCATCGCCTTCGGCCAATTTGCCGATAACTTCTGCACGTTGTTCAGCACGTGATTCTTCAAGAATAGCGCGACGCGAAACAACGATGTTGCCACGACGACGGTCCATTTTGAGGATTTGGAACGGTTGCTTAAGACCCATCAATGGGCCCGCATCGCGAACGGGGCGCACGTCAACTTGGGAGCCGGGCAAGAAGGCCACTGCACCACCAAGGTCAACTGTGAAGCCACCTTTAACGCGGCTAAAGATTGCGCCTTCGACGCGCTCTTCGTCACCGTATGCTTTTTCGAGGCGATCCCATGCTTCTTCACGGCGAGCTTTGTCGCGCGAGATAACAGCTTCGCCTTTGGCGTTTTCAACACGGTCGAGGAAAACCTCAACAACGTCGCCAACAGCGATTTCGGGAGCTTCGCCTGGATTTGCGAATTCTTTTAGGTCAACGCGGCCTTCCATTTTGTAGCCTACATCGATGATGGCTTGGCCAGATTCGATTGCGATAACTTTACCTTTGACAACGGAACCCTCTTCGGGTGTGTCAATTTCGAAGCTTTCAGCAAGAAGAGCTTCGAATTCGTCCATAGAATTTATTTGAGCCATGTGGTCTCAGTTTCCTTTACATAGTTTTTTTACGGGCCGTGCGGTTGTCTCCGCCGGTCTTTGGATTACGAATTGGCCGATGCGACGGGTCACCCAACAAAAATAGGCCGGAGTAAATTACCCGACCCTGTATATTCTGCTGCGTGGCGATTCCGCCTTATCGACACGCGCTATATAGAAGCATTTCTGCCCGCAGGCAAGGGCTTCGCACATATCAGGGCGCAATTACGCCTGTGTCTGGAGTGCCGCTTCTATGGCCGCCACCGCCCGCGCAGTCGCGGCCTCAATGGTCAAATCACTGGTATCGATCAAAACGGCATCCAAGGCCGCGACCAACGGGGCGGTTGCGCGCTCGCTATCCCGTTTATCCCGCGCGATGACGTCCGCAAGAACCTCCGACAGGCTGGTTTCTACGCCCGTTTGGGAGAATTCTTGGAACCGACGCGCGGCGCGCACTTGCGCACTTGCGGTCACAAACAATTTCACGTCTGCATCTGGGCAAATCACGGTGCCAATATCACGGCCATCCAAAACGGCCCCCCCGTCGCGCGCAGAGAAACTACGTTGAAACTCTAACAAAGCCGCCCGAACTTCGGGGATAACCGCAATTTCACTGGCCGCATGCGCAACTTCGTTGGTGCGTAGGTTTGATTGTTCTAGATCAGACACGGCGAGGGACTGCGCGGCGAAAATCGCCTCATCTCCACCAAGAACGCGCGCGCCAACGGCCCGATACAAAAGGCCCGTGTCCAGATGCGCAAAACCAAAATGCGCGGCCACAGCCTTGGAAATCGTTCCCTTCCCCGCCGCTGCGGGCCCGTCAATCGCCACCGTAAATTGCATTTTCCACCCGTATCGTTAGTTTCGCCGCTAAATTGTATTGCAGCCATTGGTATTGAAAGAAAGTGAAATGACCCAAATGTGCGCTCTAGGGCGCGTTGCGCTGAAACGTCAGATAATGTGGTTTGCGGCCTTCGCGATAAGCTTTTTGTTCATAACGTGTCGAAATCCAGTCGTCCCATTTATCCTGCCACGTGGCGGAATCAGGGTTGAGCAATGTGAACCCCTGAAGCGGCACTTCTTTGATCGTTTGGCGCACATAATCAGGAATATCCGTCGCCACCCGAAAAATCGCGTTCGGCTTCAATACGCGCGCTAAAGGCGCCAAATGTTCAGGTGTCACAAAGCGGCGACGATGATGGCGGCGTTTGGGCCATGGGTCTGGATACAACAGAAATGCACGCGAAACCGACGCTTCGGGCAGGACGTCAAACATATGACGCACGTCCCCCGGATGCACGGCGACGTTCTCAACGCCCGCAGTTCGGATTTTCCCCAAGAGCATCGCCACGCCATTGATATAAGGTTCGCAACCGATGATCCCGACGTCCGGATAGGTCGCCGCTTGGTGCACCATATGCTCCCCGCCGCCAAAACCGATCTCAAGCCAAACATCCCGTTTGCCAAACAAAGCTTCAAGATCAAGGTTCTCGCGATCAGAATTTTCTTCCCACGTCACCTTACCAGGAGAAAGCGAAGCGAGATCTTGCTCCAGATACTCTTCTTGGGAGTCGCGTAGGGTTTTCCCTTTGAAACGGCCATAGAAATTGCGCCATGGAGCCCCAGTGGGATGCGAGCCAATGTGATCGGCGTCGTCAGTGTGATCATCATTCATAGAAAAAGGCCCCGAAGCTATGTTGGGGGCCTTTCCTAGTGATTTAATCGCCGCCGTCAAGCAGTGCGCTTAAAGGGCGGATTTAATCGCCTCAATAAGGTCCGTTTTTTCCCAACTAAAGCCGCCGTCCGCATCAGGCGTCCGCCCAAAATGGCCATAGGCCGCTGTGCGTTGATAAATCGGGCGGTTCAATTTCAAGTGTTCGCGGATTCCGCGAGGCGTTAGGTCCATTGCTTTTGCGATGGCAGCCTCAATCGCGGCCTCCTCAACCTTACCAGTTCCATGCGTATCGACATAAATCGACAAGGGGCGGGCAACGCCGATGGCATAAGCAAGCTGCAACGTGCATTTTGTCGCGAGCCCCGCAGCAACGACGTTCTTCGCCAAATAACGCGCGGCATAAGCAGCAGAACGATCAACTTTTGTTGGATCTTTGCCAGAAAACGCACCGCCGCCATGGGGGGCCGCGCCGCCATATGTGTCGACAATGATTTTGCGTCCCGTAAGACCTGCGTCGCCGTCGGGGCCACCGATCACGAATTTTCCAGTAGGATTCACCAGCCATTCGGTTTCATCCGTGATCCACTCCGCGGGGAGTGTTTCGCGAATATACGGCTCAACAATTGCACGCACATCGCGCGACGTAAGTGTTTCGTCCAAATGCTGCGTCGAAAGCACAATCGAGGTCGCCCCCATGGGGCGGCCATCGACATATCGCAGCGAAAGTTGGGACTTCATATCTGGCCCCAAGACCGCCGCAGGTCCAACGCCTGACTTACGCTCCAGCGCCAAACGGGCCAAGATAGCGTGCGAATAATGAATTGGCGCAGGCATAAGGACTTCGGTTTCATCTACGGCATAGCCGAACATGATCCCCTGATCCCCAGCACCTTCTTCTTTGTCATCCGACGCATCTACGCCCATGGAAATATCCACGGACTGCTCATGCAAAAGGTTGGTGACCTCTAGCGTGTCCGCATGAAAACCGTCCTGAGTGTAGCCAATGTCACGAACGCATTCGCGCACGATGTCTTCAACACTGTCTATTACCGCCTGAGGTCCGCGCACTTCGCCCCCAACAACCACACGATTGGTCGTCGCGAAGGTTTCGCATGCGACCCGTGCCTCGGGAGCCTGCTCAAGAAATGCGTCCAGAATAGCGTCGGAAATACGATCGCAAACTTTGTCTGGATGCCCCTCAGAAACGGATTCCGAGGTGAATAAGTAGTTTTGTCGTGACATGAATTGCTCCAGTTAAAGTTGCCCGCCACTTCAGGAAGCCGTTGTGGGGGAAAGATGAATGTCGCTACCCGTGAGATTAATGGGCGTCAACGTGAAAGTCGGTATCTATGCAGTGATAGACTTAAGATAAGGGTAAAGAAAAAGAAAATAAGTGGAATATTTCCTGTTTTACTAAAAACTGTGGCAGAATTGGGGGCTGGAAGGGCAACGTCCAACGCCCCTGCGACGCCCAAAGGTAAGCTATCAATCACCCGTCCATACGGGTCAATAGCGGCCGAAATCCCTGTATTTGCGGCCCGCACTACCGGAAGCCCCTGTTCAATGGCGCGCATTCTAGCTTGCGTTAAATGCTGATAGGGTCCTGCTTTTTTGCCAAACCACGCATCATTTGTAATATGCAAAATCCAATCAGGCCGATCCTTGGCGACATGTACATCACGCGGGAAAACCGCTTCATAGCAAATCAACGGCAACGCGCGCCCCAACGCACCAAGGTCTAATAGTTGCGTACCATTTCCCGCTTGATATCCGCCGCCTAACTGGTCCGCAATTCCGGACAGACCAAGCTTTCGGGCCACCGTACCAAAAGGAATATACTCCCCAAATGGAACGAGATGGCTTTTGTCATAGAACTGCGCAATGCTGCCATCCCCGTTAAGAACGACCATGGAATTATAGAAGCCCGTGCGATCCTCCCGCTGAATTCCCGCCACAATCGGAATGCCACCAGAGGCCTGAACCATAACCTCAAAGGCCACGCCCGCCTGCTCCATCAAATACGGAACCGCCGTTTCAGGCCACACAATCAAATCAGGTTGGCGGTCGGAATTTTGCGCCGTAAGCGCAAGATTTCGTTCCCAAAACATCGAAGTTTTGCCTGATTGCCATTTTTCACGCTGTGCGGCATTGGTTTGCACAAGGCGGATAATGGGGGCATCCGAACGAAGGGATGGCCCCTTCGACAGTTGCGAAGCGCCAAATACGACAGCAATAACAGCAACAAATGCCGCGCCACTAAGCGCCACCCATTTTTGCCGCCCAGCGAGGCCAAAGCCCCCGCCCAAAACGAGAAATGTTAGGAACGTCAGACCGTACGGCCCAATGATTGAGGCAAGCTGCGCCACGGGTGTGTCCACCCAAATATAGCCTACAAGGCCCCAAGGCAGGCCGGTAAACAGATATCCACGCAACATTTCGGCAGCGCCCCAGCCAAGCGCTAACGCCAAGCCCGGCGCACGCGTTCTCCATTTCGCCCATCCAAATCCAGCACCCCACAAGAGCGCCAATCCTGCAGAAAGAAAAACAAGCGCGAATGGAGCCATCCAACCATGGCGTGCCGCGTCGACCTGAAAAGGCGCCATGATCCAATAAAGCGATCCCGCGAAATAGACCGTCCCGACAAGCCAACCCAAAAGGGCTGCCTGTAACGGAGTGGAGACTCGTAGGTTTAGATAAAAGACGCCAAGGATGCCAAGAACCGCGAGCCACCAAAGCGAGAACGGAGCTTGGCCCAGCGCCATTGCGCCCCCAGCCAATGCCCCAAAAAGCAATGTTGCCTTAAACGCGGAAGGCCGCAAAATGCTAGCCATCCACAGGTTCAACGATCCGCGCCCGCAAGCGTTTTATCTTACGCAAATCGGCATCGACGATTTCAAACTCAACCCCATTGGGATGGCGCACGACCTCTCCTCGAGACGGAACATGTCCCGACAAAAGAAAAACAAGCCCGCCAAGGGTATCAACTTCGTCCTCATCCACGACCGACCGCAAATCGACGCCGATCTCGTTTTCAAAATCCTCAAGCGGGGTGCGTGACTGCACCAAATAGCAGCCATTTTTTTCCAAATTCCAGTAGGTGTCTTCTTCGATGTCATGCTCGTCTTCGATCTCGCCAATAACTTGCTCGATCAAATCCTCAAGGGTGACCAATCCGTCGACACCACCATATTCATCAATAATCAACGCCATATGGCGACGCTCACTCTGCATTCTTTGCAGCAAAACGCCGATCGGCATCGAGGGCGGCGCGAAAATAAGGGGCCGTAAAAGTGGCTCTAACGCAAACTTTTTGGAGCGGTCACCATTGAACCCATGCTGAAGCGCCAAGTCTTTGAGGTGGATCAGGCCAATGGGCGTATCCAATGTACCGTCAAAAACAGGTAAGCGCGTCAATCCGGACTCGCGAAACAGGGACACCAATGCGTCCTTGTCTATGTCTTTTGGAACAGAAACGATTTCCGCCTTGGGGATAGCTACATCCTCGAGGTTAAGGCGCCGTAAATTAATCATACCGCCGCCAGATTGTGCCGGTGTTCGCGGCACATCCGTTGGACTATCAACGATCTGGGTTTCTTCTGTCGGGCTCAGGGCGCCAACGATGCGGCTAAAAAAGCCGCGTGTCTCCGGAGGGATTTCTTCAGTTTGCGCGCTCTGCGCTGCGCTAGAGGAGTCTTCGCTCCCTCCATCGATTGATTGAGTGTCGCCCATGGGCCCTTTCCAAAATACATAGTACGAATGTGCACATATGCTTCGTTAACGAAAAATAGTTAATACTATGTTTTATATGGGTCTGGAATAGATAAAGTTTCAAGTATGTCCCGCTCTAAACCTTCCATTAAATCCGCATCTTTCTCTCGAATGTGATCATAACCCAACAAATGAAGGACCCCGTGCACAATCAAATGGGTTACATGGTGGCCGATTGGCTTGCCTTCATCGGCAGCTTCACGCGCACAGGTGTCGTAGGAAATCGCAATATCGCCCAACTCATCCGGCATGCCAAAATCGGCGGATTGCGAATCCGGCTCTGGGTTTTCTGGCAATTCCCCATCGATTTCCGCAGCGCGCTCTTCGCTCGGCCACGATAATACATTCGTCGCGTCGCCTTTATCGCGAAACTCCGAATTCAATTCCGCAATACGATTGTCATCGCAGGCCAGAAGGCTGATCTCAAACCCGTCGGAAATTTTGAGAAAATCGAGCGTTGCCGTCGCAGCGCTCTGCGCCAATTCCTCAATCCCAACCTCATCCCAACGTGCGTCTTCCGTCGTAATATCAACGATTTGTTTCATCGGAGCTTTCATAGGCCTCAATAATGCGTGCAACCAACGGATGGCGTACAACATCTTTGGACGTGAAGTAATTGAAGTCGATTTTTTGGATATTTTTCAACAATTCTTCTGCTTCTCTCAAGCCGCTTTTGATCCCTCGCTGAAGGTCGATCTGTGTGCGGTCACCTGTAATCACCATGCGACTCCCCTGCCCTAGACGGGTGAGGAACATCTTCATTTGCATCGTCGTCGCGTTCTGTGCCTCATCCAAAACCACAAAAGCGTTGGACAATGTGCGCCCCCGCATAAAGGCCAAGGGAGCAATCTCAATCTTCTTATCCTCAATCAGCTTAGCCACTTGTTTTGAAGGCAAAAAATCATTGAGCGCGTCGTAAAGCGGCTGCATATACGGATCGACTTTGTCTTTCATATCGCCAGGCAAATAGCCCAATTTTTCGCCAGCTTCGACCGCGGGCCGCGACAAGATTATTTTATCTACATGCCCGTTGATAAACATATTCACTCCGACGGCCACCGCTAGATATGTTTTCCCCGTCCCTGCAGGTCCGATCCCAAAAACAAGTTCATTGTCAAACAGCGACTTAACATAGGCTTTTTGCGCCTCAGTTCTGGGCTCAACGAGCTTCTTACGCGTTTTGATTTCTACCTTATCGCCAACAGATAACTCAAGCTGGTCTCCAGTGAGGACACCAGTTCCTTTGTCTGCTCCCCCCATACGGATTTCACCATCTATTTGGCCGCTTTCAACATCGCCGCCACCTTCTAGACGCAAATATAGCGACGAGAGAACATCCTTGGCTTTTTCTATGGAATCGGGCTCGCCCATAATATCAAGATGATTGCCGCGGCGCACGATCTGAACTGTTAAGTCAGTTTCAATTTTCGCCAAATGGCTATCGTACGGACCACAAAGACTTATCAGCAAACGATTGTCAGGAAATTCAACGTGAATTCTAGTGACTGCGTCACCGGCTATCGGGCGTTGCGAGGATTTTGTTCCCAAAAAGGACTCCCTAGGACTGTGTTCCATTCAATGTTGCCAACTTGCGGCCTAGGGTGCAAGGGGTCAGAAACAAGTTTCACGATTCTGATACAAAAACGGCCACCGTGTTTCCACGATGGCCGCTAAAGTCGCTGAAAATTTGGCTAGATTGGGTCGGAGCGACCACCATTATGGCCCGCCGCCTCGCCAACCGGCAATACACCCGAGCAAACGCGTGCCCCCGTGCGTGGCTCTAATCGCGCAACCGCGTACCCTTCGATACCGTCATCGGCGATCCAAGTGTCACACCCATCTGGATCTACATAGACACCCCATTTAACTTTACTTGCAAGGGAACCGGAATCAATAAAGCGGTCGACGGATTGATCAGTCTTTGGTGTACAAGCCGAAACAGCGACAGCTACTGCCGCAACAAGAGTAAAACCTTTAAGTGCCATCAGATTAATACCCCCGATGTTTCGGTGACAGAAAATTTCCACCCTGCGATTTTGCTGCATCCCTGCGGATGTATTATTTGCCGCACGCGGATATTGCTCACCAAGCGCTCGAATGGCCGTAACCTTTGCACCAGCCGCTTGGGCAACCTTGGAATGCCCCCAGTGAAGTGGTCCACCAATTGGGATATGATTATCCCGTTTTTAGGAGGACTAAACGATGGCTGGAAAACGAGAAAAGCCGGAAGATATTGTGCTGAAGCTTCGGCAGGTTGAAGTTTTACAAGGGCAGGGAAAGTCAGTTTCCGAGGCCGTTCGACAAATCGGCGTTACCATTCAAACTTACTATCGGTGGCGCAAGGAATTTGGGGGCATGAGCCGTGATCAACTCAAACGGCTGAAGGAGCTTGAGACTGAAAACCAACGTCTCAAGCGCGTCGTGGCAGATCTATCCTTGGACAAGATGATCCTCACCGAGGCCGCACGGGGAAACTTCTAAGCCCTTCCCGTCGCCGTTTGTGCATTGATCATGTACGGCAAACCCTCAGCGTATCTGAGCGCAGGGTCTGCCGCACACTCGGCCAACATCGTTCTACGCAGCGCAAGGTGCCATGTGGCTTGCCTGATGAAGAGCGATTGACCGAGGATATTATCGCGCTGACGAAAGAGTTCGGACGATACGGCTATCGTATTATCACGGGCATGCTGAATAACAGCGGCTGGCACGTAAATCATAAGCGTGTAGAACGAATTTGGCGACGGGAGGGGCTTAAAGTCCCACAAAAACAGCCCAAGAAGGGTCGGCTTTGGCTGAACGACGGCTCCTGCGTGCGATTGCGGGCCGAGCGACCAAACCATGTTTGGTCCTACGACTTCGTTCAGGATCGCACTCATGACGGGCGTGTCTTTCGCACGCTGAATATCATTGATGAGTTCACGAGAGAGGCGCTGGTGATTAGGGTTAAACGCAGGCTCAATTCAACGGATGTGGTCGATGCTTTGACCGATCTCTTCATCCTTCGAGGCCCGCCCGAGTTCATAAGATCGGACAATGGCGCGGAATTTATCGCCAAGAAGGTGCGTGCTTGGATTGGGGCCGTTGGTGCCAAAACTGCGTTCATCGCCCCAGGATCACCATGGGAAAACGGCTACTGTGAGAGTTTCAATTCCCGCTTCCGCGACGAGCTGCTTAACGGCGAGGTATTCTATACGTTACGCGAAGCTCAGATCCTGATCGAGCGTTGGCGGCACTCTAGGGCTGCAACAGTTTTCGCCCGCCAGCCAGAAAGTTTGATGTAGGACTCATAAGATCCGCGCGAGTCTGTGTAACCGTTGATTGCGTATGAATACACGCCCTCTTGTTTGAAAAAACTTGGTCAAACGCTCCCGCTGACCTGGTCGCAAATTTCCACTTGCTGTTGTGAATAGATTATCGGACGGCTCACTAAAACAAACGGCTGTTTCGCCACAAATAGGCTTTCCGTCTCTGTCTGCCCGGTTCCAAGCATAACCTTCCCAACCGTCGTCGATCATCCAAACTTGACAACCATCCGGCATAACCCCCAACGCAGGCTTATAACGGTCAGTCTTAATCGTATTTTGAGCCGACGCACCATTAGGTAAGGTCACGCTCACTCCGAAGATCGCAATCCCGACGACCACTACGCGCAAAGCGCTTATAAAAATTCCACTTATACTACGGCTACTGCACAACCCGAACGTTGCGATGTGAGATGATGCGGAAGTTATCAGTTACTTGATCTCGAAAGTTGCGCCACTTTTTTGGGACGACCCCTCGCATAAAGTTCAAGATTGGGTTGGCGAAGTGTTTTTACGTTGGATAGTGCCGATTATGGGTGACGTGGCTGTGCATGATGGCCCAGAGCCTCTCAATGGGATTGAATCGAGGGCAATAGGGCGGCAGTTGGATCAGATGAATGCGACAGTTTTTGCGCGACAGGAACGCTCTGACATTGGGGCCTTTGTGGTATGGGGCATTGTCCCAAATGACGTGAATGATACGTTTGTCAGGGTTTCTGGCCTCAATTTTGGCGAGAAGCTGAACGGAGCTGACCCCATCGACGGTGGTTGGTTCAACGAAGGGCGCGTCAAAGGTTTCCAGGTTCAGAGCGCCGTGAATGTTCACGCGCCCAGATGTCGTTTGGATGGCGGGATTTGACCCTTTGCGAGCCCAACCATGGCTGGGTTTGCTTTGATATTCCGGATGAACTGCATCCGAGAAGTCGACGGCCTCGTCGGCAGGCAAGTTATTCAGTAGGTTCGTATGAAATGCGATGAATGCGGCCTGCTTTTCAACGTCAGCCACACGGGGCAGCGCCTTTGGTTTGCGATACTCGAACCCCAGGCGGGCCAGAAGCTTGATGCAGCCAGAATGAGATAGTGGATGTTGAATTTTGCACCCATATAGGCTCTGATCTGCGCCGTTGAACGGCAGAACCGTTCCTCAAGCCATTCGCTCAAATCCGCCTCATGAGCAATCGTCATCCGTGACTGCCCGCCTTTCCACCCATCGTAGGCGACGGCCTCCCAGTCCTCAGCCAAATATTGCTTGTGCCAGCTGCGCACCGTGTCGTCGTCCAGAAACAGAACCTTTGCGATTTGGGCACATGACATCCCATCATTCAGCAGCGAAAGCGCATTCGCCCGCCGCGCAACCCCGTAATCCTCACGCTGGCGCTTCACGCAGGATAAAAGCTCAAGGCGGTCTGCAGTGGTAAGAAAATTAGGGCGGATCATAAAGACACCTGAAACTCATTCGCTCAGTCCACCAATGCAAAAGTCGGGTGTTCAAAAAACCCGAGTAAAACATTCCCGTCCCTTTTTGTGAAACGCAGCACAGAAGAATACTGTGATACCACTTTAGGTGCTTATAAAACCTAAAGAAACTTTATCAATATTTAGGTTTTTTAAAAGCGGACAATGGGAATACTGTGGAGATACAAGAAACAGTTACGAACAAATCCCAAGACTAGCCCCGCCCGAGAAACGGTTTCCGCTATTCCTCTCAACCCAACGTTGAAAGCTCCGCAACACCGCCCTAGTCGAGTAATTTTCCGCCAAGGGAGTTGCGCTCTGTATTGATGATTCTCACCCGCGCGATATCGCCGCGTTTGGCATTTGGCGCGGTGACGTGAACGGCATGCAAATACTCGGATTTTCCAACCATTTGCCCCTCCATACGCCCTTCCCGTTCAAACAAAACGCTGACGTCCCGTCCGACCATTTCATCCTGAATCGCGTATTGTTGCGTACTCAACAACGCTTGCAAACGTTGCAAACGTTCATTGGCTTCAGCGACATCAACAAGGGGCCGTTCCGCCGCCGGTGTTCCGGGCCGCGAGGAGTATTTGAACGAATAGGCTTGGCCGTAACGCACCTGCCGTACAAGCTCCATCGTCGCCTCAAAATCGGCTTCGGTCTCCTCAGGGAAGCCCACGATAAAATCACCCGACAACAAGATATCCGGACGCGCCGCCCGAATGCGTTCGATCACCTTAAGGTAACTCTCGGCGGTATGATTGCGGTTCATCCGTTTGAGGATTTTGTCACTGCCACTTTGCACAGGAAGATGCAGATACGGCATCAGTTTTTCGCATTCGCCGTGGGCGGCAATCAGGGCATCCGTCATGTCGTTTGGGTGGCTCGTAGTAAAGCGAATGCGCTCCAATCCGTCGACATCGTTCAACGCCCAAATCAGCTTATCGAGCGTCGTGTCACCATCCGGCCCAATGCCATGATATGCATTCACATTTTGCCCCAATAGGGTGATTTCACGCACCCCACGTTCGACCAAATCACGCGCTTCCGTCAGGATACGATCCACAGGGCGGCTCACTTCTGCGCCGCGTGTATAAGGCACTACGCAAAATGCGCAGAACTTGTCACAGCCCTCTTGGACGGTCAAAAACGCCGTAGGACCACGTGCCGCTTTGGGGCGATTAGGCAGTTTCTCGAACTTATCTTCTTCGGGAAAATCCGTATCAAGCGCGCGTTTGCCCTGACGAATAAGCGCCTCCATTTCGGGCAGGCGGTGATAGCTTTGCGGCCCGACAACGAGGTCAACCGCTGGCTGACGGCGCACGATTTCTTCGCCCTCGGCCTGCGCCACACATCCAGCAACAGCAATTTTGAGGTTCGGATTGTTTTCCTTATGAACCTTCAAGCGCCCAAGTTCCGAATAGACCTTCTCGGCGGCTTTTTCGCGAATGTGACAGGTGTTGAGCATGATCATATCGGCGGAGGCCGCATCATCGGTCGTCTCATAGCCCGCGCCACTCAGGCTTTCCGCCATGCGCTCACTGTCATAGACGTTCATCTGGCAACCATATGTTTTGATAAACAGCTTCTTAGGAACGGACATAACAGGCCTCATGGATTCATCGGGGAGTAACTCTGTGTCCCTACACAACTATGAGCGCACCTGCAACGCTTGCAATAACAAGAGAATTCGCAGAAATTGAGGAAAACAATACGGGCAGCGTCATGCAATATTCTAACCTTCGGGAATTCCTACAAAATAGTGGCGATGCTTTAACCAAAGGGCCGATCGCAATTCTTCTTATGGAAGACCTTGTGGAAGTCGATACGACGATTCGCCATCACCTTGCCCTTGGCTTTAAGTCGGTTTTGGTTTTCGCGCCTCGCGGACTAGAACTTCCCGTCGAGTTCAAAGAAAAAGTCCATTGCATCACCGCCGATTTGTTCGAAAAAAGCGCAACCCAATCAATTGTGAATAGCGTCAATGACGCGGCCATCGGGCAATGGATTTACTACTGCTATAACGCTGAGTACCTCTTTTTTCCCTTTTCAGAAAACCGCACGATTGGCGAAATGCTCGCCTATCACACAGAAGAGCGGCGCGATTCCATGCTGACCTATGTTGTCGATTTATACGCCCTTGATTTGGAAAAATTCCCCAATGCGGTCACCCTCGAAGGGGCGCATATCGATAAATCGGGCTATTACGCCCTCGCCCGTGCGGACGCCGCAAGACACAACCACCCCAAAGAACGCCAACTCGATTTCTTTGGCGGCCTTAGGTGGCGGTTCGAAGAGCACATCCCCGTGAAAAACCGCAAAATCGACCGGATCTCGATTTTTCGGGCAAAAGCAGGGCTCAAACTGCGCGAGGATCACACCTTCTCTGACGAGGAATACAACACCTATGCTTGCCCATGGCATCACAATCTTACGGCGGCTGTTTGCAGTTTTCGGGTCGCGAAGGCGTTGAAACTCAACCCTGGCTCATCAATCGAGATTGACACCTTTAAATGGCACAATTCCATACCCTTTAAATGGCATGGCCAACAACTTATGGATCTTGGCTTGATGGAACCCGGTCAGTGGTTCTAGCAACCGCTATTTTCTGCGCAACCGAATAACCACATCAACTTTGGAGATTTCGGCCCCCGCTGGCGCATCGGGAATCTGCGCCAAAACCAGTTGCTCTTTTGGGGCATCCGTCAAAATTGCTTCATCTTCCCAGAAAAAATGCGGGTGATCGCTCATGTTGGTGTCAAAATAGCTTTTTGAACCATCCACGATGATTTCGCGTAACAGCCCCGCTTCGCAAAACGCTTTCAGCGTATTATAAACCGTCGCAAGAGACACTTTTTCGCCCGCCTCACTCGCGGATTCATACAGGCTCTCTGCGGTTACATGGCGATCATTGCCGTCGCCGACCAACAGTTCCGCCAAGGACAGGCGCTGGCGCGTTGGACGCAAGCCAGCACAGGACAGCCACAAAGAACTAATCTCTTTTGAGTCTGGTGTAAGAAGAGGTGCCGCGGTTTCCATAGGTGCCTTTGACTAAGTTCCCCACCATATAAGGGGTTTTTACAGCATTTTTCAAACAGGTTTTTTTTACGCGGACATAAACACGTATATTGTGCGAACCCTTGCCAGCCTAAGTAGCGGGATGGTAAAGAGGAAGTGTACAATTGGCACACAATATATGGGGGCAAGGCCGAATGGCTAATTTTCCGAGCAGCTTCGACAAAGAAGATCTTATAAAATGCGCACAGGGCGAGCTTTTTGGCCCCGGTAACGCACAATTACCAATGCCGCCAATGTTGATGATGGATCGCATCACAGACATCAGCGCGGACGGCGGGCTTCACGGCAAAGGCCATGTGGTTGCCGAATTCGACATCACACCCGACCTCTGGTTCTTTGAGTGCCACTTCCCCGGCAACCCGATTATGCCCGGATGCCTCGGCCTTGATGGCCTTTGGCAGCTCACAGGCTTCAACCTCGGTTGGCGTGGAATGACAGGCCAAGGCATGGCGCTTGGCGTCGGTGAAGTGAAATTGACGGGCAAAGTGACCCCCACCCGCAAATTGCTCACATATAAAGTTGATTTTACCAAGGTTATCGACCGCGCTAAGATCAAAGTTGCCTTGGCTGACGGCGTTCTCTTTGCCGATGGCGAACAAGTTTACGAAGTTAAAAACATGAAGGTTGGTTTGGCTCCGGCCGAATAAGCTTAACAAACCGAACCTTACGAAAGGACACCCATGCGTAGAGTCGTTGTCACAGGGATGGGCATTATTTCCCCCATCGGAAATTCTGTTGCTGAAGTTGAAGCCTCCCTTCGGGCGGGCAAATCGGGTATTATTCGCGAAGAAACCTATGCCGAAAATGGCTTTCGCAGCCAAGTTGCTGGTATTCCGCAAATTGACCTCGCTGAATCCATCGACAAACGCCAGTTGCGGTTTATGGGACCGGGTGCGGCCTATAACTACCTCGCGATGGAACAAGCAATCGCCGACGCGGGCCTAGAGCCAACCGACGTTTCTAACGAGCGCACAGGCCTTGTTATGGGCTCTGGCGGTCCGTCCACGTCAAACTTCTTCTCGGCCTTCACGACCGTCAAAGAAAAAGGCGCGCCCAAACGTATGGGGCCCTTCATGGTCACCCGCTGCATGAGTTCGACCAACTCTGCCTGCCTTGCGACTCCGTTTAAAATCAAGGGCGTGAACTACTCCATTACGTCCGCCTGCTCCACATCTGCGCATTGTATCGGCAACGGCGTTGAGCAAATCCAACTTGGCAAACAAGACATCGTCTTTGCAGGTGGTGGCGAAGAGGTCGACTGGACTTTGAGCTGTCTGTTTGACGCGATGGGCGCCATGTCGAGCAAATATAACGACACGCCGACAACCGCGAGTCGTCCCTTCGACGCAACCCGCGACGGTTTTGTCATCGGCGGCGGCGGTGGTGTTGTTGTCCTCGAGGAGCTTGAGCACGCCAAAGCCCGCGGCGCGAAAATCTACGCAGAAGTCACAGGTTATGGCGCAACATCCGACGGCCACGACATGGTGGCTCCGTCTGGTGAAGGCGGCGAACGTTCAATGAAACTGGCGCTCGGCACCCTCGAGAAGGGCCGCTCCGTGGATTACATCAACGCGCACGGCACCTCCACACCAGCGGGCGACGTGACCGAAGTAAACGCGGTGCGCCGCGTATTTGGCGAGGGTTCCACCCCACCAATGGCCTCAACCAAATCACTCACCGGTCACTCACTCGGCGCAACCGGCGTGCATGAGGCAATCTACTCGCTCATCATGCAACAAAAGGGTTTCATCGCGGCTTCGGCAAACATCACCGAACTTGATCCCGCAATCAACGAGGGCGAAATCGTCCAAACTCTGCGCGAGAACGTCGAAATTGATACCTTCCTTTCCAACAGCTTTGGATTTGGGGGCACAAACGCCACCCTCGTCATGAGCAAATACCACGGGTAATTGCCACATGGCGAATTTGATGAACGGAAAACGTGGCCTCGTCATGGGGGTCGCCAACGAACGGTCGATTGCTTGGGGCATTGCAAAAGCTTTGTCCGAAGAAGGTGCGGAACTGGCTTTCACCTATCAAGGTGAAGCTTTCGGCAAGCGGGTACTTCCCCTCGCCCAAACCCTCGGCAGCGACTTCATGGTGGATGTTGATGTAACCGACGATGCCTCGCTTGATAGCGCCTTTGCCGAACTCGAAGCAAAATGGGGCAAGATCGATTTCATCGTCCACGCCATCGCCTTCTCGGATAAAAACGAGCTGACGGGACGTTTCGTAAATACCAGCCGCGAGAACTTCAAAAAGACTCTCGACATCAGCTGTTATTCCCTCATCGAAGTGGCCCGTCGCGCCGCTCCTTTGATGACGGACGGCGGCACGATCCTGACCCTGACCTACCAAGGCTCAAACCGCGTCACGCCGTTCTACAATGTCATGGGTGTCGCGAAAGCCGCGCTCGAAGCAGCAGTGCGGTATTTAGCCAACGACCTTGGCCCCGACGGAATTCGCGTCAACGCGATTTCACCCGGTCCAATGAAAACGCTCGCGGGTGCCGCCATTGGCGGCGCGCGCGCGACCTTCCGTCAAACCGAAGCCAACGCCCCAATGCGCGCGAATGCAACTTTGGAGTCCATCGGCGCGACGGCGGTCTATCTGGCATCTGATGGGGGCGCCTGCACAACGGGCGAAATCATTCGGGTCGATGGTGGCTACCATGTGCTCGGCATGCCGCAGCCAGATAATCTTTAAAAAGTTTAAAAAAGCACCCCTTTGAGTGTTTAAAAACTTTAAAAAATTGCGCCGCTGAGATCCTCAGCGGCGCTTTTTGTTTACGCAATCGAAACCAGTTCAATCGCGAAGGTAAGGTCCTTACCGGCCAGTGGATGGTTCGCATCCAAAACCACAGAATCGTCACCAACTTCTGCAATCGTCACCATGACAATCCCGCCTTCAGGCGTTTGCATTTGCAATGCCGTTCCAATTTCCATCGGAACATCATCAGGGAATTGATCACGCGGCACAGGTTGGCGTGCGTTGTCTTGCAAGGGGCCATAAGCCTCTTCTGCAACAGCCTTAATTGTCTTTTTGTCGCCCACGTTCATACCGGGCAATTCTTTGTCGAGACCAACAATCACCTCGCCACTTCCGACCGTAAACTCAAGGGGACCGCGCCCCTCCGAAGTATCAAAAACACTCCCGTCGTCCAGCGTACCCGTGTAGTGAAGTGCGATTTTATCGCCCTTTTCAACTATTTTCATCTCTTGCCCTTTCAATATCCATCAGTGCGCGGCTCTAACCGCTATCTGAAAAACGGGCACTCTAGGGATTATGTGCCAACTGTAAACCCTCAGTCTTTTATGAAATTTCGCTTTCCGCGCCTAGGCCCCCGTGCCAAACTCCGGCAAAAGGGAGGGCACCATGACCATCACAACTTGCATCTTTGACGCCTACGGAACACTTTTTGACGTGGCTGCCGCTGCGCGCGAGGCCGCAGCAGAGCCCGGTCGCGAAGACTTCGCCAAGCTTTGGCCCAGGGTCGCAAGCGATTGGCGTCTGAAACAGTTGCAATACACATGGTTGCGGGCGGTTGCCGATGCGCATGATGACTTTTGGGTGGTCACCCAGAACGGCCTAGATTGGGCCCTCGAAAACAGCGCCATTGACGATCCAGACCTGCGCGAACGCCTCCTGCAACTCTACTGGGAGCTCTCGGCTTACCCTGAAGTCCCCAAGATGCTTGCCGCCCTCAAGACGGCGGGATTAAACACGGCCATTCTCTCAAACGGGTCTCCCGAAATGCTTTCAGGGGCGGTAACTTCTGCGGGCCTAGCAGAGCTATTAGACGACAACCTATCGGTCGAATCCGTTGGCGTATTTAAGCCCCATAAGTCGGTTTATGACCTTGTCGGGAAGCGGTTTGGTTGCGCGAATGAAGACGTTTTATTTGTGTCTTCAAACGGTTGGGACGCCGCTGCCGCGACTGGATATGGCTTTCAAACTGTTTGGGTGAACCGCGCAAACGAGCCAATGGACCGCCTTCCTTGGACGCCTAAAAACACTCTTTCCGACCTCAAAAACATCCCTGAATTGGCAAAATCGCTATGAATCACACCTACAAAAGCGTTGATGGCCTCACGCTAAATTATATGGACCAAGGTACTGGTCTTCCCGTCATCTGCCTGCCTGGCCTGACAAGAAATGCACAAGATTTCGACTATCTGGTTCCGCATTTCCCGAACATTCGCATCATTCGCCCTGACTATCGTGGTCGGGGGAAATCTGATTGGGCCGATCCGGCCACATACACGGTTCCCGTCGAGGCAGGGGATATTCTGGCCTTGATGGACCACCTTGATCTCGAGAAAGCAGCGCTTTTAGGGACCTCCAGAGGGGGCCTCATCGCAATGGGTCTTGCCCGTGCTGCCAAGAACCGCTTGCTTGGGGTTTGCCTGAACGACATCGGCCCCGTGATTGAACAGACAGGCCTAGAGGATATCTCTGCGTATTTGGGGCGACCTCCAACACAGAAGAATTACGACGCCGCAGCCACGGCAAAAGCAGGTTTTCTAACGGGGTTTCGCAATGTTCCGATGACGCGGTGGCTTGAGGAAGTGCGGAACCAATATGAACAAACGGACGACGGCCTTTCGCTTCGATATGATCCCCGATTGAGGGAAACGGTTCTTGCCACCTTTGCGGCCCAAGCCCCTGATCTGTGGCCCTATTTCGACGCGCTAGACGGGCTTCCCACAGCTTTACTGCGCGGCGAAACTTCCGACTTACTGTCGCGCGAAACCGCTAATGAAATGTCAAAACGGCGCCCCGATATGCTGTTCACACAGGTCGCAGATCGAGGTCATATTCCATTCCTAGATGAGCCTGAGAGCTTGGAATTGATCCGTTCGTGGTTGGGAAAAATGCAGTGAACTTTGACCGAATCCAAGCCGCCGCAATCCGTCTAAACGGGCGCGCGCGCCTCACTCCGCTCCTATCTTCGCCCTTTCTGGATAAGATCGCTGGACGACAGGTTTGGGTGAAAGCAGAATGTCTCCAGCACACGGGTTCTTTTAAATTCCGAGGTGGCTGGGCAGCAGTTTCCGCCTTGAGTGACGAGGAGAAATCGCGCGGTATTTTGGCCTACTCTAGCGGCAACCATGCCCAAGGCGTCGCATATGCTGCGCAAAAACATGGCGTTGCTGCGACTATTTTAATGCCTTCGGATGCGCCCGAAATCAAAATTCAAAACACACGGGCGTTAGGAGCCGAAGTCATATTATATGACCGTTCCACCCAAGACCGCGACGCCCTAGGTGAGACGCTCAAACGCGAGAAAAACCTGTCGCTCATCAAGCCATTCGATGATCCCGAGGTTATCGCAGGCCAAGGGACTGTCGGGCTTGAAATCGCACAACAGGCGCAGGTTGAGGGCATTCTGGAGGCTGATGTTTTGGTCTGTTGCGGCGGCGGTGGTTTGACTTCAGGTGTGGCCCTCGCCCTTGAAAGAACCGCACCTCATTTCACCGTTAGACCTGTGGAGCCAGAGGGGTTCGACGACGTGGCCCGCTCTTTGGAAACTGGTGTGCATCAGACGAACAAAGCAGCGTCAGGCTCAATCTGCGACGCAATCTTAACTCCGTCTCCTGGTCAAATCACGTTTCCAATTCTCAAACGGCTTTGCGGGTCGGGCATTGTTGTTACCGAACTAGAAGTTTTACAGGCGATGGCACTAGCCTTTCAGCGCCTTCGTATTGTCATTGAACCAGGTGGCGCGGTATCGCTTGCGGCGGCGCTTTTCCATGGAAACGAGCTTTCAGGCGCGCATGTCATTTGCGTCGCAACTGGCGGAAACACCGACCCCGCGACTTTCAAAGCTGCCCTCCAAACGCTAGATTGAACCTTCACGTTTTCAACAAAATGGCATCAATCATGGCGAACCTATCGACTCCTCCCCGATCAACGCTTCATTCCGAATTCGGAAATCCCGATGGCTCGCCCGTCGTGTTCATCCATGGGCTGGGAATGGAGCGGAGCGTCTGGCTGGACGCCATAAACGCCTTAAACAGTCGACAGGATTGCCGCATCATCACTTATGATCTGAGCGGGCATGGGGCAAGTGATGCCCCCAGTGGCCGTGGCTCCATGGGTGCGCTCATTCGCGACGCGGAGCAGCTCATGGAGGGGCTAATGCTGCGCGATGCCGTGGTCGTTGGGGTTGGTTTGGGTGGTATGATTGCCCAAGGCTTGGCAGTCAAACGGCTAGACCTCGTGCGTGGCCTTGTCCTTCTAAACTCTGCCGCCAAACTCGGTACCAAAGCCCATTGGGATGCCCAGATTGTTCTCTTAAAACATGGAGGTATACCCAAAATCAGCCAGTCCCTGTGGGAAGGTTGGCTTAGCAAACAGGCTCGCACAACAACCACATATGCGTCGTGGCGGCACATGCTCGATTCCACTAGCCTTGCAGGCTACATCGCAGGAGTCGAAGCGCTTTCTGGTACCGATTTCTATACGCCGATATCCGGCTTAAGCCTGCCGACCCTCGGTATTTCCGCCTATAACGACTTACTTTTCCCGCCAGACCTCATGCGGGAAACGGTGGATATCATTAAGGGCTCAGAGTTCCAAATCATGCCACGTGCTGGGCACCTCGCTATGGTCGAAGCCCCTGAGGATTTAGCTGCACGATTGGACACTTTCCTGATGCGCATCGGGCACCGCGTCACTGTTTTGAACTAGGGTCATACTAAGTCCGCCCATGTAAAACCACTATTTTGCGCGTAACCGGCTGTAGAAAGATGTGTCTATAACCAAGCGTCCACCTTTCATTTTCATCCCGTCAACCCTCGTGATTGATGGGGTGGGTATTTTTGGAGTTGCCCTAAACTCTCTGAATAAACGCCTAACTAGGGTTTGCGCTGAAAGGCAATCATTGTGAGGGCAAGCAGAGAAGATCCCAGCATGAGCAGCAACGAAACCGCGTTTAGGACGGGCGTAGACCCCTCCCTGAGGCGGTCAAACATGGTGATGGTCAATGGCGAGTCCGAGCCGACGAGCATCAGAGTCGTGTTGAAGTTTTCAAAACTCATCAAGGATGCAACGAGGAGCGCTCCCAAGATTGCGGGGCGCAAATAAGGCAAAGTAATCGTTCTGACCGCTGTCATCCGTGCAGCGCCGAGACTAAGTGCTGCCTCCTCAAGGCTGTGGTCAAACTTCTTGAGTCGCGCCGAAATGACAAGCGTCGCGATCGTTGTAATAAAGGAAAACTGGCCGAGGATCACCAAAGCAAGACCAGGCCGCAACGCCTCAATGTCCATACCCAAGTTGTCTTCAATTCCGTTCGCCAAAGTTGATGAAAACACCAGAATCGAGATACCCAAGACAATCCCGGGTATCACCAGTGGTAAAAGCATCAAGATATAGAGAGCGCTTTTGAAGCGAAACTCATAGCGGTTAAAAAGGAACGCATTACACGTGCCAACGAAAACCGACAAAACCGAAACGCAAACCGCGACAAAGGCGGACGTGCCGATGGACGTCAGGATACTGCTTTCATAAAAAACGCCACGGTTGGGCAATTCAGTTCCGAAGAACCAGTCCAACGTGAACCCCTTCCACGGCAACGACGGAAACAAGCTGTCGTTGAAGGCAAAAACGGATACGACCACAAGCGGCAGCGAAAGATAGATGAAGAACAACGCAACATAAGCGCCATAGGTGATCGAAAATGCGCGGGATTGTTTGATTGTTGGTATCATGCGCCTACCCCATCGTCTTTTCGAGTGTTTGACCAGAAAGCTTGAGTGCGCCCCAAACTATGAGCGAAGACAGGCCAAGAAGCAGGAAGCCAAAGGCCGCCCCAAGTTCCCAATTAAATCGTACAATGAACTGATCATAGATCATTTCCGTGAACCAAAGACTGTCCTTGCCACCCAACATAATCGGGGTGAGATAATTGCCCAGCGATAGCATAAAGACAACAATTGAACCCGAAACAATACCGGGTACAGCGTGGGGAATGATGATTTCACGCAGAACAGTTAAGCCATTGCCGCCAAGGTCGTATCCCGCTTCGATCATGCTGTCGTCGAGGCTCTCAAGGGTTGTCACAAGCGGTACAACCATGAACAGCATCGATGTATAAACCAGCCCGACCATCATGGCCGCATCGTTATAAAGAAACTCAACAGGGCCGTCGACAATCCCCGACCATTGCAAGAATTGAGAGAAAATCCCCGTTTCCCGCAGCAGGATCATCCAGCCAAAAGTCCGCACCAATTCCGAGACCCAGAACGGCACAAGACACATGAGAAACAAAACCGATTGAAGGCGTCCTCGCGCGATTTTCGCGATGTAATAGGACACCGGAAAGGCGATGAACAAAGTTAGGATTGTCGCGAAAATTGACATGAACGCGGTACGCAAAAAAGTGCGGATATAAAGGGGCTCTGTGAAGAAAGTCAGGTAGTTGGCGGGACCCGTTTCATATTGCCGAACGCCCACTTTTTCCTGCAGCGACAAGATAAACATATCGATATGCGGGATGATGATCAAAAGGGAAAGCCAAAGCAAAAGCGGGCTTGCCAGAAGGATAAATCCAAGTTTCGCGCGGGCCCCCATCAAGCAACCCCAAAGCAAAGGGATTGTGCCGCGCCCCAGCCAATGTGCAGTGTATTTCCGCGTGATAAATCCGCGAATTCCCCTGATTGTGGCAGCGCAACGTCGATTGTCCCCCCTGTCGGAACGGCCAGCAGAACGCGACTGTTTGCACCGTTGAACAGCACGTTTTCAACCGTGCCAACAGCGCTATTATCCTGCCCCGCAACACCAGCAGCGGCACGAGCGATCCTTATGGCCTCTGGACGCAAGAATATTTGGGCCATGTCGCCCTTGGCGAGCGGAACTTGCGACACACCTCGCAGCGAAAGACCAGTACTTGTGCGCACGCTAATTGCGCGCCCGTCCACGCTTTCAACAAGGCCTTCCCAACGATTTGAATCGCCCACAAACCCAGCAACAAATGGTGTTTTCGGCGCGTAGTAAAGGTTGGACGCGGTATCGAGTTGTTCGAATCTCCCTGCGTTCATCACGGCGACTTGGTCGCTCATCACAAGGGCTTCGGATTGGTCGTGCGTAATATAAACGAAGGTCGTATCAAAAGCCGCCTGCAAGGATTTCAACTCAACTTTCATGTGCTCACGCAGCTTCAAATCCAGCGCCCCAAGGGGTTCGTCAAGCAACAGAACGTCAGGTTCAAGAACCATACACCGTGCAATTGCGACGCGTTGTTTTTGACCACCAGAAAGTTGATCCACTTGGCGTTTCCCAATTCCGGGAAGCCCGATACGCTCCAACGCATCACCAACTTTGGCCTCGATTTCGCGCTTCTTTAAGCCCTGACGACGCAAACCATACCCGATATTTTCTTCGATGTTCATCATCGGGAACAGAGCGAGATGCTGGAAGACCATATTGACCGGACGCCGATTGGGAGGAGTCTCAAGAACCGAATGACCTTTGATCTGAATGTCGCCAGACGTGGGATCAAGGAAGCCCGCGATCATCCGCATGATCGTGGTTTTTCCACATCCCGAAGGCCCGAGAATTGAAAAGAACGATCCCCTAGGTACGGAAAAGGTCACATCATCCACAGCAAGAGTTTCCGCAAAACGCTTCGTGAGGTTGATGCAGTCGAGGTCATTTACAGTCGTCATTTAGAACATCCAAAATAATAGAAAAAGGCGCGCGAGTTTCCCCGCGCGCCTTTATGTGGTTTGATTAATTCGCGGCTTTGATACGATCCAAAGCTGCGCCTTCGATGTCTTCAAGGCCTGCTGGTACGGTTGGGTACCAATTGATGTTGTCGATAGCTTCAGGTGGGAAAGACGCTTGGAACTGCGCTTTCAGTTCCTCGTCGGCAAAGCCATCGGCACCCACGGACGCCGTGAAGTTGCCAGCAGACGCTGTGATCATAGCAGCGATTTCTGGCTGCATCACAAAGTTGATCCATTTGTAAGCCGCGTCTTCCGCTTTGGTTTTCCGTGGAAGCGCAAAAGTGTCGATCCAGCCAAGCGCACCGGACGCAGGTGCGATAAACGTGATCTCTGGATTTTCGGAGTTAAGCTTCCATCCGCCTGTATCCCACGCCATGGATGCCGTCACTTCGCCAGACCGCAAAAGGCCCATCAACTCGTCGCCACCGCTCCAATAGGCTTTTACGTTCGCCTTACAGGAGACGAGTTTTTCTTCAACCGCAGTGATGATTTTTTCATATTCTGCGGGGTCGGAATAAGCTGCGAAAGGATCCATGCCCATCGAGAAGGCGAACCCAATCAAAGTGGGGCGTTTCAGACGGTAGGAAACTTTGCCAGCAACGTCATCTGCGCAAAGGTCGGTGTAATCTTTGACATTTGGCGCCATCGCCGTGTTCACAACAAGGCCCGATGTGCCCCAAATATGTGGCAGGCCATAAACGTCAGACCCAAGCGTAGTGTTGCCTTTTGTGGCTTCAAGCATGGACGTGATAAAGAGGCTGGTATCAATTTTGGAAAGGTCGATCGGCTTGTAAATGTCGAACTCTTCCTGTGCGCCGGCAATACGGTCTTGGGAGGGTTGAGCCAAATCGAAACCACCGCCATCAGTTGCGCGCAACTTGGCAATCATTTCTTCGTTGTTGGATTTTGTAACTTCAACTTCGATGCCCGTTTCAGCCGTAAATTTCTCGATCACTTCCTCAGGAGCATAACCACCCCAAGTGAGCAAACGCAAAGTTTCAGCGGACGCACCAGTCGCCGCAGCAGAGGCAACGAGGGCAATCGCAGTGATCCCAGTTTTAATCGTCATAGTCTCTCTCCTTGTCGGTGAGCCCTTTTTGAGCTCTCATTGTTGTTCCCGAAGCCTAATTTGTTTTTTACCACTTAGTAAAGAACAGAATACGACAGGCGAACGCCTTCCGAAAAATAGTTTTCAGAATTGGGCCTTCCATAGCCGCTGCGGGTAACAAAATTATGTCACGACGATCGGAGGAGATACGTCTTACCAATGCAACGCGCCCGAGCGCCTGAGCCGAGCTTAAATCGTGCAAGATTGGGTGAATTATGGGTGTCCAGAAGACCAAGATCGAGTCGCTTGATATTAAGATGTGTCAAAAGTCTCATGCCCTGCCAGAGCATTAAATTGTGAACCGGAATGTGTGCCTCAACCTCGCGCCACCCGAGGTAATAAGTCGCGGTACCTCCGTGTCGCAGGAAAACCATCGCAGCGTTGATCTTGCCGCAACTACGGCTCACAAGGATATGTGTCTTCTCGGGATAGTGCTCGGCCCAACTGCGCAAAAAACGCGGGGGAAGGTTGCGATACCCTCGCCGTTTTTGCTGTTTGGCATCTCGCGCCAGAAGCATCTCAATAAGGGCCGGTGTAGGCGCAATCGGTTCGACGCTTAAATCCATACCTTCGGATTGCACCAAACGATTGCGCCATTTCCCGTGCATAAAGGCGCGTTGCGCGGTGTCGTCTTCCATGAGGGAAATCTCCGCAACTGTCGCCCCAGACATCATCGGGATGCCAACAAGGGGGGCCAACCCATTTGGTGTCGCCATCATAATACTGGCACGAGACATGGGGGTCGTCTTATATAGGGCAGCACTACTTGCAACATCACGGTCGACCCCGTCGGGCCAAATCGGGCCGCGCGACAAAAGGGCCAATCGCCGCCCCCCGAATGCGCTGCGCACCAAAACTTGCGCATAGCCCTGCTCGCTTTCTTGTGTCAGGCGCGCCCGCATAACTTCCAGTCCGAATGAGCCACAGATTTCACCGTACTCATAGGATTGCTGAAGCGATGCCAATGACGCGCAAGCGGCTTCCCTCCACTCATCTTCTTTAATATTGGCCCAGACAGCATCCATACTCCTGTTAACCGTTTGATTACTTAAAACGTCGTTAATGCGCGTATGAAAATCCGTACCAAGCGCCCAAAACCTGAACTCATTCTTGGCGTCAGCGCCGCTCCACCGCGCCTAACCCGCGAGGCAATTCGGTTTTTGGCATTGCGGGTTGGCATACCTTTGATCGCAGTGTTGATTTCGATAGATCTGCTGGTTTGGTTGATTTAGCGGCTTTGCGGGCAAACCAACCACGTGCTATGAGAGCCCAACTCAATTTCAGGACCTAAAATGCAACCCTACCTTCAACGCCTTACGGTCGTATTCCTCCTCACCCTAGTAATTTTCACCACTGTGCCTTCGATTGATCTATGGGTAACTGGGCTTTTTTATAATTCTGAAACTGGAGTTTTTCCGACGGCCCAATCGCCCTTTGCCTTGGGCGTGCGCAGTGTCATGATGAACGCAATGCTGTTGTTCCCTGTGGTGGCCCTGATTTTCCTCCTCCTCAACCTTTGGAAGCGAAATCTCTTTGGGGTTACACCGCTCATGTGGGGTAAAATTCTTGCCCTATTCCTCTTGGGACCGGGCCTTTTGGTCAATGGCATTCTTAAATCGTATTGGGGTCGAGCGCGCCCCGCCTATGTCACCGAATTCGGAGGCGACGCGACATTTACCCCGCCTTTCCAAATCACCGATCAATGTGCCCAGAACTGTTCATTCGTTTCTGGCGAAGCGTCAGGCGCAGTCGCCGTGGCAATCGGAATTTTCGTGCTAACCTCCGCGAGCAGCAATCCCGTAACCGCACGAAACTTACGCAGATTTGCAATATTTTTTGCCATCGTCGGCTCGGGGATGCGCGTTGCGATGGGGCGGCATTTCCTCTCGGACACAATCTTCGCCGTCCTGCTTGTCCTACTTATATCCTACGGTTTAGACGCCCTTATTGCCCGCAAAAAGCAGCTTATTCTGGCGAAATAACACCCTTTTTCAGCACGATATTCCCGTAGAGACGCAGTTCCCCCGTTTGAATAATAGCGTAGGTTTGCTTGGTGCGCTCGTAAAACGCAAAGCGCTCAAGCGTTTGAATTTGCGCCGGATTATCCGCGGTTTCATTTATAATATCTTGGAATTCCGCAACAATTGGTGGGACATCATCAGGGGCCCCAACAACTTGCATAGTTATTGCAGGGTCGGCGACGAAACTGTCCAAAGGCATCACGCTCAACACAGCCCGCAACGCTTCGGTTGCTGAAATTCCATCAAGACGCACAAGGCGGTCGGTACATGAATCGCCGGGGAAATTTGCATCCGCAATTACGATTTCATCTCCGTGCCCCATAGTTGCCAATGTATAAAGAATGTCTGGTGAAAGCAGGGGGTTAAGGTTGCGAAGCATGGAATACCCTTTTCAGAAAAATTGAATTCAGAATATCAGTCCTAGCCGCGCAATAGAGTCAAATCCCACCTCCGTGCCCCAAACTCACAATCGTCCAGTGCGCTGCACATTGCACTAAAGCTGTATGTTGGATACTATTTGGAACAAAAAATAGCATTACTTACAAAGCGGATCAAATATGAACCAGTCGACTTATCGCCCCCTACCTTCGCGCCTGTCGCGGTTTGACTGGAATGACCTAAAATACTTTCTCGCAGTTGCGCGCACGGGTACCATTCGTGGTGCGGCGATCAGGTTGGTCACGAACCATGCCACCGTTTCGCGGCGCATTACAGCCCTGGAAGACGCAACGCGCGCGCGATTATTCGACCGCGCGAAGTCTGGCCTTGCATTGACCCAGCTCGGCGAAGATCTTTTTCCCATAGCAGAGCGCATTGAGGATGAAATCGCTTCAGCTTCCCGACTGATAGCAGGGCGCGACTCCCTCCCCTCGGGCGCGATTTACGTTTCGATGCCGCCCTTCCTCGCATTTTCGTCCGTGACGGGAGACCTTGCCCTCTTTGGCAAATTGCACCCCGAAATCGACGTGCATTTAGGATTCACAAATACTGTTGTTCGGCTCGACCATCGAGAAGCAGATATCTCAATTCGCTACGCCCAAACCGTCGAAGACGATGTTTATGGGCGCAAATTGGTGGACTGCCGCAAGGCTGTGTACTGCACGCCAGAATACGCCGCCCAAATTCAAGACAACGCTGGCGTAGGGCTTCATTTTATCGGCTGGAATGAACCCGAAGAAGCAACCTCCGCGAGTTGGATTCGCAAAAGTGATTATCCAAAGGCAAGCCTTCGGTTTCGATGTTTTGAAGTAGCACCACAGGTCGCTATGGCTCTTGAAGGGGTTGGAATGACCATGCTTCCGTGCTTCGTAGGCGACCGAATTCAAGGCCTCGTTCGCCCGCCCTACCAAGGAACAATTGCCGACAGAAAGCTCTGGCTTCTCCTCCATGGCGACCTGCGCAAAACCGCACGCATCCGCCTGTTGCTGGACTTCCTACAGGGACGCATCTGTAGTCGCCGCGCGGAGTTTGCGGGAGAATTGGTTACTTTGTCAGAATGAGTTTGTTGGCTCGAGTAATGCGCAAAGAGTAGATTTGGCCATCGAGAATAATGCGCGCCTGCCCGTTGTCTAAGGTCAAGCGGCGCGCGTCGTACGCGGGGATTTCGCGCTCTACAACATCGATCTGCGGAATTTGTTCGGCGCTCATTACAATGTTCATTTTGCACTCCTTTTCGCGGTTATCAAATTCTATACCTGATCTATTTACTCAAGTAAATCCGTTTCCTACTGGAATATCAGTGATTAGGTTCAAGAATTCACAATGTGGAACAAACTTCCAGAGAATGCCCTTGCAAACACCCCCCTAACCCGCTTTGGTATGCCCAGTCAGAGGCCATATAAACAAGGCGCTCTCCCCCTTAAACCCAGTGCAAGGACTTGCAATAATGACCGAAAATTCAACTAAACTCCGCTCGCAACAATGGTTCGACAACCCAGAAAACCCTGGAATGACAGCCCTGTATATTGAGCGGTATTTGAATTTCGGCATCACGCGCGAAGAGTTGCAATCCGGCAAGCCGATCATCGGCATCGCTCAAACAGGCAGCGATTTGTCCCCCTGTAATCGCCACCACATTGAGCTTGCTAAACGCACACGCGACGGGATTATTGCGGCGGGCGGGATTTGCTTTGAATTCCCGGTGCATCCAATTCAGGAAACAGGCCGCCGACCCACGGCAGCCCTAGATCGAAACCTTGCCTATCTTGGTTTGGTCGAAGTTTTGCACGGCTACCCACTCGACGGCGTCGTTTTGACCATCGGGTGTGACAAAACCACCCCTGCCCTCCTTATGGCCGCCGCAACAGTCGATATTCCCGCGATCGCGCTTTCGGTTGGCCCCATGCTTAATGGCTGGCACAAAGGCAAACGCGCGGGGTCTGGCACCGTGATTTGGGACGCGCGCCAAGAATTGGCGACAGGCGCAATTGACTATCCAGAATTCATGGATATCGCTGCCGCCTCCGCCCCTTCGGTTGGTTATTGCAATACAATGGGCACCGCAAGCACGATGAATTCGCTTGCCGAAGCTTTGGGCATGCAGCTTCCCGGTGGCGCAACAATCCCTGCGCCGTATCGCGAGCGCGGCCAGATCAGCTATGAAACTGGCAAACGCATCGTCGCGATGGTCAACGAAGACCTCAAGCCCAGCGATATTATGACGCGCGAGTCCTTTGAAAATGCGATTGTTGTGAATTCAGCAATCGGCGGCAGTACAAACGCCCCGATTCACCTCATCGCGGTCGCCGCACACCTTGGGATTGACCTCACGAACGCCGATTGGCAAAAACATGGGCACAGCACACCATTGTTGTGCAATGTACAGCCCGCTGGTGAATATCTGGGCGAAGATTTTCACCGCGCAGGCGGCATTCCGGGTGTGTTTGCCGAGTTGATCGGCGCGGGTGCTCTACCTCATCCCAACGCTCGGTGCGTGACAGGAACAAGCATGGGCGAGGCCTATGCAGGGGCAAGTGTTAGCAATGCCGACGTGATTTATCCCTATGCGGCGCCGCTCAAACCGGCCGCTGGATTTGTCGAGCTTACCGGTAACCTTTTCGACAGCGCCATCATGAAAACAAGCGTGATTTCAGAGCATTTCCGCTCGCGGTATCTCTCGAACCCCGACGATATGAACGCCTTTGAAGGACGCGCCATCGTGTTTGACGGCCCCGAGGATTACCACGCGCGCCTTGACGATCCATCGCTCAATATCGACGATAGCTGCATCCTTGTGATGCGCGGCGCGGGCCCAATCGGCCATCCCGGCGGCGCGGAAGTTGTAAACATGCAACCGCCGACCGAGTTGATCAGACAGGGAATTTCCGAACTGCCCTGTATCGGTGACGGGCGTCAATCGGGCACCTCTGGCTCTCCGTCGATCCTGAATGCATCCCCCGAGGCCGCAGCCATGGGCGGTTTGGCCCTAGTGATCACGGGCGACATAATTCGCGTCGATCTGAACAAAGGGTCCGCCGACATCCTGATCAGTGACGAAGAGCTGGCAAAACGCCGTGCCGACCTCGAAGCAGCGGGGGGCTACCCCTACCCCGCGCACCAAACACCGTGGCAAGAAATCCAACGCGGTATGATCGAACAATTCGACAAGGGTATGGTGCTTAAACCTGCGGTGAAATACCAAAAAGTTGTGAGCAAACACAGAGTTCCACGCGACAACCACTAAGTCGGCGTTAAACGAAAAGCGCCCCGAAGAGATAATCTGCGGGGCGTTTTATTAGAAATTCAGAATGGCTTACAGCTCTTCAACGACCTGTTTTTGCGCGCCCAGACCATCAATTCCCAGCTCAACAGTATCGCCAATTTTCAGGTAACGTGGCGGCTTCTTGCCCATCCCAACACCCGGAGGGGTACCCGTACAAATCAAGTCGCCCTCTTCGAGCATCATAAAGCTGCTCATATAGGAAACGATTGTTTTCACGTCGAAAATCATCTTCGCTGTGGTTCCGGTTTGCATACGCTCCCCGTTTACATCAAGCCACATTCCAAGATTTTGAACATCCGCAAAGTCGTCTGGCGTCACAAGCCACGGGCCGGTCGGACAGAAGTTTAGAAAACTTTTGCCTTTCATCCACTGGCCACCACGTTCGGCCTGCCATGCGCGCTCGGACACGTCATTAACTACGGTAAAACCTGCGACATGGTCCATTGCTTCGTCTGGCCCAACGCCAAAGGCCGTTTTGCCGATCACGATCCCAAGTTCAACTTCCCAATCGAGCTTCGTCATATGCGCCGCGTAGAACAGCGGCGCATTGGGACCGCAAAAGGAACTAGAGGATTTGTTAAACAGAATAGGTTCGTCTGGAACAGCTAGTCCCGACTCTGCCGCATGATCCGAGTAGTTCAAACCAACACAATAGATATTCTTAGGTTGGCTGATGGGCGTGCCGATACGTGGATCGCCAGCATACTCGGGGAATTCACCGAGGTCCAAACCATCAAAAACGCCTGTCAAATCGGCGAGGGTCGTGGGGCCAAAGTCGGCAACAACGCTCGACACGTCGCGCACAACGCCATCAGCATCCAGAACACAGGATGTTTCAGCGCCCTCTTTGCCCATACGAAGAAATTTCATGCTTGTATCCTTTTGCAATTTGGCGCGCATCGCACCGTAAACTGAACTCATCCGAACATGTCATACCGTTCGGCCCACTGGAAGGGCTTGCTTCCTTCGCGAAAACTAATATGCTAGTCTGCAAGATGCTTCAACCCGCTTTTGGAAGAACAACGAATGGCTCTGTCAAATACTACCCGTCGCGCGCAATCCGCGACCGAAGCCCTGCATGACATTCTGTTTCATCAGATCGTTTCTTTGGAATTGGAACCCGGCAAGAAAATCTCCGAAAGCGAAATTGCGAGCCAATACGACGTAAGCCGCCAACCCGTGCGCGATGCTTTTTATCGGTTATCCCAACAAGGGCTTCTTCGTATTCGTCCGCAAAAAGCAACCGTTGTCACTCATATATCGATCCCAGATCTGCGCCGCGCGCGGTTCATTCGCGTGGCCCTCGAAAAGGAAATCGTTCGGGAGGCCGCCAAGAATATGACGCCAACCGCCATCGGCACGCTTAAGGATTTGATCGAAGCACAGGCCGTAGTTTTGGACCAAGGGTCCATTATCGCCTTTTATGAATTGGATGAACTCTTTCACCAAGAACTTTGCAGAATTGCAGGCCAACCGAAGGTCTGGCACCTTATTTGCGACACAAAAGCCCCAGCGGATCGCGTGCGGTTTCTGAGCCTCGCCTTTGACAGCCGAACGGCCCTTCAAGACCACAAGGACATCCTTTCCTCCCTTGTTTCTGGCGACGTGCTCTCCGCTTCGGATCAAGTTGAAACCCATCTCTCGCGTGTCTTAACAGCCTTACCGAGAATCCAAGCCAACCACCCAGATCGTTTCAAGGAAACAACCTGATATGACGCAGAAAAACTTTATGGCCATTGGCGAAGCGATGATCGAATTGGCCGTCGTTGGACCAGACACCTATCGCCGCGGATTTGCGGGCGATACTTTCAACACCGCGTGGTATTTGGCCAAGAAAATGCCAGAAGCGTGGAAAACGTCTTATTTCACGGGCCTAGGTTCAGATTCTGCCAGTCAGGAAATGCGGGCTTTTGGAGCCGCCGCAAATATCGACATGTCCTTCGCGCGGGACGTTGCGGGCAAAACCGTCGGCCTCTATATGATCCACTTGGACAACGGCGAGCGCAGCTTCTCATACTGGCGTTCGGATTCCGCGGCCCGTCAAATGGCTGGCGACCAAAGCACCCTACGCACCGCATTTGCATCGGCGGATGTCTTGTTTTTCTCTGGCATCACAATGGCTGTTATCCTACCTGAGCACCGCGATACTTTTCTTGCTGAATTGGCCTATGCGCGCAAAGCTGGAAAAACAATTGTCTATGATCCAAACCAACGTTTGCGTCTTTGGACAGATCAGGCTGAAATGGTGGCCGTCAATACAAAGGCCGCCCAAGTCTCGGACATTGTGTTGCCGTCCTTTGACGAAGAACAGCTATTTAACGGCGACAAAACTCCCGAAGCGACCATCGCGCGGTACCAATCGCTCGGCGTGAAAACCGTTGTTGTCAAAAACGGTGCGGCTTCGGTTATCGCCCAAACTCTGGGCGGGACACCCCTCACAATCGCGCCAAACATCATCGATAATGTCGTGGACTCAACCGCCGCTGGCGACAGTTTCAACGCAGGTTTCTGTGCCTCTTACTTCACGGGCGGCACCCTGAGCGACGCGATCAAAGCCGGCGCGAGCCTTGCCGGACAAGTGGTACAAGCGCACGGAGCCCTCGTCGCGCTTACGGAATAAATCTTCTGGTTTTCGGGCCGATACCGGAGGATTTATGGCCGCACCAATGCGCATTTTGCCCAAAGGTGCGGCCAATCAATTTATGCAAACTTAACCCACGCAGAATCCCGCGCCGAGGAGCGCACGCAGGCGTCGATGAATTGCACACCCTTTAGACCGTCCTGAACGGTTGGGAAAACAACTTCGCTTGGCACGTCTTTTCCGGCCCGCTTTGCCAGTATCGCTTCTGCCGCCTCGGAGTAAATCGTGGCGAACCCCTCAAGATACCCTTCCGGATGCCCTGCGGGAATGCGACTAACCCGTGCGGCGGCCGCGCCCGTTCCGGCCCCTCCGCGTGTTAGCAACCTCTTGGCTTCACCAAATGGGGTATACCAAAGATAGTTTGGGTCCTCTTGGGCCCACTCAAGGCCACCCTTCTCTCCATAAATCCGCAAGCGCAAGCCGTTTTCATTGCCAACGGCAACCTGTGAACACCACAGCATCCCCCGCGCACCGCCTTCATAGCGCAGCATCACATGCGCGTTGTCGTCCACTTGGCGCCCCGGTACAAAAGCCTGCAAATCGGCACAAAGCGTTTCAACCTCAAGACCGGATACAAAGCTCGCGAGGTTAAACGCATGCGTTCCAATGTCGCCCGTTGATCCGCCCGCGCCCGACTTGGTCGGATCGGTGCGCCACGCTGCTTGTTTATTGTCGGGATCGGCGGCTTCGGCCAACCAGTCCTGAGCATACTCAACTTGCACCAAACGGATTTTACCCAACGCCCCACTCGCGATCATTTCACGCGCTTGGCGGATCATCGGATAGCCTGTGTAGTTATGCGTGAGCACAAACAATGCGTCCGAAGCCTCGGCAGATTTCACCAGCTTTTTTGCATCCGTCAACGTATGCGTAAGGGGCTTGTCGCAAATAACATGGATGCCCCGCTTCAGGAATTCACGCGCCGCATCCATGTGAACATGATTGGGCGTAACGATCGCGACCGCTTCAATCCCATTCTTGAGGCGCGCCTCGCGGATCGCCATTTCCTTATAGCTGGAATAAATTCGATCCTCGGCCAATCCCAACGCAAGGCCAGATTCCAGAGCGCGTTCAGGGGTGCTCGAAAGCGCCCCCGCGATTAGGTTGAATTTGCCATCAATACGCGCGGCAATCCGATGAACTCCGCCAATGAATGCGTCTTTACCGCCGCCGACCATACCTAAGCGTATGGGGCCCTCTAAGGCTTCGTTACGTCCTGTGATCGCCATTTCTATGCCTCCAAGCCAAGCATTTTGCGATTAGCAGCGTCGTCGGTGCCACCATCTGCAAAGTCGTCAAAAGCCCGCTCCGTTACACGAATAATATGGTCTTTGACAAATTGCGCCCCTTCGCGCGCCCCATCTTCGGGATGTTTCAGCGCACATTCCCATTCGACAACGGCCCAGCCATCAAAATTATTCGCAGCCATTTTTGAGAAGATGGCACCGAAATCGACTTGGCCATCACCCAAGCTGCGGAAGCGCCCAGCGCGATCAACCCAGCTTTGATACCCGCCGTAAACGCCTTGGCGACCTGTCGGGTTAAACTCGGCATCCTTAACATGGAACATTTTGATACGGTCTTTGTAGATGTCGATATTATCAATGTAATCAAGGCACTGCAGAACATAGTGGCTGGGATCATATAGCATATTGCAACGCGCGTGATTGTTGACGCGCTCAAGGAACATCTCGAACGTCACGCCATCATGGAGATCCTCACCCGGGTGGATTTCATAGCAAACATCCACACCACAATCTTCTGCGTGGTCAAGAATCGGCAGCCAACGCTTCGCCAATTCGTCAAATGCCGCGTCAACAAGTCCGGCTGGGCGCTGTGGCCAAGGGTAGACATACGGCCAAGCGAGAGCGCCAGAAAATGTCCCATGCTTGGTAAGCCCAAGGTTTTTGCTCGCTGTCAAACCCATTTTAACTTGATTGACCGCCCACTCTTGACGCGCTTTGGGATTGTCCCGCACGGTGGGGGCAGCAAAGCCGTCGAACGCGATATCATATGCCGGATGGACAGCAACCAGTTGTCCTTGCAAATGCGTCGAAAGCTCCGTAATTTCAACGCCGTTTGCACGCGCTTGCCCTGCGAGTTCGTCGCAATAATCTTTAGATGTTGCTGCTTTTTCTAGGTCGATGAAACGCGAGTCCCAGCTGGGAACTTGCACGCCCTTATAACCGCAATCCGCCGCCCATTTGGTGATACCGTCCCAAGAATTGAACGGTGCCTCGTCGCCCGCGAATTGCGCAAGAAAGAGGGCTGGCCCTTTTAATGTTTTCATTATTTCCTCCAAAATGAACCTTCCCCGAAATCGCAAAAATGCGTGGGTTGGCATAACGTAATCGATTACAATCGACAAAATCAAGCTATGTAAACGGTTACGGTCTGATTTTCGGAGAAAAGATTCGGCAGCTGCAAAACCAAAAGTCTTGCATCGCGTGGGTTTTGAATACTGAAACTAGCTTCGGGGCATTGCGGCAGTTAAAGCCCTAGGCGGTAGTGTTGATCAGCCATCCACCTGGACCTGCAACGTCATTTGGCAGCGTCGCAATCATCGCTTCCCGCACCAAGAAACACGCCATAAAGCTTAAGGCGACTTGATCAAATGTAATGGCCGTAAAAAAAGACATGTTGTTCTCGCAGTTAAGCTCAAAGGGGCGTGCAAATGCACTATTCCCTAAAATGCGCTTGAGATTGCGGCGCCAACATGGCGAAATACAGAATTCATTAAGACATCTCTTAACTGGATCGACCAGACTATAAGGCTCCAGTAGTGGACTATACTTTTGGTAGAAATCTACCCGTACTTTCGCGACTTATTAATTCGACTGGCACTGTGTGTCTAAAATAAGGGTCGATATTTGAGGGGTCACGTAGGCGTGACAGCAACGTGGTGGCGGCGACCCGCCCGATTTGACTCCGATCTTGGCGAATTGTCGTTAGGGACGGGTGGTAATATGCTGCGAGGCCCACGTCATCAAATCCAATAACAGACACGTCTTCGGGAATGCGCATTCCCTCGGACAAACATCTCTTCATGAAGCCAATGGCCATAAGGTCCGACGCACAGAAAATCGCGCTCGGCTTATCCTCAAGGGCCATATACATGTCCGCCGCCTGCGCACCCGTCACAAGGCGAAAATCGCCGGGAAAAACCCACTCGTCGCGCACTTCCATACCCAATTTCTTTGCTTCTGTAAGAAACGAATCACGCCTCATGGGAGTCAAAACATTTTCGGCGGGTCCACAAACGTGACCAACAGTTTTATGTCCAAGGTTCGCAAAATGTTCCGCAGCCATGC